>NZ_JONJ01000037.1 GCF_000711825.1 [Clostridium] aminophilum DSM 10710 | reverse complement strand
GTTTCATAGCTTCCTGTAACATTTAAAGTGTGGATAGAAGTGTAAATTTATAGAAAAAGAAAGATACCTCAGATAAACTGTAATTGCTGACCCTAGCATAGTTGGCAATAAACAGAATAAGAGAGGTATCTACAGATGAATTTTACACAAAACAAGAAAATCAGGCAAGTAACAGAAAAGACAATGGTAGTTGGTATTGATGTTGGTAGTGAAAAGCATTATTTTAGAGCTTTTGATTGGAGGGGGATTGAGCTTACAAAAAAACCTTTTTGCTTTGGAAATTCAATAGAGGGATTTAGAACTTTTTATAATGAAATCGGATTATTGATGGATAGATTTCATTTATCCGAAACTCTTGTAGGAATGGAACCCACAGGCCATTATTGGTTTAATCTTGGACAATACATGAGCGGAAAAAGTATAAAGTTTGTAATGGTTAATCCGCATCATGTACATAAATCGAAAGAACTAGATGATAACAGTCCTTCAAAAAATGATTGCAAGGATCCAAGAATTATTGCTGGGCTTGTGAGAGAAGGAAGGTATTACTATACATATATGCCACGAGGCATATATGCTGAACTCAGGAATGTATCAAATCGTAGATTTACGCTTGTTGAGGAACAGACACGGATAAAAAACAGGTTATATAGATGGATTAGTGTATACTTTCCTGAATATAAAGGCATATACAGGCAGATAAATGCCAAAGGTGGGCTTTTGATTTTGAAAGAAGCTCCAATACCCGAAGATGTAATTAAGTTGGGAATAGACGGAATTATAGAAATATGGAAAAGAGAAAAACTTCGTGCTAATGGTCTCAAAAAGGCAATGGTTATCTACAATGCTGCACTGAACAGCATTGGATACAGAGAAGGTCTTGTAGAAGCAAGAATGGAGATTCGAGATCTTCTTGAGGATCATGAACAAAATGAAAAACGTCTTAAACAGATCAATGATCTGATTGAGAACCTTACCCTTAGAATCAAGAATGTAAAGAAACTTCTTGAGATAAAAGGGATAGGCGTAATTACAATAGCAGGGTTTATTGCAGAAGTAGGAGACATCATGCGCTTTGATAGTGCCAAAGAACTGCAGAAGCTTGCTGGATTAGAATTGGTGGCAGATAGTTCTGGAAAACATAATGGTAAGACCAGGATAAGTAAGAGGGGACGCAAACATTTGAGATATTTGCTCATACAAGCTGCAGTATCAGTGGTTGGCAAGAGCAAAGAATTCAAAGAGATCCACAATTATTACACTACCAGGGAATCGAATCCGTTAAAGAAGATGCAATCAATCATAGCTGTAGCATGTAAACTCATAAGAGTTTTCTTTGTAATCCTAGTAAAAGGGATAGATTATGATGCATCAAAGATGCTTGAGGACATTAAGCATCCGAGAGAAACGCCAAACATAGCGGCGTGAACCAATGATCTGTGTACTACAGGAAGCGTCCACCAATAGGTGCTGTAGTAAGGAGTGTTTTGGATCGGTAATTTACAAAGAGTGAGCTGGTAGCCAGCAGGAATACATTTCCGGAGGACAAGGATCCTGAGTCATAGCTGAGCTGGCACCCTGGTTATGGATAGGCAGAACGAAGGAAGTGAGGACGCCCAAAGAGGCTGATCCTGTTGGACATGAGAGGTGAGCTGCCATATAGGGATGGGTATACATCGAGGCCATTTAAATCGTAATCAAACGACGCTTTATTTGGAGTACCCAAAAAACCTATATATCTGTCAATTTAGGCAAGGATTAGTCCATAACCAAGCAATCACTCAATCTGAGGATGAATAAAAATCTATGAATTTACACAAAAAAACACTTGATTAATTGGAGAGGAAATTTCTCCGAAATTCCCTATGAAACAAAA
>NZ_JONJ01000036.1 GCF_000711825.1 [Clostridium] aminophilum DSM 10710 | reverse complement strand
AATTGAGTAGGAGGGAGTGATTAGCTCCCGTCCTCTCACAGCACCGTACGTACCGTTCGGTATACGGCGCTTTCAATAGTTGACGTGCACAGACTGATAGGCTGTGGCTAAATCATAGAAGCCACTGTTTATCAGTCTTTCTTTTGTCATCGCCATGTTGACTGCGACTGTATGTGTGGTAAACCAATATCCACGCCGACTGTTGCCAGCCATATGCGCCAAGTCCTCGGGCACACCCATCTTAATCAGATTTCGCACCTTTGTCTTGGGCTTCTTCCATTGTTTCCATATACACATACGGATTCTGTGATAGAGCCATCCATTGATGTCGTCGATGTTCTTCTTCATGCTTGCTATCCCGTAGTAGTTAAGCCACCCTCTCACATATACCTTGATTTTCTCAAGACTCGGCTTGATGGACTGTACAGACTTACGGGAAGATAAATCTTTCAGTTTTGACTTGAACTTCTTCCATGACTTTGGATGAACCCTGACATAAATGCCACTTCCGTTCCTTCCCAATGCAAAGCCAAGGAATTTAAAATTTCGGATTGCAAACACGCTGACAGTACGGCTTTTCTCACGATTGACTGTAAGTTTCAGTTTCTCCTCGAGATATCTCGTACTGCTTTCCAAGAGTCTTTCAGACGCTCTTTTGCTCTTCGCAAGAAGCACGATGTCATCTGCATATCTGATGCACGGAACGCCCCTCTTAAGGAACTCTTGGTCAAACTCGTTGAGGTAGATGTTAGCAAGTAGCGGTGATAGATTGCCCCCTTGCGGTGAACCTTCCTCTGTATCGATGACCACTCCATTTTCCATTACACCGCTTTTCAGATAGCGTTTTATGAGCTGTACTACACGTTCATCCTTTACATTCTTCCGAAGGAGATTGATTAGGATTTCGTGATTTAAGGTGTCGAAATATTTTGATAAATCTAGGACTACCGCAAATGTGTAGCCTTGTTCTGCGTATTCCTTTACCCTCTGTATGGCATCCTTTGCGCTTCTGTTAGGACGATAGCCGTAGCTTCCGTCCGCAAACAACGGTTCATAGATTGGCACTAACTGTTGAGTTATTGCCTGTTGAAGTGTTCGGTCTATCACGGTGGGTATACCAAGCTTGCGCACACCACCATCCGGTTTTGGAATCTCAACTCGCCTGACTGGCGATGGGGTATACTTGCCGCGGTATATGCGATCAGTTAACTCCTGTTGATGTTCCTTAAGGTACGGAAGTGCCTCTTCGATAGTCATTCCATCAATACCTGGCGCTCCCTTGTTTGCCTTAACTCTTTTATACGCTCTATTAAAGTTATCCTTATACAGTATTGCTTCCAAGAGTTTCGGCTGTGCACTGTCTCTTTCTTTCCATATCCGATTGAATGACCTAAGCGCTTTCGCATACCCTTCGTGTTCCGCACTATCTCTTTGCAAACAGCCATTATTATCCATGTTTTCTGCCATTAACGGTCATTCCTCCTTTCTCGGTCATACTTAAGACTCCTACTGATTCGGTCCTTCGGTTAGCATGTCCATGTTTCCATGTCCATATCCCTACTATGACCTCTGCTGACTTCTGCGTGTTCAGCACCGCCTCGTTTCCTTGTACGGTGGTTACTCCTTTCAGAGCGTTTCACACAGACCTCCCTAGGTACCACACGTTTCTTCCTCTCCATCCATCTGCCTCATTTATCATGCATGATTCCGTGTAGTTATTGGGCTTCGACTTGTGTTGCAGCCTTACCCTCATGCATAACCTCGTATGAGATTTCTGTACGTCAGACCAGAGATTTGCCCGTGGGTTAGTATGTTCCCCACATCCAGCTTCCTTCAGATTCCACCTCGCGGCGGACACCCTTGCCTTCGGCTATATCCTTCCCACTACCGGGTGGATTCGGGACTTGAACCCGTTAGAAACGTGCGCCGCTAGGCGCACAAC
>NZ_JONJ01000035.1 GCF_000711825.1 [Clostridium] aminophilum DSM 10710 | reverse complement strand
GTAAACGGTAAATAGTGGGTGCTTGGTTAACAGTAAGCCATCCCACTTAGGGATGGCTGAAACAGTCTTTTACTTCGATTGTCTGCATTCTATCGGCAGTTTATCTGACCACGGAAGAAGATCTTCCAGATAGGAATTATCTTCGAACTCACCATGCTCGGGGATCTGCTCCAACAGATATTTGAAATACTCATAGGGTTTAAGGTTATTCGCTTTGGCTGTTTCCACCAGGCTGTATAGGACAGCGCTGGCTTTCGCTCCACTGATGGTATCGATCATGACCCAGTTCTTCTTGCCAATGCAGAATCCGCGGATCGTTCTCTCAGCAGCATTGTTATCCATCGGTACTTCACCGTCATCCAGGAAGACTTTCAGATATTTTTCCTGATTGATGGAATAGTTCAGTCCATTCCAGGTCTTACTGTTTTTCAACACCTTACCGATGTTCTGCTTTGCCCATGCGAAATAAGCCTCCACCTTTGGGCGAAGGAGCAGTTCCCGCTGCTTCTGGCGTTCTTGAGCCGGCAGATCCGCAAGCATCTTCTCTTCGTGGAAGATCGACTGGATCTGTCTTAGTGCCAGGTACGCGATACTGTCTTTCTGCTGGTCCTTTGGCATTGCCTTGACCGCTTCATCGAAACGCCTCCTGGCATGCGCCCAGCACCCTGCGATCCTCAGGTCTTCACGTTCCGCTTCCAGCGTGTGGTAGACCTGGTATCCATCCGTAATGCAGATCCCGTGGAATCCTTTCAGGAACTCCCTCGGGTGGCTTGCGTTCCGGGTCTTCTGGTATTCGTACAGCACGATCGGGTTCTCGAGATAAGAGGCCCCGGTACGGTAAACCCACATGTAACTCTTTGACCCGGGATCCCTGCCGTCCTTTGTGACGAGCACAGGCGTTTCGTCTGCCTGCAGTACATGGTACTCATAGATCTTCTCATGCAGGTAGTCATAAAGCAGGCTCAGATACTGATTGGAGCAATTGATCATCCAGTGCGCCATGTCCTGCCTGGAGATGTTGATGCCCCGCCTCTTGAAGTCCTGCTCGATCCGGTACAGCGGAAGCGCATTGTCATACTTCTTGTCAATAACCGCTGCTGTGATGGACGGTGACGCAAGGCTGTTGCGGAACAGGTAAGAGGGATGTTTCGCTTTGAGTTTTGTCTTGCTGGCGAGGCCTTCATATACTGCTACGTGATGTTCTTCCACTTTGATCTCTGAGGGAACGTAATGATACCTGCGGTAGATCTCATCCGGAAGCCGTCTCCAGCCTTCCGCGCCGAAGGCTGACTGAAGATCCTCTTCGGACATGGTGTGTTCAACAGGAATAACGGGAAGACCTTGAAGATCCTCTTCGCGTTTTCCTTTTCGTTTACCTGGACGTTTCTTTGCAGGAACTTCTTCCGGCTCTGATGCAGCATCCTGATCAACAATGGCTTCAGCATCGTTGAGGAGATAGATAAGTTCGCCATTCGCGTTGTAGAAGGTCATCTGTCCCGGGATATCCATTCGTTCAGTGGAACGTCCAAACCGCCGGCGGTTACTGTCCGCCAGCTGCTCAAGGATCTTCTGGAGTTTTTCGTCCATCTCCGCGAGTCGTTGCTGTTGGGAGAGAAGAAGCTGGATCAACAGATCCTTATCCAGCCTTTCGAGCTGTTCTTTGGTAAACCCGGTCTGCATGTGCTGCCTCCTGTATCAACTGTATCTATTATACAGGAAACGGCGGTTTTAAGCGAATTTACGTTCTTTCCGGCACCGTCATTTTGCCCATGCTCCAGACACCGCATGTGGGTGCTGCACAGACATTCGTATACTGTTTTCAAAGAACAAAAAAGGTTGCCTACAGGGGCTCATGGAACTATACAGTTACCTTAGAAAGGCCCCTGGGAGATGCATCTGGCCGGCATCTGAGGAGTGTTGACAGCTCTGAAAAAGTTCTCTGTTTTACACAACAGATCAGAGCAGTTCCTGCGGCCTGCTTTCCCGGATCGGGTGTTTAGGGACGATTTCAAGCCCCTGCATAAGCATCCGGTACTGCTCCTGTGTGATGGCAAGAGCCTCCGGATCGGATCGCGGCCAGCTGAAGGATCCGGTCTGCAGCCTTTTGTACAAAAGAAGGAAACCGTC
>NZ_JONJ01000034.1 GCF_000711825.1 [Clostridium] aminophilum DSM 10710 | reverse complement strand
GAACTTCAGCGCAAGGTTGACGATCAGTCTGCAGTCAGTTAACGATGGTGAGCCGACGGGTGAAAATGAATTTGCGAAAAATTATTGACACTATCATCTCGCCAGGCCATAATCTGCTCGACAAAGAGTCCTTTCTTGCGGGCATACTCGGCAAGCTCAACCTCAGACATGGTAGCTGTTTCAACGACAATCAGGAATTTATCCTGAGTGCTCTATTCATCAGCGACCGCATCCTTTCCGGGTGTAGCAATGCCTTCGGCGCGAGCCTTATCTCTCCAGTTACGGAGGTTCTGCTCAGAAATGCCTTCTTCTCTGGCAATCTTGTGAATCGATTCATTGTTTGGTGGAAGCATCCTGCGGAGTAGGACTTCCTTCAGTTCGTTGCTGTAATGCAAAGTTGGTAGGTCCTTTCCTTCTTTGAGATAATCCTTCCTCAAGAGGTTGGGAAACTCACTGACAACTATTCTGACACACAGGGGTTTCACTGCCTCTTGAAAAACATTGATGCTAACTTCTTCGAAATGCTATATACTATAAAACATGGGAAGCTTTCTTTGTATATGTGTTTTGTTCGTGCTTAACATCATATCACAAAGAGGTGTGCCCTTTTGTATTTTTCTAAATCCGACTAAATCTTTACGATAGCAACTTGACATTATAGGAAGAAGGAAGAACAATGTGCGAGAAGTGTGATAAATTGTTGAATCAAATGATTAAGATGTACGATCGAAGCATGCGTCAGAGGGATATTGCCAAAGAATTAAAAATGGATCTAAGAGATGTTCAGCGTGCGTTGCATGATTTTGGAAATTTTGAACATACTAAGCAGATAACGAAAGAAAACTTGAATCCAGCTCAGACAATCAAGCCATTTTATTTTACTGATGAATTACACAAAGTTCTTGGGAAATATGTTGATATGTAAATTTTGCAAAATAGTTACACTAAATCATTGAAAATGAGGGATTTTTACCGCTATATTCCAAGTAACGCAAGAACCTTCTCGATGATCTGCCTTGCCCGGAGAAGAAGTATACGACTGTCAACAGAAAGATAATCAGAAAACTGACGAATGCGGAGCCACCATCCTGTGGAATAAGATCGTCATAATGTCAGTCGTCAATGGCTCAGTTGTAATTTTTGCTCAGTGACTGATCCAGTCCGTATACTTCTCTCATAGAGCGGTAGTTGACAGGATCAGATTAGCATACTTTGCTTGAGCTTTCTTGTAGGTGATATCAGAACGTGCCAGATCGAGTTCAAGGAGCGATTGCTTGAATCATACGTTGGTTTTTCGATAAAAGCCTGTATGATTTCTAAGGTATCCATATCCGGGTTTGCGAGTAATAATTGTGTTCTTTGGATATACCGATGCGGTGAAACCGCCTGTCCGGAGGACCGGAAACCGCGAGTCCGGACATAAGGAAACCGGTGTGTGTGGCGGAGCCGCCATCCCGGAGAAATAGTTTTCCAGGATGGGGACGCCAGTTAATGAGTTTCATTATTCGCTCAGTGCAGGATCCAATCCATAAACCTCTCTCATGGAACGGTAGTTGGCAGGATCGGACGAAACGATGTTGATCTTGTAGGCATCGTGCTTGATGTGGTCGAGGATAGCTTCAGCAAGAGGGCTGTCATCACAACGGTTCCGGCGACAGCTGCAATGAATACGTCCAAAAGACCGTCGTGTCTCCCTAACACATCATTCCAACCGTGAGCAGAGTGACAATGCAAAGGATAACGTATAATATGTTTCGCAAATTCAATTTCATATAAAAAATAGCCATAGTCTATTGCCGTCGGTAAAATTAAGTTACCACACCAAACCCACCGAGGAGACAATAGCTATGTCTGATAACATTATACAGCTTAATGAAGATCTCATAAAGAACAATCTGAAAGATCTGGTACGGAATAGTGTTGAGGAAAACCTCAATGCATTGCTTGATCACGAAGCCGATGAGCTTGTAAATGCTGATAAATACGAGCGTTCCGGTGATCGAAAAGGGTACCGCTCTGGGCATTATGAGAGAAATTTTACGACTACGTCCGGCGATGTCACACTCAAGGTCCCAAAACTAAAGGGAATTCAGTTTGAAACAGCGATCATCGAACGCTACAAGCGTCGTGAATGTTCCGTCGAAGAAGCTCTCATTGAGATGTATCTGGCCGGTGTTTCCGTGCGCCGTGTCGAGGATATTACAGAAGCACTCTGGGGAAGCAAGGTTTCTCCCGGAACGATCAGTAACCTCAACAAAAAGGCAGATGAACACATTGAAGAATGGCGTTCACGCCCGCTTACCGAAGAATACCCCTACGTTTATGTGTATGGAGTATACCTTAAACGCAGTTGGGGCGGAGAAATCCAGAATGTATCCGTCCTTGTGGCAATCGGCGTAAACAATGAAGGTTTCCGCGAGATTCTTGGTGCCGCTGAAGGCATGAAAGAGGATCATGAAAGCTGGAAAAACTTCTTTGTCTGGCTCAAAGAAAAAGGTTTGAAGGGCGTTCGCCTCATCATTGGAGACAAATGCCTCGGCATGCTGGAGAGCATCCCGAAAGTTTTTCCTGATGCACGCTATCAGCGATGCACCGTACATTTCTACAGAAATGTATTTACTGTCACGCCAAGAACCAAGATGCGAACTGTCTCTATGATGCTGAAAGCAATACATGCGCAGGAAAGCAAGGAGGCGGCACGCACCAAAGTAGCCGCTGTTGCTGAAAAGCTTCGTGAAATGAAGCTTTCCCAAGCTGCGCATAAAGTTGAAGAAGGCATCGAAGAGACGCTCACATACATGGACTATCCAACCGAAGATCCAACCAACAATACAACAGAACGGGTTAACCGGGAAATCAAGCGCCGTACAAAAGCGATTGGGGCTTTCCCGGACGGTCAA
>NZ_JONJ01000033.1 GCF_000711825.1 [Clostridium] aminophilum DSM 10710 | reverse complement strand
GGAAAAAGACATGGAAAAAGAGGATGCCGGAACAATTTCAGCACCCTCTTTAAAGTTTCAGCCTCGGGATACAATACTAACTTAATGACATTGGGAAATATCCCACCCTCTTCATTTACAATATCATTATTTAAATGATTAGATTACTTGAAATATCTGTTCAGCAGTCCAAGGAATGCCTTACCGTGTCTTGCCTCGTCGCGAGCCATCTCATGAACGGTGTCATGGATCGCATCCAGATTCAGAGCCTTCGCTCTCTTTGCAAGATCGGTCTTTCCGGCAGTAGCGCCGTTCTCCGCCTCAACACGCATCTGAAGGTTCTTCTTTGTGCTGTCGGTCAGAACCTCACCGAGAAGCTCCGCAAACTTTGCAGCGTGCTCAGCCTCTTCAAATGCTGCTGTCTTATAATACTCACCAATCTCCGGATATCCCTCGCGGTATGCAACACGGCTCATAGCAAGATACATACCAACCTCAGAGCACTCACCCTGGAAATTCGATCTCAGGTCCTCTTTGATGTCATCCGGTGCATCGGAAGCAACACCAACCACATGCTCTGCAGCCCATGTCATATCATCGCCCTGCATTACAAACTTGGAAGCCGGTGCCTGACAGACCGGACATTTCTCCGGAGCCTGCTCACCCTCAAAAACATAACCACAAACGCTGCATACCCATTTTGCCATAGTCTTTTCCTCCTTATTCGGAAACCGGTTGATTGTTTTCGATTTCTTTGCTGTTCAGACAGCTGCCGCATTTGCCATAGAAAAATGTCGCCGCCGAGTCAATCTTTCCGTCCACATACGGTGCCACTTCCGAAATGATGCTGCTGCGCATCACAACGTGAATATCACGGACCGCTCCGCATTCTCTGCAGACAAAATGATAATGCGGCTGTGTATTCGCGTCATAGTGCTCGTTCCCGTCTCCCGTACTGAATCGCTGGATCATCCCCATATCCGAGAGAAGATTCAGATTCCGATAGACGGTCCCAAGACTGATCTTCGGGTAAATCTTTTGAATGTCGTGGTACAACATGTCTGCGGTCGGATGATCAAAACGGTGAGCAAGACAGTTCATAATCGCTTCCCGCTGTCTGCTGTGATTCAATCGTTGCAACTGCAGCCTCCTGTCTTTTTAAAAATCAGTAACTGTTACTGATTTTATTTAACACTATTCATACATGAAAGTCAACTGTAATCTGAAATTTTTTTCACCAATTTTTTTCACCAATTTTTTTCACCTAACGAAGCGGCTCACCATTCACGAGCTTTCAATGCATCTCTTCCGATATGGAGCTCACCGGCCCGCGCCTTCCCTGTCTGCTTATCCCCCGATTTATTTTCTCTGTTTCGAGAATTCCGCGTCAGATATAGGACTTCCGGTAAAGTTCATATCCCAGCTCATTCAGATAATTCGGAACATAGCGCACGCTGACGCGGATAAATTCCTTCGTCTTTTCATCAAGCTCGTCATACGGCACCATCTCCGGGCTGCGTTTCAGCTCCGAATCCTTCGGTCCGTATGTCCAGCCGTCTGCCATCTTGTCACGAACCCAGCGCTGATGTTCCATCTCTGCCAGAAGCTCCAGCGTCGGGCCATAGAGCTCCTGAATCGTATCGGAGGCTCCCGGCAGAATCGGCCTAAGACCGATATTCAGATCGTATGCCTGAAGTTTTTCACCGAGAAAACGAATCTGCGAGCGATGGCCCTCTTTATAAAACTCGTCCAGATCATTCCACTCCGCCATCTCCGGCTCGCGTTCTACCTCTTCCAGCTGTTCCGGCGTGAGGCCCATCTTTACTGCCTCCATCCGATGAAGGGTCCGGTAAGCCTCGTGCGCAACCTTTGCATATTTGTTGACCTGATCGCCCATCATCTGTTCAAACGCAAGTTTACTTCGAAAATCCTTTACATCCAGATGAATATCAAGCTGTGCATCGATTGGAAGGCAGGACGGCGTAAAACGGTTTACTTCGGACAGACGGCTCATCGCCAGAATAAATTCCAGCGATCTTGATCCATGCCGGTATTCGGATACATTTAACAGCGCACTCAGAAGTCCCTTGGAAATGTTGACAAGACCGCCTTCCGAATCGCAGATTCCCGGAACTTTGCGGACAATCTGTTCCCGCAGCAGCATCGCTCTGCGGATAATACTTCTTCGATCGGTAATTCCGGTCGGATTCGGGCCCTTGATATTCAGGATCCCCTTTAAGCGACTGACAAAATCCGGCCCCTTGACCTTGCGGAACTTTGCCTCCGCTTCCGAATCTTTCGGAAGAAATTCCTCAAACGAGGTGGCTGTTGCGCCTGCAAAAACAAATACCGCACCGTCGATCCGGTTAATGCGGCCGTTTCTGGTATACTCACCATCCTGCATCGGCGCAAGGAAATATTTCAGCCATCCGCGGCTGACGCCGTTCAGTTCGGAATCAAATTCGTCGAAGAATACCAAAGGAATCATGTTCTTCTCGCTCTGGAGCGCCTCACCCAGAGCTTCAAACAGCTCCGATGCGGAAGAATACTGGGAAAGATTCAGCGAAGTGATGGAAAATCTTCCGCAGCTCTTGGCAATCTGTTTCACACCAAACGATTTTCCCGCACCCGGAGGGCCGAACACCGCCACGGAAAGCGGCTGCTGACGCTCCATGTCATCGTCGTGATCGTACAGATAGATATAGTCTTCAAAAAGCGCCCGGATCGAGTGATAGTTCTCAATTTCCTCAAGGTCCACCGTCGACATTCTTCCATAATGGCAAACCGGCACATGGGAAAACAGCTCCTCCGGCCCCTCAAAGACGATCCGCTCCGCCACCGAAAGATACCGGCCCGGCTGCTTCTTGCAGTATTCATCGAGAATACAGAACGGAGAAATGCCGGAGACAATGGTCTTCAGGCTGCGCTGGGGAACATCAACACAGCAGACACTTCCCTCCTTTTCTTTTTCCAGCAGCGATTTCAGCACCGGATACATCGGAGCGTCATCGGTCATAGTCACAAGCTCTCCCCGGTTTGGCGTAAACAGAAGACTCCACCGGCCCTCATCCTCGATCAGCGCCCCCTGTTCATCCAGAAGAATCACCATCGAAGCATGTTCTTTCAGCGGGCGAAGCGCGTCGTTGACCGCCAGCTGCAAAAGAAATTCATCCACCGTGCGCTCGTAGGAAATGCGCCGGGTGATCGGGAAATCCAATTGTCTTAAGTGCTTCATTTGAAGCATCGGGATTTTATCGTTGGAAAATGCATCCGTCAGGGTCATCCCCGGACGGTATTCGATGTAATCGGTCTCGAGTTTCAGTTCCATAGAAAATCATCTCCTTCTCGTGTAAAAATCGGAAGTCAATTCTATTCTATCATAGCTTTTGGGGGATTATTATGAAAATTTATTGAACGAAAGAATTGATGTGCGACAGCAGAGCACGCATCCTCGCGGAGCGTTTTGTTTCATAGGGAATTTCGGGGAAATTTCCTATGAAACAAAAAAAGAGCCCGCTTTCGCGAACTCTTGTCGAAGAACGACCCGGATGGGACTCGGACCCATGACCTCCGCCGTGACAGGGCGGCGCTCTAACCAACTGAGCCACCGGGCCATCGAAGGAATATACCTTC
>NZ_JONJ01000032.1 GCF_000711825.1 [Clostridium] aminophilum DSM 10710 | reverse complement strand
AGAGTATGAGGTTGATAGGGCAGAGGTGGAAGTGCAGTAATGCATGCAGCTGACTGTCACTAATAGGTCGAGGGCTTATCCAGAAGGTTTCAAAAGTCGGAGTATTTCAATCAGTAAGCAGTTTTGAAGATATATCGTGAGAGGGCATCGCTGAAAGGCGGTGCTCTTTTTGCTTTGTGTAAAACACGAAACATACATAAAAGGAGGCGGACGCATCCTCCGCAAACACGTTCGCCTACCCTCGCCCGCCTGCGATGCGATTGCAGCGCGCTTCGCCTCCCATAGAAGCGTGGGTCGGCTCCGCTTGTGCAGGCATCTGGCCGGGTTCGGTCGTCTCCGATCGTTTGCATGAGGATGCGATTTGCCAATCGGCGATCTCTGCCTTTTAGCTGCAGGATGAATAGAGCATTTGTCAGAAAAGGCAGAGGCATCCTCCGCAAACACGTTCGCCTTCCCTTGCCCGCCTGCGATGCGATTGCAGCGCGCTCCGCCTCCCATAGAAGCGCGGGTCGGCTCCGCTTGTGCAGGCATCTGGCCGGACTCGGTCGGCTCCGATCGTTTGCATGAGGATGCGGTCTGCCATTTGCGGTATTTGCATCTTAAGCGCGAGAGGCGTACACAGAACAACAAAAGGCAGACGCATCCTCCGCAAACACGTTCGCCTACCCTTGCCCGCCTGCGATGCGATTGCAGCGCGCTCCGCCTCCCATAGAAACGTGGGTCGGCTCCGCTTGTGCAGGCATCTGGCCGGGCTTGGTCGGCTCCGATCGTTTGCTTGAGGATGCGTTCTGCTATTCGCGGTATTTGCATCTTAAGCGCGAGATGCGTACACAGACGCACATAGAACAACAAAAGGCAGAGGCATCCTCCGCAAACACGTTCGCCTACCTTCGCCCGCCTGCGATGCGATTGCAGCGCGCTCCGCCTCCCATCAAAACGTGGGTCGGCTCCGCTTGTGCAGGCATCTGGCCGGGCTCGGTCGGATCCGCCTGTGCAAGCATCTTGCCGGGGCGGTCAGGTTCGATAAAATTCAGTGGAATTCCAGTAAATTAGCAAACAAAATCACAACAGAATAATAAATGCACCGATGAAGAAAGAAATGAAATTCGGTGCAAAAAAGGAAAAAATTCGATTAGTTCAAAAAAACAAGAATCAAATTTAAATATCGAAAAAGAAACTGTGATAAAACAAGGGATTTATTTAGAACTAAAATCCAAAAGCATTTGAGAATGAGCGATGAATTTGGCGTATTTGTTGAGGCGAACCGCGATATAACATGCCTTATATAAAAATGGCATGTTTGTGCGGTTTTTTTGGGTAATTACAGCAATTGACCGGAAAATACATCTTTTGATACTATTCTGACGATCAGCGAATAAAGAAAATAGGCAGGGAGAAACAAGATGAGAAAGACAAATGAGAGATCCATATCGAACTGGATCCGGAACATGAGGCTTAACAAACGTCTGAGTATAATGCTCGGAATTTTTACCGTCATTGCATTCATTATTCTTAATATCGTTGTGAATGTGCTGTTTTCATCGGTGATCGGTAAGACAAGTGACCGCAGTATGCAGGATATCTCGGCAAAGAATGTTGCTACACTGGATGCGATCACAGAGAGAAACCGTGTCCTGGCGGAGCCGCTGGTGAGATCGATTCTGAATATGGCTGCACAGCCGGAGACGGATGAGAAGATATATCCGAGCCAGGTTCTGGACGGAGTGATGATGTCGGAGCCGCGTATCGATACGGAGATCATGATTCAGAGTACATTAAATGCAATTGTTCAGTCAAACGATTACATTGAAGGTGCCGGAGTTGTGTTCAACCCGAACAAGTATCAGAGCGATATTCCGGAATATACGCCGTTTGTCACCCGGGAGGATGTAAAAAAAGGCACCATCGGCACCATTTCCTATGATCTGGTTAAGAACATGGACTATTTCACCAGATCCGGAGCGGAGAATGCGGTCATTTACGGTCTCCCGTTCAAGAGTGACCTGAATGGCGAATTGATTATTCCGGCAGCGTTTCCGGTAGTTTATAACGGTGATTTCCTTGGAGTGGTCGTCGTTGATATCAATACCAGAATTTTTGACACACTTCTTGACGGAAACAAGGACGCTTACTCGTCCCTGACGGTAGAGATTGATACCGGTGACCAGAACGTTGTATATTCCAATAATGCGGCAGCGGTAGGAAAAAACTTTAAGGATCTGATTTCTCCGGCTTCGGTTGAGTTTTATAAGACTCAGATGGCAACCGGAAAAATGTTTATGAGAGAAAATGACGGTGTCCGCCGTTTCTTCACACCGGTAAAGATGGGCTCCGAGACATGGTGGGTTCAGACCGCGGTATCGGTTGAGGAATTGACACATGATCAGAGAAATGTGCTGATGATCATGTCCCTGATTCAGATCGGTGCATTGGTTGCCCTTCTTGCAATGCTTTCCTTTATGCTGAAGAAGTCTCTCAAACCGCTTGAGCATCTTGCGGAGATCGCACATGATCTGTCCCATGGTAAGCTGGAAGCAGAGATTAAATATGCGTATAACGATGAAATCGGTGAGCTGGCAGACAGCATGCAGAACATGGTGAGCCGTTTCCGTGATATTATCGGTGATCTGGATCATCAGCTTGCAGAGATGGCCGACGGAAATCTGACTTTTATTAATGCCAACGAGCAGCTTTATGTCGGTGATTTCAAGTCTCTTCATCAGTCGATGAATGAGATTAACGAAAAACTCAACAATACTCTCATTGATATCCGCAATGCGTCCAAGAGCGTTGACACCGGATCCGGTCAGGTTGCGGCCGGTGCGCAGGAACTTGCGCAGGGCGCGACAGAGCAGGCTGCTTCTGTTGAAGAACTGACTGCGGAGATGGACAAGATCGCGGTGGGCATCCAGGCGACGACGCAGAAGACTGCAAATGCAAGTACTCTGTCCATGGATGGAAATGCTGCTGTTCGTGAATCAAATCAGCGGATGCAGGAACTCACGGGGGCGATGGCAGCGATCACCGAGAAATCCAATGAGATCTACAAGATTATTAAGACGATTGATGATATTGCATTCCAGACAAATATTCTTGCACTGAACGCGGCAATTGAAGCAGCGCGTGCCGGTGCAGCCGGAAAAGGTTTTGCAGTGGTTGCCGACGAGGTTGGCAATCTGGCAGGCAAATCCGCTCTCGCTGCGAAGTCTACCGCAACTCTGATACAGGATGCGCTCGATGCAATTGAAAACGGTGGTAAGATCACGGCGGAAACCGCGAATGCGCTTCGTGTGGCGGCAGAAAATACAGAAAAGGTAACCGCGATTGTAGAAGAAATCTCCGAGGCAATGAATGCGCAGTCCACAGCGGTATCCAATGTTTCAAACGGCCTTGATCAGATCTCTTCGGTTGTTCAGACAAACTCCGCAACTGCGGAGGAGAGTGCGGCCGCATCCAATGAGCTGAGCAATCAGGCAGACCAGATGAACGCTCTGATTGAGAAATTTCGTCTGAGAGTATAATCCGGCCGAACTTTGCCGAAATCTTTCCGGGATAAAGGAAAGAATCCGGGTGGAAATGCTTTGGCACGTTGTTCGAGTAAATAAAAGACGCAGGAGATGTGCGATTGTTCGCATGTCTCCTGCGTTTTTTTCGGTTGCATTAGAAAAGTGGTTTACAGTTCCCGTGGAATAAAATTTACTCTGCGGGAAAAGTTCATCAGCTGAGGATCAGCGCTAGATAACCCCAGTCCCAGACTGCATTTTCAAAACTGTTTTCCATATATTCTTCAATGTCTTCCTCATCATAGCCCGTCATTCGGGAGATCAGAATCATCGAATCACGGACGGTCTCATACGAAATCTCACTGCATCCGGAACGGATATAGGAGAGAAAGAGCATGTGAAGGATGGCGGAGTATTCCATTGCGATCCATTCCGTGCGTATCAGTATGCTCCGGAAGCTGTCGGGATCTTCCAAATCTTCCGGTACAAGAAGACTTGAGAAGATTTCCGATACCAGAAAGTTTCGCATGAGAGGCTGCCATTTATGAAAAACGGCGAGAAAGGAAGTGTATGCCGGCAATACATCGCTGTATCCCTCAAGATCTTCTGCAGTTTCGCAGGCAGAATCGAGGAACCGGCGGTACAGACCCTCCTTCCGGTAATTCTCGGATAGATCAAGAAAAAGTTCATTTCGTTCCCAAAGAGAAGATTCCGGATCGGTCGGCATACGGCGGATTGCAGACAGCAGATCATTGCCATAGGCCGGGGAACCGTATTCCGTCAAATCAATCCGGGAATGACTGTCCGGGGCGCCGGAGCGGCTGGTGTCAATCTCTTTCAGGATATAAAAGATCTGCATGAGGTGTTCTTCACAGCTGCCGTTCGTGTCTGCAGCGAGGGACATGCAGAGATTGCGGATATCACGAAGAAAATCCCCGGTCAGCGGGATAGAATCTCTCCCTGGAATGATTTTTTGAAGATGGGCAAATGATGCCGCAGGCTCTTGTTCGTGCGTGGAATGCTCTGCCCGTGGGGAAGAGGAAACCACTGTGACCGGATTGGTGCCTTTGTGCGCGGAATGCTCTGCCTGCGGGACAGAAGGGGGGATATCGCCTACTGCTGCGTTGTCGGGCAGCTTACTGATATAAAACACGAGATGATCCCGTTCCACCCATCGATCAATGATTTCGGGACAGCAGGAAACCATGGAACTTTCGGTGCGGTCAGGAAATTCGTGAATCTGGCGGGGGAAGATGTGACATGTTTCGGACAGAATCTCCTCCCCGTAATGCCGGACAAGCCTGCAAAGACGGTTAACGTCGAGAAAAGGGCAGCAATGATCCGGAAGAAGACGGACCGAGCATTCTTCACCCTGACAGTCCGTATAGGCAAGGAGAGGATCCTGATGATCCGGATCCCGGAGTGTCTGCCAGCGTTTTCGGGTGTCCGGATCAACCGAAATCTTCCATTCGCAACAGCATGTAAAAGAACAACGGTCGGCAATGCAGTGAAAAGAATCCTGATAATCAGGACGAATGTATTCTGACATAGAGAAACCTCGTGAAAAATGATGTTGCTGCTATCATAACACAGTATGAGAGAAAGAAAGTGAACGAAAAAATTGCTGTGAATGCAAATGGATTGGATGCACCGGAATGATGTTGGAAATGACGGATCTCCCTGATTTGACAGGGAGATATCCTGTTTTGGGATAACCTGGGAGAATCATCGGGTAGGACGGACGAGCAGAGGAGAAAGGACTTGACGCCGCATTTCGAGAGTGGTAGTATAAGACCACTGCGTTTAAAGCAGGGTCAGAAATCTTCAAGAGCGATCCCCGAATCAGCGGAAGATGGTTGACATACAGGAATATAGCTAGAACGCGGAAATAAAAAAGTTCTTGACATGGTGATTGGGATTTGATATGATAATCAAGTCGCTCGCCTGACGGGAACGACGAGAACATTGAAAACTGAACAGTATATAAAACCCTGAAAATTCCAAGAACAAAGGCCGATAAGGTAGAGGCCTTAAGTTCGAGAGATTTTCAAGAACAAAACCTTAAACAGTAATAACGGTTAAGAATAAGCCAAGCTTAAGTCTAAACCGGATCAAACTTTTAACGAGAGAGTTCGATCCTGGCTCAGGATGAACGCTGGCGGCGTGCCTAACACATGCAAGTCGAACGGAAATTACAGAAGGAAGTTTTCGGATGGAATTTTGTAATTTTAGTGGCGGACGGGTGAGTAACACGTGGGTAACCTGCCCTGTACC
>NZ_JONJ01000031.1 GCF_000711825.1 [Clostridium] aminophilum DSM 10710 | reverse complement strand
CCCTTTTCTTTATGATAGCGAGCGCGAGACGGGATTCGAACCCGCGGCCCCCACCTTGGCAAGGTGGTGCTCCACCACTGAGCCACTCGCGCATATGTCCGTCAGCAATCTGACGCAGATTATATTACCACAGTCTGGATTGATTGGCAATAACTTTTTAAATAATGATCTCAGGATACTGCGGAGGCACGCTCTCTATCGCGAGCCTCCGCCCAAAGTTCCATTTGCACCTTTATGTCACTGAAAAAACGATGTCTCAGGATTTTCGGAGTGTGTTGAGATTCAGCATTCCCAGCGAACCGGCCAGTTCCGTCAGTTCCATCTGGAGACAGAACAGATTTACACCGGTTACCGCGTACTCAAAGACAATATTCAGTGCCAGGGCAATTCCAATACTCTCGAAAGGTATATTGAGCTGCCCAAACAAAATGGTGAAACACATGGTCATCCCTCCCGGAATGGGCGGAAGCGCCACTGCCAGCAATACACTGGTCAATGTCACCAGGACCAGCCAGTTCGGTGTGATGGCAATGGAACAATTCTCCGCCATTCCGAAACTGATACTGATAAAAAACATGGCAGCTCCCGGCATAAAAATAGTCTGTCCCAGGGGAACGCCAAACTTTACAATCTTTTCATCGATCCCATAGGAGTGTTCACAGCATTCCAGGTTTTTGGTCAGCGCCGCACTGGAGGATGCCGTCATCAGACCGATAATGAAGACCGGTGCCGCTTTTCGAATCAGTTTTATAACAGAAACCCTTTTTCTGACCGCAACGAGGATTGTATAGATCAGCATTGGCAGAATAAACAGTGCCAGAATTGTCACCAGCATTTTCCATGACCGGAGAACCACGGAAAGCTGCCCGCTTGCGGTAATCTTGAACAATCCCAAAAAAACCATAAAAGGGATCAGAGCACTGACGCCGGACATAAGATAGAACATCGCCTTATTCATATGATCCACAAACAAGGTCAGACTGGATACTCTCTCTCCCATCAGGAGAAGCACGCTACCTGCAACAACAGCCAGGGTAATGACATGTACGGTGTTCCCGGTGGTAAAAGGAGTAACCAGATTATCCGGTATGATACTCAGAAGCAGTGCATAAATCTCAGCCGGTTGAAATGAACTGCCGCCCGCGGAACTACCGTGAAAAAAGGGAACGCACACGGCAGACGCAACAGCGGCAAGCAATAGCTGAAACAGCATAAACCGCCCAATCATGCGCTTTCCAATCCGGCTCAGTGTATTCACATCACCGATGGTACAAACGCCCCATGTCAAAGAAAAAAACACCATCGGCACTGCCACAGCCGTTATGATACTCAAAATTGTGTTGAGAGTCGGCTCAATATAGTTTCCCAGAAGCGATAACCGTCCGGCCTCCGGCAGCTCATAACTCGCAATTCCCAGAAAGATGCCCAAAAAAAGCGCAATCAGGGTTTTCTGCGTGGATGAAAACCTTTGCTTCCGATCGAGGCTGAAACTGACACGGTTGACGCCATTTCGGTATGACCAGTCCGTGACAATATCTACATCCGCATGGAGTCTTCGCAGAAGATGAAACTCCTCGCTTCCATCTCCGGAAAATGGATCAAATCCTTCGCCGTTCACATTCAAGATCACCTGAATACGGCCGAAGAGTTTCTTTTTCTGAATGGAAAACTCCCGTCCCGTCCCCAAACGTTCCTGATAATTCAACAGCACTTCTTCCAGCATCAGACGCAGCTTGATCGCTTTACCGCTCTCTGACCGGCTGTCCGTCAAAAATGTCTCAACTTCGTCAATGGAACGATTAATATTTTGGTTTGTCAACTGAATCATGGTTTTACTCCGATAATTTACGACATGAACTACTGTACACTATTTGTGAAACGCCAATATCAAACCGCATTCTGTTATTCTAATTCAACTTTGACCGATCAGCATTTGCAGAATTCCGGTGGACTGCAGAAACAGCACCGCCATCATCGCCGGGGCAATATACCGAAGCATGAAAATATACAGCCTTTTTCTCTGAAACGGCGAACCGGAAACCTCGATTTCCTCCGTAACAAAGGAAGGTCCGACGACCCACCCGATCAGGATACAGGTCAGCAGGGAAACCAACGGCATCATAAAACTGTTGCTGAAATAATCAATGATGTCCAGGAGTTGTCCCTGTGATCCGTTCGGCAGCGGCAGTTCAAAATAGAAAATGCTGTATCCCAGAGAAATCAGACCGGTTGTACAGCTATAAATGAAGAAAAGAACGATACTTGCTTTTCTTCTTGAAACATGGAATATCTCCATACAATTTGCAACTACGGCTTCATAAATAGAAACGCTTGATGTCAGTGCGGCAAAGAATGCGGTAAAGAAAAAAGCGGTTCCTACAACGATTCCCACGTCCCCCATGGTATGAAACACATTGGTTAATGATATGAAAAGAAGTCCCGGTCCCGAGGTCATTCCCTCAATACCGTAAAATACGAATGTTGTCGGCACAACAATCATTCCTGCCAACAGTGCAATCCCAGTATCAAAAATCTCAATATAGTTGACCGATCGGTTCAGATCAACCTTTTTTTCCACATAGGAACCATAGGTCACCATGATTCCCATGGCAATTCCCAGAGAAAAGAACAGCTGAATCATGGCATCCAGAAGAATCTGACAAAACCGTTCTGCCGTCAGATTGCGAAAATCCGGAATCAAGTATACTTTTAACCCCTGCAGCGCCGTCCGCACTTCTCCTGTGACTTCATCTGTGTGATACAGCGTAAGCGCAAATACCGAAACCACCAGCATCATAACCGCCAGCGCCGGCATAATAATCCGCGCGCTTTTTTCGATTCCGTCCTTCACTCCTCCCAGAACGATGAGCAGCGTCAGAAAAACGAACACAATACCATAAACAACCGGTGCACCGGGATCGGTGATAAACTGCGTAAAATATCCCTCCTGAGTCGCCTCCGTAATATGCCCTGTAAGGAATAACACCGTATATTTGGTAACCCATCCCCCGATGACGCCATAGTAACTCATGACAAGCGCAGGGACGATGAATACCAGAATTCCCACAAATTTCCATTTGCGATGAATGCTTTCATAGGCACAAATCGCACTCCGTCCGGTTTTGCGGCCGATCACAATATCCGTCATCAGCATGGTATAACCAAAAGTCACCGCAAGGAGCAGATAGACAAGAACAAATATACCGCCCCCATCCCGAGCGGCAAGATATGGAAATCTCCATAGATTCCCCAGACCCACTGCACATCCGGCCGATGAAAGCACAAAACCGATTTGCCCGCCAAACCGGGGCAGTTTTTCAGCATTTTCCTTTTTCGTTCTCTTCATGGTTACACCCTCATATTGGACTCAAAAGATATGCCCCCAAAATCCGTTTTCTGAAATTATCCGAATGAAACCCCGTCGACATATTTTCATCTATTTATATTCTACTATAAAGCATCCGCAAAATACCGGAGTCCGGATTTTTTTCTTCGTCAACATCTATGTCTTTTATGTTCTATTATCGTACAGAAAATGCGCGGGCAAAAGCATTCCCGCCATGAACTTTTCACTGTGGGCACCCGACGGCATTCTGCGATATAATAGAGCATAGAAGATTTCGAAAAGAAAGGGATGGCCCATGGTTGAGACGTTTATGATGTTATTGGACACCGTACTTTACAATGTTGTTCAGATCTGTACGACACTTCTGGAATTCTTTGGAATTATAGTGCTGATGGCAACTGCTTTGAAGTGTTTTTATTTCTGGCTGAAAAAGAACACACAGAATATCCGCCTGGATCTTGCCCAGGGAATCGCGCTTGCACTTGAATTCAAGATGGGCGGCGAGGTACTCCGTACGGTTGTCGTCCGTGAATGGGCAGAGCTTGGCATCCTCGGCGCGATCATTGTGCTCCGTGCCATGCTCACCTTCCTGATTCACTGGGAGATCAAAAACGAGAAAAAAGAGAGCTGAGCAGGCATCCTGTCCGCCTGCCCGGATAACGATATCCTCATCTCTGAATGGTTCCGGATCGCCGGCCCGTTTCAGGGATGGGGATATTTCGTTCGGTCAAATGACTTTTCCCTCTCAATTCCCTGTGTCAATGAAAGGCTTTGACCACCACGATTTCTGTGTAATAGTGGGTGACCGTGACTTTAATATCATCACTCACCATTGACAGGATAGATCTGCTGATCTCTTCCTGCGAAAAATGATTCTGATCCGGCGTATCCTGGATGGACCAATGATATTCATCGCCCTTGTTTTGCTGAAGATTTTTTACGCCGTTATAGATTACACCCTGTATTATAGAATACAATCCGGGTTTTGTCTCATCCTTTACATTGTCCGACAAAAGTGCCAATGACTGATAGTGTTTCAGATTCACTTTGATCGGAATATGAATATGAACCCGGCAGATCTGACCGCTTCCCTCCAGATAGATTGCCGCATTGTTCTGAAGCAGCATTTCTTTAAACATACTGACCGCTTCCTCCACGATCAGCCGCAGCTGCGATGTCGAGCGCTGATCAATCCGTTCTCTTTTCGCAAACACCTTCGATAACTGAGTTGCCGCCTCGATAGGATCCGCGGATTCCGAAAAATAGATCGTGTCGGTCCGATAATGACGCATTCGGGGTGAACCGACTCCCAGACTCGATTTTTTCGCCTTGTCCGCATTCGGATCTTTATATTCAAAGAAACCGTTTTTATCAATAATATTGAGATAATTATACGGAATTTCAATGTTATTCTGCCGGAATGCATTTAGCACACGGACATTGATGTCGGTTGTTGCAATATAGGTGCTGATGGTCGGAGGAAGCTGAAGCGTAGTCTCCAGAATAATCGCACTCTCTGAAAACTTCAGAAAATACACCGGCCCGGAATCCTCATCGATATTGTGCCGCACAACACCCTGTGTGTAAGGACTTGCGGCAACACAGTCCCGGATGATATCCATGGCTTTTGGGACATTGGTATCCAGACTTACAGAGAACTGCAGATGCACGCCGCGGTTTGGCTTTTTATAACTGGTGTTATAGACCACTTTGGAATTCAACTGACTGTTCGGCACGATAATCCGGATCCCGTCATAGATGGTCAGAATCGTATGCCTTAACGTGATATCTTCCACAATTCCGGGCTCATAGCCGTCAACAATAATCCGGTCACCAATCTCAAACGGCTTATTGATGCTGATCAGGAATCCGCAGATCAGATCAGCGATCACCGGCTGTGATGCAAAACCGATGACAGCAACAATCAGCGCGGAACTTCCGAGAAGAAGTCTGCTCAGACTGTTCTCCGGACTCAGAATAGAGACCACGTGAAACGCACAGATAATTATAATCAGTACTTTAACCAGCTGTCCGCTGAACCGCACATGCAATGCATTGGTGCGTTTTTTGATCTGATGAAAAATGATAATCCAAATGCAGAAAGCAGCGATACCGATCAGCACGCTGCTAAAAACAGAAATAGATGTTGCCGTCGTCATAATATCCTCTCTTTGGCGGAGATCGTGTCATTTGCAGTATTTACACAATCATTGTATCGGCAAAAAAACTTCAAATATGACGTCATACGATGGATTTTTAAATTGTTTCGGATATTTTTTACGGTTTGCGCCGACCGGAGCGGCAGCGGAGACTTTCGAACGGTTCGAGCACGGCCGTGCTCAGACAACGCCAAAAAGGTCATCCTTCACGGATGTTTTGGCGCCACAGAGAGCGCGAGACGGCGCACGAGGTCCAGTGGACCTCGGTTCTGCGCCGACCGGAGCGGCAGCGGAGACATTCGAACTTCGAATCACTATACGCTCCGGTCATAAAGAAAAGAGGCATCCTTTACGGATGCCCCTTT
>NZ_JONJ01000030.1 GCF_000711825.1 [Clostridium] aminophilum DSM 10710 | reverse complement strand
ATGCTCATATTTATAGCGCTCTTCCGTATCCGGCGCGCCTTCAAAGTCACCGCGCGCCTCACCTTCCATCACCTCCGGAAGCAGCGCCTCAAAGTATTCCTGAATTGTCATTTTCTTCTCTTTTCTGTTTTCAAGCCTTCCGCAGGTTTATCTTCCGATATCCCACCGTGTCGATACTCCCTCATCCGATATCTTTCAGCAGCGCATTCACAATCGCGGACGCCTTATGCGCGCCTTCCAGATTCAGATGATCGGTATCCATAAAATCCCTGTCGGTAAAGACATTCCCCGGAAGATCATTCATATCAAAAAACTCCACCGGATACGGCAGATCATTCAAAACCCGATAGATATCCTTCTTAAACTCCGGATTGATATACTCTTTATAAAGATCGGCAAACGGAGTGATCAGAAAGATCGGCTTGATCTTATGGTCCACCAGCGTCTGAACCATCTCATGAATCCAACGGATGTTTTCTTCATGGGATTCCGTGTATTTTCCCAGCGAATTGTGATCATCCGTGCGGAAACGGGCATACTCTCTCTTTGCCTCCTCCGGGTACTCATTCCAGATGATCTTCTTCAATCCCATAATATTGATCTTTTCACGGGTAAGAATCGGACCGTAATAGGAAGACAGTTCCAGGGCATACTGCTCGCTCCAGTACTCGCATAACGGCCGGATCACATCCTCCGGAAAATGCTCCCGGTCATACTCCAATGCCGCCATCCGGTCATAGGGTTCCTTCTTTTCCCAGTGATGGCACCCACCATCGCCGAAAAGCGGATGGTACACCCGGTGAATCAGATAATTCATGGTCGTGGACCGTGAGAGATCCTGATACATCATATAGTATCCGAAATTGATGATGCAGTTTTTGATCGGTCTGCCGGCCTGTTTCGCTTCTTCGATCGCCTTTTTGATATGCTGATAATCATAGAAAATGTCCTGTGACGAGATGGACAGATTAACATTGTCATCTGTTCCCCCCTCCAGGTCACTCTCAATGATGCCGTTCATCGCATGTGAGGATCCGACAAACAGATTCCGGACGCCGTGTTCCGCAATCTTACGGTGCATGGCTTTCAGGTAGACATAATCCCAGTTGTCAAAGGTGTACTGGACAACCGCATCGCCAAGTCCTTCAAAATACGCAGATGACGCATACTTCATAGTCTCTCCTCTATTTCTGAATCTAACGGATTTTACTTTGTCAATACGATGTAAAAATACTGCGCAAAGAGCCGGTACAGACATGTGTTCTTATCACCGACATCTAAAGCCTGAATGATCTGTTTCGTCAATTTCTCCAACTGATCCGCCTGCCCTACTGTTTCAAATTTCCTGGCGATAATAAAATGGCTCGAAATTCCTTTGGTGGCAAGCCAATTTGCCAGCTCATCGATCGAAATATTGTATGCATGCTCCGGATTCTGCACATGATACTGTCCCAGGCATACCATCAGATCAAAAACATTCTGGGTATTATAAATGCTGAGGAAAATCTGTCCGCCCGGTTTCAGACACCGATATGCATCCTCGATGATCTGTTCATATTTTTCATATTTATTGATCGGATCTCCGATCACAATGTGGTCGAAGGTTTCCGATCCGTAAAATCTCGAAAAGTCCTCCGCCGGTCCAACCGTTACGTGATCTGTTCCGCAAATTTCCTGAAGATCCAGAAAATACTTACTGTCGGATGTATGCGCATAGCACTCGGTTTCAAACACATCGAACTTCTTAATGTGGTTTTTGATCTCAAGGATCGGAGTTCCACATCTCACGTTAATGCCGAGCACTTTTTCTTTTCCAGTATCGTCTGCCGGCTTGAGTTCCCGAATATACTCATTGATATAATTATTGACATCTTCCCAGGCATCGATCCCTTTATATTTATCAATAAAATTCTGTCTGCCGATCTCGAGATCCTGATTGAAACGCACCGCCTGTTCTTCTGTATATTGTGTCTTTACATCATCATGATGGATCCAGGTGTCTCCCGCAAGAATCGCCTTATATCCGGCGCGGCGAACCCGGAATGTAATATCATCATCCGCAAAATTATGTGCAAAACCCACATCGATATGTGGAAAACCAATGGCGAAAAAACACTCCTTCGTATACAGTGTCCCTAAGGTCACTAATCGAAGCCGTTCATGCCATTTTCTTGGATCCGAAACATTGAATTCTGCCGCCTTTTTCTGCATATCTTCTTCATCGGTAAACTTCAGAAAGGGATCCTGAGAATTTGACACATTGGAGCTCATCGGGTTGACCATTCCGATTTGGGGATCCGACTTCGCTACGATAAGCAGATTCTTTAACCAGTCCTTTGTCAACACTAGATCATTTGCCAAAGACACCACATATTCGGAAAGCATGCCGAAATTCAGAAACTGAAGCGGTATCGCCGCTCCCTTGTTATCTGTAAGATGAAGAATATTTTTTTTCTCATATGGAACAGACTGAAAATACTCCAGCGTGCCATCGGTTGAGCCATTATCGATCAGCCAGAGATCATAATCAACATTATCCGTATACTTCAGAAGACTTTCGACGCATCTCTTCGTTTTTTCCAATCGGTTATATGCCTGTACCAGAATCGTGACTTCGCTCGGTTGTTTTTTCAGGGAAAGTGTCGCAATCCGTTCTCGTTCTTCATACAGTGTCGCGTATGCATCTCCAACTTTCAGATCCTTTGTATTAATCTCAATATACTCACCCATCCGACATATACTCCTTCCGATTCGAACCTGGAATAAAGATTCTCTTTTCTCCCAAGCCGAAACCTATACATTCATAATATTGTCAATTGTTTCCAAAATACGCCTGTTTAGTAGCAATACAATACGGTATCCATCATGAGTGATGAATGATTTCTGATTGAAAATCGATACGTGTGGTCAAGAGATTTTATCAATTGATAAATCCGAATAAGATCATCAGGTTTATGATAGACTCTGATAGCAAGTTTGGGATGTTGCTTTCGGATCGTTCTTTCAGCCCCTTGTAACATATCAAATTCCAAGCCTTCAATACCTGATTTAATAAAACTAACCCTGTCATGATCGGTAAAATAATCATCCAGAGATACTACCTCAATTCTATTATCTCCCTGTTCAGAAACCTGCATTCCAAGCAGATGATCCGAATCTGTCATATATCCGCATTTCCTTAGCGGACCGACTCCTTTTTTTCAATCGTTATCTTCGACCGATCCAATGCCCATTCCTGAACCAGTCGTTCCAATCGGATCTCTAACGCCCGAAACTGTTTCTCTCCCTGTTCAAATGCCCATATATGCTGAAATGAGCCATGGTGCTGAAACAAAAACTCTTCAATGGTATCTCCGGAATATGCGCCCAGATCAACAAAGTTTTCATTTCCGGTATTAAAAAATGACGGAATCGCGAAATACTGATCATGACATGTCACCTTATACAAAACATCCGGTTTCGAGGTTAACATGTATTCTTTTAACGCATCCAATACTTTATATGACTCTTCGTCAAAAAACTCCAGGGATTCATATTCCATAAGATGGTCGATCAGAAAAAAGGCGTCAAAAGACATGATAAGCGGGATGTCTTTATTATTCTTCAGTATTTCACCCGCGCTGTGTTTTGCCGTGACAAGAACCGGATGGTTTTTCCACTCTTCACGGTATTTTTCTATCGGGACAATCTCAACACCGTTAATTTCTTTTCTCAGGGGATTACTGTCGATAAATCCGCGGATTTTAAATCCTTCCCGCTGACAATAATCTAAACACCATCCGCCATTTGTTCCGGCTCCCCAAAGAAAAATTCCGGAATTCAGGCACTCTTTGATCGCTCTGTATTTCTTGTACAAATCATCCATTTCCATCATTATTCCCGCTCCTTCGGTATCGCATAAATTATACAATCATTGCCCTGAAAGGAATGCATTCGGAAGAGAAACCGGTAATCCCTGCAATACAGTCTCATGAATTGTGGCACCATTAAGAGATCAATCATATAATGCGCCAGATTTGCAGCAATAATCGGTCTGTTTTTTTCTATCGTTTTTCTTGCGCCCATCAGCAGATCCAGGATCCCGCTCATAGAATATGCCCGGATAAATGTCGGGGCAATCGCCTGTTCATCCACATATTGATCCAGAGTCACGGTCCGTACCCTATACTCTTTCGATTCATTAAACGGTTTCATGAGACCTGTTCTGTTTCTTATTACGTCTCCGCTTAATGAGGCCAACTCGCGATCATCAACAAATACATTTTTCAGGTCCGAAACTGTCTTCTCCTGCGGTACAAGAGAAAAAGCATATACCGTTCCGTTACACAGTTCGGAGAATTTCTTTGAATAGCCTCCATCCAGATATGCTCCATCGATCATCACATCATTCGCTCGGAGTAATTTCCGGATAAAATCCGGAAAATATTTTTCTCGATCCGGTCGGAAACAGGACTTCATCGCCGTATCTTCATTTCTGTCAAAAAACCAGTCGCAGGCCATTCTCCATTCAACATCCGATTCGTTATCATCCCATTCGGTTTTGAGCGCATTTTCATACTGCTCCCGATCCAACCGTCCACAATTTGTAAAAGATCCATTTTTATAAAATTCACAGAGATAATCTCCCGCAGAATATGCTTTTTCTGCGCCCAAGTCAAGCAGGTAGGCACGGATCTCTGATACGGTCACGGCCGTGATAGAAATGACGATGTCCAGATTTTTATCCGATTCGTCCATTTTCTCCGGATGAATTGCCGGAATCGGAGTCTGATCGACCGTAACGATCTTTTTCTCACAAATACCCTTGTCTACAATTGCCTTAACGGCAATATCGTTTTCCAACAGTGCGGAGCAAACCGCCATTCCCATATTTCCTGCGCCGTAAACGATCACTTTTTTCTTCATACTTTTCTCTCCGGCTACTTGATGATCGATGATTCTTTTCAAGTAGTTTCCAATCTTCGAAGCAATTCCTCACAATAGGGATCCAAATTATCCAATACGGCGCATTTCATCTGGCCGCATTCTCTGCACCCGGGATAAATCCTGCGATTCTCTTTCAAATGCTCGATCCTCATATCCCGCAACGTCTTCCCGTCCCATATCTCCTTTAATGTCTGATCCGCAACATTCCCTATGATCTGGATATGATTCCAGTCCATCAGGCAGGAACTGACAGATCCATCCGAATTAACGCACATGGAATAAAACAGATATGGACAGACCTGAACTTCCGGTCTCTCCGACATCTTTGCGCCATAGATATCATATTCATCCGTCTGTTTCAACTCTCGCTTTACTTCAAATCCCGGCCAGACATTGGATACATGCTCAACAGCCATCTCATCGCATACATTTTCAAAAATACTGTAGAACTCTTCTTTCGTATGTTTTCCGAGTCCAAAATCCGAAATTTTGATAAAAACGTGACATCCGTTTCGATGCTCATAGAAAAAGCGAAGATTTTGAAGATACTGTTTAAAATCCATTTTCACTCCGGAAACTTCATAATATCCGTCGCTGTCCAGCGCTTCGACAGAGATGTTCATCCGATCTACACCGGCATCCGCAAGCGCAAGCCCCAGATCATGTGAAAGAAGCGATCCATTTGTGGTAAAATCGATCCTCTCACATACATCTTTTTTCCGGGCATAATGAATCATATCCGGAAGCCGCTTATTCACCAGCGGCTCTCCTTCTTTGTAAAACCGAAGCGTCTTGATCCTGCTGGGAAAAAGACTCAAATCATCGATTGCCTTGCGTGCCGTCTCGTAAGACATTACGCTGGTCTTTTTATTCTCCCCCCAATATTCCTTGTTTGCTCCTCCACAGGGGCAGAACTTGCATTTAAAATTGCAGGCGCTGGACGGATCCATAAAGACAAGATACGGTGTGTCCAGCGGTATCACATTTTCAAGGCGAGTTCTGTCATTTGTATATCTTGTTCCTACTTTTCCCATGAATTACCCCTCCGTAAATCCATCCATCAGTTCTTCAAAACTCTCTTCGCACTTCATTCCGGTATCCCGTTCAAAATCCGATGAATCCAGCCATTCCTTCCGAAGTGTCAGTCCATCCTCCGGGCGAATGTCAAATCCGATCGGCAGTTGATACTCAAAATGATCTGCCGCGATCTGCAGGTACTCTCTCAGGATCCTGGCGTATCCGCTGCCGATATAATACGTCTTCTTCGGGACCTCTCTTTCTCCGAGAATACATAATCCTTTCGAAAGATATCGAACGGAAACAATGTCAAAATAGTTTCTGCAGTTGCCAAACTCCGTGGGCCTGTTATTCCGAAATGCATTGACTGCATAGGGGAACAGCTGATTCTGATTCATGAATCT
>NZ_JONJ01000029.1 GCF_000711825.1 [Clostridium] aminophilum DSM 10710 | reverse complement strand
ACCGTCCGGGAAAGCCCCAATCGCTTTTGTACGGCGCTTGATTTCCCGGTTAACCCGTTCTGTTGTATTGTTGGTTCGGATTCTGTTCCAGTGTTCGGTTGGATAGTCCATGTATGTGAGCGTCTCTTCGATGCCTTCTTCAACTTTGTGCGCAGCTTGGGAAGTAAGCGTTTTCAGCCCAATTTTTTCGTCCGCACCTCCCTATCCCATCGAATAGTCATAGTAATAGGGGGCGGGTTTGCCCTTCATTTTTTTATATGTAAACTTTAAAAGTTTCATCACCGCGCCTCCAATACTCTCTCAAAAATTCATTTCTGGTTTCGTTTTCTGACAAAACACTGACACAACAGATTCACATATAGTTTTACGGCCTTTTGAAAAACCTTGATGCTAACTTCCTCGAAATGCTGTATACTGTAAAACATGGGAACACCTTTCTTTGCTTATGCTTGTTTTGGTCGTGCTTAACATCATAACACAAAGTGGTGTTCCCTTTTGTTTTTTCTGAATCCGACTAAATCTTTACGATAGCTTAAAGACCGATAGATACTTTTGCACAGTGCCCCCTATACGGCATATTTTCGTTGATAGAATCGTCCCAAATTAAGAATCAGCTAAGGATGTAAATGCGTGAATAACACAATGGTTTTATTGACATTTTACAAAAGCAGTTTGCGAAATAAAGAACACTAACTGCGTATTTTGGGGAGAGTAGACGAAGTATCCAGCGCGACTATTCGAAGTATTTGGGCAATATAAGATGAGTTTCATGAATCTATCCGATACTGTATAGAGTCGGAATTATCAAGGAGAGGGAGAAAAGATAGTGGTGGTGAAGAAGGTGGGCGAAGAGGGTAGTGTAATTTAATCGTCAACATTGGAGTTGAATTGAAATGAAAAACTAAAAACGATTCACCGGTTGTACAGAGAATATAGGGGTATTATCTGGTGTGCCCTGGAAGTTTGGATGAAGTAGAGTAAACAACTTGGAGAAATTAGAAAACAGATATAAAATTGAATTATCATAAACGCAGGTTAAATTGAGGGCAGATATGAAAACAATGGATATAATTAACCTTGTTGCAATAATATTTTCTCCGATTATAGCAGTGATTGTGGGACAAATTTTGCAGAATAATAGAAAAAAACGTGCAGATAAGCTGGAAATATTTAAGACTCTTATGATTAATAGAGGCTTAGCTGGTCTGTTGATAGCGTTCGAGCTTTAAATATTATCGAAGTTGTTTTTGACGATGAAAAAAGTGTTTTGAATCAATGGAAAGCATACTACGACAAGTTATGTGTTGAGAATCCCAGTGAAACAGACCTATCTAAAATTAAAATAGAAGGTGATAAATTACTGGAAGTGATTGCTAAATCATTGGGATACAAAATTTCATTGGAGACGATACAAAAACCATATTTACCAAAAGGATTAGCAGATCATGTGAATCAGGAGCAACAATATATGAACAATCAATTAGCGGTTATGAAGATGATGCACGCATATATAAATCAGGTGAGTGCTAATGAAACAAAACGTTGCAAAAAATTGTAGGGTTAAGTTTGAACGGTTTTAGACATTTGCAAATGAAGATATTATGAGCAATATAGTGAGATGGTATTCTATGTTGTAAACGGAAAGCGGGATACTATTATGACAAAACTCTACTGTGTGACGGGATACAAATTACATAAGGGTGATCCGATTATTAAAGGCCATCAGGCACGTGAAATGGTCGTGCAAGAGGCAAAAGATTATCTGAATGCGGAACTACTAAAGTCTGCAATTAATCTATTATCACCAATTGTTGATAATATTTATAGAATCAATCCCGTAAAGGATTCAGCCGAAGAGTATCGAACCACGGTGTCTTCTTTGAATAGTGATAATTTGGAAGCTCATTTGACGGTGGATCGTCGATTTAGATCATACACGTTGGAATTCGATATGTTTCTGGATTATTGGGAAGCCTATATTGCGCATCATAAGAGAATCGATCATAGCTTTGATGATGAGCTGATTGCTCAATATAAGACGGTGTTTAGAATCTTGACATCAGAGGCGTATGACAGTCATGTCGAATATCAGCTTCTTGATCTTATTCGAAACCAAACAGCGCATGTACAGAGTCCGGTTAATCGAATATATGTGGGAACAAATGGGAATGAGATTTACTCCGATCGAGATGTGCTTCTCGCAAATTGCAAGAGCGGAGAGAACAAGAAAAGGATTCTGAAAGCGCAGGAAAAGGAGATATCTCTTAGCCCAATTGTGGATGTGACGGAAAAGTGTCTTTGTGATATTCATGCGGGATTGATAGATTATCAGATAGATAATCTTGTGATAAAGGAAGCGAAGACAATAGAATATTTTTTGAAATATACGATATCTAAGGGAATGCTTTGCCAGCCATGGCTCCTGATGGAAGATGGGAATCTCCAGACAATGTATCACATTCGAGATATGAAGGCTTATGCGTATCTGATGGAGAGAATTTCGAAGAAAATGAATGTGTGATATGAGGTTGAAGAGGCATGCGGAGTAAAATCGCAACTGTAGCAGGAGTTTTGACAGTAAGTTATATCGCGTTTGCAGCAATGAATAGGATTACATTGGCTGCATATATTGGCATATTTGATATCGTTGTGTTTTATGCTCTGATTACCTATTTTGACAGAAAGAACACTGCATTTATTGAAGATGTCCTTATTTTTGGAAGTGCCAATGGCATAGCATATGTTTTGGAAAGAATTTTTTGGGGAAATGTAGCCTCTTACGAGATTACTGGAAGGGGGATCGCGTTTTATATAGGCATTTCCATTATGATTTTGCTGTATGCGGTAATGATCATTGGTATTTCTATTTTTCGCTTAGACAACCGATACAAAGAAGATACCTGTAGATCGTGTAATGTGGATTTCAGATCATCAAAGACAGAAATATCGGATTGGTTTATCCAGGAAAGAAAATACGATTTGTACAGGCTTGAGGAATACCTGACGAATGAGAGGATCGTAGGTATCAATGGTGCCTGGGGAACAGGAAAGACAGAACTTAAAAGGGAATTCTGTAGGAGACATTCTGAGGATATCTATGAGATCAGAATCGATGCTTTGACCTGTAATGAAGGGGAATTGGACGCTTTTGTAATAGGGGAATTGGAAAAACGACTTGCGGATAACCATATCTTCTCGAAGAATTCAAAGGCTTTAAAAGGCATTCTTTCAAAACATTCCTTTTTGAATGACATAAGAATGTTGCTTTGGAGTAGCAATGATACAAAGGTCAGGCTGTTAGATTCCTATAAAGAAGACGTTCGAAAACTTAGCAAGTCGGTGATTATTTCCGTAGAAGATCTTGACAGATTGCAGGATGAAAAGGCAATCCGAAAGATACTTGATTTTACCGAGAGATTGTCAGCCGATCATATCCGGGTAATATACGAGTATGATGCCAAGCGTCTGAGTGAAATGGGATTTGGAAGGGCGTATTTGGAGAAATATATTCCGTATGTTGTTAACCTCACAAATATACCGTTTCAAAATGCTATAGATTATTTCGAAAGACAAGGAATGATTGCTCGCGAAGATTATAGATTCCTGACAGATCCGATCTATCCGGAAAGGATCATAGAGGATGAACTGGGATTGAGGGGGATCGTAAAGCTTGAGATGCCAAACCAGCCTCTTCGTATTGTTAAGACCTTTTTGGAAGAATGTAAGAAGTATTTAGCGCATGAAGATTTGCTCCCAGAGAATAAAAAGACAATTATCGCATTTTTCTTCATGAAGCATTTTCTCAACGGAATCTATGAGGAACTGGAATTCCGCTTTGATTGTCTGACGGAGATGAGGTTCGAATCTCCTGTGACACATAAGCGATATAGCATGCAGGAACTTATCAATGAGGTCAGATATAATATAGATAACGATGGCAAAGATAGTAATGAAGAATATGGGCTTACCAAAGATATTGTAAAGCAGTTCTTTCAGAATGGTAATAAATCTGTGCCGGAGTCGGAAGAGCAGAGATCGAATCGAGAAAAATTCTATCTGTTAAATCTGCTTGGTTACCAATTCCAGTATATGGATGAAGAATATAAGCAGGAATTGCAGCAGAAGAATGCTGTCGGGATGGAGAAAAAGAAAAAAATAGTGTATGAGAGCATTTTCCATGAAACAGAGAAGAGCCTGGAACATCATGACTACAATGAGAAAATCAGCAGACTGATCAGAAACCTTCATGCGAACGGCTTGTCGGAGTATACAGACAATGAAGCCGTTGCTAAGGAGTTTATTGATTCGGTTCTGTATGCTGAGAATATGCCGGGCGCGTGGAAGCAGTTTCTCGAAAAGTGTTACAAGGGTGAACTCGACAGGGACAATTTGTTTCATTTTACAATGCTGGGTGAGTACGATGTGGATCTTGCAAAGGCGTTATCGATCTTTCTGGACCGTGGAGATCAAAAAGCGCGAAGAGAGGATGTCTGGAAGCGATTTTTGACATTTCGATATAAAGTCACAGGTGACCGGTTTGGAAACAAAATTACGCCGGAATACATATCATTTTGTTATTATATAGACATACCTACTCGGGATGTGTATCTGCAGCAGATAAGAGAATTTAATAAGATGGAAATTGTGGGGAATCTTAAGGGGGAACTGATATATAGAGAATTCCTTAAGAAGTATTTTGACTATGGATTCAAACTGGGATTTTGGGACAGCCCGTCTGATAATCGCCTGGATTATAATGTTGAGGAACCTTCAAACATTGATTCTGTTATTGACTTTTTGCAATTTGGTGTTGAGAAAATCCAGAGGCAATGCGCATCTGGGATTTTTATGGGAGGCGCGCTTAAGGATTATCGGGACGTAGGTAAATTCATAGAGAAGAATCTAGAGATATTAAAGTTGGATTCACCATCGAAAAGAAAAGATATCCGAATATCTACAAGTGTCAGATCTGTTCCGCATTATCAGGATAAAGATACCTATTCGATTATGGAACGAAAGTGTAAGAGTGATATAAGTAAAGACAATTTCATATCGGAGCTGAATAAAAACTATGAGAATAGTTTGCTTTCCATAAGAGAGATGAGGAACCTTGTAACAATGTACGATGAATGCCATAAAGAGTTGTAGTATGGAACATGATGATATTATCTCTCAGATAAATTTGTGAAAAAACGAAGAGGAAATTTTGCTATAGTTGCTTTGCTAAAAGATTAGTACAGTTATTAAGAATGAGAAGGTAATCGATGTTAAGCATTTTTTTTGGATATGACAAAGACGCGATATTGAACGTAGATACATATTTCAATAATACTTACGATGAAGCTTATTTTGACGATCCGTTTGTTAGGATGATTATAAGTAAAGTTGATCATTCGGAAGTGCAGGACAGGCAGTGCATATTATCCCCTGTTCTTGGGCAGATACCGCCTGAACGTTTATCCGGAGGAGCCAAGGCGCTGATACTGATGTATGAAGAGGATGATTTTTATACGGATTTGATCGTGTGTGGACGGAATTGCGAGAAGCTGATCCTTGATATTGCAGAAAAGAAAAGTATAAAGTGCAGTCTGAGCGGATATGATATTTCGTTTGATAATCTCGGAGATAATGATCATCCTACACCCGTTCGATGCGAAAATGATGGCAGCCTGCTCCGAAATCACGAGGAGTTTGTATTAAAGATGCTGGAGCTGGTCGGAAAAAAGATTCCGGTACCCGGAGGTAATCAGGGATGAAGGGAAGACATGAAATTCGTGTCGTTTCCAGAAAGACGGTTTACAGACTGGAATTGGAACGCAAGGTGTCTGTGATCAAGGGGAACAGCGGCACGGGGAAAAGCTCATTGATCAGACTCATATCCGAATATTTGGAATTTGGTAAAAAGTCAGGGATAAAGATAAATGTTGATTCATCGGCTTCACTTGGGGTGCTGACCAATTCATCCGAATGGGAAAAAATCCTCAGTTCCGTACATGATACGGTTTTATTTGTAGATGAGGATGTGGATTATATATACAGCGACAGCTTCCAAAAAGAATTATGGAAAGCAGACTGTTATGCCGTTATTGTGTCACGCAGTGGCGGTTTTACGGGGATACCGTATTCCATTTCGGGAATATATGAGTTCGTGACAGAAAAGAAGGATGAGAACACCATCACTTCAATGTATCGGTTATATGGAGAAGAGCATAGGAGCGGCGATTTTGAAACGGTCTTAACGGAAGATTCGAATTCTGGTTTTGAGATGGCAAAATATGCATTTGATTATGGCGGTACAGAAGTGTTGGCAGCAGGAGGGAATGCATCTGTTTTGGGTGTCCTCATTAAGAACTGGAAACCGGATGGTCAAATTTGTGTTAACGTTGACGGAGCCGCGTTTGGGGCATTTATCGAAGCCGTTCTTAAGTTTGCGGAAATCAAAGGCAATATTCTCGTTTCAGCGCCGGAATCATTTGAATTTGTCATATTGAATTTCAGTGATGTTAAAAAGCATTTATCATCCGATTGCGGTGAACTGATAAGAACCTACGATTATTGTGACGGCTGTGAATACAGTTCCTGGGAACAGTATTATGAGAATCTTCTGGCTGGGGTGACATCGGAGCATTTTGGTTTTACATATAACAAACGAAAGCTGAATCCGCGTTTTAAAAACCGTAAATGCGCAGAACAGTATGTAAATCTGTTGTGTCAGAGCTTTGTCAGAAGACGGGAACAGGAAAAGGCATGATATACTGTAACTATAGGAACATTTACTTTCAGGCACAGAAAGGATGAATAATACGGAAATTTTAGAGGATAATACACAAGTGAAGCAAACAAAAATATTTATTTCACATCGTGGAGACGATGCGAATTATGCAACTGCAATCGTTGATTTTTTTGAGGATCTTGGAGTAATAGCGGACTCGATCGTGTGTACGTCCGTCCCAGGGCATCTTATTCCAAATGGGCAGAAGATATACGATTGGCTTCGAAGTCAGTTTCTTGAATATAATTTGCATATGATATTCTTGTTGTCAGATAAGTATTATGGCAGCCCAGATTGTCTTAATGAGATGGGTGCAGCCTGGATAACAAAGACTGATTCTGATGTTATTCTTTTGCCAGGGTTTGGTCCAGAAAAGATTCGCGGGTGCATCGGTTCAGATACCATGGCAATTCACTGCGATGGAAAGGACGATATTTTAGAGGATAGGATTAAACAGCTTAGAGATAAAGTATGTCAAGAATTCAGTCTGACTTTACCCAAGGATAGACGGTGGCAGAGGATTAAAAATGATGTAATACGACAGTTACGGGAAAGAGAATCAGAAACGGAAGGTGCCATACGAAAGACTGAATGGAACATTCCAATATTTGACGTAAAAATCATTGCACTGAATCACCAGATCCACGGAACAGCAGAAGTAGTGGATATTTGGGGTGAGAAGCCACTTCCAAAACATAAAAATGTTCTTTTTCAAGTTGAACTTTGTAACGATGCAATAGTCAAACACCTAAAAGTCTTTGGAAGAAACATCGAGCCCGGAATTGTAAAAAGGAATAAGCAATATCGGTTCACAATTTGTTATATTGAATCACCAGATACACGTTGGAGTAAGCATGTTTTTGAGTTGAACAGAAGTATCTATCCTGCAGGAGAAGATGGGATTCCTAAGATTGTTCATCTGGAATATATTTTGGATCAAAAAAAGTATCAGCAAGCTTTTTTGCTTGGTGATAATCAGGAATATATTTCTGGCGAACAAGAAGTTGTAGTTTCGAAGAATTTGGACAAAATTATTCAGATGAAGGAGAGAATGAGACAGGACTTTCTTAAATCCAGCGATAAACTCAAGCACTATTCCCGTGAAGAATTATGGAAGAACCCAGAAAAGAAATTTATATCTGATGAAGTAATAATAATTTCCACAGAGTGCAAGGATCCGAAATGGAACACAGATGGTGGCTTTGGAAAGTACGAGATTTATGATTTCTGCGACGAAGGGTTGCTTTGTTGGGATAGTACGGGATTCAAGGCAGAGGTGAAGTACTATATCAGAGAACAGTTGTTGCTTGCTATAGCAAATCGTATGCTCTGTCTTCCTTTTGAAAAGGTGGTTGCGTATGATCTGCATGGAAACACAGGATATAATATGCCAATAATCTATGCGGATTATCCGATTGGAGAATCCCCCTTCCGATACTACTATCGTGATATGAAGAGAGAAGCAATAATAGATAATGGAGTCATTGCTGGGGTAGAGCCGTCAACGTGATAATAGCATTGTGGATTCCTTCAATTAGCCCTCGCGTGACAGATCATGAACAGTGGAACATATGAAAAGGATAATAAAAAGAATCTGTACACATAAAGAGTTCATTCTCAAAAGGTCGCTGAAATGGACAGGGATAGTAATGGCAAAGTTGTCAATGGTCGATTCGACTAAAAGAATAAGTGCTCACTCTCCAACTATCGGAGGGCGTAATGAATCGATGATTACGCATGGCTTCGCAGAGCCACCTATCCGTACTTTGAGAGTCACCATTTCGGAGTTCCGGAGTTGTCCCGTCTGATGACAGATCACTTTGCTTTTTCAGGAGCCAATCTGTAGAAGACTTGTGGGTAGATAAGTAACCGTGTGTAATTTTGATGACCACAAAATGGAAGGCGGGAAGTTTTACGTCATACATTAAAAAAAACAGCATTATGTATTTCAAGCATATCTGAAAAAATGGTGTAACGATAATAGACTATGGTGTTACTGAATATTACGGTGCGGCGGAGCCGCCTGTCCGGTGGTGGCAGAGCCACCTGTCCGGACTTTCGGAGCCACCCCGCTTGAATACTGGTTATCATGCTTTTTCGGGATCTAATCCATAGACCTCCCGCATGGAGATATCTTTGGAAGGATCCGCACTTTCAATGTCGATTTTATACGAATCATAGGATATACGATCCATGATCGCATCGGCAAGAGTGCTTGCGCCGCCGCAAATCTGCTGATACCATTCATCCTTCCGGAACTGGGAGCAGAAGATCGTGGAAGATTTCTTCCAGCGTTTGTGGATCAGCTCAAACAGGTTCCTGGCTTCTGGCTCAGTGAGCTTCAGGAGCAGCCACTCATCGATGATCAGCAGGACCGGCTTCGTATACTTCTTGAGGATGGCGGGAAAGTTCCCATTGTCCCGGGCTGCCTGCAGATCAAGAAGTAAAGATAGTGTCAATAATTTTTCGCAAATTCATTTTCACCCGTCGGCTCACCATCGTTAACTGACTGCAGACTGATCGTCAACCTTGCGCTGAAGTTC
>NZ_JONJ01000028.1 GCF_000711825.1 [Clostridium] aminophilum DSM 10710 | reverse complement strand
GAGAAAAAGCATTTACAAAAACACAAAGGAAAAAGGAGTGTGCATTAAATGAGAAAGCAGACTAAATATGTTGCAGTTCTTTCTGCAGCAGCTCTTCTTGCTATGGGCGCATCTATGACATCCTTCGCCGCTGGTTGGGAGAAGGACGAAGCAGGTGCATGGCACTATTATGACAAAGACGACGACATGGTAACCAATCAGTGGGAGAAGGACGGCGGCAAGTGGTTCTACCTCGATGATGACGGCAACATGGCAACCAATCAGTGGGTTGAGTCTGACTACTATGTAGGCGAAGACGGCGCAATGATCACCAACGGATGGGTTAAGACTCTGGCTGATGATGAGGACGTAGACAGCCCGGAAGATACCGGTGAGCACTGGTACTACTTCAACGCTAAGGGTAAGAAGGTTACTGCTTCCAAGAAGACCATCGGCGGCAAGACATACCACTTCGATGATGATGGTCAGATGCTTTCCGGTTGGCAGGATAGCGGTGACAATGTATACTACCTTGGCGGTGAGGACGAAGGTTGGGAGACCAAAAATCAGTGGAGATGGCTTGAGAAATCCAGCCTCGATGATGACACTGATGACGATGTGACCGGTAAAGCTGTTCTTGGTTGCACCGATGATGATAGCGACAATTGTGATGATGAGGGTTGGTACTGGTTCGATGCTTCCGGCAAACTCTATCACAAGGCAGGCATGAAGACCATCAAGGGCAAGAAGTTCATGTTCAACGAGCATGGTCAGATGCTCTATGAGTGGGTATACGGAAATAAGATTACGAAAGGATCTCATGCTCAGCTTGACAGCGAAGATCTTAAGGGTGCTGCAACAGTTGGAAACATGATGTGGTTCCAGGAGAACGGTGACGGCGCAAACAACGGTGCTCGTTACAAGGGTTGGCAGTACATCTCCGGTTCTGAAGCTTTAGGAAAAGACGGAGATACCAACTGGTACTACTTTAAGGATGGTAAGCCGAAGTTTGCGGATAAGACAAATGATCTTACCGACGGCGGCGATGCTATCTACAGAAAGAAAGAGAAGATCTCCTGGGATGGCAAGACAGGTACATTCTGTTTTGACCAGTATGGTAAGATGAAGACCGGTCTTCAGTACATCGAAGGCAAGACATACTTCTTCAACGATGACGGTTATATGCAGACTGGTAAGGTATCCAATGTTGAAGAGGCGGATGGAGATACATTCAACTATTACTTCAACAATAAGAATTCCGGCAAGGGTCAGGGATTTACCGGTGAGAAGGACGGCTATCTGTACTTCATGGGTAAGAGACTTGAGGCTGATGACGATTACAGAGTATTTGCTGTAAACGGCAAGCAGTATGTTGTTAACAACAAGGGTAAACTTCAGAAGACCTTCAAGAAGAAAGACCTTGAACTTGCTGATGGTACCGTAGCAGAGGATGTAACTCTTGATCCGAGCAAGAAGAAATATGCTCTTGAGACTGAACTGACAGAGGACGTAGCTCTTCCGCACATCCAGCTTGATGATACCGATCAGATGATCGTTGGCCTTCCGGGTGGTGATGCTGTTATTATTAGTGATGCAGATACAGAAAAGCTCAAGGGAATCGACTTCTTGACTGTAGAAGTTGCCAAGGATAAGGAAGTTGATCTTTCAAAGTATGAGAACAACAAAAACAAGAATTAATTTATAAGTATTCTAGTCTATTGAATGATGGGGGCCCCGCTTCGGTGGGGCTCCTTTTTGCGTTTCTGCCTAAACTTGTATGTTCATCTTTTTTGAATTGTTCGATATATGACAAAAGTGAATTTTGTTCAGCATCCGGTATTGACACATCAGCTGAGTTGGTCAAGTGTTGTTTAGCACTATCGAAATACAAAATGAATTACATCTTCTAACTCGATAGAATGCAAAAAAAACACTATGTCATTTCTGATATAAAGGTCCTTTGTGTTTTGGCAATGCTTTTTTTATCGAAATGGTAAGCTGGATTCGGAACTGAGCGAACAAATCGTACGGTCGTAAGGATCAGGATAACACAATGGCAACAAAACTAAAATTGAACTTTAGATTTGTCGCCGCTTTGCTTGACAAAACACAATAACACGACTAAACTAAAATTAGATTTTGATTTGGTCGGAGGTATGATATGGCGTATATCGAGAGAGCAATCACTGATATCGTAAAAAAGAGGGTATCCACAAGCAAATGTTTACTTCTCACGGGGGCCAGACAGGTGGGGAAATCCACACTTTTGAAGAGACAATTTGCTGAGTACAACAGAGTGACTTTTGATGACAAAATGACACGACTTCAGGCAAAAGAGGAACCGAAGCTTTTCTTTTTAAATAATCCGAGACCGCTTTTTATTGATGAAGTTCAAAAGGAAAACAGCATTTTAGAAGATATAAAGGTTCTGGTCGATGAGTCTGATGCACGAGGACAGTTTATCTTTTCCGGCTCTCAGAAATTGGAACTAATGAAAGGAATGAGCGAGTCACTTGCAGGAAGGGTCTCGGTGATGGAGCTTTCCGGATTGTCACTCAGAGAGATTCATCGTATTAAATTCAACCATCATTTTGTGCCGACGGAGCAGTATATTTCAGAAAGGGAAAAAGAACTGACAGAGTATCCTGATATCTGGGAATTCATTCACAAGGGGGCATATCCGGAATTGTATGACGTTGAGCGGGACTGGCAGGATTTCTATTCTTCTTATGTGGATACCTATATAGAACGGGATATTCACGAATTGATTACAGCAGACAGTATAACGTTTTTGAAATTCCTAACAGCAGTTGCAGCCAGAACCGGAGAAATTCTGAATTACGCAAATATTGCCGGCGATGTAGGCGTATCCGAACCCACGGTAAAAAGCTGGATATCTATTTTGGAACGGACAGGGATCGTGTATCTGCTTCAGCCATACAGCGCCGGCGTATTGAATCGAGCAATCCGAAAACCCAAAATCTATTTCCGGGATACAGGACTCGCATGTTATCTGACACGGTGGCTCACATCGGACACCTTAAAAAACAGCGCGGTCGCCGGAAATATGTTTGAAACGTATGTGATATCAGAGATTATAAAATCATTTTCGAATGAAGGAATCGATTATCGATTCTGCATTTTCTATTACAGAGGAAAAGACAAGCGTACAACAGGAGAAAATGAGATTGATCTCATCATCGAAGAAAACGGGATACTTTATCCGGTTGAAATCAAAATGACAGGAAATCCCAAGGCACAGATGGGAGGGACCAATGTTGTTCTGGACAAAATTCCAGACAAGAAGCGGGGAATGGGCGTTATTTTATGCCTGATCGATAAAAAAACTTTCCTGAGAGAGAATCTGATTGCATTGCCGTTGAAATATGTTTAATGGATAACCACCTCGGATATGAAAATCCGAACGCGCAGTTTCAGCCCACGTTAGTGATTTCTCTTAATATGCTGAACTGAGTCAGTTTTTTACAGCGGAGGAAGTGGTGCTGTAACTTAATCCCAGTGCTTTGGCAGTTCGCTTGATATCTATAATTGGATGTTGCTTCAGATAATCAAACAAGCGGCGTGTGTTGTTTACTTGCGGTGTTTCTGGAATGATCACAGTATTTTTTTCGTGAATTGAATTCATAGTATCAGCACAAATAACTGGTTGTAAGCTTTCCTCTTTCAATATATAATAAATATATGAAAAATTTTTCGGTATTTGTCGTTATCAATCGAAAATAATCGGTCAATGCTTAAATAAAACAGTATCTATCGTAAAGGAGCGCACTCATATGAATAAACCCAATCCATACCGCCCTGGAGCGGGCCTCATGCCGGTATATCTGGCCGGAAGAACCGAAGAGATCCTTCATGCGGAAATGCTGTTGGATGCGCTTATCTCCGATATCCCGACGCAGTCCGTGATCTACTCGGGGCTTCGCGGAGTTGGCAAAACGGTTCTTCTCAATACCATTGAAGAAAAGGCCGAAGCCAGAGGAATCTATCATGTTCATTTTGAGGTTGATGCCAAGAGCGACTTCATTGTTCTGATCAATAATGCAGTCAAAAAGATCGCACGGTCTATCTCCGCCAAGGTCGTGATGCAGGATGTGGTTCAGAATCTTCTGGACGCGTTGAAATCACTGATTGTCTCGTTTAATCCGGGCGACGGCACCATTTCGCTCTCTGCGCAGGAAAAGGCGTTTTATCTTTCGGACAGTCTGACTGCCACACTGACCGATGTATTCGTTTCGCTCGGAGAAATGGCAAAAAGGGCAAACGTACACATATGTTTTTTCGTGGACGAGATTCAGTTTATGAAATCCGAGGAATTATCCGCATTGATCGCAGCGCTTCATCGTTCCAATCAGCTCGGCCATCCGATCATGCTCGTCGGCACCGGACTTCCAAAGATTCTGAAATCTCTTGGGGATGCCAAGTCCTATTCTGAGCGGCTTTTTGAATACCATACCATCGGCTCTCTCGATGACGAGAGCGCAAAGAATGCCATTACGGAACCGGCAAAGAAGCTGGGGGTATCGTATACCGACGAAGCGATCGAACTGATCCTCGCGAAGACCGGGAACTATCCGTATTTTATTCAGCAGTTTTGCAAGATTATCTGGGAACGAAGCGATCAGGATGTGATCGATGCAGAGATGGTGGAGCAGACGGAAAAAGAGTATCTTAAGCAGTTGGACGAGGGATTTTTCCGCGTCCGATATGAACGCTGCACAGAAAACGAAAAGAACTTTATCCGCGCCATGGTGGAATGCGGCGAGCTCCCGTGCACGATCGCAAATGTTGCAAAAAAGCTGGGAACCCGTGTCCAGTCCGTTTCTCCGGTGCGGGCCCAGCTGATCAATAAAGGAATTATCTATGCTGTCCGCCATTCCGAATTGGACTTTACGGTGCCGGCATTTGATCAGTTTTTGAAGAGGGAATTAGATTTGGATGAATAATGGAAGGATGGCTCTTTGCCCAAGGAAGAAAACTTATTTAAGTAATGTGTTATCGATAAGTTGCCATAGGGTTTCACCGTGTCGTTTTTTTTGCTCGGCCAGAACCGAATCGGTCACGACCGAGTATCTGTCTGTCACAACTATCAACGAAGAAATTGCACTATAGGTCATTGGTTCATTGAAAAGTAGGTCGCTTGTGGTCAGAATGACCACAAGTTGAATGAGATTGATTTGAAGATAATTTCTGGTCCAGTGGACCAGAAGTTATTTTGCTATATGAGCCGTAAAAAAGACAATATAGGTCCGATGTTTAAATCGTGAAAGATGAAGTGTTTACAAAAAGTTTTTCAAGTTCAATCTGTTGTACCTTGTCTGGCGCCTCTTCAACAAATCCCGATCTTGAGAAGAAGACGTACCGGTAGCAATTGAGATTCGTTGCCTCCACCTGGCGGATCTCTTCGTCGATCACTTCTTTCGAAAGCTTCTTTTTTCGGAATTTGACCTCGTAAAAGATGTATCCCTTTTCATCGAGCGTAACAACGTCAAATTCGCCATTTGTATGGTTCTTCGGATCGTCATAATAATATTTCCCGATTTTTTCGATCACCGGGTCAATCTTTCCGAGACGATTTTGCCGGATCAGATACTGCCGGCAGATTTCTTCAAATTTTCGGGGAACATAGCTCTCCTCGAAGTCATTGGCGATATACTTGTCGTAGAAAACATCCGGATCCATGATTTTCATCTGAGAGGAATACTTGAAAATATACCGGAAGTAAAACAGAGACAAATTATCACAGATATAGTATCCTGCCTTCTTTTTATTGGTTTCGTCATTGATGGGTGCCTTCTTTTCCACAACTTCCATCCGGATCAGTTTTCCGAGTATGTCCACCAGTGTCGGACCGCTGGAAACATGGGACTGCGACAGGATATCACTGTACCTTGAGAAGCCCCGGGCCAGCGCCTCAAACACTTCATTCGCATTGACGATCTTCGAGATTTCCGCATTCAGGTACATGGAAACCTCATTTTCCAGGCGTGCCCCCGGTGAAGCAATCAGATCGATGATATTGTCCCGGACGCTTTTTTTATCGTTGATCAGCCGGTTAAAATACGGAATTCCGCCAAATACCGAATAAATCCGGACTTTGTCTTCGGCCGAAAAGGCCGGATAAAACAGTGCCGATTCATAATAATCCATCTGCTTGAGGTCAATGACGAGGTCCACACGGCCAAATAAGGGATTGGAATGCTCGATCAGAGATTTCATGATATCGACATAGGATCCCAAAATAACAAGCTTCAGTTTCGTATTGTCACGATATTTATCCACCAGTGCCTGAAGGATACTGTCCAGACCTTTGACATTTTCCCGAAGATACGGGTATTCATCCAGTACGAGAATGAGATTCTCATCCGTGGAAAGTGAGAAAATATAGTCGATCAGCGGTTCGATCGATTGGTATCCCAGTTTCGGCAGCTTCAGATTTTCCGAAAGAACCTCGCAAATCCCCTGCACGTTGCTTTCTTCCGTGACCTGCTTACATTCATAGTAAATACTCTTTGTCTGTAATTCTTTGATCGCCTGCTTGACAAGCTCACTTTTTCCGACCCTGCGTCTTCCAAAAATCAGCGTCATCCGCATCTCATCCGAGGACAGTTCTCTCTTCAGTTTCGTCAGTTCCGCTACTCTTCCAATGAATTCCATTTTATTCGATTCCTTTCGACTCGGTCGTTATCGAGTTAATTTGATTATATTCGAAAGAAATCGAAATGTAAAGTTTTACTCGATTCAAAACGAGTCGGCTACATTTGAGTGAATTCCGGCTTGTTTTTTCAGTATCCGGTCGATCTTCCTGGGCCGAATCCATCGTGTGGTAAGACAGCACCAATGAGCGGAAGAAGGACGGTAGCAAGTGGTTCTACCTCGATGATGACGGCGCTATGGTTACGGATCAGTGGGTTGAGGACGACTACTATGTAGGTGAAGATGGCGCTATGATCACTAACGGCTGGGTTAAGGCTCTGGCTGATGATGACGATGTTGACAGCCCGGAAGATACCGGTGAACACTGGTATTACTTCAACGCTAAGGGTAAGAAGGTTACTTCTTCCAAGAAGACCATCGGCGGCAAGACATACCACTTCGATGAGGATGGTAAGATGCTTTCCGGTTGGCAGCAGTCCAATGATACCGTTTACTATCTTGGAACTGCGGACGAAGGTTGGGAGACCAGAAACCAGTGGAGATGGCTCCAGAAGCCGGGTATCGATGACGATGACGATGTAACTGGTATTCGCGTTCTTGAATGTACAGAAGATGATGACTGTGATGATGAGGGCTGGTACTGGTTCGATAACTCCGGTAAGCTGTATCACAAGAACGGCATTAAGACCATCAAGGACAAGAAGTTCATCTTCAACGAGCATGGTCAGATGCTTTACGAGTGGATTAACAATTCCAAGGTTACGGTTGGCTCTTATGCTCAGCTCGATGGTCAGAGCACAGCAGGTGAGTCCTCCCTCACCGACATGGTATGGTACAAAGAGAACGGTGACGACGCTGACAGCGGTTCCAGATACAAGGGCTGGCAGTATATCTCCGGTTCTGAGGATGTAGGTACCGATGGTGACACCAACTGGTACTACTTCAAGGATGGTAAGGCTAAGCACGCCGAGGAAGAGGATTGGAACCAGCTCACTGATGACAACAAACCGGTTTACAGAAAGAAAGAAAAGCTCTCCTGGAACGGCAAGTCCGGCACATTCTGCTTCGACCAGAACGGTAAGATGAAGACCGGTCTTCAGTACATCGCTGGTAAGACCTATTTCTTCAGCAATGACGGTTACATGCAGACCGGTAAGGTTTCCAACGTAGAAGAGGCTGACGGTGATTCCTTCAGCTATTACTTCAACACCAAGAACTCCGGCAAGGGTCAGGGTTATACCGGTGAGAAGGACGGATATCTGTACTTCAACGGTAAGAGACTGGAAGCCGACGACGATTACAGAATCTACTATGTAAACGGCAACTACTATGTAGTTAACAACAAGGGTAAACTTCAGAAGACCTTCAAGAAGAAAGATCTTGAGCTTCCGGACGGTGTCGTTCAGGAAGATGTAACCATCTCTTCCATCGCGAAGAAGACATACAAGATCGCTGCTGATGCAACCATCACATCCGATAGTTTCACTGCAACTCTTGATGAAGTAGCTGCAGCTCCGCACATCCAGCTCGATGACACTGACAACATGATCATCCCGGATGTTGATGGCGGCAACTATGTCATGACTGCTGATGATTTCAAGAGCAATGACTTCCTGCTTTGGGACTCTGTGAAGGATCTTTCTAAAACCTTCACAGAAGATACAACAGAGAAAGAGTAATAAGTCCTAAGATTGGTTTCTGTTGAGACTGATTAAATACTTCGGGGAGTCCCACTTCGGTGGGGCTCCTTTTTGAATACTTCCATTTTTTTTTGGAGAATTGCAACGGTCGTGGAACGCGGTATGTTAGATTAAAAGAAGAAATACGAAAAAAGAGGAGCCGCATCATATTGTGATATATGATGCGACTTCTCCTTAAATCTTAGAGTCCAAGATTAACAGAAGCTTAAGGAATTACTCCTTTCCTTCATCGTTATTCTCTTCATCTTCCTCAACAAACTTATTCATTGTGAGGTAATCTTCACCCTCAAGAGTAGCAGTTGCTTCCGGAGACAGAACCTGTCCCTTAGTATCATTAGCATCCTTATCAAAGTTGAGCAGTTTCGGGATGATGTAGTTATCGGTATCTTCGAGCTGGATGTGCGGAACACAAGCAACGTCCCTTAACACTCCGACATACTCGTAAGAACCATCTTTCTTATCCTTGTTGCTTTCAACCGTAGTTGTCCCATCACTGAGCTTATAGGTCTTACCAATCTTACCGTCTTTTCCGATAGTTACATTCTCTTTAACACCATCCGGAGTCTCAAGATCTTTGTTCTTTAATGTCTTCTGGCACTTACCCTTGTTGTTTACAACGTAGTAACTTCCATCAACGAAGAATACCTTGTAATCATCATCCGCTTCGAGTCTCTTACCGTTGAAGTACAGATAACCGTCCTTCTCACCGGTGTAACCCTGACCCTTGCCAGAATTCTTGGTGTTGAAGTAATAGTTGAATGTATCACCATCAGCCTCTTCAACATTTGCTACCTTACCGGTCTGCATATAACCGTCATCATTGAAGTAATATGTATGGCCATCGATGTACTGAAGTCCAGTCTTCATCTTACCGTAATCATCGAAGCAGAAGGTACCGGTCTTGCCATCCCAAGAGAGCTTCTCTTTCTTTCTTGCGAGAAGATTCGGAATGGTTTTTTCCTTGTCTTTGAAACCATCACGAAGACCGTTCAGATCCTTAGATGTATCTGCGTGCTTAGCCTTACCATCTTTGAAGTAGTACCAGTTGGTATCGCCATCCTTTCCTACGTCCTGAGAACCAGCGATATACTGCCAACCCTTGTATCTGGAACCGCTGTCAGCATCGTCGCCGTTCTCCTTGAACCACAGCATTTCACCGATGGTTGCAGCTCTGTCGTCTTCCGAGAGGTTACCATCCAGCTGAGCGTTGGAAGAATGTGTAAGAGTCGTGTTGGTATTAATCCACTCATAGAGCATCTGACCGTGGTCGTTGAAACGGAACTTCTTGCCTTTGATGGTCTTGAGAGCATTTTTGTGGTATACCTTACCAGCGCTGTCGAACCAATACCAACCCTCGTCATCACAGGTATCTGTATCAGCATCTGTACAACCAAGAACACCTGTCTGGCTCAGAGTCTCGTCGCCGTCATCGTCGTCAGCGAGACCGGACTTTTCAAGCCACAGCCACTGATTCTTTGCTGCCCAACCTTCATCTTCACCACCGAGGTAGTATGCTTCACCGTCTTTGAACTCATGCCAACCGGTGTACATCTTACCATCGTTATCGAAGTAATAGGTCTTTCCACCGATGGTCTTCTTTGCATAGTCGCCATTTGTAGCAGAAACTTTCTTACCCTTAGCGCCGAAGTAGTACCAATGCTCACCATTCTCATCTGGGCTGTCAAGGTCCTCATCATCAGCCAGAGTCTTAACCCAACCGTTGGTGACCATTGCGCCGTCTTCGCCTACATAGTAGTCATCCTCAACCCACTGATTGGTAGCCATGTTGCCGTCATCATCGAGGTAGAACCACTTGCCGCCGTCCTTTTCCCACTGATTGGTAACCATGTCGTCGTCTTTGTCATAATAGTGCCATGCACCTGCCTCGTCCTTCTCCCAACCAGCGGCGAAGGATGTCATAGATGCGCCCATAGCAAGAAGAGCTGCTGCAGAAAGAACTGCAACATATTTAGTCTGCTTTCTCATTTAATGCACACTCCTTTTTCCTTTGTGTTTTGTGTAAATGCTTTTTCTAAAAATGCAGATAAAAGTGAAACTATGGTTGACAATATGTTCTATACAACATATTATTGAATTAGGAGAAGGAGTAAATATGTTCGAAGTTGAATTCTATGATACAAAGGATGGTTATTGTCCAGTTCGTGAATTTCTGAATTCATTGGAACCCAAAATGTTGGCGAAGACGCTCC
>NZ_JONJ01000027.1 GCF_000711825.1 [Clostridium] aminophilum DSM 10710 | reverse complement strand
TTCTATTTCATTTGCCAAGGTATGCTCTGTTAATTCTGACATCAATTTCAATTTTTTATTAATCAATGGTCGCATACAATTAGGAACATGTTCCTGATGCGCTCTGTGGATTGCTACACATTCCTTACAGTTTCCGTGGTAACGACAGGCTTTCAGGCAAGGACAGTGATCTTTGTCTTTATACTCCTTACGAAATTCCGCTGTAAATTCTTCTTGCAGTCTCAGCCCCTCGACACGGTTTCCCTTATGAAATTCTACCATTGCATCCAGTTCTTTCTGGTTCCCTTCAATCTTCATGTTATTATAGCGCCTCCATTTCAACTATTCTTCATTTTCTGATAAATTCCGATTTATCTTTTCGCCATCTTAAATTATACCGGATCAGCACATGCATATAGAGTTTTGCGCCCTGCTCCTATTCTGACAAGTGTCCATCCTCAACAAGTTTCTTCAGTGCTGACTCTACAGAAGAACTTCCCAAACATGGACAGTTAGCAAGGACTTCTTGCTTTGAAAACCTGCCTATACGCTCACTGACATAGGTCTTAACTATAGCAAATGACGTTCTCTTAGCTCCAGATGTATATGCTATAGATACTCTTGCCTCAAATTCCTTATGGCACGCCCATCATCTTCTGACTTAACCTCACATTTTCATCGGCTTAGATTGCCTCTATACCGGTAATGGATGGCAACGGCACCGCTTGCTCTTTTTTTTAATCTTCTTGCCAAAAATAAAGCCGAGGGTTCTCTCCACTTTACATATCAACTTCTGGCCATTGAACCAGCACATATAACTTGCAAATTCACAGTCAAAACAATACTTGTAAAGGCCGTCTGGCATAGACTCTATCACGAGATGGCCTTTTTCAGAGAATCCTTCACACACTCGTCATGACAAAACATACCTCGGCAAAGTCAACTCTGCTCATTTTGCTTTTCTACAATCATCTGATAAAATGTGTCGGCTGCCATTCTTCCTTTTCAGGCAATCCATATTTTTCCTTACCAAGAGCAATACTCTTCATTAAGAAAGTCATATTTCTTGCAAGAACACGCATGGTCTGAAGACCTTCGAGATCTTCCCTTGCCTGTCCTTTTTCGTTTCCGTGAATACTGTTCCAATACTGACTGGAAGCTACAGGCATACCACAGATAGTAAAATACTTATTGAGTTCATCAAAAGTCGCTGATAATCCACCTCTTCTTGCACAAACTACACTTGCACCGACCTTCATAGTTTTATCAAAGTGTGTGCTATAAAATAATCTGTCAAGACAGGCAATGAGAGTTGCATTTGCAGATGAATAGTATACCGGTGATGCAACAACAAGACCATCCGCTGCTTCAAACTTCGTAGCAAGCTCATTTACAATATCATCAAAGACGCATTTACCTTTTTCAAAACAGGATTCACATGAGATACAACCTCTGATATCCTTATTACCTACCTGAACAACTTCTGTTTCTACACCCTCATCTTCAAATATTTTTACCATCTCATCAATAGCTATGCTCGTATTGCCTCCTACACGAGGGCTACCATTGATAATCAAAACTTTTGGCATCGTTATTATCCTCCTTATTCAACTTTATAATTCATTGTACTCCTCATCAGAAATCGCATCCAACCACTCTTTGATAGTTTTCTCTTTTGGAACTTCAAGCGAAATATAAGAAAACCCGCTGTCTTTTTTAGCGTTTCTACTACTTCAACTTTATCACCTTTTATCGGAATAATGCATGTTGAGATAGCGTTTGGAACCTCATTCAGAAGCTGTTACATGGCGCAGCCTTGCGCAAACGGGCATGAATGGCTGTTTCAAACTGAATGCCCTTGAGCTTGGGCATTTTGAGCGTGACATCTCCGGCAGTCGTCGAAAAGTTACGTTCATAATGTCCTGACCGGTATCCTTTTCGATCACCGGAACGTTCGTATTTCTCAGCGTTTACAAGCTCATCAGCTTCATGATCCAAAAGAGCATTCAGTGTTTCTTCAACACTATTTCGAACCAGATCTTTAAGATTATTCTTTATGAGATCCTCATTGAGCTGTATAATGTTATCAGACATAGCTATTGCCTCCTCGGTTGGTTTTGTGTGGTAACTTAATTTTACCGACGGCAATAGACTATGTCTATTTTGTTATGAAATTGAATTTGCGAAATTTATTGTACGTCATCAAAAAGCGCCACACACGACCTTGAGGGTTTGGTCATTGGGTGACGCTTGTATCTGCTTCCTATTCTTCTACAAAAGAAAAACAAGTGAGTGGCTTTTGTTTACCTCTCACTTGTCTATGATAATAATAGCACCGTTAAATCTATAAGAAAAGTGCTAATGTCGGTCGAGACGTAACAAAACGAGTCAATACGAGACAATGTCGGTCAAGCAACTTAATTAATACCAAATCCCATCTCATATGCCTCTTTCAGACTTTCCTTTTCTTTGATATCGCCGATATCTGTTACACCTCCACAAAATACATAGCCCTTAAAACTGGCTTTATCAAAGCATTCGATCCATCCTTTTGTCCCTTCTATTGCTCTTTGAGGGACCGCCTTATCATCCTCGGCTGCAGCTGCAAGAAAATATACATCTCTGAACTTATAATCCTTTGTAAACATAGGGTTCAATCTATCAATCAGCACTTTCATCTGTCCTGACATCTCGTAATAATATATAGGTGTAGCCCAAACAATTACATCAGCTTCAAGGACCTTCTGCTCGATTTCATTTACATCATCCTTTATCACACATTGCCCTGTCTTCTGGCAGGCAAAACATCCTCTACAGAACTCTATTTTCTTGCCAATTACAGATATGATTTCAACCTCATTCCCAGCTTCTTTTGCGCCTTTTGCAAATTCCTCTGCCAGTGCATTTGAATTACTGTTTTTTCGAGGGCTTGTTGAAAGAATTACTATCTTTTTCAAAATATCCATCTCCTTATTCTATGCTTAATGTGATTTCTGTCTCTGATCCACTTAACATACTTTCAAGTTCTTCTATACTCGATGCTTCCACTTTACCAATTCTCGTATATGACCATGAGTTAGCGCCATAAAAGAATACAATCTGATTCCCGCTATATAACATTACATCACCAGCCTCAGTTGTAATCTGCTTATCTTCACGTGGTAGAGTTTTTCCTAGCTGACAGACTTTCTCAAAGCCTCCGTAATTTGACGCTGAAATAGTCAAATCCTCATCTGAAAGCATTTCTTTCAAAGCTTTGGCAGTTTCATTATCTTCCAGATTCACAATAAAAGAACTGCTTCCTACTGTTACACGAATCTGATTATCAGCCAGTGTGCTTTCATCTGTTTTTTTCATCTTGGCCTGCTCCTTTGACTCATTTGTAGCTGTTTGAACACCGGATTCCATCTGCACAGCATTATCATCTTCTTGAAAATCACCGGAACTATTCGCTTTACATCCTGTTAACAGCACCAAAAAGACCACCAGTATTGCAACAATTCTTTTCGACATCATTTTAATTCACCGTATAATTTGTCAGAAACCGGTTCACACCATTCTGTTGAACCATCCTCACCAGGAATCTCAAAAGCAAGATGACTCATCCAGGAATCAGCGGCAGCTCCATGCCAATGTTTTACACCTACCGGAATATTCACAACTTTTCCCGGAGTAAGCTCCACTGCTTCTTTTCCTTCTTCCTGATACCAGCCTCTGCCACCTATGCATATGAGCATCTGTCCTCCACCGGATTTTGCATGGTGAATATGCCAGAAGTTACGACAACCTGGCTCAAATGTTACATTAAATGCAGGCACCTGTTCTGAGGATATCTGGGCCAGATAGCTTTGTCCTGTAAAGTACTTTCCATAGTGACTTTGCCTCACGATTTTTACTTTAAATACTCATGGAAGAAACTCTCTAACTTATCAAATGGAATATAATCCTTAGCACCACCATCATAGAGATCTGTATGCGTTGCTTCCGGTATAATCATTAGCTCCTTGTTATCTGCATATTTACTATCCTTTACCATATTGGTATAGGCATCTTTGCCAAAGTAACAAGAGTGTGCCTTTTCACCATGGATAATAAGAACCGCATTTCTGATTTCATTGCTGTATTTAAGAATTGGCTGATTCATAAAGGACTCACATCCGATTACATTCCAACCACCATTGGAGTTTAAAGAACGAGGGTGATATCCACGATCTGTCTTGTAGTAATCATAATAATCCTTTACAAAGAACGGAGCATCCTCCGGAAGAGGATCTACTACGCCGCCTCCAAGTTTATACTCACCGTTTTTCAAATCCTCAAGTCTCTGTGCGCACATAGCTTTCTTCTTTTCAAAACGTGCTTCTTCACTGTCTTCAGAATCAAAATATCCATTTGCATTTACTCTGGTCATATCGTACATAGTAGAAGCAACGGTCGCCTTGATTCTAGTATCAAGAGCAGCTGTATTCAGTGCCATTCCACCCCATCCACAGATTCCGATAATTCCGATTCTGTCTGGATCCACTTTGTCATTTAATGACAGAAAGTCCACCGCTGCCATAAAATCTTCTGTATTAATATCCGGAGATGCCATATATCGCGGCACGCCTCCACTTTCACCTGTAAAAGAGGGATCAAAGGCAATGGTAAGAAATCCCCTTTCAGCCATAGTCTGTGCATAGAGGCCGGAACACTGTTCCTTAACTGCACCAAAAGGTCCTGATACCGCGATAGCAGGAAGCTTTCCAGTCCCATTCTTTGGTACATACATATCTGCAGCAAGGGTAATCCCATAACGATTCACAAATGTCACCTTGCTGTGATCTACTTTTTCACTCTTTGGAAAAGTCTTGTCCCACTCTGTTACTAAATTAAGTTCTTCTGTTTTCATCATCACTTGATACCTCCGTTATTCTTGTTCATTTCGCTTTCGATTTTTCTAAGCATAAAATCCATGCAATCAATTTTTCTTCCACATTCATGATATTCATCCATTATGCGGCAACGCTCTTTTTTCAAAATTCGAAACATGTTTTCCATGCTTCCAGATTCATATTGCTTAAGGATATCTTCTGATGCATCTTCGTGACATCCTGTATCCATAAGGCACTGTTTCAGTTTTTCTTTATCCATGAGATTTCCTCACTCAATCGTACTGTTTACCAAACATCTTTATTGTACGTGCTTGTGAACACTCTCGCTAATGGTTATAATGAATATCATGATATTCTGTTTTGGCATATCATATAGTAATGAGCAGTACAGCAATATTTATAAAAGTATGAACTTGGGAGCTTGCTCACATCAGTGCATACTTTTATAAATATTGATATTCGGCGAATGCCGAAGAACGAGAAATACGAAGTATTTCGAGTGCACTGATCATGGAAAGGAAATTCTATGGAGATTAGAACTTTAAGATATTTTTTAGCAGTGGCAAGAGAAGAAAATATGAGTAGAGCTGCTGAACTTCTGCATGTAACTCAGCCTACCCTGTCAAAACAGCTTAAATCGCTGGAGGACGAACTTGGGAAAAAGCTTTTCACAAGACATGCTTTTAGTATCCAGCTTACTGATGAAGGAATTCTGCTGCGCAATCGTGCCGAAGATCTTGTCAGCATGGCTGATAAAATCGAGCAGGAATTTGTTTCTCTGGATGATATAGCTGGTGGAGAACTCTATCTTGGTCTTGCTGAATCCTACCAGCTTCGATACCTTGCAAGATCTATAAAAGATTTCAAACAACACTATCCGAACCTTCATTATCACATCACAAGCGGTGATACAGAGCAGCTCTCTGAAAAAGCCGATAAAGGCTTACTTGATTTTGTAGTACTGGTAGAACAACCGGATATCCGCAAATACGAATATATCGAATTCCCTCAAACAGACACCTGGGGACTTATCATTCCAGATACCGATCCCTTATCAAAGAAAAAAGCCATCCGTTTGGATGACCTTGTAGGCTTGCCATTATTCTGTTCAGATCAGGCATGGAATGGAGATATTAAAAACTGGGCTGGAAGCAGATTTTCAGAGCTTCAGTTAGAAGGTTCCTTCCGCCTTTCTTACAATGGATCGATTTTTGCCATGGAAGGCTTAGGATATCTTCTCACCTATGAACATCTTGTAAATACGTCAAAAGACAGCGGCCTTGTATTCAGACCACTGTCTCCGAAGCTTGAAAATAGAATATATATTGCATGGAACAGATATCAGGCGTTTACACCTATCGCTGAAAGATTTCTAACTCATCTCAAAGATTCTTTCCAATAGTAATATAACGCACTATACCCTTCCCCAAAATTCCTTTCAACATCCAATGCCTTCAGCTCCCCAGAGCCACCTGTCCGGACTTTGAGCGCCACCATTCCGATGAATGAGAGCCTTCTAAACAGTAATTTACAGACACACAGCCAATTCCGAAGTAGCCACAAGAACAGCCTCACCTCTTATAGACATTCTGCCATCTTTCCGTCTTTCGCACTGCAGATAACCGCCACGTCTTGAAGCCTGATATGCGTCAATAGTATCTTTCCCCAGTTCCCTCAGCCAGTAGTCAGCAATTTGTACATGAGCCGAACCACATACCGGATCTTCTTCTATAGAAAGTTTCGGGCAAAAGCTCCGTGAAACGCAGTCAATCGTGTTTCCACGGGCTGTTGCGTTTTGTATACGGCCTTCTATTTGCATTAACGCTTTCTGATCCGGATTCATTTCCCGTACCTTCTTCTCTGAATCAAATATGCAAATAAGATCAAGACCCAGAACTGCTTTTACGGGCCGGATGCCAAAGGCTTTCTCCATATCATCTGTAACGGGAATCTCTTTGAGTTCATATGTCGGGAAATCCATTTCGTACAGACTTCCCGTTCTTTTAACCGTCAACACTCCACTCAAAGTATTAAACTGTACCGTGCAACTGTCCGGCTCGTAATAATTCAGAATCACAAAAGCCGATGCCAAGGTAGCATGACCGCATAGTTCGACCTCGGTTCCCGGTGTAAACCAACGAAGATGATAACCTTCAGTCTCTTTTACAATAAACGCGGTTTCGGAAAGATTGTTCTCCATAGCAAGTTTCATCATCGATTCTTTTGACGGCCATTCGTCCATAACACAAACCGCTGCAGGATTACCGGTAAATGGTTTATCCGTGAAAGCATCAACAATATACTGTCTCATCTTTTTCCTCCTCAAATCCCAATCGTCAATAAAACAGTACTATAATTTCTCAACAAATTGCGATTTATCTCATTAACCAATTAGTTAAATCTAGTACTTTTATTCCTTCTATGTCATAGTCATCATGCTTTGTATTCGCTATCAAAATCTTAGGATATGCATCTTTTATTGCTCTTAGTGGAGACAGTTCTCTTTCCAATGCATCTGAATCAGAAATATTATCTGATACTTGGATATACAGCTTCTCATTTTGTTTCATAGCTACAAAATCTATCTCCTTCTGATACAACTTGCCAACATAAATCTCGTAGCCCCTCCTGAGTAATTCTAAGGCAACTATATTTTCATATGCTCGTCCATAATCCATATTTCTTGTTCCAAGCATTGCATATCTAAATCCTAAATCGCTAAGATAGTATTTATCTGATGTTTCTAAATACTTTTTTCCACGAATGTCGTATCGTTTTACTTTATAGAACATAAATGCACTGCAGAGATACTTCATATAATTTCCTATTGTTATATGATTCGTCTCAACCTTATTTTGCTTAAAAACATTACTAATCTTGCTAGCAGATGTCAGATTGGAAATATTGTCCATCATATAATCTGTTAAAGAGTCCAAAAGTGCCTCTTCCTTAATACCATACTTATCTACAAGATCACGTTTTATAATTGTAGTGTAAACATCCTTTATATATGATACCTGATCCTCTTTTTCGCTGTATACATAAGATCCTGCCATACCACCACTCATAACATATGAATCCAATATATTTGCTGTATTAGAATCATATCCATAGTACTCACAATATTCAGCAAAACTAAATGGATAAACAGGAATTTCTATAAATCTCCCAGTAAATAACGTCGATAAATCTGAGCTTAACAAAAATGCATTGGAACCTGTAATATAGATATCATATTTTCGGCTGTTATATAAACTATTGATAGCAAGCTCAGATTTTTCACACATTTGAACTTCATCTACAACAATGACATTTGTCTTACCATCAATGTATTGTCCTTCGCAAAAATTATAGAGTTCCTTATATGTTTTTAAATCATCGAATTTTAAATCTGCAAAATCAACGTATATTATATTTGTATCTTCGTTTGTGCGTATCAGTTCCATATATGCTCGCACCAACTCAGACTTTCCAGAACGTCTCAATCCTGTTATTATCTTTATATCAGGAGTATCCTTTAATCGAATGAGTCTATTCAAATAATTTTTTCTTTCAATAATCTTCATATAGATCTCACTTTCAAAACTTCAATTTCTTTTCACTTTTGAAAGCATTGTATCATCCACTTTCAAAACTTACAATATTTTTCTTTTTCGAAAATACAAAAAGAGCAGCTACCTCGATTTGTGATAACTGCTATGTAACGTTCAGTATTTAATTTCTTAACTTCCAGCTTCTCAATGAAATAATTTTCCATGTAGGAAATCAATTCACAATGAATACGGCTTGCCTTTCTCCTGACTACAGGAACCGTTACACCAGCTTCTTCAGCAAGTGTATAGTAGTCCTTCTCCTGCTTAAGAAGCGGAATGATAATCTCCTGCTCCTTCACGCTAAGTGCATGCATGTGTCTTCTGAAAGAAGCGTATTCATCAGCCATCATCACAATGACATACTCTCTTCGCTTGAATTCCTGTACCAAAGCCGGATCTGATAAAGCATCCTCTGCTGAATTCAGTCCATTGATAGCTCCCTCAAGCATAACATCAAGAACCGCTTCATCCGCTGTAGGATTACTGTAGTTACCCAAATTCTGAATACGGACTCCAAGCTCATCTTTGTGATTACTACGCCTTCTCTCCTTCTCAGCCTTGATCTCGTAGATCAATCTCATCTTGCAATCCTCGATGATTCCCTGGAAGGAAGAGTAATTGGAATAGATCAGCTCGGCCCTCTCCCTCGCTGACTTGTCACCGTAGTTTTCATAAAAATTAACCTTAGTGGCCATATACACCTCCTATATTCAGTTGTGTTTATGTCACTAAGCTGCGCGCTGCTTCGTAACTTCTTTACATGTTTAATTCTAATTGGAATGCGCCTATGAATCGTTAGCGCTAATGTGGACATAAAGTACACATAATGTGAACTCTTACAAAGAAAAAACGCCAGCATCAGGATTAATCTAATCCTGAGCTGACGCTAAGTTATAATATTCAGTTAGATTTCCATGCTATCTGGATTTAGAAGAAAATCATAAACACTCATTACCAATATGCCTTCATCATTATAAAGCGGTGCCACAGCATCCTTTGTAATAATAATTTTTTTAAATCCATCGCCTGTATTCACTAGTGAGCGTTGTTCCTGTTCCATCTTTTCTTTATCAGGCAACGCATAGGCTGATTGAATATAAAATCTCTTTGAACCTTTGTTGCAGACAAAATCCACTTCCAACTGTTTTCGAATCTTCTTACCATTTTTGTCAACTTCATTCATCACAACAACACCAACGTCCACATTATATCCACGAACTTTTAATTCATTAAATATAACGTTTTCCATTGCATGAGTCTCCTCAACCTGTCTAAAATTAAGTCTCGCATTTCTAAGTCCCAAATCGGTAAAATAATACTTCGATGGAGTATTAATGTATTTTTTACCCTTGATATCATATCGAATTGCACTATCAATAAGAAATGAATCTTTAAGGTAATCTATATATTTGATTATGGTTTCTTTGCTTATAGTCTTGTTCTTAACACTTTTAAATGTCGCAGATAACTTGCTTGGATTCGTAAGCGATCCAATTGCTGAGGATAAAATGTTCAGAAGTTCTTCTAACTCTGCCTTATTTCGTATATTATTCCTTCCAGTAATATCAGAAATGTAGGTTTCCTCAAATAGAGATTTTAAAAAATCAGATTTTTGATCAGCCGTTTCAAAGCCTAGCACAAGCGGTATTCCACCGAACAGCACATAATCCCTCCAGCCTTCCTGTTTGTCACCGTCATATACACTCATAAATTCACTATATGTTAACGGATACATATGAACTTCATCCCCACGTCCACGAAATTCAGTAATAATATCTTTTGACAGAAACTTGGCATTACTTCCCGTTACATATACATCCACATTTTTCTTTCTTCCGAGACTATTAAGAACTGATTCAAAATCATCGAGCATCTGAACTTCATCTAATAAAACATAATACATTTCTTTATCAGCGATTTTTTCCATTAGATATGGAAATAAAACTTCAGGATCTCGATACTTTCTATTCTCAAAAGAGTCAAATGCAATCTCAATAATATGGTTTTCATTTACTCCTTCATTTACCAGATACTCTTTAAAAAGATTAAATAAAAGATATGATTTTCCACATCTTCGCATACCTGTTACAACCTTAATTAGTCCGTTATGCTTTTTTGAAATAAGCTTATTCAAATATATATCTCTGCGTATTTCCATATTGTTCCACCTCATTGCTCATTGAACAAAAATGCGGAATCCGCATTTTTGTTCAATAGAATTATACATCATAGGAATAGCTTATTCAATACTCTAATCGACATTTTTGCGGATTCCGCATTTTTGTTCGATACAGATTAAATTGTGCCGACAGTGTTGGCACAATCTCTAGAAAAATCTTATTCCTTAGCCCTCAAGAATCTGAATCTGCCTAAGCACCTCTAGTGCAGACTTCTTCGCCTTGTCCGTCTTCAGATTGTTTAGAATCTCTATTGCTTCATTAACAATAGAATCAAGATTGTCCAGTGAATCACCGTTTAATATATAATCAGCAGATACATGAAACAGGCGGCTCAGCTGTGTAAGCATCTCAGCTGAAACACCTCTGCTGTTGGTTTCATAATTAGAGATAGCAGACTTTCTATGCTTGGACATATTCTATAAAGAAGCGCTGCACGTATACCAGATTCGCCTTTCAATCCAGGATTAATGATAGGAATAAGATTTGCTGTTTTATTCTCTAGTATTTCAATAGCTGTCAATAAAAAGCACCTCCTCATATAATCAAGTGGTTTTCATTCAAAATCCAAGGTTTTTCACCTGGTATATCTCAGTAAGAAGAGCCAGTGTCATGGATATTTCATAACATCAGGTACTGAAATAGCGGTTAATGGATGCACGAAGTAGAACGTCTTCACTTTCACTCTACATGACCTTTGTGCAAACCCCTTCCCTCTATGGCAGCGAACCTCCTGTGTCCAACGGATTTTCCTCCGTTTCCGGAGGTCCCAACTTCCTTTGTGCCGCCTAAATAAATGCCATGTCTTTCTCTTCTGGTCCGGGTTTCGCTTTCTTCCTAAACGATTTCATCATCCATCTCTTAATCTTCCTAAAAACCTTTTTTACACCAGGATCTGATTACCCTAAATACTTTCACTCCAGCAATAATGTTCTAACAGAAAGCTTTGTGGTAGTAATCGCAAGTCGGACAGCTTTCTCTTCAATCTCTTCCTGCATATACCTCCTTTCCTAATAAAAAACGCCTAACCATAATGATTAGACGCTTTCTGCACAATTATTTAGTTCATCTTTTTCCAGCAATTCTCTTTTAGAAAATCACTGATGTCACTTATGTCGTTACTCTCATAAAAAGCTACAAGTTTCTTTTTAAACTCTGGAACATGGTTTTCCGGAATTACAATTAATCCTAATCCATGACTTATCATATAATGATTTGCAAATATTACAGAAGCTCGTTTGTTGCCATCAACGAATATCTGAGTTCGCATACAATACATACACAGCTCAATAGCGATATCCAAATGGTCTTTTTCACTTTTTAGAATCTCATTTATGCTTTCAATTACCTGCGATTCGATTGGAAGTGGAGGAACATATTTCGTGCCACCAATTGAGACCGGAACACCTCGTATTCTTCCACCATCATGAAAAAATCCTTCATTTACTATCTTTGCTATATGGCACAGCAAATAGTAATTACTGTCAGCCTGAATCACATCATTATCAAGTATAAATTCCCACGCATGCTTTAAATTAAGAATTTTTTGCACATCGTCAGCTGTCATACCATTGACGGTACCATTTTCAATGATTTCCTCTGTTTGTGGAAATGTTGTTGCAACACCTTCCAATACTGCCTGATCATAAATATTAGACTTCATATTAGCTCTGGCAAAGTCCAAATTTGAAATCACTTCAGGCGAAAGTGCATTTTGAATATAACCATTCGCAGCAAGTTCTTTATCAACTCTTCGAATTTGTTTTTTTAGTTCTCTGGCCTCTTTTGTATTGCGAAGCAATAACTGATACAAATCATCCGAATAAACATCAACATATGTAGAGGTTAATCTGCCATTCACTCTTTTACGAATATACAAGTATTTACCACTACTATTTTCTTTTACTTCCGGTGAGCCATCGTATGGAATCAAATTCAAGCGAGCCTGATAATCTGCTCGTTCCTGCAACAATTGCTGGATTACATTAAAATTACTATCCATCAAAAAATCTCCTTTAGGGAACTTTTATACGAGAATAATAGCAAAAAGTTCCCTAGATTTCAATACATTTTAGGGAACTTTTTTGTCTCCAAAGTTTGTAAAAGTTCCCTAAAACTATTGGCTCATATCACTCTCTCACCCCATATCCGAAGCTGTAATATGTACAGCTCCACAGCCATAAGCTCCTGCTTCTTCTATCACTCTATCAAGTAATTCCTTTGTAAGCGTAAAATAATCCGCTCGCACCATTTTTAGGGCCGCTTTTTTAGCGGCCCTCTTTTCGACACCTGGCTGGAATTTCATCTGCCCAAGGCAGGAGTTTTTCCAGCTCATCGCATTTCGTATTTCCGTCCTCATCGACAATTTCCGGAAGCTTTTCCAGAATATAGTCCAGATAGTAGTACGGTCTCAGGTTATTTGCCTTTGCCGATTCTACGATGGAATACACAACAGCACTGGCTTGAGCTCCACGGATCGTATTACTAAACAGCCAATTCTTTCGCCCCAGCGTGAACGGTCGGATGCTTCGTTCCGATGCGGAATTGTCA
>NZ_JONJ01000026.1 GCF_000711825.1 [Clostridium] aminophilum DSM 10710 | reverse complement strand
TGGCGGGAGTTCAACGAATGATGTCTCCGCAGGTTTCTGCTCCAAAGGGAGCGACTGTTTTATCTGCGTTGACAACTCCGAGCGCAATCGGCGGAGCTGATTATAGTATGAACTTTCCGGAACTCCGTTTTCTCTAAGCCACTCTGTTTTGCTTTGATAAGTCGGGCGGCGCTCGCAAGCTTGAATGATCTGCAGCCAACGGTTGCCTCGCATTTCATGTGTGCACTGATCCATAGGGAACCTCCTTGGAGTACTCTCAAAAATCTTGGATTTTTGGAACCGCTCCAAGTATGGCAGAAAAAAGTTTAGAATGTAATGCGAGTCATTTGACGCTTACATTCCTTTGCTATGCCCATCCTACGATAATTTGGATCAGTGTACATGCTGGAAAGCAGCCCCTGTCTTCCGGTCGGACATTCAAAATATGGCGGCTTCTCCACAAAAGACATGCCACTGGTTCCAATTATTACGTTGCCATCCACATCTACAGCAGTGTCACAAGCAAAATCCCCCCTACATCACTACCCAAGCGCACCAGCCATCGCCCTGCCCCCCGAGCTCCGCTCCAACCTCCTCCGTCCCCCTGCAATCGCACACAAAAAGACCCAGCCCCGGGAACCCCAGGGACTGGGCCAAATACTCTATTTACGCTAACCGCCTAAACAAAGCCTCCAATTACTTATTAGCGATAGCTGCCTGTGCAGTGATCGGCAGTTGATGGCGCGTTTTCGCCTTTAGATGCGTTACGAAACTGTTTTTTCTCCCAACCGGAAGTATCCTGTCGGTAAACCGCATTACCGTATGCCGGTTTTAGATACCAATTAAACACTCCGTGATCAAAAACAATCCGATCGACAAAACTATCGATCACAGTTTCCGGTATCTCGGCTCTGACATCAAAGGCAGTCATTTTGATAAACTCCGAGAGACTATCAATCCGTCTGTCCTTTGCGCCAGTATCTTCCAGTTCTAGAATCCGTTGTCTAAATTCATTGTTTGTTGTTTCAATGTTTGCGATCTGATCTTCTAACTTCTTTTTCTTACTGCGGAAGACTTCTCTGGATATATCGCCTTCAGAACACATATCCACCAGATTGGCCAGCTGACGATTTAGCTTATCAATCTGTTTTTGATTCTGTTCAAGCCGTTCCCTATCATTGTGTTCCGGCGTTTTCACTTCAGCAACATCCTGTGCCATCGCCATTGCTTCCTGATAGATCGCTTCCTTGTTTGCCAGAAGCTTTTTAAAAATAAAGTCGGCCTGAACTTTCACTTTCCAGCCTGCAAATGATGAGTTATCACAGATGCCTTCGGTATCAAGTCCCTTTTTTAACCTTCCTGCAGGAGAACCTGTCCGAATCTGGTTTGAACACTGGTACATATAAGTAGGAATCCCATTCTTGTCTTTATGCGCAACCCTTCGAATCATCGCATGACCGCAGGTGCAAACGCATTTATTTCCCCAAATGTTCTTGCACGGTGATTTTCCAACCGGTGTTCCATTCTTGCTCGGCTTGTCACATTGCCGTTTCTTTATTAAAGCCTGAACTTCATCAAAGTCCTCAGGGGAAATCAGCTTATCATGTGTTCCTTCAACATATACCTTAGCAAGCTCTCCATGATTGATGATCTTCTTCTGAACGAGATAATCCGGAACATAATTCTTACGGTATACTAGCCTTCCGCAATAAAACGGGTTTTTAAGCACCTTGGCAATACAGCTTCCGTGCCACTTCGAACACCCCATCGCGGTCTTTCGATCTTCCCGTTCCATGATATCCTGAATCTTACGAACACCATAGCCATCCAGATAGAGTTCAAAGATTCGCTTGACTGTGTCAGCCTGCTCCTTATTCACAACGAGTTGATCGCCAACCCTATCGTAACCAAGAATATTTCCGTTTCCGTAAAGAACCCCGTTCTTAAACGAAATCATCTGACCAGCTTTCACTCTCTGTGAAATCTTCTTACTCTCGTTCTGAGCAAGTGTAGCCATAATTGAAAGCCGAAGTTCTCCGTCCTCATCATTCATTGTCCAGATATTGTCTTCTGTAAACCACACCTCCACGCCATAAGACTTAAGATTTCTGGTCTGCTGAAGCGTATCAACCGTGTTTCTGGCAAACCTTGAAACCTCTCTGGTAACAATCAGATCAAACTTCTTTTCTTTTGCATCTTTGAGCATTCGCATAAAGGACTGACGCTTATGAATCGATGTACCGGTTATTCCCTCGTCAATGTATCGATCGACCAGAATCCAATCCTTATGTCTGCTCAATAAATCATCATAGTACTGCACTTGGTTTTCCAATGCGGAAATCTGCGCCTCATGCTCTGTAGAAACACGGGCGTAGATAGCTACTTTTCGCGCCATATCATCCTCGCATTCCTCAAAAAGCTGCATGTACTATATGACTTACATACAGCTTAATTATAGGATCGTTCATCCGGTTACTCAACAGGTAAGTTGCGTTTTTCTGCTATATATCGAAGTTCCTCTTCTGTTATTTTCCCCGCTTTCCTGAGCTGCTTCATGATGTCAAATGCAGCCAGTTTCACAGCCATTTTCTCTGCCTCCGGCGAAAAAGAAATATCCTTCAATTCGCCCATGGCCGCACTCCTCTTGTAGACATCTTCTCTGAAATCGGCATCCGCTTTGGATCCTGCAACGCGTTCTGTTCTTCAATCATAATCCTCATGTTCTTCCCTCCTGAATGTAAATATTTCTTTCTCTACCCCAAGGGAAAAAACACGACTTTTTTCATTTTCGCTCTTCGCATAAACATAAAGATAGCTCGGCATATTTGCCGAGCTATCTTTATAATGCCAAACACACGCACTAATGGCAGATTCCTCGATCTCTGTGGATCTGGCCAAAAATCACTTAACTTCCAACGTATCATAATCTATGTCGATTATTTCCGGAACGATCCAATTATGATCAGCCATGTAATCTGTAAAATCTTTGCTCAATCGTAAATCGTAATTCTTCACATAATATGCCAAATCCCCTGGCCAAATCCATCTCCCGTCAGTCATATCATCCGGCGTTCCAGCTATTCCTTTTTCTGGATGAAGAACATCTTTTACAACCTCACCGCATGCAGCAAGTACCATTCCACTCTGTAAGTATTTACATATTTCTTCCTTGTGTTCGACCTTCTTTCCAATGTTATCAAGCATAGACGGATCTGATTCATCTGCGTGCGGCATTTCCTTATAATATCCCTTTCTGTACAAAACCATATCATTTTCCCCCATTCCTTGGTTTAAAGCTTATCCACTTACCATTGTTAATATATGATTTCGGTCCTATGGTAATACGTCCATTTGAATGCGCCCAAACAGTATCAGAAGGAGCAATAACCTCAACCCCCATCTTATTTGCAAAATTCTGTGCAAATTCTTTAGTTCCAGTACTACATGATATCAATCTAATCGGTCCTGACTCATATCCCATATCCTGTTTAATATAGTTAGCCAGTCTACGTTGATCTATATCAGTCCATTTACCATTATGATAAACTGACACTTTGTCTGTGTCAGGATTACCATGTATGATAACGTCTGTATATCCTTGTTCTGGTCTCGCTTTCATTGCATATTGTCCAAATTTCTCTCCAGGACCGCTTTTAACAAGTTTTACAGTTCCAGCATACGCTTCGTTACTTTTTCTGCTTCCTTTTGTAGATCCAAAACCTCCGTGAAATCCTGCTCCCATTTATTCCACCTCCTTATGTGAGGTAGAATAGGCACTTTCAAAAATAATTATGTTTATTCCCAAATCAGTATATTTTTTAAAATATTTTTCAGAAGCACTCCCGTATAAAACGATCACCGACGGTTCAAGTGTTCTCACAACAACATCAAGACCTGCCAAAAAGATTTCTCTATCAACTTTGTGCTTCATATTTCCGTGAGACCCAATGGCAATAACACAATGTTTCGCTATCCCATCACAACATACACGGAATGTTCGTCTATCCCCATATCGAATATTTACAATCACTCTTATTCCATTAATCTGGAGCCAATGGCCGATTGCTCGACTACGGTAAATATTCCAAATCTGCATGGCCAAAGGCATATCTCTGTACAGGCTAAAATCTGGAAGAATTACTCCATTATATCGGTTTAAAATGTCAAGATACCTCTTTGGGTTTCGCCAAATTCTTTCAAACAAATGGTCATCTTCGTAAAAATGCACCCATTGATCATAGTCCTTACATGATAAAGCCTTTGAAAATGGAATAAGCCTATTAGGAGTATCATATGTCGGTCTAATACGTGGGAACTCAAAGAATCCTGCATAGGAAGCCACAGAAACTAAAAATGCGTTAAAGACATCCTTGCAACTTTTGCGTTTTGAATTAATTCTGCTCAAATAATGCACCTCCTTCGAGATATACAACCAGGTTAGAGCAGACTCCACCTGGAGGAGACCAACCGGGGCACATCATTTGAACTGTTCAGATTCGAATTGAAGTACTCGATTGGCAATCAAGCAATCATATGTTCTTTCCCGAGAACATCAATTGCGGTTACAATTATTATTGCCTTCCCCTGCAATATGTGGTAGGGTAAAAGTGTTCAGATTCGAGTTGAAGTACTCGATCGGCACCGTATGATAGTTCCCGCTATCGTATGGTGCTTTTCTTTTACCCCATGAATTGCACATAATAATCACCTTCTCTCTCACTATCAGCCTAATTGTGAATGTTTCAATATCCATATCGACTTCTATTATCTATCTGCCAACTATCTCTTTCACGTTGCATATCATATTCATCTTCAAACCAAGTGATCCTATTTCTCTTTGGCAGAATAGAATCCATAAAGGATTTATACTTGAACAGAATTGTTTCATCAAAAAGCTTTTCTTCGGCAGATTTCCATTCATAATTGATTTTACCCATTGTTTCGATACGCTTCTGAGCAGCCTCTTCCGAAACCCCAAAATGCTTTTTCAAGAAATCAACTGTTATCATCGCGCCTCGTTTTTTTAGCTCATTCAGTACTTGTTCAGGCATAAGTATCTGAGCTGCAAAACAGTTAGCCTCGACTTCAAGTCGTCCATATTCTGCGTCATCTTCATCCGTATATTCCTTTAATTCATGTCCCAAATAATAATGTCCGAACTCATGCAAAAGAGAAAACTTAATACGTGATTCAGGGTCATTCTGATTATAAAAGACGATATATCGTCCATTTTTGCATAAAATCACAGCAGTCTCACTACCAAATGCTTTAATATCAATCCCAAACTCATGCGCCCGCTTGAATGATAGAACCTTTAAATCCGACCATTCCTTAATGATTCCTTTTGTATTAGCCGGAAAGTTAACTAATGCACTGGAAGCAGCCAAAATCTCGTTGGCCAAAATATTAGCTCTCTTAAAATCTGGTTTCTTAGATGCCATCATCGTCCTCCTCTACACTATCAAAAATATCATCGAACATTACGGAGAGCATCTTTTCAGCCTTTTCCAGACGGCTTTCATCCAGTTTTTTCAAACCTCTCTGAAGATATTGTAAACGTACGCTATCAGGTTCCTTATCTTCCCTCTTTTCGTTACCAAGCAAGTAATCAATAGATACATCAAAAAACTTAGATAACTGAATCAAAACATCATCTCGTGGAACTGTTCCATTATTTTCCCACATACCAATTCTACTCTTATTGATGTTCAGTTGTTTTGCTAAGCCATCAAGCGTAAGATTCCTATCTGTTCTAAGTTTTTTTACCCTTTGTGAAAAAGTATTGTTTCCCATACATTCTCCTTTCTTTCAATTGCATTGTACTTGATCAATTTAAAAATGTCAACAATTTTGTTTGTGTTCAATTAAATTGAAAACACAAGTTGTAGTACATCCAATCTTCTTTAATCAAATTCTACTACAAATATTCTTATTATAATTATCTGTAATCCCCACAAAGTAAAAAAACCGCAGCCATCAGCTTTCGCCGACAACTGCGGGATTCCCCTGCAAACCTTATTCTTTACTCTCTCTGGCAAAACTCCAAACTAATCCATCCTTCTCCGCTCTTGAGCCTTGCCCATCCGTACTTCGATCCTACACCTTCTTTCACCTCCACAATTGTATACACTCCCGGCGGAATAAATCGAACCCTTCCGAAATTTGTTCCCGGCCCCGTTCGGATGTTCAGATGCTGCACCATCACCTTCACCAGAAATGGCGTAGCCTCCGAAGCGTCAGCCTGACTCACCAGATTCTGTATGCCTTTCAGAGCGGTCTCATCCGCATTCCCTTGATACATATTATAGAAGCGTTCTCCATACTCCGCCCTCAACTTCCGCACTCTCTCACTCTGATCTGCCGGCTTCTCATACCTTGTCAACACTGCATCCGAAACCTCTCGAACCGTACTCGCGCACTTCATTGTTGCCACGACACCCGGATACCGTTCCGTCAGTTCCTTCCATATAAAATCCAACTGCATCGAAAGATCCCCGATCGAGACGCCGCGAACCTTTGCAAACTCCCAAAGCGCCTTTTTTCGGCTCCAATACGTCCACTGGGCAAGCCCGTATCCGGCGCGGTCCATCAAAAACTCTGCATACGCGCCGTCATCCACGCGCTTCGTGTACTCCGCATCCGTGATTCCCCACTTCTTCTCATACGAGTTCTGCAGGTTGTTGGATCGAAGTCCCGACTCCGCATAGAGATTTCCCATGAAACCGGCCACGCCGAACGCATTCCCGATCCGCGCCATCAGATACTCCCAAATCATCCTCTCCACCGGTTTTCCGGTGTCAACCTCCGCTGATGCCCTCGACTCCCGATCCGACTCTCGGTCTGCAGACACCTCCGTTGCCATCGAACCATCCTTAGTCAGACCATTCAGCTCCCTCGTCACCTTTTCCGCCAGCTCCCCCATCCGGGAATACATCCATTCCCCCGGACAGCTCTTCTTCGCAAACCACCGGTGCACCGTGAGCACCATCTCCTCCGGATTCGGCTCATACGAAAGCGTCCTCTCCCGGTCCCCTATCCAGAGGAGCTTCCTCTTCCCGTTCCGTCGGCAAATATCCACGCACAGCGTGGCCAGCTTTTCATACACCACATCCCGAAACGCATAGGGCTCCTTCCCGTCCGACGCACACTCAATCGTCACCGCCCTCTGGTCATTGGCTGCAGACGATGAACACCATGACCGGTTCTTCTCCTCCACATAGAGTCCGACCCGGCCGTTCCGATCAATCCCATAATTGCTCGAAGCCTTGGTCGATGACTTCGAAAACCATTCGCCGAGGCTTTCCGCTGTACACTGACCAACCACGCAGTGCGGTGTAATCCGGTCGATCCCGTGTGTCCTCAGCCCCGAATGATGCGGGCTAAGCCTCGTATACTCCGTAAGCGTACTGTTTGAAAAATTCATTTCGTTTCCCCCTCCTCTTCATCCTCTATGCGCTCGTGTAACTGCCGCAATGCCTTCCGTAGCCTTCTCGGGATCGGCAGTCCCAGATGTGCCGCATTTTCCAGAATCGACAGCCCCTCATTCGACAGATAAAAGAACACGATCGCCGTTCGAAGAACTCCTGCGCTTCCTAACACATATAAATCCATCAGGTGTCCCACGCCGACCAAGGCAAAGATCAAGACCTTCCGGCAGATTCCCCGGTATCCCACACTGCTCGAAAGATTCCGATCCGAAATCGCGCACATCACACCAGTCACATAATCCAGAATCACCATCACTACCAGCGCATACATCAGACCGTCCTTTCCGCCAAGAAAAAATCCGAGCCATCCGCCCATCACCGTAACTACCATCTGGAATCCATTCCATAACTCCCGCATCATTTTCTCCCCCCTTTCTACTCCTCCTGTGTCAGTGTATACGTCACCTTCATCGTCTTCTCCGGTGTCTTCTCCAATGCCCTCTCAAGGTTATTGATCGAAGCCAGATACGGCGTCAGCAGATACACCGTCCGAAATGAACTTCCATACGCTCCTCCCCATTGCACAAGAAAATTTCGATACGCAAAAAGCGGTGTCGCAGCCTCCTTCAGCCGCACTCCGCCGCCAATTCTCGTCACCTGATCTTTTCCATCGATCAAAAAATCCCATCCCATGATCACACCGTTCACGACTGCCAGATACACCTCCGTGCTCCCACTCTCACTGATCGACTTCCACTCTGTCGTCTCTCCCAGATTGATCAAGGTAACATCCGTCGGATTATTTGCGTTAATCTTGTAGATCCCCTTCTTGTCATACGAAACCACATAGAGATAGCCGCCCCGCATCACGGATAGAATCGAACGCGCCCCGTACTCTCCCGGCATGCTTCGCGAGCCGATCTTCTCATTCAGACAGACCCTCGGAAGCGTCCAGGTTCCGGATTCCACGCTTCGATCCTCTTTTGAAATCTTCACCCAATGAAGCGTCGCATCCCCGGAGGAATTTCCCTCCGTCGAAAAACCATACCACGCGCCGTCCCCACCGTCGAAGAAATCCCCTTTTACAAAGAATCCGTTATTCCAGACAAAGTCCGGTGCCGAGATCGTCTCCTCCTCCAAAATGCGCATGGATACCTCGTGAAGTTTCTCATTGATTCCCAGCGTAAGGAACGGAATCCGGATTTTACGAATCATTACACTCGAATTTTCATAAGTGATTGAGGTAAGAATCTCTTTTTCAAAATCAAACTCCACTGCATCGAACAGCATCTGACGCTGCGTTGCCGGCAGATCGCCGACTGCCACACTCTTCAATGGAAGAAAAACAGACGCCGCACCGTCCGTACTTCCCAAGGCATTTTGTCCGCCCCAGGAAGAAGTCAATGCCGCTGCGACGATCCTACCGTTACCCTGCGACGGCGAAAAATCCCAGACAAACTTGTAGCCGTTTTCCAGGACCTTACTCTCCGATAGATTCAAGCTTCCCCTCGCCACATTTGCGGACGAATTCGCCTGATTTGATGCATACGCCACCGGAAGGTTATCCGCCGGTGCGAAGATTCCGTCTGCCTTCTCCTCAAGTCCCTTTCCGAAAAAAAGGATCCCTCCGATCAGATTCGGACAAATCGGAAGAAACGACTCATTCCAACGGACTTCGTCCCGAGCCTCCCCTGCGTCATAGAACACTCCGAAAGGATTACTGGAAAATACATCATTCACCGCTTCCGTGATCATGTTCTTCTTCGTGACGGACTCCGTCTTCCCGCTTGCCGTATCCGTCAGTAAAACCGTCATTTTTCCATTCCACTTCATCGTCATCCTCCCGTCTCGATCCATGCACCCAACGCACCAATCGCCATCGGCGCGATCCGTTCACTCCAGCGGTTCCGTTCTCCGTTCGATTCGACTACAGCCACCGTTTCCCGGAATCCCTTCGTCGAAAGCCCGCTCCAAAATCCAAACGGCCGCACACTCTCCTCGAGGAATATCTTTCCGTCCCAGGCTTCCTTCGCCGCCATCGACTGACCGCTGATTGCCGCCACGATATCTCCGATCGCAATCCTTCCGGTTCCACCCGTTATCTTCAGATACACGTTGAATGTGTTCGAGTGATTCGCCAAAACGTTCTCAATCGGATAATACAGATTCAGAATATGTCGCCCTGAGTGCCACATTTCTTTTGGGACCGGCATCTCCAGCATCCGGTCATTCCACTCATACGCAACTGTTACGACCGCCTGTCCGTCCTCCTGCCAGCGAATCGGCACCGAGACCAGCTGCACCTCCTTATCGGATCCCTCGTTCTGCTGACTCTCCGAATTCCCATCATTTCTCACGCTGATTGACGTGCCATTTTGTCCTGACAAGCCTGAACCATTCCAACCATCCGTTACCGAATCACTTTGTTCATCGGATCTTGCGTCGATTTCTCTGTTATCTTCCTCGACGCCTTCGGTATTTTTCAAGGGTAACTTGACCATCCCCACCGCGTTCCGCTCAACTGGATCCGCCGTGATGTCCATCATGATCTGCCCGAAGAACTGTACATGATTTGCCTCCGATGCTGCAAACTGGATGCTGATCGCCTGTGAGAGCTCCCTTCCAATCGTCCGCTCCGTTGCGTTTGTAAACGTATGGATTCCGAGCTTTCCCTGTTCGATCTGGCTGAGAAGCCCGGAGATGTTCTTGTCGCTGCGGCTCTTCGCCTGTGCCAGAAGCGGATTCTTACCGACACATCGAAACGACGCTTTTCCACCGATCTTCCACTCAATCGACGTCAATGCGGCAAGTGGTTCCCCCTCCGCAGCGCCTCCCGAAAACGTCAGCACATCGCCCAGGTCGAGCGCCGGATTTCCTATCGTATCCGAGTCAAACGGCACATACCGGATCTTCGCGACCTCTGCGAGAATCACCCGCAATATCCGCTCTCTGTTTTCCTTTAATCCAAACTGGAGAAGAGGGTTTATCCCAAGATTCATGGTCAACGCCCGGTCATTTTCCAAAGCGTAATACTCCGCGATCTCCGTCCGCTTGTTCGTCGAACTCACTGCCGAATATTCCGTCACGAAATCGGAAAAGCTCGACGAAAACCGGTGTTTCGCCTCATACCTCTCCACGGGATCCGTACCATACCGCCGGATCTCCAGCTTCCCCTCCCGATTGATCACAAAAAAGCCTGCAAGGATCTGCCCCACATAAAAGAGCACATCCCGGCAGGTCTCAATATCATTTTCCGGATAGATCGAAAACAGCTCCATCCCGTTCGGCATCGCATCAATCTCTTCCTCCGTCTGCGCCATCTCGACCTTACAGGCCTTACAGCAGAGAGCAAGGAAATCGTATGGCTTTCCGATCGTCGAAAAGCCGTTGAAGCTTTTCTCAAACCGGAGCATATCATCATAGCCTTTCAGCTCCAGAATTTTTGCCGTCCGGTTCGCCTCCTGCACCGTAAAGATCCCCATCGGCACCGTCTCGACGCTTCCGTGCTCCAAATGGAGATGATAAAAGAGTGACACGCTGGCATCTTTCAGCGTGTACCGATCAATCGAGGAAAACAAGCTGATCCCAAACTCCGCTGCATACACCGTCCCGAGCTCAAGTTCCGTCGAACCACAACACTGAGCGGAAATATGACCACTTCCACGGACAATGTCCTGCGGGCCGAACGCATACACATTCCCTCCAGCCGTTCTGATCTCGCCACTCCAATAATACGTTCTGGTCTTCGCCTTCACCGCCCGTAGGAAGGCATCCGATACTGCATACATCCCGACCTCCTTAAAACTCTTTCAGCGTAAAGGATACTTCCCAAAGACTTCCATAGCTTGTATCATGCACGAGTTTCACCTGATATCCGTCCATATACATTTGCGTGGTCACGGGACTCATAGTCTCCATGTCCAGATATTCCACCGTAATGCACGCGAGCTTCTTGTATACGAAAAATCTGCCAAGCCATTTGCTCGATACCCGAAACGTCACTCTGATCTGCACCACGCCCTCGCGTACAACATCCCGTTGGGTGGTTCCCGCCTCCGTCACGCCGCTGCTGTCCGCCTCCACATCCGAAAGCTCCACCAAATACGAAGCCGGCATCGGGATCTTCTCATTGTTAAACACAAGATACTGCAAATGTGCCATCCTACCTGCCCCCTGACTTCAGATTCATTCTCTGCTGTGCCGTCACCACAATCTCATCGATCATACTTCCGCCGAGATAGACCGGTATGACAATATCGCCATAACCGCCGTTGCCCGATCCAGTTCCAATTATCTGATTTTCTTTACCATTACTGCTTCCAGTCGAAATATCCTTTCCTTTTGGCTGATCGATTCTCGCCGAAATGAGGTATGGCGTCCTTCCAAGATCACCGGCAAGATTCGAGACTGCACCGGAGATCATACCTCTGCTTCTCTCAATCCCCTTTGCCAGTCCTCCGACAAAATCCGGCATCCAGCTTTCATAATCCGTGAGCGGTCCTTCGTCCGGCACAGAAAAATGCAGAAAGCTCCGGATCTTCTCCGCTACATCGGATACTGCCTCACCTACTTTTCCAATCATCGATCGGATTCCTTTTACAATCCCGTTAATGAAATCTGCTCCCCAATGAAACGCCTGTGACGCCAACCCTTTCACAAAACCGATTGCCTTGTCAAACCCGCCTTTCACCGTACCATAAATATTTCCGCAGACATTTTTTATTCCGCTCAGCATGGAACTGAATGCTGTGGTCACCGCCGATCGAATCGCATTCGCTGCTGATGTTACCGCCGTTCTCACATTGTTCCAGGCGTTCGTCACGACATTTCGGATCCCTTCCACGATCGTCGTGATTACCGATTTTATTCCATTCCAGATTGTTGTCACTACCGTTTTGATTGCATTCAGCACGGCTGAAATCACGGTGCGAATTCCATTCCACGCCGTCTGTAAAAAAGAGGCAATCGCTGTAACCACCGTTATCACAACGGTTTGAATCCCGTTCCAGATGGTTTCAAAAATGGATCCGATTGTCTTCCAGACGCTCTCTACCGTATTCCGGATCGCATCCCAGGAGGACAAAAGGAATGATCCGATCGAGTTCACCACACCCTTGACGGTGTCCCGGATTCCTTCCCAGACTACTTTCACCGTCTCCTGAATCCCATTCCAGAGATCGATCCAGAACTGCCGGAATTCCTCACAGTTATTCCATAAGTAGATAAATCCGGCAACCAGAGCTGCAATCGCCGCCACCACCAGTGCAATCGGATTCGCGAGGAGCACCGCATGAAACGCGGCAAAGGCCCCCTTCACCGCCTGGATCGCTGCGCCAAGTTTCGGAGCAATCGTCAGAATCGTTCCGATCGCAGATACTACTTTTCCGATCATTATCAGAACAGGCCCAAGCGCCGCCACAATGAGCGCCACCGTCACAATCGTTCTTCGCGTTCCTGAATCCATCGAATTCAGCCAACTCACGACATTCTGAATTCCGCCGACAATCCCCCGAATCGACGGCATGAGAAGCTCACCAAATGAAATCGCCAGCTCCTGCAGCTGGGACTTTAAGATCGTAAGCTGTCCCGCGAGGTTATCATTCATGACATTTGCCATCTTTTCCGCGCTACCGTCGCAGCTTGCAATCGCACTCGACAGCTTCTGAACATCGCCAGCTCCTGCATTCATTAGGGCGAGAAAACCGCTCATTGCATTCTTTCCGACAAGGCTTTCCGCCGCTGTTGCTTTTTCCGATTCTGAAAGACCCGAAAATGCCGACCGGCAGTCCGCAAGGATATCCGACAGATCCCGCATCGACCCATCGGCATTGCTCGTTGCTATCGACACCTCTCCGATCGATGATCCGCAGATCTTCACATCTCCGGAAAGATTCGTCATAATCGTCCGGAGCGCCGTTCCGGCCTGTGTGCTCTTAATCCCTGCATTCGCCATCAGCCCGATCGCTTCCGCTGTATCCTCCGCCGAAAATCCAAGTGATCCCGCAATCGGAGCACAATATTTGAACGTCTCTCCCATCATCGAGACGTTCGTGTTGGCATTGGAGGAAGCCGCCGCAAGGATATCCGCAAAATGCCCGGAGTCGGAGGCAGTCAGTCCAAAAGCCGTCAGCGCATCCGTTACAATATCAGACGTGGTGGCCAGATCCTCGCCGGATGCCGCCGCAAGGTTCATGATGCCGTCGATACCTCCCAGCATATCCCCCGTCTTCCATCCGGCCATCGCCATGTAATTCATAGCGTCCGCCGCCTCCGAAGCCGAGAACTTTGTCTTACTACCCATCTCTCGGGCCTTATCCCGGAGTGCATTCAGATCTGATCCCGTCGCCCCCGAGACCGCCGCGACCTTGCTCATCGATGCATCAAAATCGGCGGCCGTTTTCACAGCCGCCGTTCCAAGTCCGATCACGCCGGCTGAAACCGGCATCATCTTCGCTCCGATATTCGAAATGTTGTCTCCCGCCGTCTTGAGCTTTTCGCCCTTCGCAGCAATGTTCTGCAAGGCTGTCGATGACTGATTCGCCTGTGCCTCCAACGACTTCAGCTTCGCTTCCGTCTCCGCGATCTCCCGTTGCAGCCCGTCATATTGGTTCTGCGTGATCGCACCGTTCTTTAACGCCTCATTCGCCTGCTCTGAAGCGGTCTTTAATGTTTCCAGCTTCTCCTTCGTCTCCTTGACCGCATCTCCCAGAAGCCGGTGTTTCTGCGCAAGAAGTTCCGTGTTTCCCGGATCCAGTTTCAGAAGCTTATCGACATCCTTCAGCTGACTCTGCGTATTCCGGATCTCCGTGTTCACGCCCTTTAGCGCCGTCTGGAGTTTCGTCGTATCTCCGCCAATCTCTACCGTAATCCCCTGAATCCGCCCCGCCATTTCACTCACCCCTTCCGCATTTTGGGTAGTAAGCGTCAAATGACTCGCATTACATTCTAAACTTTTTTCTGCCATACTTGGAGCGGTTCCAAAAATCCAAGATTTTTGAGAGTACTCCAAGGA
>NZ_JONJ01000025.1 GCF_000711825.1 [Clostridium] aminophilum DSM 10710 | reverse complement strand
CAGGTTACCCACGTGTTACTCACCCGTCCGCCACTAAAATTACAAAATTCCATCCGAAAACTTCCTTCTGTAATTTCCGTTCGACTTGCATGTGTTAGGCACGCCGCCAGCGTTCATCCTGAGCCAGGATCGAACTCTCTCGTTAAAAGTTTGATCCGGTTTAGACTTAAGCTTGGCTTATTCTTAACCGTTATTACTGTTTAAGGTTTTGTTCTTGAAAATCTCTCGAACTTCAGGCCTCTACCTTATCGGCCTTTGTTCTTGGAATTTTCAGGGTTTTATATACTGTTCAGTTTTCAATGTTCTTGCCGTCTCGTCGACAGCTCATTTAATATATCACAGTGAGTTGTCTGTGTCAACAGGAATTTTTGATTTCTTTTTTTGAAATCCTCTGCTTTCTTGAAGCAGTCCTTACTGTTTTGCGACAGCTTCTGTATGATACCGCATTTACCATATCACGTCAAGCACTTTTTTTAATCATTATCCGTACTCCGTTTTCTTTTTGAAAAAGATTTCAGAGAGATTCCCATTGAACAGTGTATGTAAGCGGACTTTGTTCCCTTCAGCCGCCAAAAAATTTCTGAAGGGCTTCCCCCCGGCTTTTACGGCGCGCCGGTTTCCGTAGGATGACGCCCATCCTCCGCAGAATGACTCCGATCGCTCCGCTTTCGCATCCCGCAGAGCCTTTGGTTCACAGAAACAATGAAGATATTTCCGCTGACACAAAAAGGCCCCCCTGCTTTGCACAGAGAGGCCCCTTCTGTTTCATTGGTCTATCCCCATTCAATCTGATCATCCAATCAGTTCACTCATGGGATTTTCCAATCATGGTTCACCATAGGATCATTCGACCAGGTCTCACCATGGGATCATTCGACCAGGTCTCACCATGGGATCATTCGACCAGGTCTCACCATGGGATCTTCCGATCAGGTCTCACTATGGGATCATTCGGCCAGGTCTCACCATGGGATCTTCCAATCATGGCACACCATAAGATATCTAACCGGCTCTCCCGATCAGATCATTCCGCCGATCGACATAAACAGCGGAGCGAATACAAGGGATACGACGGTCATCAGCTTGATCAGAATGTTCAGAGCCGGACCGGATGTATCCTTAAACGGATCGCCGACCGTATCGCCGACAACAGCCGCCTTATGTGCTTCACTGCCCTTTCCGCCGTGATTGCCGTCTTCAATATATTTCTTTGCGTTATCCCATGCGCCGCCGGCATTGGACATAAAGATCGCCAGCATGACGCCGGTAACCAGAGATCCTGCCAGAAGTCCGCCGAGGGATGCCGGGCCAAGGATGATGCCGACTGCCAGCGGTGATACTACTGCCATAATACCCGGAACGAGCATCTCTTTCAGAGCTGCCTGTGTGGAAATGGCAACGCAGGACTTGTAGTCCGGTCTTCCGGTTCCTTCCATGATTCCCGGAATTGTATGGAACTGTCTGCGCACTTCCTCAATCATCTGGTATGCAGCCTTTGATACCGACTCCATGGTAAATGCAGAGAACAGGAACGGAAGCATACCGCCGATCAGAATACCGATGATAACTTTATGATCCAGAATATCGATCTTATCCAGTTTTACCGCTTCCGCATAGGAAACAAACAGAGCAAGCGCTGTCAGAGCAGCGGAGCCGATCGCAAATCCTTTACCCATTGCTGCAGTTGTATTACCTACTGCGTCAAGCTTATCCGTGATCTCTCTTACGCTCTCATCCAGTTCCGACATTTCTGCGATACCGCCGGCATTGTCTGCAATCGGACCATACGCATCAACCGCAACCGTAATACCGGTTGTGGAAAGCATTCCAACTGCTGCGAGAGCGATACCGTAAAGTCCGGAGCACGCATAAGATACAAAGATTCCGACACAGATCAGAAGAATCGGAACCGCAGCAGACTTCATGCCGACTGCAAGACCGGAAATCAGCGTTGTTCCCGCTCCGGTCTCAGACTGACGCGCGATCTCCTGAACCGGGCTGTAATCACCGGAAGTATAATACTCGGTAATCCGGCCGATCATCAGACCAACCGCAAGACCTGCTGCCACGGCAATCGTCTGATTAAAGCCGCCAAACAGCATTTTGCCGAATACCACCGCAACGATCAGTACAACGGCACTTGCAACATAAGTACCGGTATTCAGTGCCTTATGCGGATCGGACTTTTCATCTCCTCTTACAAAGAAGCATCCGATGATGCAGGCAGCCAGACCAAACGCAGCGATAAACAGCGGGTACAGTGCTCCGGGTGCGCTAAAATATACAATGCCGAGTGTCAGTGCGGATACCAGCGCTCCGACATAAGACTCAAAGAGATCCGCGCCCATTCCGGCTACATCGCCGACATTGTCACCGACATTATCTGCGATAACCGCAGGGTTTCTCGGGTCATCCTCCGGAATTCCCGCCTCAACCTTTCCGACAAGGTCCGCGCCGACATCCGCAGCCTTTGTGTAGATACCGCCGCCGACACGGGCAAACAGTGCGATCGAAGATGCGCCAAGGCTGAAACCGGAGAGAACGTCAACATTTCCCGTTACGAGGTAAATGACACTTACTCCCAGAACGCCGAATCCCGCAACGCACATTCCCATAACCGAACCGCCGGCAAATGCGGTAGACAGAGCTTTGTTCATGCCATGAGTCATTGCCGCATTGGTTGTTCTGACATTCGCTTTAACCGCAACCGACATACCGAAGTATCCGGCAAGAGTGGAAAATGCCGCGCCGAAAACAAAACAGATCGCGGTCACCCAGCTTCCGATACCGATGCCGATCAGTACAAAAAGGATCGCAACAAAGATAACCAGGATCTTATACTCAGAAAACAGGAACGCATGTGCGCCTTCGCTGATGGCCTGAGCAATCTCCTTCATGCGATCGTTGCCCGAATCCAATGCGGAGACTCTGGATGACTGGTATGCCGCAAAAAGCAATGCAACCACTCCGAGGACCGGAACGATCATTAGTGTGTTAACCATTTTTTACCCTCCATTTGTTTTAAATTTTGCGAGTCTGACTCCTTAGAAAAAATACATCAACTTTCTTCAGCTCCCCATCCGTCGAACGCAATAGAATCTTTTCATAAATAACGACCACTCGCAGAAAAGTATTTTACCCCAGATTTGTATATTACGCAAGAAAATCACGCGCATCGTTAATTAAGTTACAAAGTTTTTTTAAAATTTCCATAAAATTACACAATCTCAAATCATAATATTTTGGATAACAAAGGGAGTTTCGGCGAAATTTCCACACCTAAGCTAAGCTACCCGGCTCGAAAAAACCTCGTCAGGTAGTTTTCCACAGTACGCTACTCCGCTCAAAAAGATCTGCCTCCGCACGCCATTTCACGAAAGCGGCATAGCTGCCAGGTGAACTATGCGTCGCTAAGTGCTCCATCAAAGAAAGAGGCTCCGCTTCCGCGGAGCCTCTTTCTCAGGATTTTCGAAGTGTGTATTAAAATAGTAATCAGGAATTTTCTTTTTTGAAAAAATTGTTTTTTTCTTGATTCAAGTATATCATACCCTCTCCGAAAAAGATTGAAGGAGCACATAATAAATCATGAAGAAAAAATTAATGTTTCTCCGATGCTTATCGTTTTCTCTTCTCCCACTCTTCCAGAACCTGATCGAATTCATGGCTGAAATCAAAGGTTGAATAGTAATCTCTTGGAGTCTCTGCACGACGGATCATTTCCACCGATCCGTCCGTCTTCAGAAGAAGCTCCGCGGATTTCAGTTTTCCGTTGTAGTTATAGCCCATGGAGAATCCGTGAGCTCCCGCATCGTGAATGAACAGGATATCCCCCCGGTCAATCTTCGGCAGCATACGGTCGATTGCAAATTTATCGTTGTTCTCGCAGAGGCTACCTGTCACATCATACTTGTGATCACACGGAAGATCCTCTTTTCCCATAACGGTGATGTGATGGTACGCGCCATACATCGCCGGACGCATCAGATTGACGGCACAGGCATCAACGCCGATGTACTCCTTATAGATGTGTTTCTCGTGGATCGCTGTTGTGACAAGTGCTCCGTACGGTCCGGCCATATACCGGCCCATCTCCGTATAGATCGAAACATCGCCCATGCCGGCCGGAACCAGAATATCCTCGTATACTTTGCGGACTCCTTCACCGATGGCAAAAATATCATTCGGCGTCTGATCCGGACGATAGGGGATGCCCACACCACCGGACAGATTGATAAACTCCACATGTGCGCCGGTCTCTTTCTGAAGTTTGACTGCCAGTTTGAAGAGGATTCCGGCCAGCATCGGATAATACTCGTCCGTTACCGTGTTGCTGGCAAGGAACGCATGAATTCCAAAATGCTCCGCTCCCTTTTCCTTCAGAATACGGAACGCCTCAAACAGCTGCTCTTGCGTCATTCCATACTTGGAGTCCCCCGGATTGTCCATGATGTCGTTGCTCACCTTGAAAAGACCGCCCGGATTGAAGCGGCAACTGATCGTCTTCGGAATCTCTCCGAGTTCCTTTTCCAGGCAATCAATCAGAGTAATGTCATCCAGATTGATGATGCCGCCCATCTCGTGAACATAACGGAACTCTCCCTCCGGGGTATCGTTGGACGAGAACATGATTCTGTCATCCCGGTATCCAAGTGCCTTTGCCATCATCAGCTCGGTCAAGGAAGAACAGTCCACTCCGCATCCGTACTCCCCGAGGATCTTTACAATCGACGGATTCGGTGTCGCCTTTACGGCGAAATACTCACGAAAGCCCTTATTCCAGGAAAACGCACGTTTGACACGTTCAGCGTTGTCGCGAAGTCCTTTTTCGTCGTAAAGATAGAACGGTGTCGGGTATTGTTCGCGGATCTTTTCAAGCTGTTCTCTGGTTACAAACGGTTTCTTATCCATGTTGGTCCTCCTGCTTTTATGTTGTAGCTTTCTATGATGTAAACAGATTTCTCGCAATTAATACCGGATACTCCGTTTTTCGATCCGGTCGGTATCTCAGGACGCAGATGACGCGCCGCTCCGGAATGACCGTCTGATTATCGTGTATATTCTATATTAATTTAGAAAGAAACCCTTTGTTACCGGATCCATTATCCTTTGTTTTCTCCGTTTTCCACGGTTACATGCTCATGGGTGTACAGATGGTCCATGCAGTACTCCCTGCTGCCGGCACATTTCGAACAATAGCGGAATTCTAAAGACGGATCGTCCTTTTCCGTCCGTCCGCACACTTCACATCGATGCAGGGGTCCCTCTGACCGCGGTCTCATGCGGACAATATCCGCCTTCGCCGGCTTGTGGAGTTCCCGGCTCTGTCTGACCGCTCTCTGATATTGATTTCTTCTGGCGATCTCCGACGGTGAAAACCGGTTGAAATCCCGGCTCATCAGGAAGAAGATCACAAAGTTCAGAAGTGACATTCCGATGGCAATCCGGTTGATCATCCCGCCGGTCACGAAATGGTACAGGAACTGCACACCGATCACAATGCCGAACCATTTTGCCTTGATCGGAATAATTCCGAAGAAATTAAATACCATTTCCGGAAATGTCGCAGCAAACGCAAGGAACAGTGACTCATTCAGATAGTACGTCGTCAGCGGAACCGATACGCCAAACAGCGCATAAATCACAAACGCCGCCGCGATATGTCCCAGGATTCCCATCAGGAAATAGACATTAAACCGGAAAGTCCCCCAGGTTCTCTCCAGCGTTGTGCCAAGCGAATAATAAAGGTACATCATCAGGAGATTAAACAGCAGGCCGGCCGACGGCGGGCAGATCAGAAATGTGATCACACGCCATATTTCGCCCTGAAGAATCGCTCCCACATTCAGGCAAAGGTACTCGTAATAAAAATACGGATTGACAAAACTCAGAATCACGCCGAGCAGATACATCAGCACGACATAGTACATCAGATTCGGAATTGCATACCTTCCTATCTTCCGTTCCAGACGGTTCAGAAAATTCATAGTAATCATTCCTTCCATATATATTGTTATTCTGCGAATCAGCATTCTTCAAAAATGCTGTCATTTCGGGATTTTTTTCGCATTTGCGATACATTATAGAAGAGACTGTATCTCCTTGTCAAATGCTTTCCCGTCTCCGGAATTCCCCTCTGCAAAAGATTTCCCGGAATCTTTTTTTCGGGAACCTCCCATATACCTTCCTGTCTATCACTTTATCACTTTCTTAACGGTGCAGAAAATTGTTTTTACGTTACGATTGTGATAGAGTATATGACGGTTTTATATCTAAATTTCTATTTTGTATTCATTTTTTTCATTTATGTGAGCAGCGAACCACTGCCTATCCGGTCTGGTTTGTCTCGCATATATATAGAAATGGATCATTCATTACATCAAAGGGGGGATCGGCCTTCAGGCCATAGCCATGAATTCAGTGAAACGGCTCGGTATCGATATCGGATCTACAACTGTAAAAATCACGATCATCGATGAGAAGAACTCTCTTCTGTTTTCCGATTATAAGCGCCACTTTGCAGACATCCAGGGAACGCTCGCAGATCTACTGTGTGAAGCCAAAAACCGGCTCGGGGAGATCTCTGTCCGCCCGGTCATCACCGGCTCCGGCGGTCTTGCTCTCTCCAATCATCTGAACATCCCGTTCACGCAGGAAGTTGTCGCGGTCGCAGCATCCTTAAAGGATTATGCACCGCAGACCGACGTGGCGATCGAGCTCGGCGGAGAAGACGCAAAAATCATTTATTTTACCGGCGGTATTGACCAGCGCATGAACGGTCTGTGCGCCGGCGGTACCGGATCCTTCATCGATCAGATGGCGTCACTGCTGCAGACAGACGCCGCCGGTCTGAATGAGTATGCCAAAAATTATAAAATGATCTATCCGATTGCGGCAAGATGCGGTGTGTTCGCAAAATCCGACATTCAGCCGCTGATCAACGAAGGCGCGACCAAGGAAGACTTGGCGGAATCCATTTTCCAGGCGGTGGTAAACCAGACCATCTCCGGTCTTGCGCAGGGTAAACCGATCCGCGGAAATGTCGCATTTCTCGGCGGTCCTCTGCACTTCATGCCGGAACTTCGCAATGCCTTTATCCGCACGCTGAATCTCGGTGAATCCCAGATCATCGCACCGGACCATTCTCACCTGTTCGCCGCTCTCGGTTCCGCCATGAGTGCCGATGAGAAAAATGAGCCGGTTGCCATCCGCGATCTGATCTCCCGTCTTTCCGACGGCGTCCGCATGGAAACGGAGATTCAGCGAATGGAACCGCTGTTCCGGGATCAGGCGGAATATGACTCGTTCCGCAGTCACCATGCCCGTCACACGGTCCCGAAGAAAGATCTCCGCGACTATCACGGGAAATGTTTCCTCGGCATCGATGCCGGTTCGACGACCACAAAGCTTGCCCTGGTCGGCGAGGACGGAACCCTCCTCTACAATTTCTACAGCAACAACAGCGGAAGTCCGCTCGCAACCGCCATTTCCGCGATGAAAGAGATTTCCGAAATTATGCCGGAAGATGCGGAGATTGCCTTTTCCTGTTCCACCGGATACGGTGAGGCACTCCTCAAATCCGCATTTATGCTGGATGAGGGCGAAGTTGAGACCATTGCCCACTACTACGCCGCTGCCGCATTTGAACCGGATGTCGACTGTATCCTCGACATCGGCGGTCAGGATATGAAATGCATCAAGATTAAGGATGGAACGGTCGACAGCGTCCAGCTGAATGAGGCCTGCTCCTCCGGATGCGGTTCCTTTATCGAGACTTTCGCCAAATCGCTCGGCTACGGCGTTGCGGATTTTGCAAAAATCGCCTTGTTTGCGCAGAACCCTACGGATCTCGGAACCCGCTGCACTGTATTTATGAACTCCAACGTAAAGCAGGCGCAGAAAGAGGGCGCGGAAGTCGGCGATATCTCCGCGGGACTTGCCTACTCGGTCATCCGGAACGCACTCTTTAAAGTCATCAAGATCACCAGCCCGGAGGATCTGGGAAAACATGTCGTCGTTCAGGGAGGTACCTTCTACAACGATGCGGTTCTCCGCAGTTTTGAAAAGATCTCCGGAGTGGACGCGGTTCGTCCGGACATCGCCGGCATCATGGGCGCCTACGGCGCCGCTCTGATTGCGCGGGAGCGCTACGATGCCGAAAAAGGCACCACCATGCTTCCGATCGATCAGATTCTGAATCTCTCCTATCAGACCAACATGGCGAGATGTCAGGGTTGCACCAACCACTGTGTTCTGACCATCAACCGTTTTGACGGCGGCCGTCAGTTCGTATCCGGAAACCGCTGTGAGCGTGGTCTCGGCATCCGCAAAACAAGCGAAAATGTGCCGAACCTGTTCAAATTCAAAATGCAGCGCATGTTCGATGCGTACACTCCGCTCCCGGAAGATGAGGCCCAAAACGGCGTCATCGGCATTCCGCGCGTTCTGAATATGTTTGAAAACTTCCCGTTCTGGGCTGTTTTCTTCCGTGAGCTCGGATACCGCGTGATTGTATCCCCGCAGTCGACCCGAAAGCTCTACGAACTCGGCATTGAGACCATTCCGAGCGAATCCGAGTGTTATCCGGCAAAAATGGTGCACGGCCACATCGAATGGCTGATCAAGCAGGGCATCCGACACATTTTCTACCCGTGCGTTCCGTACGAGCGAAATGAGACACCGGATGCCGGCAACCACTACAACTGCCCGATGGTAACCTCATATGCGGAGAACGTCAAAAACAATATGGAATCGCTGGAAGAAAACCAGATCCGTTTTGAGAATCCGTTTATCGCATTTACCAGCGAGGAAGTGGCTTCCAACCGTCTGGTGGAAATCTTTACCGGAAACGACGGTTCGGATTACCATCACACCAAAGCAGAGGTCCGTGCTGCCGCGCGCAAGGCCTGGAAAGAGCTTCTCCGCTCCCGCCGGGACATGGAGAAGGCCGGTGAAGACGCTCTCCGCTGGATGAAAGAACACGGCCGCCACGGCATCGTTCTCGCCGGACGTCCGTACCATATCGACCCGGAGATCAACCACGGCATTCCGGAGCTGATTACTTCCTACGGGTTTGCAGTCCTCACGGAAGACTCCATTTCCCATCTGGGAAATGTCGACCGGCCGCTGATCGTGACCGACCAGTGGATGTACCACTCCAGACTGTACCGGGCTGCTTCGTTCGTCAAAACCCAGCCGATGCTGGAGCTGATCCAGTTAAACTCCTTCGGATGCGGTCTGGATGCGGTCACAACCAACCAGTGCAGTGACATTCTCACTACATCCGGCAGAATTTACACGGTTCTCAAGATTGACGAGGTCAACAACCTCGGTGCGGCCCGCATTCGTGTCCGCTCCCTGATCGCCGCGATCCGGATCCGTGAAATGAAGAAATACTCTCACCCGGTGGAGGATTCTTCCTATAACCGCGTGCTGTTCACAAAGAAAATGCAGAAGGACAACTACACCATTCTGTGTCCGGAGCTGTCGCCGATTCACTTTGACCTGATCGAGCCGGCGGTTCGCAGTTGCGGCATCAACCTCGTCATCCTGAAATACGGACGTACAGAGGAAGGCCGTCAGATCATTGACGAGGGTCTGAAATACGTAAACAACGACGCCTGCTATCCGTCCACCATTGTCGTCGGACAGATCATGAAGGCTCTCCTCTCCGGCAAATACGATCTGAAGCGGACTGCCGTCATTATGAGCCAGACCGGCGGAGGGTGCCGCGCGTCCAACTACATCGGCTTTATCCGCCGCGCTCTGGAAAATGCCGGCATGCAGGACATTCCGGTCATCTCCCTGAACGCGAACGGCATGGAAAAGAATCCGGGCTTTAAACTCACTCTTCCGCTGGTCATGAAGAGCATGCAGGCACTGGTATACGGTGACGTTTTCATGCGCTGTCTCTATGCAACGCGGCCGTATGAGGCCGAGCACGGGGCTGCCGAAAAGCTTCACGAAAAGTGGAAAGAAGTCTGCATCCGTTCTCTTGCAAAGAAGGGTGCTTCCATGGGCGAGTTTAACCGCAATATCCGCGGCATCATCCGCGATTTTGACGCACTTCCCCGCCTGCATACCATAAAGCCGAAGGTCGGCATCGTCGGTGAGATTCTGGTGAAATTCTCGCCGCTCGCCAACAACCACGTGGTTGACCTTCTGGAATCCGAAGGCGCTGAGGCCGTCATGCCGGATCTCCTTGATTTCCTGCTGTACTGCTTCTACAACACGAATTTCAAAGCAGAAAATCTCGGTTTCCGGAAAACCACTGCGACGCTCTCCAACATGGTTATCTCCGTTCTGGAATATCTCCGACGCACGGCGCGCCGTGAATTTGAGATGAGCCGTCATTTTACTCCGCCGACACGGATTGAAACGCTCGCATCAATGGCTCAGAAATATGTTTCTCTCGGCAATCAGACCGGTGAGGGCTGGTTCCTGACCGGAGAAATGCTGGAGCTGATCCACAGCGGAACCAAAAACATCATCTGCACTCAGCCGTTTGGATGCCTTCCGAACCATATTGTCGGAAAAGGCGTTATCAAGGAGCTGCGCCGGACCAATCCGGAAGCCAACATCATTGCCATCGACTACGACGCCGGTGCCAGTGAAGTCAATCAGTTAAACCGCATCAAGCTGATGCTTGCCGTTGCCAACAAACGGATCCAGGAAAAGGAGCAAAGTGTAATCTCCTGATTGCCTCAGTTTTTTTATATCGAAGATTACAAGCTTAGCGCTCAGGTATCCGCAGAGGCGCGTATTCAAACAAATATTCTCCATACCCCCCGGCATCCAAATGCCGGGGGGGTCATTTTACAAAAAATGATGCCGATCCTGCGAGCCTGAACGTATAAATGCAGCTCCGGACATGACAAGACCCCCTGCTCATTTCAGCGATTACACGGAAACGGGCAGGGGGTCCTACTATTATTCTCTATTATTTTCTATTGTTCTCAACGACAGTATTTTGCGTCATACGCAAGGATCGCAGCGACGGTCTTTCCGTCCGTCATCTCACCGGCAAAGATCTTCTGTTTCAGATCTTCCAGTTCCCAGAGTTCAATGTTGATCTCCTCATCCGGATCCAGATTCTGCTCTGCTTTTTTCAGATTCCGGCAAACGTAAATCCCGATCTCTTCATCGCAGAATGCAACCGTCGTATTCACCGTCATCAGATATTCCGCTTCCGATCCCACAAAGCCGGCCTCTTCATGGAGTTCACGAAGCGCGCAGTCCAACAGCGGTTCCCCTTCGTAATCTCTCTTTCCGGCCGGAATTTCCAGCGTAAAGCGGTCCAGTGCATGGCGAAACTGCCGAACCATCACGATCCTTCCGTCCTCCAGTACCGGAACGATTGCAGCCGCGCCGATATGATGAATAAAATCCCATTTTGCCTCATGTCCCATGACCTTAACGGTATCTTCATAGACATGAAGCACCGAACCGGTGTATTTTAATTCACGATTTAAAAGTTCCACGCGCTCAAGGCCGTAATTCTCTTCCTTATTCCTATCTGCTTTATCCATTTTCTTCTTCCTCTTCTGTCCGCTTTTGGCGGTCACTTTTTTGATTTCATCGCCGTGCAGACATCATAGCAGGCATCCGAGGCCTTGATCACTGCATTTCTAAGGCCGTACTCTTCCAGCGCTGCCACACCGGCAATGGTGGTTCCGCCCGGAGAGCATACATTGTCCTTCAACTCCGCCGGATGTTTTCCGGTCTTCAGAACCATCTCCGCGCTTCCGGCAACCGCTTTCGCCGCAAACTTATACGCAGCTGCCCGCGGCATACCGTGCTTTACGCCGGCATCCGCCAGAGCCTCAATAAACATATACACATACGCAGGGGAACTTCCGCTCAGACAGGTCACCACATCCATCAGATGCTCCGGAACCAGTTCCATTTCTCCGAAGGACTCGAAAATATCCCGGATATTCTTTTTCTCTTCCTCCGAAAACTGCGACTCGTCATAGGAAACACCGGTCATTCCCTCTCCGATCATGGCCGGTGTGTTCGGCATACAGCGGACAATGCGCCCCTTTTGTCCCAGCTTTTCATGAATCGTATCGATCGTCACACCCGGCGCCAGCGAGATCACGATCGCATCTTTTGCAAGGACTTCTCCGATCTCCGGAAGAACGCTGTTATAAAACTGCGGCTTTACCGCAAGAACAAGGATTTCCGAAGTTTCTGCGAGCTCGGCATTGGATGCCACATATTTTACTCCCGTTTCCGCTTCGGTTTTCTTTCCCTTCGCCTCGGTCGGCTGTGTGAATGCCAGTTGTTCCGGACGGTATGTTTTCAAAAGTCCTTTCAGAATTGCGGTGCCCATATTGCCCATTCCGATAAATCCTACGTGATACATCCGTTCCTCCTTCTTCCCTTTCATCCCTGTTTTTCCTTAAGCGCTTGATTCCTTTTTGCTCGATTATACGGTTTGTTCTCGAAAAATCACAGAAATCCAACACTATGTCCTATAATACCCCCATTCAGCCCCAAAAAACAACACTGTTCATGGTTTTCTGCATTGATCATATTTCATAGGGAATTTCGGAGAAATTTCCTATGAAATAAAATAGCCCCACAGACCTCTCGGTCCATGGGGCTTGGCTTCCTGACGGATAATTATTTTGCGTATTCTGTGACTCTTGACTCGCGGATCACATTTACCTTGATCTGACCCGGATACTGCAGTTCTTCCTGAATCCGCTTCGAGATATCCCGAGCGAGAAGAACCATATCGTCATCACTGACCTGTTCCGGAACAACCATGATACGGATCTCACGGCCCGCCTGAATTGCAAAGGACTTGTCAACTCCCTTATAAGAGTTTGCAATATCCTCCAGTTTCTTCAGACGAGTGGTGTACGTCTCAACCTGCTCGCGTCTTGCGCCAGGTCTTGCCGCGGAAATGGTATCCGCCGCAGCAACCAGTACCGCAATCAGACTCTGCGGTTCCACATCACCATGGTGAGACTCAACCGCGTTGATCACTGTTGCAGATTCTTTATACTTTCTGCAGAGTGCAACACCGAGTTCCACATGTGTTCCTTCCTGTTCATGGTCAATCGATTTACCGATATCATGCAGGAGTCCGGCTCTCTTTGCCAGTCTCACGTCACATCCGACTTCTGCTGCAAGAAGACCTGCGATCTGAGCAACCTCGATCGAATGCATCAGCGCGTTCTGTCCGTAGCTTGTACGATATCTCATCTTTCCGAGAAGTTTGATCAGCTCCGGATGAATTCCGTGTACGCCGGCCTGGATCAGAGCGTCTTCGCCGTCCTGAACCATCTTGGTCTCCACTTCTCTGCGCGCCTTTTCAACCATCTCCTCGATTCTGGCCGGATGAATACGGCCATCGACGATCAGTCTTTCCAGTGCAATTCTCGCAACCTCACGGCGAACCGGATCAAAGCTTGAGAGAACCACTGCCTCCGGTGTATCATCGATGATCAGTTCGACACCGGTCATCGTCTCCAGCGTGCGGATATTTCTTCCCTCACGCCCGATGATACGGCCCTTCATCTCATCATTCGGAAGCTGAACAACGGAAACGGTGGATTCCGCCACGTGATCCGCCGCACATCTCTGAATGGCGGTCACAACGATATCCTTCGCTTTCTTGTCGGCCTCTTCCTTTGCCTGGGTCTCAAGATCACGAACCATCTTCGCGGTGTCGTGCTTGACATCCTCCTCAACGATCTTCAGCAGGTATTCCTTTGCCTGTTCGGATGTGAGTCCGGAGATTCGCTCCAGTTCTTCACGCTGCTTCTGCTGGATTTCCTCCACTTCCGCAGTTCTCTTCTTCAGAGACTCCTCCCTGCTGTTGATGCTCTGCTCTCTTCTCTCGAGGATTTCGGACTTCTTGTCAAGGTTCTCTTCTTTGCTCAGTACGCGTCGCTCATAGCGTTGAAGCTCAGCTCTTCTTTCTTTTGTTTCTTTTTCCAGCTCATTCTTAGTCTTTAAAGACTCTTCCTTCGCCTCCAGGAGAGCTTCTCGCTTCTTAGTCTCTGCAACTTTTAATGCTTCATCTATTATCTCCCGGGATTTCTGTTCCGCACTTCCGATCTTCGCATCATAATTTCTCTTGCGAATCTCTCCGGAAATCACCCAGGTAATAGCAGCTACAACTACAGCTGTAATAAGCACTATTACTACTATCTGTGACACAGGAGCACCTCCTTATTCAGTTTTCATTGTACAAAAATACAACATAAATAATTTTAATCTCTTTACAACATTATGTCAAGAATTGAAATCATCAATCATGCATCATTATGCATTTCAACCATAGCCCGACGAATCTCCTCGTATCCAAATCCGCGGCGCATCAGGTAACCGATCGTTTTACGGGTTTCCTCCTCCGAAGCTTCCGCCGAATAATGCCTTTTCTTAAGAATTCTTTTCAATGTTTCTCCTGTCGGAGGCGCAGTCTCGTCAAAAACATCCCGAATGATATCACTCTCTATGCCCTTGATCCGCAGCCTCTGTTCGATCTCTCTCCGGCTCTTTCGGCATCCGGCTGTTTCAATGTAATTCCGTGCATACTCTGCATCGTCGATATAGTGGTATCGCTTCAGGAATATAACCGTATCCTGAATAACCGAATCCGGATACATTCCCTGTCTCAGTTTCGACCATACTTCCCGCTCCGTCCGGGCCTGTGATTTCAGATAGTACAGTGCGCGTTCTCTCGCTCTTTTCGGCAGAATCTCTGTCATCACCGTTTCATAGGTCTCCGCGCTGAGTTCCTCCCCCTCTTTTACATGGAGCCGGCGCATCTCGCCGTTATATAACGCAAACGCCGCCTCACCGTCCAGCCAGATCCTGGTTCGCCGTGAATCCAGCGGTTCTGTCTTATCCACCAAATACATTTTCCATTCCTCTGCTTTTTATATACAACAACATTCCGGAGCATTACTGCCCCGGAATGCCGTTCATATCTGTTTTATTTTGTCTCTTTTACCGGTTTCAGTACTGCCTCGTCTTCCACGCCATCCGGCTTCTTTGCCGGTGCTTCATCCGCCGAAGCGCCGCCGTTCAGACCATACAGTTCACGAACCTTTCGTTCGATCTCGTCACAGACATCCGGGTTCTCCTGAAGATAAACCTTGGCATTCTCACGGCCCTGACCGATCTTTTCTCCGAGATACGCATACCATGCACCGCTCTTGTTGATGATATCGTTCTTCTCGGCCAGATCCAGAATATCGCCCTCTTTGGAGATTCCCTTACCGAACATGATATCGAATTCCGCCTCCTTGAACGGCGGAGCAATCTTGTTCTTCACAACCTTGACGCGGACATGGTTTCCGATGACCTCACCGCCGCGCTTGAGTGATTCGGTTCTGCGAACGTCCATACGAACCGAAGAATAAAACTTCAGCGCACGGCCTCCGGTTGTCGTCTCCGGATTTCCGAACATGACACCGACTTTTTCGCGAAGCTGGTTGATAAATACAACGATACAGTTGGACTTGCTGATCACTGCCGTCAGCTTGCGCAGTGCCTGGGACATCAGACGGGCCTGAAGTCCCACATGGGCATCTCCCATCTCTCCGTCAATCTCTGCCTTCGGTACGAGAGCGGCAACCGAGTCGACAATAACAATATCAACCGCACCGGAGCGAACCATGGTCTCGGTAATCTCCAATGCCTGCTCACCGCTGTCCGGCTGTGAGATATAGAGATTATCGATATCGACACCGATATTTCTCGCATACACCGGATCCAAAGCATGCTCTGCATCGATGAATCCGGCAATTCCGCCGCGTTTCTGCACTTCCGCTACCATATGAAGAGCAACGGTGGTCTTACCACTCGATTCCGGACCATAAATCTCGAGAATTCTGCCGCGCGGCACGCCGCCGAGTCCGAGCGCGATATCCAGACTGAGTGATCCGGTCGGAACCGTCTCGATCTCCATGCCGGCCCCCTGATCACCGAGCTTCATCACGGCGCCCTTACCGTACGCTTTCTCAATCTGGGTGAGCGCGGCGTCCAATGCTTTCAGCTTGTCATCTTTGTTCATAAGTGGTCTCCTCCGTAACTGTATCTTCTCAGAACGTTCTATTTTCGAACATTCGTTCATTTCTGTGACTATCATACTTCCTGATCTCTCCCCTGTCAAGAGAATTTCTTTCCCACAAATCCAAATCCTGTGCTATGATAATCTGCGTAAAATTCGTTTCACTGTCCGACAGTTTTGCCGGGCAGCATATCTTTGCACGAAAGGATATCTTATGGGAGGCTTTTTCGGAGTCGTATCGAAACGCAGTTGCACGAATGACCTGTTTTTCGGAACAGATTATCATTCACATCTGGGAACCAGAAGGGGCGGATTGGCCGTGTACGGAAAGGACGGTTTTCACCGTTCCATCCACAACATCGAAAACACACCGTTCCGCAGTAAATTTGACCGAGACCTGGATGAACTGGAAGGAAATCTCGGAATCGGATGTATCTCCGACATGGAACCGCAGCCGCTCCTCATCCATTCTCATCTCGGAACCTACGCAATCTGCACGGTCGGCAAGATCAACAACAAAGACGAACTCGTCCGGGAAGCGGACGAACGGCGCCACGTCCAGTTCATCGAAATGAGCGGCGGAGAAATCAACGCCACCGAACTGACTGCATCCATCATCAATCAGGGTGATTCCATCGTCGAGGGCCTGCAGCTTGCACAGCAGAAAATCGACGGTTCTATGACAATTCTTCTTCTCACGTCAAAAGGTATCTATGTTGCCAGAGATCTTCTTGGCCGCACACCGGCTGTTCTAGGCAGAAATAATGACGGATACTGCATCTCCTTCGAAGATTTCGCATACTTTAATCTCGGATATGAAACCTGTCACGAGCTGGGCCCCGGAGAAATCGACTTTGTCACCCCGGACGGCTACGAGTGTCTCGCAAAACCTCAGGACAAAGAACGGATCTGTTCCTTCCTCTGGGTTTATTACGGTTATCCGAGTGCGTCCTATGACGGAGTCAGTGTCGAGCAGATGCGCTATGAATGCGGAAAAATGCTGGCCAAACGGGACAATGTCGCCGCAGATTCCGTCGCGGGCGTCCCGGACTCCGGCATCGCCCATGCCGTCGGATATGCCAACGAATCCGGCATTCCGTATGAGCGCCCGTTCATCAAGTATACCCCGACCTGGCCGCGCTCGTTCATGCCGACCCGTCAGAGCCAGCGTGAACTGATCGCCCACATGAAGCTGATCGCCGTGGAATCACTGATCCGCAACAAACGGCTCCTGATGATCGACGACTCCATCGTCCGCGGAACACAGCTCCGAAACACCACAGAATTTCTGTATGAGCGCGGTGCCAGGGAAGTTCATATCCGTCCGGCATGTCCGCCGCTTCTGTTCGGATGCAAATACATCAACTTCTCCCGCTCCAATTCCGATTACGACATGATCACCCGTCGGATCATCCGGGAACGGGAAGGTGAAAATGTTTCCAAAGAGATACTGCTCGACTACGCAAATCCGGACAGCCGGAATTACAAGGAGATGGTTGATGAAATCTGCCGCAGGCTGAACTTCACCTCCCTTCAGTTCCAGCGCCTCGACGATCTGGAGGAATCCATCGGAATCGGTTCCTGCCGTCTCTGCACCTACTGCTGGTCCGGCCGGGAATAATCCGTTGTCCCTACTGTATCATTGATAAAAGGCGGGATTCAAGAGCAATAAACACGGTTTTCAAACATCTGTTCGATTGTATTAAATCCTTCTTTTGTACAGAATCAACAAAAAGTGGGAAGTCCGGGGAGCGCACGTCAACTCCCCTATCCCCTCAGGATGGGGGAGTCCCTCGGAACAGGAAATGCAAAGCACTTTTCTATGGAAGAACACCGTCCAATTGAGTAGGAGGGAGTGATTAGCTCCCGTCCTCTCACAGCACCGTACGTACCGTTCGGTATACGGCGCTTTCAATAGTTGACGTGCACAGACTGATAGGCTGTGGCTAAATCATAGAAGCCACTGTTTATCAGTCTTTCTTTTGTCATCGCCATGTTGACTGCGACTGTATGTGTGGTAAACCAATATCCACGCCGACTGTTGCCAGCCATATGCGCCAAGTCCTCGGGCACACCCATCTTAATCAGATTTCGCACCTTTGTCTTGGGCTTCTTCCATTGTTTCCATATACACATACGGATTCTGTGATAGAGCCATCCATTG
>NZ_JONJ01000024.1 GCF_000711825.1 [Clostridium] aminophilum DSM 10710 | reverse complement strand
AAAACGCTCCGCGAGGATGCGCACGCCGCTGTAAGGAAGCTGTCACCTAACGGTGACCAGCGGCGGCGCGCAAAGTCCGCGGGGCTCCCCTCAGGACTGAGGGGATGGGGGAGCCGAAGTCCGCTTGCGGACTTTGTTCTTGTAGAAAATGTCACCTTGCGGTGACCAGCGGCGGCGCGCAAAGTCCGCGTGCCCCCCCCACAGGAATACAAAGATGGATGAATCGAAGTCCGCCTGCGGACATTGATTTTATAATTTAAAAAAAGGAGAAAAGCCATGATTAAAGAAGAGTTTATGGACCGCTATCGTCACTCCCTGAGCCACATTCTGGCAAAGGCAATGATCGAGATTTTCGGCAAGGAAGTTCAGTATGCCATCGGACCGCAGATTGACGATGGTTTCTACTATGATTTTGTTCTTCCGAGAACCGTTTCCACGGATGATTTCGCGCAGATCGAGCAGAAGATGCACGAGATCATCAAGAGAAAAGAGGACTGGGTAAGAAAAGAGGTTTCCAGAGCCGAGGCACTGGAGATCTTCAAGGACCAGAAGTTCAAGACTGAGTTGATCCAGGACCTTCCGGAAGACGAGATGATCACCGTCTACAATACCGGTGACGACTACATTGACCTGTGCAGAGGCCCGCACGTTGACAATTCCGCGGATCTCTCCAGCGCCGCATTCAAGGTAAAATCCGTATCCTCCGCATACTGGAGAGGCGACGAGAAGAGAGGCATCGTTCTTCAGCGTGTCTATGTATACGCATTCCCGACCAAAGAGGAACTCAAGGCTCACCTCGATATGATCAGGGAAGCACTTGAGCGCGACCACAAGAAGATCGGTGCAGCTCTCGATCTCTTCATGTTCGACGAGACTGCTCCGGGTATGCCGTACTGGCTGCCGCGCGGCTGGAAAATGTATCAGGCGCTGCTGAAATACTCCCGTGAGATTCAGGAGAGACACGGTTACACCGAGATCTCCGCTCCGCTCATCAACAACAAGAAACTCTGGCTCATTTCCGGCCACTGGGCTCACTACATCAACAACATGTTCATGGTACCGGGCGTTTCCGGTTATCTGAGAGCCGACGCGGATATGGCGGAGATCGCGGAGAGCGCAACCGATGAGAATGCTCCGACCAAGACGGTCAAGATGAGAGCAGGTTCCGCCATCTACAACCGTGACGAGATCGACACCATGGCGGCAAAGCCGATGAACTGTCCGAATGCGATGATGACCTTCAAGAGAACCACCCATTCCTACAAAGAGCTTCCGATCCGTTACAGCGAGTATGATGTGCTTCACCGCAAGGAGAAGTCCGGTCAGATGAACGGCCTTTTCCGTGTACAGGAGTTCCGTCAGGATGATGATCACACCTTTGTAATGGATTCCCAGATCAAGGATGAGATCGCGGACATCATTTCCATCGCGGATGAGATCTACTCCACCTTTGGTGTAACCTACCGCGCCGAGCTTTCCACCCGTCCGGATGATTTCATGGGCGATATCGAAGTTTGGAACAAGGCAGAGGCTGACCTGAAGTCCATTCTCGACGAGAAGTATGGCGAGGGCGGCTATGAGATCAATGAAGGCGACGGTGCGTTCTACGGCCCGAAGATCGACCTTCAGATCAAGGATGCACTCGGAAGAGAGTGGCAGTGCGGTACCGTTCAGCTCGACTTCCAGCTTCCGCACAACTTCGGTCTGACTTACATCAACGAGAAGGGTGAGCAGGAGATGCCGGTTGTTCTTCACCGCGCAATCTACGGCTCTCTGGAGCGTTTCCTCGGCATCATCATCGAGAACTTCAAGGGTCTGTTCCCGTTCTGGCTGAACCCGTATCAGGTTGCCGTTGTTCCGATCCGTGAGGAGCACAACGAGTACGCGAAAAAGGTTGTGAAGGCTCTGGAAGATGCCGGCATCCGTGTTGAGGCGGATTATTCCGACAACAACATGAAGACCAAGATCAAGGGCTTCAAGAATTACAAGGATCCGTACATTCTTGTTCTCGGCGACAAGGAGGCGGAAGAGAATACCGTTTCCATCAACATCCGCGGAAACAACAAGCAGGTTCATGATGTTCCGCTGACGACCTTTGTGGAAGTCTGCAAGAGACTGAACAGAGAGCATACTCTGGAACTTGCTCAGGAATTTGAGGCGTAAACATTGCGACGTTTCGCTCCGATATGATGCGAGGAGCGGGAAAAGAAATATGCGCGTCGAAGCTGGTCACCGCAAGGTGATTCGCGTCGACACGCATTCCTGGGGAGTGTCTTTTGTTTCATTCGGAAACGCGGATCACTTCCTAGAAAAAAGAGCGCAAAGAAAAAGAGCGCAAAGAAAAAGAAAGCTAAAAAAAGAGAACTTCCGGCCGTGGCCGGAAGTTCTTTTGGTTCATAGGAAATTTCTCTGAAATTCCCTATGAACCAAAACGCTCCGCGAGAATGCGCACGCCGCTGTAAGGAAGCTGTCACCTAACGGTGACCAGCGGCGGCGCGCAAAGTCCGCGGGGCTCCCCTCAGGATTGAGGGGATGGGGGAGCCGAGGTCCGCTTGCGGACTTTGTTCTTGGATTCTTCTCGTTTTACTCTTTGTGGAACTCGGCGAGCAGATCGCGCTTGCACTCCCACAGTTTTTTGGAGAGGTCAACGTGAACTTCCTGCGGATTGACCAGTCGGCGGGACTCATCCCAGAGAGTTTCCTGTTCACGCTTGCAGTATTCACGGATCTCCATGACTTTCGGACTCTCATAGACACACTCGCCGTTCCGGAATACCGGAACCAGCATTTCACGTGTGGTGTAGGTGCCCGGTGCAAGTCTGGTCTTTTTCCAGGTCTCCTGCGGATCGAAGAGCGTCAGCGGTTCGGTATCCGGGAAGGTCTCATCGGCAAAGCAGATGAGGTCCGCCACGATCTTTCCGGTGAATTTGTCATAGATTCGCTGAACGGTCTTGTTGCCCGGGTTGGTCACCTTCTCGGTGTTCTCGGACAGCTTGATCTTCGGCATCCACTCGCCGGTCTCGTCATCGCGGACGCCGGCCAGTTTGTATACGCCGCCGAAGGACGGGCAGTCCTTGGAGGTGATCAGGTTGGTTCCGACACCCCAGGAGGTGATCGCCGCACCCTGCATCTTCAGCGAGTTGATCAGATACTCATCGAGGTCGTTGGAAGCGGAGATGATCGCATCCGGAAAACCTGCCGCATCCAGCATTTTTCTTGCTTTCTTGGAGAGGTAGGCAAGGTCGCCGGAGTCGAGACGGATGCCGTAGCCCTTTAACGGAATGCCCTGCTCGCGCATCTCGCGGAATACCTGAATTGCGTTTGGAACGCCGGATTCGAGGGTGTCGTAAGTGTCGACCAGCAGAATACAGGCATTGGGATACATTTTCGCATAGTTGCGGAACGCGGTCAGTTCATCAGGGAAACTCATGATCCAGCTGTGGGCATGGGTTCCCTTGACCGGAACGTCAAAGAGCTGTCCGGTCAGAACATTCGATGTTCCGACACAGCCGCCGATCATGGCCGCTCTTGCGCCGTATGTGCCGGCGTCCGGTCCCTGGGCTCTGCGGAGTCCGAATTCCATGATGCCGTCCCCCTGGGCAGCATGGACGATGCGGGCGGTTTTGGTCGCGATCAGAGACTGGTGGTTGATAATATTTAAGATGGCAGTCTCCATCAGCTGCGCCTGCATGATCGGGGCAATGACCTTTACCAGCGGTTCACGCGGAAATACAACGGATCCTTCCGGGATCGCGTAGATGTCGCCGGTAAAGCGGAAATCGCGAAGACTGTCGACAAATGCATCATTGAAAATGTGTGTGCTCCGGAGGTACTCGATGTCCTCCTCATTGAATGTCAGGCCTTTGACATACTCAATGACCTGATCCAGTCCCGCAGCAATGGCAAATCCGTTGCCGTGCGGATTGACGCGATAAAAGGCGTCAAACACAACGGTGCGGTTTGCGTCTTTGATCTCGTGGTAACCCTGCATCATCGTCAGCTCATAGAGATCGGTGAGCAGAGTAAAGTGCCGTTTATCCATAACAGCTGTTCTCCTTCTACTTATCACTTCCTTGAAGTTTTAGCATTTTCTCACAGAAAGTGCTTGTGTCAGTATAACAAAATGCGGCAAAAAACACAATTGCCTGTTAAATAAATATCAAACAAGAAGTTCCAATTGTCTTGACAATTCAGAGAGCGGTTTATAAAATAAGAGAGAAAGACTGTGAAGGAGACAGTAGCACCGGCGGAACGCAAGAGAGAGACGGGGATGGTGGAAACCTGCCGCAAGTAAGCCGGACAGCGAAGATCACTCCGGAGTTGCCTGCTGAAATCACGCATGTTTCATTTTTCAGATGATTCGGAAAGATTCCGAAACTGTGTGACGCGTAAGCCTGGACGGTTACCCCCGTTAAACGGTGCGCATATGTTTGTATGCAGTAATAGGTGGTATAGCAAGAACTCTTGTCCTGTTACGGATGAGAGTTTTTTTTATATTATGGATGTGAGAGTGAGAAAAACCATTCCATTCGGTTCCATAACATAAAAGATCCTTTCCATCGATGACTGGGTACATGATCAATTTTTAGGAGGACACTATGTACAGCAAAGTCTCTGCGAACAGAAATTTCGTCGAGGAAGAGAAAAAGGTTCTCGAGTACTGGCAGGAGAATCATGTTTTCGAGAAGAGCATTGAAGAGCGGGAAGGAAATCCGACTTACATGTTCTACGACGGACCGCCGACCGCAAACGGCAAACCGCATATCGGTCACGTTCTGACCCGTGTAATCAAGGATATGATTCCGAGATACCGCACCATGAAGGGATATATGGTTCCGAGAAAGGCCGGCTGGGATACACACGGACTTCCGGTTGAGCTGGAAGTTGAGAAAGAGATCGGCATTGAGGGAAAAGACGAGATCGAGAAGTACGGAATTGAACCGTTCATCAAGAAGTGCAAGGATTCGGTATGGAAGTACAAGGGCATGTGGGAGCAGTTCTCCGGAACCGTTGGTTTCTGGGCGGATATGGATAACCCGTATGTAACCTACTATGATGACTTCATCGAGTCCGAGTGGTGGGCGCTTAAGACGATCTGGGACAAGGGCCTTCTCTACAAGGGATTCAAGGTTGTTCCGTACTGCCCGAGCTGCGGAACCCCGCTTTCCTCCCATGAGGTGGCACAGGGATATAAGACATTAAAAGAAAAATCCGCCATCGTCCGCTTTAAGGTGTCCGGCGAAGATGCTTACTTCCTTGCGTGGACGACCACACCGTGGACTCTTCCGTCCAACATCGCGCTCTGCGTAAACCCGGAGGAGACCTACGCGAAGGTTAAGGCAGCCGACGGATTTACCTATTATATGGCAAAGGCGCTTCTGGACAAGGTTCTCGGTTCTCTGGCAAAGGAAGAGGGCGAGAAGGCGTATGAGATCCTCGAAGAGATGAAGGGTATCGAGCTGGAGCGCAAGGAATACGAGCCGCTCTATCAGTGCGCCGCGGATTCCGTGGAGAAACAGCACAAGAAGGCATTCTTTGTATACTGCGACGATTATGTAACCATGACCGACGGTACCGGTATCGTTCATATCGCACCGGCATTCGGTGAAGACGATGCCCGTGTCGGAAGAAAATACGATGCTCCGTTCGTTCAGATGGTGGACGATCACGGTTGCATGAGACCGGAGGCAGGAAAGTTTGCCGGCATGCGCTGCAAACCGACCAAGGCAGAGATGGAAAAGGGCGCAGTCAGCGCCGATCCGGCGGTTCTCAAGGATCTCGCGGAGAGAGGAATTCTCTTCGACGCTCCGAAGTTCGAGCATGACTATCCGCACTGCTGGAGATGTGATACTCCGCTGATCTATTATGCACGCGAATCCTGGTTCATCAAGATGACGGCTGTCAAGGATGACCTGGTTGCAAACAACAAGAAGATCAACTGGATCCCGAAAACCATGGGAGAGGGAAGATTCGGAAACTGGCTCGAGAACATTCAGGACTGGGGTATCTCGAGAAACCGTTACTGGGGTACTCCGCTCAACATCTGGGAATGCCCGGACTGCGGACATCAGCTGTCGGTCGGCTCCAGAAAGGAACTTGCCGAGCTGACCGGAATCGCCGATGCGGAGAAGACCGAACTTCACCGTCCGTATGTCGATCAGTATGAGATCAAGTGCCCGGAGTGCGGCAAGATGATGCACCGTGTTCCGGAAGTAATCGACTGCTGGTTTGACTCCGGCGCGATGCCGTACGCACAGCTCCACTACCCATTTGAGAACAAAGAGCTCTTCGAGAAGCAGTTCCCGGCCGAGTTCATTTCCGAAGCGGTGGACCAGACCAGAGGCTGGTTCTACTCCCTGCATGCGGAGTCGACCCTCCTCTTCAACAAGCCGGCTTACAAGAACGTTCTGGTACTCGGACACGTTCTCGACAAGGACGGTAACAAGATGTCCAAATCCAAGGGAAATGCAGTCGACCCGATGGAGGCGCTCGGCAAATTCGGCGCTGACGCGATCCGCTGGTACTTCTATACCAACTCCTCTCCGTGGCTGCCGAACCGTTTCCACGACAAGGCGGTTACCGAGGGTCAGAGAAAGTTCCTCGGAACGCTGTGGAATACCTATGCATTCTTCGTTCTGTATGCAAATATTGACGGCTTCAGCGCGCAGGATTACAAGCTGGAATACGACAAACTTCCGGTCATGGACCGCTGGCTCCTCTCCAAGCTGAACTCCATGGTCGGCGCTGTGGACAAGAATCTGGAACAGTACAGGATTCCGGAGGCAGGAAAGGCACTGGAGGACTTTGTCGATGACATGTCCAACTGGTATGTCAGAAGATGCCGCTCAAGATTTTGGGGCAAGGGCATGGAGCAGGACAAGATCAATGCTTACATGACGCTGTATACCGCGCTTGTGACCACCGCAAAAGCGGCGGCTCCGATGGTTCCGTTCATGGCAGATGACATTTACCTGAACCTCGTGAAGAATCAGGATCCGACCGCTCCGATCAGCGTACACCTGTGCGATTTCCCGGAAGTGGACGAGAAGATGATCGACACGGAGCTTGAAGCACAGATGGATGAGGCTCTGAAGATCGTTGTGCTCGGCCGTGCGGGCAGAAATGAGTCCAACATGAAGAACCGTCAGCCGCTTGCCGAGATGTATGTCAAGGCGGAGCGTGAGCTTCCGGAGTATTTCTGCGAGATCATCCGTGAGGAGCTGAATGTCAAGAAGATTGAGTTCCGCGATGATGTGCGCGAGTACACGAATTATACCTTCAAGCCGCAGCTGAAGACGGTTGGCCCGAAGTACGGAAAACTCCTCGGAAAGATCAAAAAGAGCCTTGAGGAGCTCGACGGAAGTGCGGCGATGGATCAGCTGAACAGCGAAGGAAAGCTGACCTTTGACTATGACGGTGAGACGGTGGAGCTGACCAAGGAGGATCTCCTGATCGCAACCGCGCAGGTAGAAGGTTTTGTGACCGAGGCCGACAGCAAAGTTGTGGTCATCCTCTCCACAAAACTGACACCGGAGCTGATCGAGGAAGGATTTATGCGTGAGCTTGTCAGCAAGATCCAGACCATGCGCAAGGAAGCGGGATTTGAGGTGACAGACCACATCTGCGTATATCAGGATGACAATGAGACCATCGCAAAGATCTTCCAGAAGTATTCTGACGAGATCAAACATGATGTTATGGCAGACCTTATCATTCTCGGCGAGATGAAGGGTGTTGCAAAAGAGTGGGATATCAACGGCGAGAAGACCATGCTCGGCGTTGCGAAAGTAAACGGATAATTCGTATCAGGGGGGCGTTTTCATACGCCTCCTTTGGTGCATCGGACCATGAGAACCGGATTTGCCCGGGAGTAGTTTCTATGTGCCGGGTAGGGAAGGGGATCTGCCTTATCAGGAAGGAGACGACGTAGGGTTATGCGTAAAATCAGCAAAGAAGCATTTCGTGCCAACATTGAGGAAGCTCTGAAAGTAAAATTCCGCCGCAGGATCGATGAGGCGACGCCGCAAATGATCTATCACGCGGTGGCGTATGCCGTAAACGCGCTGATCGCGGACGACTGGATGGAAACGCAGGAGGAACTCCGAAAAGAAAACGCCAAGCGCGTGTATTATCTCTCCATGGAATTCCTGATGGGCCGTGCGCTCGGAAACAACATTCTGAATCTCGGCGCGCAGAAAGAGATTCGCGAGGTGCTGGATGAGATCGGCTTTGATCTGAACGCCATCGAGGACAAAGAGCCGGATCCGGCGCTCGGAAACGGCGGTCTCGGCCGCCTTGCCGCGTGTTTCCTCGATTCTCTGGCGACACTCGGCTATCCGGCATACGGATGCGGAATCCGTTACCGCTACGGCATGTTCCGCCAGAAGATCGTAGACGGTTATCAGGTCGAGGCTCCGGATGACTGGCTGAAAGACGGATATCCGTTTGAACTTCGCCGGCCGGAATATGCGGTGGAGGTTCGTTTCGGCGGTTATGTCAACACCGAGTGGGTCGGCGGCAAGAGCATTTTCGTACACGAGGGTTATCAGGCGGTGCGCGCGGTTCCGTATGACATGCCGATCGTCGGATACGGAAACCACGTGGTGGATACGCTCCGGATCTGGGATGCGGAGCCGCTTGCCAAGTTCAACCTCGAGGCGTTTGACCGGGGCGATTACGTCGGTGCGGTGGAACAGCAGGATCTCGCCAAGAACCTGGTGGAGGTTCTCTATCCGAACGACAACCATTATGCCGGCAAGGAACTTCGGCTGAAACAGCAGTATTTCTTCGTGTCGGCTTCTCTCCAGACGGCTGTGAAGAAGTTTAAGGAGCACAACGACGACATTCACAGACTTCCGGACAAGGCGGTCTTTCAGATGAACGATACCCATCCGACGGTTGCGGTGGCGGAGCTGATGCGAATCCTTCTTGATGATGAGGGACTCGGTTGGGACGAGGCGTGGGAGATTACCTCGCACTGCTGCGCATATACAAATCACACGATCATGAACGAAGCATTGGAAAAATGGCCGCTGGAGCTGTTTGCGCGCCTTCTTCCGCGTGTATACCAGATCGTGGAGGAGATCAACCGCCGCTTCCTTCTGCAGGTGATGCAGAAATTCCCGGGGGATATGGATAAAGTCCGGAAGATGGCAATCATCAATGACGGACAGGTCAAGATGGCGCATCTGGCCATCGTGGCAGGCTTTTCGGTGAACGGTGTGGCGAGACTCCATACCGAGATTCTGAAGAATCAGGAACTCCACGATTTCTATGAGATGTTCCCGGAGAAGTTCAACAACAAGACCAATGGCATCACCCAGAGAAGATTCCTTCTTCACGCAAACCCGCTTCTTGCTGACTGGTGCACAAAGAAAGTGGGAGACGGGTGGATCACCGATCTCTCCACACTGAAAGGACTGATTCCGTACGCCGACGATCCGGCGGCGCGGGAGGAGTTCCTGAAGATCAAGTATGAGAACAAGGTTCGCCTTGCGGAGTATATCCGGAAACACAACGGCATCGAGGTGGATCCGAATTCGATCTTTGATGTTCAGGTGAAACGTCTCCATGAATACAAGAGACAGCTTCTGAACATCCTGAATGTCATTTATCTGTACAATCAGCTGAAGGACAACCCGGAGATGGAATTTGTTCCGAGAACCTTTATCTTCGGAGCGAAGGCGGCTGCGGGATACGCGATCGCAAAGGATACGATCAAACTGATCAATTCGGTTGCCGATATCGTGAACAACGACCCGGCGATCGCAGGACGGATCAAAGTTGTCTTCATTGAGGACTACCGTGTGAGCAACGCGGAGCTTCTCTTCGCGGCGGCGGATATCTCGGAGCAGATTTCCACGGCGAGCAAAGAAGCGTCTGGAACCGGCAATATGAAATTCATGCTGAACGGTGCGCTGACACTCGGAACAATGGACGGAGCAAATGTAGAGATTGTTGAAGAAGTGGGAAGAGAGAACGCATTTATCTTCGGTCTTTCCGCACAGGAAGTCATCGATCTCGAACACAGCGGCAGTTACGATCCGAAGATGATCTTCAACGACAACGCGGATATTCGCCGTATTCTGATGCAGCTGATCAACGGAACATTCTCACCGAGAAATCCGGAACAGTTCCGCAGAATCTACAATTCGCTTCTGAGTTCCAACGGAGGCAATCCGGCAGACCGTTTCTTCATCCTGAAGGATTTCCGCTCGTACGATCAGGCGAGACGGTTTGCTGCTGAGAGGTATAAAGACAAAGACTGGTGGGCAAGAGCGGCGATTCTCAATATCGCTCATTCCGGAAAGTTCTCTTCGGACCGCACCATCGAGGAATATGTAAAGGATATCTGGCATCTGAAGAAGCTGGAGATTCCGTGCGACTAAGGAGGAAGTAACATTGGCCGGCTGCAGTATTATTCTGGTGCTGTGTGTTGTTATGCCGATCCTGTTTGCGGTGTTTGCCATCGCATTCGGCACGATGGCTGCGTCCCTCGTGATGACGATCGGCTGTGCAGCCGCTCTTTACTTTTTGAAAAAGAAAGGGTATTTTGAGAAGTATCGAAATGATGAGGACGAGCTGAAGCGATTCTTTGCCATGGCGGTGAAGATCGTCCTCATCCTGCTTCTCGTTATCAATGCGGTGGTGTTTGCCGCGATGAGCATTGCCATGATCGCGCTGTTTGCGTGAGATGGTCTGCAATGAAAAAAAACAGTGAGAGAGCCCCGTGTGCCGGTAACGGTACGCGGGGCTTTTGCTGTGAAAGAACAAATTCTGAGATAAGCTTTGCCATGGAGGAAACTCCCAATTTTGACTTGAAAATATTGTAAATATTCGTTATTGTTAAAATATTGCGAATAATTATGCACAGTGTGCCGGATCAGACGGCGATCAATCAGGTAGAGAACGATGCGTGGATTCATTAAAAAAATCAGGACCAGTCCGGTATTCCGCCGGATCCTTCTTTTGCTGTCCGCGATGACAGTCATCATGTTTGGAATCAACTTTTTCTTTTTAAAGTCTCTTCTTGCAAAAGAATACAATGAGAGGACCGAAGATGCACTGAATGATATTCTGGTCACTGCGGACGAATTCATCGCCCAGAATCTTCTGTCGGAGGGGCAGGCGATGCAGCAGACCATGTGGAACGATACCATGACCGAGGCCATTCTGCTTGCGGATGAAATGAGTCCGTATAAAAAACAGGAGATCGCGAAAATTCTCTCGAACTATGAAAGAGAACACACGATCGCAGCAAGAACCTGGCTCTTTACCTATCCCAATGATATGTGCTACGGATCTGACGGAACCGTCTGCGCCATCGGAGAGTCACCGGCGGCGCAGTTTTTTCCGGAATACAGTGATTCTGCTATGGGAAAAACCTTGAGGGGAAAAGGAATCGCCACCACAGTCTGCACAAACAACGGGCGCGCAGCGTTATGGCAGGATTTTCCAACGCCCGAGAGAAACGGGGCACTGGTGGTGGAGCTGAACGAGGAGGCCTTGCTGGAACCGGTTCGCGCGGCGATCGAAGAGAGTGAGGATTTTCTGGAGGTATGGGACGGCAGCGGGCACATACTGAGTGTTCTGGGAGCAATTGACGGAACACTTCCCGAGAGACAGACCCTGACCGGACAGACCGGGTGGATCTACAGTATACGGCAGAGCAGCGACACATCCGGGATTTCCGCAGAATATGTGATCCGGATGATCGGTTTTTGGATCATCCTTTTTGCGGTGATCGGCATGACGGTGGTGCCGGTCATATCCGGCTGGATCTACCGGCCGATCGGAACACTCAGCAGGGCGGTGCTGAAAGAACCGGATAAGGGAAATGAGCTGGATCTTGTCCGGACCGTCTATGAGGATACGGTGAAAGAAAAACGGAATCTGGCGGACAAGGTTTCGGAGATGGCGCCGTTTGTCCGGGAAAGACTTTACGGAGGACTGCTTCGGGGCCGTGAGTATGATGCGGAATATCTGAGAGAGCGGCTGGCATTTCTGGAGAGTCCGTTCCGTATGGAATATGTTTTCCGGGTCATCATGGCGGCACCGGAAAATCGGGATGAACCAACCGCAGAGGAGAAAATGAGCTCTCTTTACCGATACTTTGGAAGCGGAAGAAGCGACGACGGCACAATCTGCAGGGAGGGATTTTTAACCGATGATTATATTCTGGTGATCATCATGGGCTGTCCGAAGACCGTATCGGTTTCGGCTGTCAAAAAGGAGGAAAACCGTCTCACGGAATCGCTTTTGGAGGCTTACGCGGGAGAGAAGACAAAGGCAAAACTTATTGTGAGCCACGGGGGAAGTTACGTCGGCATCGAGAATTTGAATTATTCTTACGCGGATGCCCGGGAAGAATTAAACTACAGAATCTATAACAAGACCGATTCCGGCTGTGCGGACCGCTGCGATGATTCAATCCGGCTGCGCAGCGTGAGAGTGGCGAAGGCAGCGGCGGAAGGCGATGTGGAAAGTGCAAAAACCATGCTGGGGGGATATATTTCCGACGTGTCGGACCCAGATGAGGGAATGATGTTTGTCGATACGCTGATGGGTGAACTTCTGGCCAATGGAGTAAAGTCCGACGATATGGAGAAACTGAATGTCTGCTACCACCGGATGGAACGTCAGGACACGGAGACGGGGGCGGAGCAGATCCGGAGAATTCTCGAAGAAGCGGGGATGTTTGCTATTCAGATTCTCTCGGACGGAAGGCAGAAAAATCAGAACAAGTATGTGATCCGGGCAAAGGAATATCTGCAGGAACACTACAGCGACCGGACACTTTCCCAGGACGCGGTTGCTCAGAATCTTGGCATTAACAGCGCATATCTGAGCCGGCTTTTCAAGGAATACAACGACACAAGCTTTGTGAATTATCTGAACGGCTGCCGTGTCAGTGAGAGTATGAAAATGCTGTCGGAATCCAGCGTGTCGGTCGAGGAGATCGGATTCCGGTGCGGTTTTAATTCGGTTCAGAACTATACAAGGGTCTTCAAAAAGATAACCGGCATGACTCCGGGGGCTTACCGGAAACAAATGACGGAGGCGGACCCGGCGTGAGGGTTTAAGCCGGAGAGGAAATCTGTTTTTTACCGGCAGCTGCGATATCGGAGAGGAATCATCCGGCGTCTGCCGGAGCCAGGAGGAGAATATGAGAAACAGATTATTTGCATGGCTTATTTGCCTTGTTTTAACCGCGACAGGCGGCTGTGGCAAAAGTGACCGTTTCGACACGGCTCAGACATCGGCTCCGGAAAAGCAGGAAACCGGAGCAAAAGAACCGGTTTTCCGCTTTGGCATCGGTTTCTCCGGTGATGGATACGCCGTCTTTTTGAAAGACTGGAAAGAGAAAGTGTTTCAGGAAACCGGAGGGGATGTCGAACTGGAACTTTTTGGCGGTAATATTCTGGGGTCCGGTTCTGCGATGTGCCGTGCAGTGCAAAAGGGAACGCTCTCGGTTGTCGCAACCAGCACATCGGCCACGACGGATATTGTTCCGGAGGCGGCGATTATGGATATTCCCGGCTGCTTTCCGGCGTACAGTGTTCCGCACAGGATCTATTCGGGAGAGTTCTTTGAAAAACTGAATGAATGCTATGAGGCACAGGGACTTGAACTGCTGGGACTGCGGACGGGAGAACCGTGGATCATCTCTTCCGGCAGGAAGACGGAGCGTCTGTCGGAACTTCGCGGGATGACGGTCCGTACTTCAGGAAGCCGGTGGCACAACCGTCTCTATGATGCGCTGGGGATGAAACGGGTTGAGGATATCAGCCTTGGCGGACTGACGTATCTGCTGGATGACGGGAAAGTGGATGGGATTGAGACGACCTATGAGATTCTGCGCACACAGGGACTGGTTGAGAAGCAGCCCTACGGACTTAATGTTCCGTTTTTTCATATGAGCAGTTCGATTACGATGAACCTTGAGGCGTATGAATCGCTTCCCGATGAATACCGGAAGGTGTTAAAAAACACACTTCTGGAACTGATGACGAAAGAGGAGGAAAGAATGGCCGAAACCGTTCCGGATGGCATGGAATTTGTCTCGTTTGGCCGGGAAGACATGGAAACGCTGAAAGAGGCGGCGGAGCCGATCCGAAAGGAGATTCTGGACCTTGTGGATGATGAACTGAAAGAAGCATTTCTGAAGGAAAATGCGGGCAGAGAATAATTTTTGGAATCCTGAACATTTTTTTACATATTGCGAAAAAACGCTAATTTCGGGCAAAATCTTTGTCTGTGAAAAGAATAAAATTGCCGTTAAGATGTCCTCGTTGAGATTAACCATCAAAGGAGGACATTTTTTATGTTTAACGAAAAAGGGAAAGACGGGAAGCGAAAAGTTTTTCTGACAGCAACGACGGCAGCGATGGTACTCGGACTTGCAGCCTGCGGATCCGGCAGCGGAGTCCGGAACACAGAGGAGGCAAAGTCAACGGAGAGTGTTCAGGAAACCGCAGCAGCGAATGCGGCACCGGACATGGATCATGTCAGGAGCATTCAGGCATACACCGACGGTACGTTGTACGGAACCGGTCTTGTGGAAGTGGAAATCACATATGACGATGGCGTTGATCTCTCAAAGATTACGCCGGACAGTTATGTGCTGGAGGACAGAGGATCGCTCAATCCGGAATATGGACAGATTTTGATTGACAATGTGGCGGTAAACGGTCAGGTTGTCACACTGAAGGTATCCGGTGCGAGTCAGGCGACGGCAGCGAATAAACTCGTTTATTCAGGTGACGCAAAAGAAGGAAACCGCGAACGCAATGCGTTCGGAATCTACTGCACGGGAGACTGGTACCGCGATGAAAACGGTGCGATTCACTACGGTAAGGAAAACTCCGGAGAGTATCTGGCAAATGAAACCAAAATGGGGTATCAGGCAAGACATTCGCTGGAACTGAAACTTCGCCATGCGGGAGAGCCGGCGGAAGAGGCGGAGTGCCTGGCAGATGAAAAGGGTGAGTACAATTCCGGATCAAAGTGGCTCAGGACCGTTGACCGCCAGTTTGGAGAAAAAGGATTTAAAGATCTCTATGATCTGAAGATTCCTTCTACGGGTGCGGATGCGTCCGACGGAACCGGAGATCCGTATGTTCAGGGATACTATTATGTTCCGGAGAACTATAAACCGGAAAACGGCATCATTTTTACCCTTCAGGGTCAGGGGATTTCGTATTGGAAGCTGGCCGACGGATGTGACGACAAAGGAACCGGCATCAAGTATGATACCGCAACGACATCCTGGGCGGATACTGGCGCGATTGTGGTGAATATTCATGACCGATCCACAGCCAGTCACGGCGGTTATGAGGAGAAATACGATTTTGTGACGGATGACGTCAACGTAATGAAGTACTTTATAGATACCTATAAGATTACCGGAAATATTGCCATTCAGGGGAATTCGCGCGGTACCATGGCGAGCGATGCGGTGATCAAGGCACTGGCCGGCGCAAAGTATAATCCGGCACAGCAGGGCGCAGGATGGGAAGGTGAGCTGACTTACGAACTGGATAAGTCGGTATATGACTTTGACATTGACTGCTATATCTGTCAGAACGGCACATTCGGCGGCAATATCGGCAACACGGGACTTCCCCAGTTTAACGATGACGCATGGGAGAAGGTTGCGGCTACCGGACTGAAAGTATGGGCATTTGACGGCGAGCAGGACACCAACAACATAGAGACTGTTGCCCGATATAAGGAAGAGCTGAAAAAAGCGGGCCGATCCGACGCCTGGATTGAAGAAAATGTCCGTCTCACCGGCTATACCTCCGACATTTTCTATGCATGGGGCGAGACCGATCACTCCGTAACCAGAATGAACGGCTGGTATTTTGATGATCAGGCATACTACGGGCCGGATCTTACCATCGATGAGAACGGAGAAATTCAGTACAACACGAAGCTGAAAGACGGCGACACGTATGTACTCCCGGCAAGAGGCAAGGCCGCCGGAACCGACAAGGAAGGCTACGAGTATCGGGTTTATGATGACCTGTTCCATGACTGGGCGCTGCTTCCGGCTGAGCAGTAAAAGAAAAGATGCACGGAGGACAGGAAATCATGTTTAAGATAAGCAAAAGAGGATTGGCGGCCATCATCGCCGCAGTCCTGATTACAGTCGGATTCTGTATGGCAAAGTACGCGGAATCCGGTGCGGGCGCGGTGGACGTCAGACGAACGGAATTTCTGACATCGGACGGCCACAGAATGAGCGCGAAACTGTATATCCCGAAGAATGCCACGGCGGAGACCCCGGCACCGGCTATTCTTGCAGCGCCGGGTGGTAACGCGAATCTGGAAAACCTGAGTGATCCATGCATTGAGCTGTCGAGAAGAGGCTTTGTGGTTATGGCTTTTGATCCATATACCATCGGCCGTTCCGATTCGGTGAGCGCTCCCGACAACGGAGCCAGAGAAGCGATGAAGTATATGAGGTCGCTTGCGTTTGTCGACAATGAAAATATCGGTGCATTCGGCCATTCCGCCGGCACCGGGAGAGCCAGATGGGCGGTTACCGACGACGGAGAGCAGAAACACGTCGCAGAAGGAATAAAGGCAGTGTTCTATCTGGCAGCGGGACAATTTGACCTGGAGGGCGTCAATCACGGAATATATATCGGCAGTTGGGATAATACGTATCCGGCGGGAGGCGCGCATCTTTCAGCAAGAGAGCTGGATACGGCGGAGAGTTTTACGACGACACTCGGTGTAGATCGAATCGAGTTTGGAAAATGGTACGGCTCTGTTGCAGACGGCAGTGCGAGAGTGTTCTATACCGGTAATTCCGGACATCCCAGCGCTCTTGTTTTGCCTCAGCCGATCCTGATCATGACGGACTTCTTCTCCCAGGCCCTTCATGCGCCGCTTCTGGAGGCAAAAGGACTGATCTATCCGTGGAAGGAATTCGGAACCGCGCTGGGAATCATCGGTATTCTGATGATGATGTTTCCGGTGCTGTCCATTCTCTTTGATATGCCGTTTTTCGAGAGCGTGAAAAGACCGATGCCGGAACCGGTATCCGGAGTGAACGCACCGTTCCTGTTTTACTGTATCATGCCGGCGGTCATTAACACTCTTCTGTGCAAGTGGGCAATATACAACGGGCAGAATTTTCTTGGAGGATTCAACAGAGTTCTTCGTATCAACAACACCAACGGATTTGTATTCTGGTTTGCCTGCAGCGCAATGCTGACGGTAGTAATTCTCGCGATCCGATTTCGATGGGACGGAACCATTGACAGAGAAAGGATCCTGACGCATGCAAAAACCACATGGCCCAATTTCTTCAAGTCGCTGCTTCTGGGAGTGATGGCGGTCGGAGTGGTGTTTGGACTTACCTACTTTGCCGATGTTCTGTCCGGACTTGCTCCGAGAATCTGGAAGGTACAGCTGAACACGCTGGATGCGAGACGGATCGGTGTATTCCTGACATATTTTCCGCTGTATCTGCTGTTTTTCGGTGTGTTTAATTTCAGCCAGACCATCGGCCTTAAGATAAAGGGACAGTCGGAAGGCCGGTTTACCTTCCTCGTATGGCTGACCAGCACCATTCCATCGGCGGCATTTCTGATCTATGCATACGGGAAACTGTGGATTACAGGTTACACCGCCATCACCAATGTTCAGATGTCCCGGGCCAACGGAACTCTGCTGAACACGATTTTAACCTATTTTATCACCTGTAAAGTCACGACCTATTGCTACAAAAAGACCGGCGGATATCATACCGGAGCCGTGATCAATGCCATTCTCATGACCTGGACGGCAGTGGCGGCTGACATCATTCTTGCGGTATGACCGCATTGCCGGTCGGCATTTGTATTGCTTTGCATACTTGCAATTGAAGCCCCTTTAATTTACAATGAAAACATAATTTTCACTTTAGTTATCAGATTCTTTTCTGATGGACCGGAGGGCATGAGATGTACAGACAGGCGCCAGTGCGAAAACCGAACAGGAGATATATCCCGGTGGCAGTGGCGGCCTGTTTTTTTGCGCTTTCTGCGGCTCTTTACGGTTCATGGATCTTTTCTCCGAAGCAGCAGGCGGAGAGGGCGGTCCGGGAGTATTACACCTATTCTGCGGAAAAGCCCGTTCCGGATTTTCTCCGTGGGGAGGAAGGCGCTCAGCGTGCGTTTGTCCGCTCAGTGGAACTGGAGGAGGATCCGTCTTCTGACGGCACGGAGACGGGCCAAGAGTCATCCTACCGGTATCGGGCCGAATATACGGTGGCGCTGGAAAAGGGAAATCACACGGTGACGCCGCTGATTGAGAAAACCGCATCCGGACGGGTTGTGACGGGAGAGAATCGGAAACAGTGGACGGTGGCGGAAATGCTGCCGGCTGAAATATCGTGAAATATGGAATGATCTGTTTCGTGAAATGCGGAACGGCATGTTTCCGGAATGAAAAGGGGGAAAACCATGAAATCTCTGGAAGAGAGATATCTGTACCGTCTTGCGGAATTGTATCCGACGATTGCGTCCGTCTCGACGGAAATCATCAATCTGAATTCGATACTGAACCTTCCGAAGGGAACCGAGAACTTCCTGACGGATGTTCACGGAGAATATGAGGCGTTCAATCATGTGCTGAAGAACGGCTCCGGATCGGTTCGGCGCAAGATCGACGACGTGTTCGGCAACACACTCAGCAAGAACGATAAACAGTCGCTCGCGACGCTGATCTATTATCCGGCGGAGAAAATGCGCCTGATTCTTCAGAATGAACCGAATCCGGATGACTGGTTCAAGATCACACTTTACCGTCTGATTGCGATCGCAAGACGGTCCACCAGCAAATATACCCGAAGCAAGGTGCGAAAGGCTCTCCCGAAGGAATTTGCGTACATCATGGAGGAACTTCTGTCCGAGCAGAGCGGTGTTATGGACAAAGAAGATTACTATGACGCGATCATTTCCACCATCATCAAAGTGAAGAGAGCGAGAGAGTTCATCATCGCGCTGAGCGAGCTGATCCAGCGCCTGGTCATCGATCATCTTCATCTTGTGGGAGATATCTATGACCGAGGCCCGGGCCCGCATATTATCATGGACAAACTGATGAACTATCACTCCGTCGACATTCAGTGGGGAAACCACGATGTGCTCTGGATGGGGGCGGCGGCCGGTCAGGTCGGATGCATCTGCAACGTCATTCGAATCTGCGCGCGTTACGGCAACATGGACATCCTTGAGGACGGCTACGGCATCAATATGCTGCCGCTGGCGACGTACGCGAATACTTATTATTCGGATGATCCGTGCAAGTGTTTTGCCCTGAAGGCGGACAATACGAATAATCCGCAGGAACATGATCTCAATCAGCGGATTCACAAGGCGGTTTCCATTCTGCAGTGGAAGGCGGAGGGACAGATCATCAAACGCCATCCGGAATTCCATATGGATGACCGGAACCTTCTTCACCGCGTGAATTTTGAGGACGGAACCATCGAGTATGAGGGGAAGAAGCTGAAAATGCTGGACTGCCGTTTTCCGACCGTGGATCCGAAGGATCCGTACGCATTTACCGATGAGGAGAAGGACATCATCGATCGTCTGGTGCATGCGTTCCGCGGCTGCGATAAACTTCAGCAGCACATGAAGTTCCTTCTGGCAAAGGGTTCCCTCTACAAGGTTTACAACGGCAATCTCCTGTATCACGGATGCGTTCCGCTGAATCCGGACGGTTCCTTTATGGTGGTGGAGATTGCCGGACAGCGGTATAAGGGAAAAGCACTCTATGATGTGCTGGAAAATTATATCCGCAAGGGTTTTGTCGCCGGCACGAAGGAAGAGCGGGAGCTTGGCCGGGATCTGATGTGGTGGATCTGGCTGAATCCGGGATCTCCGCTGTTCGGAAAGACAAAGATGGCTACCTTTGAGCGGTATTATCTCGCGGAGAAGGACACGCACGAGGAGAAGAAGAACCCGTATTATAAGCTCTACGAGAAGGAAGAAGTGGTGGATATGATCCTGCGCGAATTCGGACTGGATCCGGCGGGAGCGCATATCATCAACGGCCACGTGCCGGTCAAGACGATGAAGGGAGAGAGCCCGATCAAGTGCGGCGGAAAGCTTCTTGTCATCGACGGCGGATTCTCCAAGGCTTATCAGAAGGAGACCGGAATTGCCGGATATACGTTGATCTACAACTCCTACGGGCTGATCCTTGCAGCGCATGATCCGTTCGAATCTACGGAGGCGGCGATCGCCAATGAGAGCGATATCCATTCGGACCGCCGGATCGTGGCACGGGTGGATCACCGCCAGCGCGTGAGCGATACCGATATCGGACGGGATCTGAAGGACAAGATAAAAGATCTGGAAGAACTGCTTGCGGCATACCGGAGCGGCGCAATTCCGGAGCGGTATACAACAAAATAACAAAATGAGGGGCGCCCTTCGATTTTGCGCCCCGCCGGTCACTGTTAAGTGACATCAAAAAAACAGGCACATCGCAAAAATCTGCGATGTGCCTGTCGTTGTGCGCCTAGCGGCGCACGTTTCTAACGGGTTCAAGTCCCGAATCCACCCGGTAGTGGGAAGGATATAGCCGAAGGCAAGGGTGTCCGCCGCGAGGTGGAATCTGAAGGAAGCTGGATGTGGGGAACATACTAACCCACGGGCAAATCTCTGGTCTGACGTACAGAAATCTCATACGAGGTTATGCATGAGGGTAAGGCTGCAACACAAGTCGAAGCCCAATAACTACACGGAATCATGCATGATAAATGAGGCAGATGGATGGAGAGGAAGAAACGTGTGGTACCTAGGGAGGTCTGTGTGAAACGCTCTGAAAGGAGTA
>NZ_JONJ01000023.1 GCF_000711825.1 [Clostridium] aminophilum DSM 10710 | reverse complement strand
AACAAAGAAAATATACATATAAAGCTAACTTCTCAGTTGCAGCTCACATGTGCAGAAAGTTCTACCGCGGTATTACATCTCCACCCAATTTGGAAACCATCATATCAAGAAATCTTGTACCTGTCAGGCCTGACCGGCACCGGGAAAGATACCAATCCGCAAGAATCTTTAAAGGTTTCCTTTATAGAGTAGCATAAATCCATAGATTATACACGTATTTATCAGACGGATTTGCATCCGTCTATTTGTCGTGGAAAAAGACATGGAAAAAGAGGATGCCGGAACAATTTCAGCACCCTCTTTAAAGTTTCAGCCTCGGGATACAATACTAACTTAATGACATTGGGCGCTGAGCGCTCCGGTCTTTTTGCTGTTCTGTATCAGCAATCTCAAAGGATTTATCAGCCCTGAGAGATAGCACCTGTCGGACATACACCTGCACAAGTTCCGCAATCGATGCAAGCAGTTGCGTCGATCTCGTACTGAGAAGCTCCTGCAGAGATAGCACCTACCGGGCACTCGCCAGCGCAGGAACCACAGCTTACACAAGTATCATTAATAACATATGCCATTGCAATATACCTCCTTCATCACGGTAAATTCTCTATGCCACTGCATTGTACAATACGGTTGTTGGGTTATTCAAGGATAACTCAACGAATTTTTATGTTTCATCGCACAGGGGATTCCAATGCGATGAAGTGAAAATACGGTCCGGATCGGAGCCGGGACCCGTGATGATTCATTCCGGATCACGATCCGCTCCCGCATATTCCATTCATATAAAATCTGCCGGTCATTCCGGCCCGGGTCAGATGGCAGACAGCTTTTTTAAAGCGTTGTCTGCAAGAATGACCTCATAGTGCTCCCGGAAATATGCCTCGGTTCCGGTCTTGGCGCGTACCGCTCTGCCGTATTCCGCCATGCGGTTGCAGCAGCGGATAAAGGAGGACTCTCCCGGTTCCGATTCCCGGAGCATCAGATAGAAGGTTCCGTCTGAGGAATCCTTCATCAGGGCGCTTTCTCCCCGATAAGACGGATCGGAAGCTTTGGCCGCATCAATGACGCTGTCCAGATCCGGGAACGCGAAGAGACGAAGTGCCGGAGTGGACCTGGCAGGTTTGGCGGTTTTGGTTTCCTTTTTTCCGGCATCTGCCGGAGCGGCAGTCTGTCCGGACGGCTTGGCTTCGACAATCGCCTGGACGGTGTCAAACAGTTTGGCAAAATCCAGATTTTCCTCTTTTTTCGGTGTTACGGAAGCCGGATCGGTCGTATCACCGGAGATCATCTGGAAGATTTTTTCCGCTCCCTCCAGAAGTTCTGTGGACAGCGCCGGTGTCCGTGGTGTTTCCTCTGCCGGTGAAAAATGAGAAAACCGGGCATCCAGTTCTTCCGGATCATCCACCTTGGTGATGATCAGCATGATATTATCGGTGGAGAGCGGGATGGCCTCCATCATAAGCGGTGTGTCGTCGACATCGAAACCGACCTGTGAGGATGCGGTCTGAAGCATCTCGCGGAACAGGTTTCTTGCATTCTCGGTTCCGTAGGACAGCTCGCTGAGACTCATTCCCCGCTGTGCGAGGTCTTCGCCGGTGAGCGTGCAGCGGATCTGCTTGTCACTGATTCGTTCTATTTTCACAGGATCATCTCCTTCTTTCTTATGTCAATATCAGAGTGCAGTATAAATGAAACGAGGAGAAATAGCAATTGCCGTAAGAAAATTTTAGAAAAACTTTATCGGCAAAAGAATCAAACATACAACGGATCACGTTTATTCCCGGCGGAAGGACATGCAAATTATCACCCTGCCATATAGAACAAATATCGCCGGAAACCGGAAGTCGATAAGAGCGTAAGGAAAACCTCACAAATTTTTTCGGAGAGCGGGAGAGAAAACCCTGCGATAAGCGACAAAGCGCTTCCGATATAATCCACTTTATCGGCATATGTGTTCAATTACATCAAAAGAGTTGTTAGAAAATAGCGATATATAACATTGAATTATTTGAAAATAATACTAAAATATTAATTACTGAGAAGCCGATCATGACAAGGAGGTGAGATAGGACAGATGTCCTGCTGGTAAACGGTTTCATTAATTTGGAAAAGGCGGGTCGGAATGCGGACGGGAAACCTGCCGGATGATCTCCGTAAACGGCGCATCGCGCCGGGCGCGGAATTCTGTTATCTCATCCTGAAATGTACCATGGATGAGATTCTGCATGTGTGCGGTTTCGCACACTGTCTGTCTGCGGAAAGCGGTCAACGGTGACCGGAAGAACGCAGCCTTTATTATCATTATCAGCTGAGACCGGAGAAGAACTTTCACTGTGAATTCGGTGCAGAATGTGAATGACATGATCATTACGGGATATACGTGCAGAAAGCGGGCGCAGAAATGTTCGGGGCATGATCTGCGGATGAACTGCGCGGGACCGTCGAAGAGCTGCCATGGAAATTCAGAGAGTGCAGGGGATTCTCCGGAACAACAATGCAATGTCAGCGGAATGGATGAAAACGCAGCGGGTGGAAGCTGCGGAGAGATTACGTTGACTTCTCAGAACGAAAAACAGGAACAGTTCAAAAAAGAAGAGAACGGATACGTCACGGAGCGGGATGCAGTACTCCAGACGACATTTCCGCTGCGGGATATCGTGTTTTCTTGCACGGGCAACTGGCCCGTTGGATTTGCTTCGCAACGTGGAATTACTGTTCGGAATCCGGGAGAAAGGACGGCCCCGGTATATCACGGAGGAACCTCCGGCCGTCCCGGAAACCGGACAGCAGAACATCGGCGCAGGGAAAGACGCCGATGGGGGAGGTGCTAAAGAATGTTTTCAGAGTCTCAGGAGGAAAGGAGGGACCGACGGAGACAGGAACAGCTGTTTCTGGAGGGACTCGAGCGTTTCAGGAGACGGGGAATCCCGATCTTTATCGACGGAAAGGAGATGCTGCCGAAGGATTACCGGCGCCTTTTCGTCTGTGAAGGACGGCATTTTTACATGGGTGACTATATTCCGGGAGCGGACGGAAAACTGAAAGAGATCCATTTTGACCGGGTACATCTCTGACAGAAAGGCAACCGGAGAAACGAAGAAAACAAAAACGGAGAAAAGAAACAAGTTCTGCCTGACAACCATAAGAAAGAAGCACAGGAAAAACAAAACAAAGAAATAACATTCGCCGACCGCTTATGCTATACTTTGTGGTACAGAAATCGGTGACAGATCGGAGGACCTGTCGGAATCGGAGGATGTTCATGGGAAGAAGACTGATGTCATGTTTGAGCTTTCTGCTCCTGCTCGGACTGATCGTACTGGCAGCGGCGGGAGGCGTGTATGCGTATCTGCGGTATATGCCGTCCAATAAGAGAGCGGATCTCTCCGGGATCTATACACCGAAAACCGGGGACGGAGTCATACTGTATCTGAATTATGACCGGCAGGAGACCGAAGGCCGGATAATCGGAGACAAGGTCTATCTTCCCATTGATTTTGTCAATGACAATCTGAATGAGCGGTTTTATTACGACAGAGAGGAAAAAGCGCTTCTCTACACGCTGCCGGAGGAAATTCTCCGGATGACCGCGGAATCGAAAAATGATGACGGATCTGCGGTTTATGTGGAGGACGGGGATTCGATCCTGGTGTCCGCAGAGATCGTGAGCATGCACACGGCCATGGCGATGACCGATTTTTCGGATACAGAGTATCCGAGACTGTATATCCAAAACTCCGGCAACACGACGACCGGAGCAAATCTCCGGGAAGACACGGAAGTGAGAATCAGGGGCGGCATCAAGGCGGAGATCGTCGAGGATGCAAAAAAAGGCGATCATGTCACGGTTCTCGACAGCATGGAGAACTGGTCCAAAATTGTTACCGCGAAGGGATTCACGGGGTATGTGAAGACCAGATCCCTGACGGATTTCTGCGACGAGGAGCCGGATACCGGTTTCACGGAACCGGAGTATAAGACGACGATGCTGAAAGACAAGATCACCATGATCTGGCATCAGACGACCTCACAGGCGGCCAATGCACAGCTGACCAATTCGCTGACCGGGACGAAGGGCGTCAACGTGATTGCGCCGACATGGTTCGGCATGAAAAACAACAGCGGCGAGTATGAATCCATCGCCTCGGCGGATTATGTGAAGACCGCACATTCTCTCGGAATGAAAGTCTGGCCGGTTCTGGACAATTTCGGACATGATTACAGCAGCAATGTCAACACCGAAAAACTCCTGTCGAAGACATCGGTTCGAACAAAGCTGATCAAAAACCTGATGAAGGAAGCAGCAACATACGGTTTTGACGGATATAACCTCGATTTCGAGGGCTTAAAGAAAGAGGCCGGCGTTCATTACACCCAGTTTATCCGGGAAATGTCGGTGGCATGCCGGAAAGCGGGACTGACGCTTTCCGTCGATGATTATCCGGCGGAGTCGTATAACCATTTCTACAATTATCAGGAGCAGGGCGTATGGGCGGATTATGTCATTCTGATGGCATATGATGAGCACTATGCCGGCGGCGAGGCCGGATCGGTGTCGTCCCTTTCCTACGTGGTGGACGGAATCGACAATCTCCTGTCGATGGTGCCGAAGGAGAAGATCATTGCGGGACTTCCGTTCTATACAAGACTCTGGACCGTGAGCGGTGAGAATACGTCCTCGCAGGCGCTCCATATGTCAGAGGCAAATGAATGGGTGAAAAACCATGATCTGGACACCGTCTGGGATGAGGAGACTGGTCAGAATTATGCGGAGCTGGAAGAAAACGGGAAAAAGAGTATGATCTGGCTGGAAGACGCTGATTCCATGAAGAAAAAGGTACAGGCGGTGAAAGCGGCAGATGTCGCCGGAATGGCTGGATGGAAACTCGGAATGGAGACGTCGGATATCTGGAATATCTTCGGATGGAAGAACTGAGAGAACGCATCTGACCTGTAAAAAAACCAAAAGCGGAGAGCGCTTCCGGCGGTCGGTCGGAAGGGGCTCTCCGCTTTACTTTTGAATTAAACTATATTAAACTAAAACGAAAAACATTTTCTATAGAAAGAAGCGAAAAAAAGTGATCACAAAAGTACTTCAGGTTTCGGATTCCGGGAGTTTTTCTGCGGAAGACATCCGTAATATTCAGGAAGCGGCGGACGTTATCCGTTCCGGCGGACTGGCGGCATTTCCCACGGAGACTGTCTACGGTCTGGGCGGTAATGCGCTGGATGCGGATGCATCCCGGAAGATTTATGCGGCCAAGGGCCGCCCGTCGGATAATCCGCTGATTGCACATGTATCCTGTATGGAAGAGATCACGCCGATTGTATCGGAGATTCCGGAGGCAGGAAGAAAGCTGGCGGAAGCATTCTGGCCGGGGCCGATGACACTGATTTTTCGGAAGAGCGCGATCGTGCCGTATCAGACGACCGGCGGTCTGGAAACCGTGGCTGTCCGTATGCCGTCCGATCCGGTGGCACAGGAACTGATCCGCAGAGCCGGCGTTCCGATTGCCGCGCCGAGCGCGAATACATCCGGAAGACCGAGCCCGACCAGGGCCGGGCATGTATATGAAGATCTGAACGGAAAAATCGAGGTGATTCTGGACGGAGGACCGGTAGGAATCGGCGTGGAGTCCACGATTGTGGATGTCACGGAAGAAGTTCCGACACTGCTTCGGCCGGGCGCCGTGACAATGGAGATGCTACAGGAAGTTGTCGGTGAAGTCCGGATCGATCCGGCCATTCAGGGACCGCCCAGCAAGGACCTGAAGCCGAAGGCTCCGGGGATGAAATACCGTCACTATGCTCCGAAGGCGGACATGACCATCGTTGAGGGCGACACGGAACAGGTGGTCGCGAGAATCAACGCCATGGCGGCGGAAAAGATCGCGGAGGGAAAAACGGTCGGCATTATCTGCACCGATGAGACAAAAGACCGCTATCCTCAGGGAATCGTGGAATCCATCGGTGAGAGGGCAAGGAAGGAAACCGTTGCCCACAATCTGTATGCCGTTCTGCGGGACTTTGACGGACAGGGAGCGGAATTTATCTTTTCCGAGGGCTTTTCCGAGGATCATCTGGGACAGGCGATCATGAACCGGCTGAAAAAAGCCGCGGGGTATCATATTCTGAATCTCTGAACCGGTCTGCAGAATCCGGGAAAGACAATTCCGGAAACAGGACGAAGTAAGTGAAAAGAAGAAAAGTCTGAAAGAAATATTCAGACTTCGATGGATGGCTCGGAAACGGGCGAAAAATAATCTGGCTCATGGCTGAGCCGAGAGGAGAAAAACATGGAAAAACAGAGCAAAGCACAGAAGAAGAGACAGATGATTGTCGGCGTGATCGCCGTCGTTCTGGTGATCTGCATGATCGTACCGATGATCGGAGCCGGCCTCAGCGCGTTCGGCTGATTCGGGTGAAACGTGATGACGCAGGATAAAAAATCCGGTGCGCCGGCGGAGTCCGGAAAGACATTCCGTGTCCGGCAGTGCAGAGCGGCGGAAGTGACCGGGGAGGTCACGGCAGGACTTTCGATCGTACTGATCGGTCCAGCGGCGCTCCGCGGAACGGAGACGGCGGCGATACGGTTGGGAAAACGGCTGGATGAACGGTTTTCCGCGTCCTTTGCGGAACGATGCAGGAATGCGTTCCGGGATCACGCCGTGCAGGCCGAGGAAAAGGCGCTCAGGAAGGCAGGGGTGAAGGCATTCTGCCGTCCGGGCGACGGCGGCCTTTATGCGGCTCTCTGGGATCTCAGCAACGCGGGCGGCCGGGGATTCGACATTGATCTCCGGAAGATACCGCTTCTTCAAGAAACGGTGGAGGTCTGCGAGATCTGGGATCTGAATCCGTATCGGCTGGACAGCACCGGCTGTATTCTCGCGGCGGCGTCCTGCGGCGAAAGTCTTGCCGCGGAATACCGCGCCATGGGGAAAAAGGCGGAGGTCATCGGCTGGTTTGACCGCACAAAAGCAGGAAAGATCCGAAGCGGGGAGACTACTACCTATCTGGATTTCCCGGCTCCGGATGAAATACACAAAACAGAACAGAAGTAGGAACAAAAAAGAGAAAGAGGGAGGAAACGGACTATGAAGGAAAAGATTCTTGCCGTACTCGAACAGAACAGCAGAATCAGTCTCGAGGAACTGGCCGCGAAGGTCGGCGTGAGCGCGGAGGAAGCCGCGTCTGCGATCGACCTTATGGAGCAGGAGCATGTAATCTGCGGCTACAACGCGCTGATCAACTGGGATAAGGTTGATCAGGAGCGGGTTGTCGCCCTGATCGAGGTAAAAGTAACTCCGCAGAGAGATATGGGATTTGACACCATTGCGGAGAGAATTTACCAGTATCCGGAAGTTCAGTCCGTTTATCTGATGTCGGGCGGTTTTGACTTTACCGTCATTGTCCAGTCCGGCTCCATGCGTTCGGTTGCGAACTTCGTATCGGAAAAATTGGCACCCATTGATTCCGTCCTGAGTACCGCAACGCATTTCATCCTTAAGAAATACAAAGACTACGGAACCATTCTCAGTGACGGACCGAAAGATGAAAGAGAGATGTTCCTGTCGTGAGAAATCCATTATCCAAAACCATAACCGGCATTCAGCCGTCCGGAATCCGTAAATTCTTTGACATTGTCAGCGAGATGGATGACGCGATCTCTCTCGGTGTCGGAGAGCCGGATTTTGATACGCCGTGGCATGTGCGTGAGGCCGGCATTCATTCCCTGGAAAAAGGCCGCACCTTCTACACGTCGAATTCCGGACTGAAAGAACTCCGCCAGGAGGTCGTAAATTATCTGGAGCGGTCTCAGGGAATCACCTATAATCCGATCAAAGAGACCATGATTACGGTCGGCGGAAGCGAGGCGATCGACGCTGCACTTCGTGCCATGCTGGATCCGGGCGATGAAGTGCTGATTCCGCAGCCGAGTTATGTTTCCTATGTACCGTGCACGATTCTGGCCGGCGGAACACCGGTATCCATTCCGCTTGAGGAAAAAGATGAGTTCCGTCTTACGCCGGAAAAGCTTCTTGCGCACATTACCCCGAAGTCCAAGGTTCTGATCATGCCGTTCCCGAACAACCCGACCGGCGCGATCATGGAGAGGGAGGATCTGGAAAAGATCGCGGAGATCGTCCGGGAAAAAGACCTCTTCATCATCAGTGACGAGATTTACTGCGAGCTGTCCTACAAGGAAAAGCATGTATCCATCGCATCCCTGCCGGGTATGCGGGAGCGATGCGTTTTGATCAACGGTTTTTCCAAGGCATATGCGATGACCGGATGGCGTCTCGGCTACGCCTGTGCACCGGAGCTGATTCTTCAGCAGATGCTGAAGATTCATCAGTTCGCAATCATGTGCGCGCCGACCACCAGCCAATATGCGGCAGTGGAAGCTCTTCGGAACGGTGATGCGGATATTGAGAGAATGCGGAATTCTTATGATGAGAGACGCCGTTTTCTGGTGGCTGAACTCCGGAAGATGGGGATGGACTGCTTTGAGCCGTACGGCGCATTCTATGTTTTTCCGAGCATCAAGCGATTCGGCATGACATCGGAAGAGTTTGCCAACCGTCTTCTCCGCGAAGAGAAACTGGCCATTGTTCCGGGAACCGCCTTCGGCGACTGTGGAGAGGGCTTTATGCGAATCTCCTATGCGTATTCCATGCGTGATCTGAAGAAGGCCCTGGACCGGCTCAGAAGATTTACAGAAAGACTGCAGGCGGAAAAGAATGTTTAATATTGTTCTCTACGAACCGGAGATGCCGGAGAACACGGCGAATATCGGCCGTACCTGTGTGGCGGCGCATGCAAAACTTCATCTGATCGGACCGCTGGGTTTCAAACTGACCGATAAGCGCGTGAGGCGCGTGGGTATGGATTACTGGCAGAGTCTGGACTATGAGGTCTATGTGGACTTTGCGGATTTTCTGGAAAAGAATCCCGGCGCAAAGATCTGGATGGGGACTACGAAGGCACACCGGACCTATACGGAAGCGGAGTTCGGGCCGGACGATTATCTGATGTTCGGACCGGAAAGCCGCGGAATACCGGAAGAGATTCTGGTGAGTCACGAGGAAACCTGTATCCGGATTCCAATGTGGGGAGAGGCGAGGTCTCTCAATCTCTCCAACTCGGCAGCAATCGTTCTCTATGAAGCTCTGCGGCAGAATGATTTTGCCGGGATGAAGAAGACCGGAGAACTGCATGAAATGCACTGGAGAAGTTAAATCACAAAAAAATAGAATAAATTATTTAAAGATGCCGATAATCCGTTATATGCTTTTTGTTTCAAGACAGAATAACTGAATGTTATGTGGGTTAATGGAATGACGAAAGAGATAACAGAAAAACGGCTTCAAAAGTTAAATGCGGTATTTGATTCATATGCCATGGTCGCGGAGGGAACCGACGTATATGTGTGCGACGTTGCATATGATTATTCCCGTTGGTCAAAAAAAGCGGTGGAACTGTACGGGCTTCCCGGAGAATACATGTATGCCGCGGGAGATATCTGGGAGAGTTATGTCCATCCGGATGACCGGAATGTGTACCGGGCGAGTATCGATGAAATTTTCGCAAACGGCTGCGGCATGCACGATGTGCAGTATCGGGCAAAGAACCTTGCGGGAAAGTACAACATGTGTACGTGCAAGGGGGTTATCCTGAAAAATGACGCCGGGGAACCGGAGTATTTTGTCGGAATGATCCGGAATCATTCGCTGAATGAAAGTGTGGACAATGTAACCGGACTGCGCAACAAAAACGGATTTTTTAATGATGTCAGCCGGTATCTGGACTGTGGTATCCCGTTCCGGATTGTCATGTACGGTGCGACCAATTACACGGGAATTAATGACCTGTTCGGCTATGATTTCGGAACGAGAATTCTTCAGCACTGTATAAGGTATGTGCAGGATCACAACCAGAATATCGGTGATTTGTACCGACTGGACGGCGTGCGTGTGGCTCTGATCAGCAGGACCGCCACGATAGAACAGCTTCGTGAAAACTACCGGCAGTACCAGGAGATCCTTCAAAAACCGTTCCTGCTGGAAGGAAGGCAGGTCCTGCTTGAGGTCAATGCGGGGGCGGTTGCGGTAGACCGTTTTGATATCAATGCGGATACCATTTTTTCCTGCCTGACGAGGGCGTATCAGGAATCCAAATACAACAAACAGGGAGAGTTCATTTTTTTTGAAAACGGGAACAGCAAGAACGGAATCTACCGTCTTGAAAGGATCAACCGGATCCGCAACAGCGTCATTCAGCAATGCAGTAATTTTGAGGTGTTTTATCAGCCGATTATGACTGCGGAGAATGAGGAACTGGAGGGGGCGGAGGCCCTGATCCGGTGGATTGATGAGAGCGGAAACATTGTTCCGCCGAACGATTTCATACCGGTACTGGAAAACGATGCACTGTTTCCGGAACTGGGAGAATGGATTCTCCGTCAGGCCATGAAAGAGTGCCGGGAGATATTGAAAACCATTCCCGATTTCGTCCTGAATGTGAACCTGTCCTATGCGCAGCTTCAGAAGCTGGATTTTCTGGATACGGTAAAAAGTGCCATGGAAGAGGTCGGCTATCCTCCGGAGAATCTCTGCCTGGAAATTACGGAGCGCTGCCGTTTCCTCGATATGGAACGGCTGATGGCGATCTGCCGCGACCTGAACCGGTACGGCATTAAGGTGGCGCTGGATGATTTCGGCACCGGGTTTTCCTCTCTGTCGATCCTGCAGAGTCTCCATATCGACATACTGAAGATCGACCGGCAGTTCGTAAAAGACATTGTCCGTGACGGCCGTCAGAAACGTCTTGTCAAGAGTATCGAAAAAGTGGGCGAAATCTTCGGGTCAAGAATCTGCGTGGAAGGCGTGGAGACCGAGGAGATGCGGGATATTCTCCGAAAGTATGATGTTTATACGTTTCAGGGTTATCTGTATTCGAAGCCGATTCCTCATCGGGAATTCATGAAGCGATACGTGGAAAAACATGCGGATGCGGAGCAGTGAGGCGCCCCGGGGATTCGGCCCCGAAGACCGGCGTTGCCGGCGGAGACGCCAAAAAGAGAGATAAGACAGAAAAGACAGGTTTGATGAGAATCCAAATCGAATGAGAATAAAAAAGTGAGATGTCACCTCAACGGACATCTCACTTTTTTGTTTCAGAGCGTACAGACCGGATTATCCCCGCAGGCGGCGACATTGCCGTCGGTTTCGAGACCGTCGCCTTCGCCGCGGGCGTCGCCTTTGGCCGGAGCGGCGGCGATCGGCTCACTCGGAGAGTAGAACTTCAAGGTTCCTCCGAGGAAATCATTGACCCGGTCGGAGGCATTGCCGGAGGCGCCGCCCATCAGCATGATGCCGGTCGGCTTGATCGCCTGGACGGCATAGGCGCCGATCCGGCCGCAGATGATGATTTTTACGCCCTTTTCGATGAGAAGCGGGAGGATGGCCTCATAGCCGGTACCCGGCGCTTCCACGGCTTCTGTGAAGGCAATCTCATCGAATTCATCGGTGTGATAGATGGTAAACTCTCTGGCGGACCCGAAGTGCTGGTCTACGGTGCCGTCTGCTGTTGGAACCGCAATGATCATAATGAAGTCCTTTCTTTCGGCTGTGCCGAAACGGATTATTCCGACTTAACTTCCTTCCAAAGTTCATTATATATCTTATCGGCGTCATCACCGAGATATTTATATACTTCACTTTTGCCGAGCTGGGAATCATCCGGGAAGACTCCTTTGTTGTTCTGCAGCTCCGGCTCAAGCATATCGTACACCGTCTTGTTCGGCGTCGCGTAGGTGATGTAGCGGAAGTTTTTCATTGCGATGTCCGGCCGGCACAGGAAGTTCAGCCATTTCTCGGCGTTCTCCTTATTCGGGGCGTTTTTCGGGATGACCCATGCGTCCTCCCAGAGATTGGTTCCTTCCTCCGGGATGACATAGTCCAGATGGTAGCCCAGATTCTGGTTTTCAATCTCATTCTGAATATAGAGGAGCTCTCCGGAGTAAATGACGCCGACCGCGGCTTCGCCGCCGATCATCTTGTCGCGCACCTGATCGACCACATAGGCCTGCAGGAGAGGTTTCTGGCGAATCAGGTTCCGCTTGGCCTCCTGAAGCTGATTGATGTCCGTGGAGTTTGCGGAGTAGCCAAGGGATTTCAGCGATACCATGAACGCGTCGCGGACGCTGTCCTGCATCAGGATCTCCCCCGTCAGCGCCGGATTCCACAGGTCCTTCCAGGTCTTCGGCGGCGTGAGGCCGTGCTGTTTAAAGAAATCCTCATTGTAAAGGATGCCCACCGTTCCCCAGGTATACGGCAACGAGTACCGGTTTTCCGGATCGAAGGAACGGGCCATTTCCAGGCACTTCGGATCGATGTGGGAGAGGTTCGGTACGTTGTCGAAATTGATCTCGGCAAGGAGATCATTTTCCAGCATCTTCTGGATCATGTAATCCGACGGGCAGACGGCGTCATACTGTACGGCACCGGCCTCGATGACCGGATACATCTCCTCGTTGGTCTCGAAGACGTCGTAGGTGACGTGAATGCCGGTCTCCTCCTCAAACTGCCGGATGACGGATTCGTCGATGTACTCACCGGCGTTGTAGACGTAGAGCACATCGGAGTGTGCGGTCTGATAGCGCATGACGGTCCAGCTTCCGCAGACGATCATGACGGCGGACACGGCAGTGATCAGGATAATCTTCCGGGTAGCCGCGCGGCGCTTCTTCTGCGCAAGACGTCTGGCCTTGATCTCCGCGGTGAGTGCCCTGTGAGCCGGCTCCTGCGGTTTGGAGTTCGTGATGAGAAGAAGCACCAGAACCGTGATGAAAATGACGCTGGACAGCGCATACATCGTCGGCTGAATGCCGCGGCGGACCTCACTGTAGATGAGGGTGGACAGCGTATCGATGCCGGCGCCTCTTGTAAAATGCGTGATGATGAAATCGTCCAGCGACATCGTGAACGCCATCAGAAAACCGGAGAGCACGCCCGGCACAATATCCGGGAAAATCACCTTCATGAACGCCTGGAACGGGGATGCACCGAGATCGAGGGCCGCCTCGTAGGTCGAGCGGTTGGTCTGATGGAGCTTCGGCATGACGCTCAGGATGACATACGGAACATTGAACGTGATGTGCGCGATCAGCACGGTTTTAAAGCCGAGAGAAATGCCGTAGGCAATGAAGGCGAGCATCAGCGAGATTCCGGTCACAATGTCGGAGTTCATCATCGGGATGTTATTCATCGACATAGCGATACTGCGCGGCGTCTTCCGCATGGAACGGATGCCGATGGCGGCCGCCGTTCCGAGAATCGTGGCGATGAGGGCCGATGAAAACGCGATGAGGAGCGTGTTGGTCAGCGCGTTCATGATGGTCGGGTTGTCGAACATCGCCGTGTACCAGTGCGTGGTAAAACCGCCCCACACGGAGCGGGACTTTGTGTTGTTGAAGGAAAGCACGATCATCGTCACGATCGGTGCGTAGAGGAAAAAGAGGATCAGGACCAGATAGAAATCCTGAAAAAACTGTTTCAGACTGTAGTGCCGTGTCCGTTTCATCAGAATGTTCCTCCTTTTCCGTCCTTGTCATATTTATTCAGAATCGCCATGCTCGCGAGGATGAAGATCATCAGGACGAGGGAGAGTCCCGCCCCCAGATTCCAGTTGCTTCCTTTGGTGAAGGACTGGTCGATGGCGTTTCCGATCAGCATGATCTTGCCGCCGCCGAGGATGTCGGAGATGACGAAGGTCGTGAGCGCCGGGACAAATACCATGGTGACGCCGCTGACGATGCCCGGAATGCTTAAGGGCAGCAGGATCCGGGTCAGGGTCTGGAAATGGTCTGCGCCCAGATCGTGGGCGGCATTGATGATGCTGTCATCGATCTTGGCGAGTACGTGGTAGATCGGCAGTACCATGAACGGCAGGAAATTGTATACCATGCCGAGGATGATGGCACCGGGCGTATTGATAATCGAGAGCTCCGGCAGATGCAGGAAGGAGAGAATGCCGTTGATGACACCGTTTTTCTCTAAAAGCGTCTGCCAGGCCATGGTCCGGAGCAGGAAATTCATCCACATCGGAAGGACGAACACGAAAACGATCAGACTGCCGCTTCGGACTCCCCGGCTGCGCAGAATCAGCGCGAGGGGGTAGGAAATCAGAAGGCAGATGAGCGTTGCCGTAAAGGACAGACCGATGGACAGGAACAATGCCTTCATATGTTCCCTGCTTCCCATCGCAATCAGGTTTTCAGTGGTCAGGCGGCCGGACGGGTCGGTCAGACCGTAGACCAGGATCATCAGAAGCGGAATCACCGTGAAGCCGATCATCCAGAGGATGTACGGCGCGGCGAGCCAGCGTTTGTTATCATTCATTTGTCTAACCTCCCGTTACGCAAGCTGTTCCGCCTGCTCTTTCAGAATGCTGGCCGCCTGCTCGTCCTCGGACTCCGGCTTGTTCATGATCTGGATATCGTTCGGATCGACGCTGAGACCGACTTTCTGGCCCGGGATGAACTTGCGGGTGCTGTGGACCAGCCATTCGAAACCGTCCGGCGTGGTTACTTCCATTTCATAGTGAACGCCCTTGAAGATCAGGTGCGTTACGACGCCGCGAAGAGAGCCGCTCTCCGGATTTCCCAGAACGATGTCTTCCGGGCGGATGACGACGTCGACCGGTCGGTTATGACCGAAGCCCTTGTCCACACAGGCGAACTTCGCGCCGAAGATCTCGACGAGACCGTCCTGCAGAAAGATGCCCGGGACAATGTTGGATTCGCCGATAAAGTCGGCAACGAAGGCATTTTCCGGCTCGTTGTAGATCTGTTCCGGCGTTCCCATCTGCTGGATGTAGCCCTGATTCATGACAACGACGGTATCACTCATCGTCATGGCCTCCTCCTGATCGTGGGTGACATAGATGAACGTGATGCCCAGCTCATTTTTCAGACGGATCAGCTCATACTGCATATCTTCGCGGAGTTTGCGGTCGAGGGCGCTCAGCGGTTCGTCGAGAAGAAGAAGCTTCGGCTCGTTGACGATGGCGCGGGCGATGGCGATTCGCTGCTGCTGTCCGCCGGACAGGGAATCGATCTCCCGGTCCTCAAAACCGTCCAGGTTGACAAGCTTTAAGGCGTAGCGGATTTTGTCGTCAATATAAGCCTGCGGCATTTTCCGGATCCGGAGGCCGAAGGCAATGTTCTCGGCGATGGACATGTGAGGGAACAGGGAGTATTTCTGGAATACCGTGTTCAGCTGGCGCTTGTTGGCCGGAAGTGAGGTGATCTCCTGACCGTCGAAGATGACGCGGCCGGAATCCGGTTTCTCAAAACCGCCGATGATGCGGAGCGTGGTTGTCTTTCCGCAGCCGCTCGGGCCGAGGAGAGTGACGAAGGAGTTCGGTTTGACGGACAGAACAAGGTCATCCAGTACCATGGTTCCGTCATAGCTTTTATTGATATGTTCGAGATCGATGAGAGCCTGACTCATATGTGCCTCCGATAGATGAATTTTTTGCATGAAAATGCCGCCGGAAATCCGCGGGGACATCCGGCCGGCAGGACGCATAATTACATAAAATAATGTAAACTCCATCATTATACAGTACATGGCCGCAGTGTCAACGCGAAGAGGCCCGATTCGGCGCTTTTTTCGCCGCGCCGGCGCGCTTGCGGCACGGGCATAAATGTGATATTTTTGACGTAGATTATCTTTACGGACGTTCGTATCCACGGCAAGGGGGATGAAGTGATGCAGGACAGATATATGGCTTATGTGGGATCCTATTCCTACAACGGCAAGGCAAAGGGAATTACCTTATATGATGTGGATGTGGAAAAAGGAACGCTGACCTACCGCAGTGAGGTGGAAGTGGAGAATTCCTCTTATCTGTGTGTTTCCAACAGCGGAAAATATCTCTATTCCATCGCGGATGAGGGCGTGGTGGCTTTCCGTATCCTTGAAAACGGTAACCTTCACCGTCTGAATGCGAGAAAGATCAAGGGAATGCGCGGCTGTCATGTCACAACGGACCGGAATGACGAATATATCTTTGTTTCCGGCTATCACGACGGAAAAGAGACGGTTCTGCGGTTAAATGAAGACGGCAGCATCGGCGGGATCACGGACGGTATCTACCATAAAGGTCTCGGAACCGTGTCGGAGAGAACCTTCCATCCGCACATCAGCTGTGCGGCCCGGACGCCGGAGGGCCGGTTCGTTCTTGTGGGCGATCTCGGTCTGGATCAGGTAAAGATCTATCATTTCGATGAGAATCAGGGGACGCTGAACCTCGTGGATGCCATCCGGTGCGAGCTCTGCTCGGGGCCGAGACAGTTCATGTTCACGAAGGACGGCCGTTTCCTCTACCTGATGTATGAAGATAAGAATGCCATCGATGTGTTCCGCTACACGCCGGGGGAGCGGGTGCCGGACTTTGAACGGATTCAGACAATCACAACCATTGATCCGAAGCATCCGGGCGAGCTGACGGCAGCGGCCAGAATCCGCCTCAGTCCGGACGAAAAGGAAAGCCATCTGTTCTGCTCCAACGCGGGCGACAACTCCGTGAGTGTGTACCGGAGGGACGGGGACACCGGTCTATTGACACAGCTCTGCTGTCTGCCGACCGCCGGCGATTATCCGAAGGATGTCGCGGTTTTCCCGGACGGAAACCATATCGCGGTCATCAATCACGCGAGCGCCAGCATCACGATCTTCAAGGTCGATTACGAAAAGGGCCTTCTGGTCATGAATTCCCGCGAGATTCCGATTAATGAGCCGAACTGCTGTGTGATCACAAAGCTAATCTGAGCAGAGAGGAGAAGGAGGCACCTCCGGATAGCGGTGCCTGAACCATACGAGACGAATTATACAAAAGTGAAAGGAAATACCAATGGCAGGATCAACATACGGAAAGATACTTACGATGACGACCTGGGGAGAGTCCCACGGCGCGGCAGTCGGTGTGGTTGTGGACGGATGCCCCGCAGGAATCGAGCTCTCCGCAGCCGATATCCAGAAGTATCTGGATCGCAGAAAACCGGGGCAGAGCCGTTTTGCGACAAAGCGTGCCGAGAGCGATACGGTTGAGATCCTGTCCGGTGTGTTTGAGGGAAAGACCGAGGGGACACCGATCTCACTTCTGATCCGCAACCGGGATCAGCATTCGGGGGATTACAGTGAGATCGCATCCTACTACCGTCCGGGACATGCCGATTATACCTTTGACGAGAAATACGGATTCCGCGATTACCGCGGCGGCGGTCGGAGCTCGGGACGTGAGACCATCGGCCGTGTGGCGGCGGGAGCGATCGCGGCAAAGATTCTTCAGGAACTTGGCGTGGATGTATTCGCCTATGCCCGCTCCATCGGACCGGTCGAGATCGACGACCGGAAGTTCGATCTTTCGGAGCGCGACCGAAATGGTGCCTGCATGCCGGATGCAGAGGCGGCAAAGCAGGCGGAATGCTATCTCGATGATCTTCTCTCGCAGACGGATTCCTCCGGCGGTGTGGTGGAGTGTGTGATGCGAGGGCTTCCGACCGGTATCGGAGATCCGGTCTTCGAAAAGTTTTCCGCAAATCTTGCGAAAGCGGTCTGCTCCATCGGCGCAGTAAAAGGCTTTGAGATCGGCGACGGTTTTGCCGCGGCAAAAATGCGCGGTTCCGAGAACAATGATGCATTCCGGATGGCGGAAATGCCGGATGGCGGGAAGCGGCCGGTGAAAGCCACCAATCATGCCGGCGGAACACTCGGTGGGATGACGGATGGTTCGGATGTGATCTTCCGTGCAGCTTTTAAGGCGACGCCGTCGATTGCAAAGCCCCAGAAGACGGTCAGCAAAAACGGCGAGGAGATCGAGATCTCGATCCGCGGACGACACGATCCGGTAATCGTCCCGAGAGCGGTCGTGGTTGTGGAGATGATGGCGGCATTTGCCGCAGCGGATATGCTGCTGGCGGGGATGACCGCGCGGATGGACCGGATCCGCGATTTTTACGGGAAGTAAAGGAACGAAATCAGCCATTCCGGATTTATGCCGGATGGCTGTTTCTGTGAGGCGATGAGCCGGCGGCCGGGAAGGACGACGGAAGCCGCACGGCCCGCCCCGCGGGAAAGAATAACGCAGAAGAAAACAGGATCATATATGGAAAAGAACGAAGAGTTTAATCTGACGATTGAAGATATGGGAAAAGACGGCGCGGGAATCGGCCGGAAAAATGATTTCGTATGGTTTGTCAAAGACGCGGTTGTCGGTGACGTCATCACGGCAAAGGTGATGAAAGTCCAGAAAAACTACGGCTTTGCGCGTCTGATGAAAATCATTACGCCGTCAAAGTACCGGACCGAGGCGAAGTGCCCGGTGGCGAAGCAGTGCGGCGGATGCCAGCTTCAGATGATGGATTACCACGCCCAGCTGCGGGTAAAGGAAAATGAGGTCCGGAACGCGCTCATCCGCATCGGCGGAATTCCGGAAGAGGAGCTGAACATGAAGCCGATCCTCGGCATGGAAGAACCCTGGAGATACCGCAACAAGGCGCAGTATCCGATCGGAACCGACAAGGACGGCCGGGTCATCGCCGGCTTTTACGCGGCCCGGAGCCACCGGATCGTTGAGTGTGACGACTGCCTTCTGGGCGTAAAGGAGAACCAGAAGATCCTGAATCTGATCATCGGTTTCATGGAAGACTATCACATCCGGCCCTATGACGAGCTGACGCATAAGGGCCTGGTTCGTCATGTCCTGATCCGAAAGGGCTTCAAGACCGGAGAACTCATGGTCTGTCTGGTGGTGAACGGGAAAGCGCTTCCGCACAGCGAGGAACTGGTCCGCCAGCTTCTGCTCATCCCGGGGATGACGTCCATCTCCCTGAGCGTGAACACCCGGACGGACAATGTCATCATGGGTACAGAGATCATCAACCTTTACGGAGACGGGGGCATCACCGATTATATCGGAGAGATCAAATACCGCATTTCCCCGCTTTCCTTCTTCCAGGTGAATCCGGTGCAGACCGAAAAACTCTACGGAACGGCGCTCTCCTATGCAAATCTGAAAGGGAAAGAGACGGTCTGGGATCTTTACTGCGGCATCGGAACCATTTCCCTTTTCCTTGCACAGAAGGCAGGGAAAGTCTGCGGCGTGGAGATTATTCCGGATGCGATCCGGGACGCAAAGGAAAATGCGGCGTTAAACGGCATTGAGAACGCGGATTTCTTCGTCGGAAAGGCGGAGGAGGTTCTTCCGGAGAAATATGAGAAGGAGAACATCAGCGCGGACGTGATCGTCGTGGATCCGCCGCGCAAAGGCTGCGATCAGGCGGTTCTGGACACGATGCTGAAGATGAAGCCGAAGACCATCGTCTACGTCAGCTGTAATCCGTCCACGCTGGCCAGAGATGTGAAGATTCTGACAGAGGGAGGATACCGGCTGCGCAAGGTGCGCTGCTGCGACATGTTCCCGATGAGCATGCATGTCGAGACCGTTGCTGCTCTGGTTAAAAATGATACAGGGTCATAATCTCATGCGGATATCGGCCTGGACGCAGAGGACTGTCACAAAATCAGAGAAGCCGGGAGGGCGCAGGAATAAACCCTTGAGAGAGTCTTTCTGCGATAGAGATAAACAGAAAAATTGGGCATAAAGGATATCAGGAGGCTTCCATCGGCATATTTTACATGCCGGCGGAAGCCTCTTTGTTTATGCGGACAACTCGCCAAAGCCCACACACTGGTGAGGCGCTGGCGACTGCCGCTGAACAATCGAAACTTGAGAAGCGTATTTCGATTCGCAACAGATATAATTTCAATATGTAGTGGAGCCGATATATAAGATAAGGATAAAGTCAGCCGTCTGCTCCGGATGACATATCGGGCGGATAAACGTCCGGCACACATCATTGACAATAAGAAAAACAGACCATACGATATGATCAACAGCGAAGTTTCCGTTTGTTCGTGTCTGACAAGGAAAAATAGAGATTGAGCGCAGCACTGAGGATCAATTCTTGGGAGGTGGCATGCGGGGACGGTTTGCCTCCTGAAATATCTCGAAAAGGAAGCGGATCATATCACGATGATAAAGATCGATATGGGGATTCCGGACAGGCTCAGGACCATAAAAAATGAGGCAAACGTCTTTGGATGATGCCAAAAAGGTTCCACTTACAAAATAAAATGAGTTATCATTATATGATAGAATCGAATTATCGCCGCATAAAAGACAGATTACGATGGGAACGGACGCAACCGGAATTCGCTTCACCGGAAGAGAGAAGGAGAACATATAGTGGAGAAGCTTGGATCGACATTTTTTAAAGCAGACATTCTGGAATATATGAGCTTCGGCAAATGGGTCATCGAGGCAGATCCGGGCAAAGAGCCGCGTCTGTACTGCGATGAGGTTGCGTTGCGCCTTCTGAACATTCCGGCCGGCAATGATCCGGAGAAGGATTATCGGGACTGGCTTGCGGCGGTGGCGCCATCCAGCCTGGAACGGCTGATTGCGGCCGGAAAACACGTTGCTGAAACTGGATATGGCGAGTTTCAGTATCTGTGGAAGCATCCGACAAGAGGTAACCGGTACATCCATTTTATCGGCGTTCGTAATGTCTCCTACACGGACGGAGTCCGGATCGAAGGCATTATTCGTGACATCACAGATAAGGTTTGGAATGAAACTCTGACCAGAGAGGAAATGAAGGAAGGACTGGATGCGATCCAGGGCCTGGCCAGCGAGTATGTGATACTGCATTTTATCAATCTGGAGACCGGCAGTTATTCGTCATACTTCTATGAACCGGATATCTCGCAGAAGACCATCCGGCTGAACAGCACGGAAAAAAGTTATTACGAAATGTATGAGCGGTCGATCCGCTCGATCTGCCATCCGGATTATCTGGACGAAATGCTGAAGCTCGGAAAACGGGAAAACATGATCGAAGAACTGCGGCACAAGAAAAAATCTGTTCACCGCTTCCTCGGCAAGACACATGAGAATCAGTATGAATGGTTCGATTATGTCCTGATCAAATTCGATCCGATTGATGAGGAGCCGACGCGGGCGGCAGCAGGATATATCAATGTCGATCAGGATCAGGTGGAGGTGCTCGAGTATCAGCGGATGGCGGAGGGCGTCGGAAAGATTTTTGACTTCAGCATCTACATTTCTCTGCCAGACGAAACCTACCGGGTAATCCGGGACACGGATGAGAGCACCCCGGAGAGGGATAAGAATGCCTTCACCTATCTGCGCTCCAGAGCCAAAAGCATTGGAAAGAAGAACGTCCGCGAGTCCCTTGAGAAATGGTTTGAAGTGGAAAATGTGGTCGCAAAGCTGGAAAAATACTCCCGGATCAGCCGGGATTTCTACAATGATATTGAAAAGAAATGGTACCGGGCCAATTTCCTGATCGGAGACCGCAATGAGGACGGCTCCATTTCCCATATCATTTACGGACGTAGGGATATCACAAAGACGAAACTGATAGAAATCCAACAGCAGGAGGATGCGGCGGCCGGAGAAGCCATTGTACGATCTCTGGCGAAAATGTATTTCACCATGCTGGAGATCAACGTAAAAGACCGCAGAATCCATGTGATCCGGATTCCGGAGTTTATGAATGAACGGTTTGTGGTTGACGGTGAAACCTATGATGATCTGAAGGACAAATTTGTCCGGATGTGCGTGGACCTGGACTACCGGGACAGCGTCCGGGAGTTTCTTGATTATCCGACTCTGCTGGAGCGGCTCCGGAAACAGGGATATGTGCAGAAGAACTACCTTGGGCAGACGGAGGGCTGGTGCCGTATGACCTTTGTGCCGGTCACGAACGAGGATACCGGAGAGATAGAAAAGATCGTTTTTGCGGTGGCCAGTATCAATGCCGAGAAGAAGCGCGAAGAGAGCATCAAATATCAGGCGGATCACGATGAGCTGACCGGTCTTCTGAACCGTACGGCCTTCAGCCGGATCGAGGAGGAACTCAAGAACAATACCGACCGCAGAGCCATCATGATTGTGGACATTGATCATTTTAAGGAGGTCAATGATACCTACGGCCATGTAGTGGGCGACGCGGTGCTTTGTCAGGCCGCAGATATTCTCCGGCACAGTTTCCGGAAAAAAGACTACGTGGTGCGGTTTGGCGGCGACGAGTTTGTGGTGATCTTCAACGAATGCGGCGACGGATTTGCGGACCGTATCCGGAACAAAATCCGGAATATCAACGAGGTGCTTCAGCATCCGACCAAGGAAGATATGCCCGCGTTCTCCATCAGCGCCGGAGTGACCGTATTTGAAGACAGCTACAGCAAGGAGATTTTCAAGCAGGCCGATGATGCTCTCTATCAGACAAAGGTGAACGGACGTGCGGGATGCACATTTTACGATGACATGATGAAAACATCCGTTCCACAGTGGAGAAAATAATCTGTAATTTTCTGTCTTCCGATGGATGAAATCGGAATATGTCTATATTAAACTAATGAATATCAATGAACAGGGCGAGCTGCTGAGTGTCGCATAATCGTAGCAGAAAAGGTGAAAAAAACTCCCTTCCGGAGAACATCTTCTGATGGAATCCAGAAGGGAGTTTTGAATATAAAGACTTTTTGGGTATAAAGCTTTTTGAATGTAAAACCTTTTTGGGCATAAAGTTTTTGGGATAAAATTTATTGAACATAAAGCTGTATGAGTAAAAAGTCATTTTGCACAAAAACCAAATGTTTGAAAAACGCCACAGTGTGCGTTATCGTAACCACATACATTCATGGAGACTTATGGATACAGACCGCTGACAGGAAGAACCGAAGGGGAAGAACGGGAGGTGTAAGTATGGCGAGCGAAGCAGAAATCAGCGACAGGGATGCACAGGAGATGATCAGACGCATATCCGCGGTCGGCATTTTGGGCAATGTCCTGCTCAGCGGATATAAACTGGCAGCCGGTATCATTGGCCATTCCGGGGCAATGGTCTCGGATGCGATCCACTCACTTTCGGATGTCTTTGCTACGCTGATCGCCGTGGTTGGCGTAAAAATGTCACAGAAGAAAGCGGATAAAGAACATCCCTACGGTCATGAGCGGATGGAATGCCTTGCGTCGATGATGCTGGGCAATATCCTTGGCGGTACGGGGGTTATCATCGGATATAGCGCGCTTCGGATCATTGTGACCGGTGAATACCGGACGATGCAGATCCCGGGGCGGGTCGCGCTGACGGCGGCGCTTCTCTCGATCGTTCTCAAGGAAGCAATGTTCTGGTATACCCGTCATTATGCGAAAAAACTGAAATCGGATGCGTTTATGGCGGATGCATGGCATCATCGGTCCGATGCACTTTCGTCCGTCGGCTCCCTGATCGGTATCGGCGGAGCACGAATGGGTTTTTTCGTGCTGGAGCCGGTTGCAAGTGTTGGGATCGCATTTTGTATAATGAAGGTAGCGTATGACATTCTTCGGGATGCTGTCAGCAAAGTATTGGATACAGCCTGCCCGGAGGAAACGGAGCGCGAAGTTCGCCGGCTGATCCTGGAGACGGACGGAGTGTGCGGCCTCGATAAGATCCGCACCAGAATGTTTGGCAACCGGATCTACATCGATGCGGAGATCGCGGTGGAAGGAACGCTTTCGCTGTATGATGCCCACGAAATTGCAGAAAATGTGCATAACCTGGTGGAACAGCGCTTTCCGGAGATCAAACATATCATGATCCACGTGAATCCGGTGTAAAACCTTTCAGCTATGTGGATAAAAGCCGGGAAAAACAGACAAAATCAAAGTGTTACCCACACTTTTCATAACAGGGGAGTGGATAAAAAGAAAAAAGTTCAAAAAAGTGGTTGACATATCCACCGCACTAATGCTAAACTACGTAAGCTGTCAGCGGGAAACACCGCAGAACAGTGTCGAACCGAAAGATTCGAAAACAATAAAAAAGTTGTTGACAAATGGAAACGGCTTTGATATTATAAATGAGCTGTCGCCGAGAGGCAACAACAAAGAACATTGAAAACTGAACAGTATATAAAACCCTGAAAATTCCAAGAACAAAGGCCGATAAGGTAG
>NZ_JONJ01000022.1 GCF_000711825.1 [Clostridium] aminophilum DSM 10710 | reverse complement strand
GCTTAGTGCGTGCCATGGAAATTCACTTAGCGAGGTTTTCTCGAGCTTAGTGAATTTGCTTACAGCGGCGTGCGCATCCTCGCGGAGCGTTTTTAGTTCATAGGGAATTTCGGAGAAATTTCCTATGAACTAAAAATTTTCGTTTTTCTATTAATTCACGGCAAATGCAGTCGAAATAGAAAATATCGCAGTACTTACGGAATATAAGATAGATTTAAGAACCTGTCTTTTTTCGTAAACTATTTTCATTCTTTTTACACAAATTAGCCACCGGTTGGACATATTTGAACGATAATATATTACCTGCAGGACGGAAACATCCAAGTAACAGCGAAAGGAGACACCGCAATGAGAAAAGTGACAATGCTCAGCATGCTGATCCCGGAATCCCGTACCGGAATTCTTGTACAGAACGGACAGAAAGAACGAATCGAAGCAAAATATATCAGTTTCGACGAATACGAAGAGACCCTTCGGAAAGCTTCAGAGAACACGGCTGACGCATCTGTTCCGATCACTTCCGGAGTCTTCTACGCAGACAGCGGTGAAGGCCGGAGAGTCCTGGTACTCCCGGATACCGTAGCGATGTGATCCTGTACATCCCCAATTGCGGCAGCATACACCCCTTCGTTACTGCCGGCCCTCATAACATCCCTTATAGCTAAGAGAAGCCCCTGACCGAACGGATTCGGCCGGGGGCTTCTCTTTCTATTTCCTTGAGCAGCGGGCAAAGCCCACGCTGGCGTGAGGCCTTGACAACTGCCGCGACAACGAGTCGAAACTCGCAAAGCGTGTTTCGACTCGTTGTTCTATCTCTATCATCTTCTTGTTTTATATGTCCGACCCGCAGAATCAATCTGCCGCCGGACCGTGAAAAACGTTTTTTTCCGTCTCAATCGGAATGACACTTCGGTTAAGCCGCCTGCTTCCTCTTCGGAAGAACAAACAGTACGAATCCGATGATCATGCATGCCGCGAACATTGCCAGTCCGATGCCGACAATCGGAAGGAGCGATCCTGCTGCCCACCACATCGGGATCAGACCGATGAACACTTCTTTCCAGCAGCATACCGTGGAATAGATACCGTGGTTATCCGGTGCAGTGGACTGGTTGTCCGGATCAACGGCTCTGACAAGAGCAAGACCGGTTGCGGTGTTTCCGGTTCCGACGCCGTACGCCATCAGCGCTTTCTCAAACCACTCTTCCTTGCAGAACAGTCTGCTGAGGCCGAAGCACATTACGATGGTAATTGCTGTCATAATCAGTGTGTAGGCAAGAATCGGAACGATGTAAGTGGAAACCAGTTCCAGATCCAGTGTTGCGATTGCTGTGAGTACAACAACCTCCAGAAGGAAACCGGAGATGTGGTGGATCAGCTTCACGTCAACATATTTGTCAAGCTTTGTCAGCTTTGCGATGTTCCATACCAGCGCTCCGCCGATGATACCGTGAATAACGGACGGGAATACACTGACACCCGGCCAGATCAGGCCGATTGCCCAGAAGAGCTTCTTGCCGGCAAATACCGCAGTCAGCAGCCATGCGCCCTGAAATGCGAGATGGTTGATCGCGATACCGGAAGTAACTGTCTGGCCGACACCGGTTCTCTTCTCATCCGGAAGAACGCCGCCGTAATAGGAATCCGGCTGCTTCTGCGGATCTTTTACGAAGGTTCCCCATCCTTTGCGGACACCAACGTTTACCATGACCATACCGATGACCATCGCTACGATCAGACCGAAGGTTGCGAGTACCATACCGATGGAAACCGCACCCTCGATTCCATTCTCGAGAAATGCCTCACCGACCGCCGCCGCGTTTCCGTGACCGCCCTGGAATGCGAACTGTCCAAGGGATCCCCATCCAAGCGGAAGGCCGACCCAGATGGTTCCGAGGATGATGCCGATGATCGGGCCCAGAGCCATCTGAATGGAATACACTCCCTGCTCAACGACAACGTAGTCCAGATAGCGGAGAACCTTATCCTTGGTGATCGTAATTCCGAAAAGCAGTGCTGCCATGATCGGTGCGATCAGAACGTTGGAGAACTTCTCAAAGGATTCCGGAACCGCAACCACGTTCAGACACTGCTGACCGAGTACCAGGGCGATCACGCCGCCGATCAGGGATGCCGGAAGGAACAATTTCTGAATCGGCTTCAGAACCTGACGGACTGCATATCCGACAAGCATGAAAACACCGATCAGTACCATGTCATTAAAAAGTGATGCTACTGTCATTTTCATTGCTAAACCCCTTTGTCAAAAAACTGACTTGTCTTGTTTTGCCTCTTGCGTGGCACGTTGCTTATTGTACTTGCAGGAGTGCATAAAAATCCAACAGCGCATTTTTTCACTTCTCACAATTTTTTTTTGTGAATATGTAGGTTCTTATCCTCCATTATTGGATTCGACGATTTTCGCGGCATAAATAAGAGTAGGATTATACATTTTTTCTCCGATATTTTCACAAAAAGCCCGCCCGTTCCGACTGATTGCCGAAACGGACGGGTTTTTACAGTGTTTTTTATCAGCAGGATGTCCTTAAACGATATCAGGCTTCCCGGATTTTTTTAATTTCCTCGATCATGACCGGAAGAACTTTCATCGCATCGCCGACAATTCCGACATTTGCCACAGAAAAGATCGGAGCATCTTCATCCTTATTGATCGCGACAATATAATCCGATCCTGTAATTCCCGAGAGATGCTGGGTCGCCCCTGAGATGCCTGCCGCAATGTAGAGTTTTGGCGAAACGGTTTTTCCGGACTGGCCGACCTGATGATTCTTGGCAATCCATCCGTCTTCAATGGCCGGTCTTGTAGCCCCGACTTCACCGCCAAGGATTTCGGCCAGTTTTTCAACCAGTCCAAAATTCTCTTTACTTCCCATTCCGCGGCCGCCGGAGACGATGATCTCCGCATCTTCCAGATTTACGGTTTCCGTGATCTCTTTGACGGTATCCTTTATCTTTGTCTTCATGACACCGGCGTCTGCTTTCACATCCCGCGCTTCAACGCTTCCGGTACCCGTGCCCTCCGGCTTCTTAAATGCACCGGAACGGGTAACGGCGATTCTCGGTCTGACTTCATCCACAACGACATCGCAGCAGACGGCACCGCTGTACTCTGACGTGACAAATACTTCCTTGTCTCCGTCTGTCCTGATCCCGGACACATCGGTTACCGCGGCAGTGTCTAACTGCGCCATCAGTTTCGCCGCCAGATCTTTGCCGTCACCGGTTCCGCCCAGCAATACCGTATCCGGTTTTTCCTCTTCGATGATCTGCTTCAGAATATCGGCATAGCCATCCAGATCATACACTGCCGCCTCGTCGGAGTCGATTGCAAGCACCCGGTCGGCACCGGAAGCCGCGACATTTTGAGCAGCTTCTGAAATATTCTTTCCAATCACTGCGGCAATGACCTGTCCGCCCGTTTTCTCCGCCAGTTTCCGCGCCGGTGTCAGCGCCTCAAGACCGGCCTTGACCGGAGCACCATCTGTGTTTTCCACATACACCAGAATATTATTTGTTGTATCTTCTTTTCTCATGATGCCCTCCGTCAAATTACCTTTGCATCTGTCATCATCTGAATCGCCTTCATCGCCGATTCCTCATCCGACTCTTCTTTAATCCGGATTCCGGCCTCCCTCTTCGGCGGCTCATATTCCGCAACTCGTTTCATTCTCGCCGCAAACGATCCGGCATCCGCAAGTTCGCTGACATCCAGCTCGTCAATCGGCTTACGGCGCGCTGCCATCTTATTCTTGATGGTTGGATATCTCGGATCGTATTCCGGCTTCGACACCGTGACAACTGCCGGCATAGCCGCCTCAATCACACGATATCCCTCTTCGGTTTCGTGCTTTGCCTCAACGGTTCCCCCTTCCGCCTTTATATCAATAATATTGGTGATCACAGCTTCCCCAAGCTTATCTGCCAGACAGATTCCGGTCTGTCCCAACGGTACATCGGTTGCCTCTTTGCCCGTAAAGATCAGATCAAATGCTCCCTTCCCGGCAGAAAGCTTTTCAAGAGCCCCCTTCAGGATCTCCGCGATTCCCATCGCATCCATGTCATTTACTTCGTCGTACTTTACCAGGTATGCATAATCTGCCCCGACGGCAAGACAATTCTTCAGGGAATTTTTCGCGCTTTCCGGCCCGACGCATAATGCGGTGATCTCCGAACCGTCATTGAGCGATTCCTTCAGACGCGCCGCCATTTCAAGTGAATAGGTGTCAAATGCATTGACCACCGGAGTTATTCCGTCGACTGCCGGTCTTCCGTCTGCTCCAACGGAAACCTCAACCGAATCATCCGGCACCTGCTTAATGCAAACTAATATATTCATGCTGTTCTCCAATCTCTGTCCGTTCTTAGAATCTTCCGATTGTGTTGTTCGCGGTTACGATTCTCTGTACTTCGTTTGTTCCCTCGAAAATCTGGAAGATCTTTGCATCACGCATCAGTTTTTCTACCGGATACTCGCGGCTGTAGCCATATCCGCCAAACATCTGCACTGCCTCCGTCGTACACCACATCGCCGCATCCGAGGCAAAACATTTCGCAATCGCAGCCTCGCGCGAGTACGGCCGGCCCATATCCATAAGATTTAATGCATACGCATTCATCTGTCTGCTGGCCTCGATCTTGATCGCCATATCCGCAATCTTGAACTGCATCGCCTGGAATTTCAGCACCGGCTTGCCAAACTGTTTGCGCTCTTTTGTATAAGCAATCGCCTCATCCATCGCTCTCTGGGCCAGTCCGGTGGAAATGACCCCCATCCACGCGCGGGCCTGATCCAGTGTCTTCATGGCAATCTTGAATCCGTCTCCTTCTTTGCCCAGCAGATTCTCCGCCGGGACTCTTACATCTTCCAGAACGACATCTGTTGTGTTCGAGAGGCGGATACCCATTTTATCCTCCTCATGTCCAACGGAAAGTCCCGGAGTATCCCGGTCAATCAGGAAAATCGACATTCCTTTCGCGCCTGCAGCCTTATCCGTCAATGCGGTTACGCAGTAAAAGCTTGCCACACCGCCGTTTGTAATAAAGCATTTGCGGCCATTCAGAATGTAGCTGTCCCCGTCTTTCACTGCGGTCGTCGTTCCGGATCCCGGATCCGAACCTGCGCCCGGCTCAGTCAGCGCAAAAGCACCGAATCCGCCGTCCAGAAGAAGATCACAGACATGTCGCTTCTGCGCATCATTTCCCGCAATGAGCACCGGTTTTGTGCCGAGTCCGCTGGCGGAAATTGTCGTGGCGAATCCGGAATCCGCCCATGCCATCTGCTCCATCAGAGCGGCAACATCCACGCGGCTGAGTCCCGGTCCGCCATATTCTTCCGGAACCTCCAGCGTGGTATACCCCTGCTCGATCGCTTTGTCGTAAATCTCCTTCGGAAATTCTCCGCTTCGATCAAATTCTTTCGCCTGCTCAACGACTTCCTGATCGCAGAACTTTTTAAGGTCATTCAGCAAATCCTGTGCTTCATCTGAAATAATGTATGCCATAATACAATCCTTTCTTTACCGCAATCGCTCATTTACCGTCAGCATCCGTCAATCCTCATAGCACTCTTCCGGATCGAAACAGACCTTGCCCGGATTGAGAATCATGTTCGGATCAAATACCTTCTTGATGCCTCTCATCAGACGCATATTAACCGGTCCCGCAAACTCCTTCAGATAATCCATCTTTCCCGAACCGATTCCATGTTCGCCGGAAATCAGTCCGCCCAGTTCTACCGCCTTGGCGTATGCTTTCTTCATGAAGTCTTCGGACTCTTTCATAAAGTTCTCTTTGTCATCGTCATTGCTGCACAGATAAATGTGAAGGTTTCCGTCTCCTGCATGTCCGAAATCTTTTATTGTGTAGGAATGATCTTTCTGCAGTGATTTCACATACGTCAGGAATTCCGGAATCTTCGTAATCGGAACAACAACGTCGCATTCATCGAGAAGTTTTGTATTGCCTTCAATGGATTCAAGGAGAGAACTTCTCACAGCCCAGGCATCTCTAAGCTGCTGCGGGGTATCTGCCACAAGAACATCCACCGCTCCGGCCTCGAGAACAACTTCCGACGCGGCTTCGATAATATCCATAAGCTCATCCTGATCGTTTCCGTCAAACGTAACCAGCACATACGCATTGATATCAACGCCATCCAGAGTTTTCGGATATACCTCTTTGTTCAAAAGTTTTTCGGTATCGATCACGACATCCTTTTCCATAAACTCAAGTGCCTGAGGATTAAGATGTGCCGCAAAGAGTTTCGGAACCGAACCGATGGCATCCTCAAGTGTCGGAAACGGTACGATCATTGACATGGTTTCTTTCGGTGCAACGATCAGTTTGAGCGTAAGCTCTGTAATGATTCCAAGTGTTCCCTCCGAACCGATCATGATATCTTTGATCCCATAACCGGAACTGCACTTTGAAACCGCGGCGCCTTCATGCACGATTTCTCCGGTAGGAAGCACGACCGTCATGGCTCTTACATAATCTCTTGTCGTTCCGTACTTTACGGCTCTCATTCCGCCCGCATTCGTCGATACGTTTCCGCCGACCGTTGCAAATTTTTCACCCGGATCCGGCGGGTACATAAGCCCTTTGCTCAAGGCATCCTGAGCCAGATCATTCAGCAGCACTCCCGGCTGAATCGTCACAACCAGATTATCAATGTCGTAACTGAGTATTTTGTTCATTTTCATGGTTGAAAGAATCACGCCGCCATATTTGGCAACCGGTCCGCCGGCGAGATCCGTGCGGGCACCCGAAGGTGTTACCGGAATCCGGTTTGCGTTGCAGATCTTCATAACCTCCGAAACCTCTTCGGTTGTCTCCGCTTCCACAACCACCTCCGGCACAGCGGTTCCATAGATTCTCATCTCATCATGGCAGAAATCGTCATTGATCTGGTCACCGGTAAGGACATGGCCATTGCAGGCTTTTTTTAAAAGCTCCACAATATCATTTGTTACTTTGTTGTAAGAAGTTTTCTCCATTTCGGCCTCCTTTTGTGCATTTCTTCAACCAATTTTAGAATTGGTCTGACCAATAGTCAATATGTTTTTGTACGGATATAAGTACCAAATTTGAGATGCTCTTTTTGTACAGAATGTTTATTTCCATCTCGTATCCAATCAAACAGGTCTGCTGTGCTATACTATGGTCGTGGAGTTTGAACGATATGGATCATGTGTATTTCAAAACTCTGTGATTATTTTTAAGAGGTTATGATATGTCTGATGAGATCAAAAAAGAACTGATTTTAGAAAACAGCAGCGAACGGGTCTACCAGACTCTGATGGACTCCATTCTCGATTCCCTGAAAACCGGTGCCTTAAAACCGGGCGACCGCCTTCCGCCGGAACGAAAATGGGCGGAAGAAATGAATGTATCCCGTTCTGCCGTACGCGAAGCGATCCGGGCCCTAGATATGATCGGACTCGTAAACGCCCGACAGGGCGGCGGAACTTATATCAACAAAAGTTATCGCCTGACCATGTTTCAGCCGATGACCATCTCCTACCGGCTCAATCAGGGCTCTCTCTCCGACATTCATGAATTCAGACAGTGTCTTGAGATCCAGGCCGCTAAGCTTGCCGCAATCCACGCTACGGATGAGGATATTCGGGAACTGGAAGAGCTGGCTCATAAAATGAATGACGCCGACAACACCTATGAAGGCTCGGTATATGACAGCAATTTCCACTCAAAAATCGCAGAGATCTCCGGAAACTGTCTCATCCGGGACAGCCTTGCATCTCTGGGCGCTCTGCTGGATGAGATCGTCGATGACATCCGAAGCATCATTCTTCAATCCGCCAGAGACACCAGAATTCTTCATACGCAGCATCAGCGCATCATCGACAGCATCAAAAACCATGATTCCGATTCTGCAATAAAGTGCATGTATGAACATATGACCTTTATTGCCCGCCTGATTGAGTCAAATAACCTGTGAGTTTTGAACAAAGTCCGCAAGGTGATACCCCGCCAAGCAGCGTGTTCATCCTCGCGGAGCGTTCTTTATTTCACAGGAAATGCGGAGCACGTTCCTGTGAAATAAAAAAAATCGCGGAGAGATCGTTTCCCATCCATCCGGATCGGTTTCAATCTCTTCGCGATATTTTTATGATCTTATCCTGAAAATTCTGCTCTTCCGCTTAATTCCGGCTCCGCCATTCTTCATCCGGAAGTTTCCCCGGGATTTCGCAACTCAGCTTTTCTCCATTCAGATGTTTTTTCGGGTTGTCTCAGCTCAGCTTTTCTCCGTCCAGAAGTTTTTTCGGGTTGTCTCAGCTCAGCTTTTCTCCGTCCAGAAGTTTTTTCGGGTTGTCTCAGCTCAGCTTTTCTCCGTCCAGAAGCTTTCGCGGATTGTCGCAGATCATTCTGCGGATCTCGTCTCCGGTGAAACCGACGCCGATCAGCTTCTCCGCAAACTCGGCAAGTCCCTCGTCGGAGTACGGGGAATTCAGCTGCCCAGCATCGGTGTCCAGAATAACATGTTCACAGCCCACCGCCCGAATCTGCTCCGCGATCTCTTCGATCGTCACGCGATTATGGTATACGGTGAAATAGCTGTGCTCGATCACCGCCCCCATCCCGGCCGCCTTCTTCTGCTCTTCGATCGTGTAGCAGTCGTTCGGATTGTCACAATGTGTCAGAACCGGCTGTAGTCCTCTGCGGATCGCTCCCTCGACCACCTTCATTCCCTCTTTTGCGGAAATGTGGCCGGTGCCGACGATCATCTTATACGCCTCACAGGCGTCCAGAACAGCCTCCGCCTCCGGCAATAGCTCGCCGTCCGCGCCGCAGACCGGAATATACGTTTCCTGTTCTTCCGGAGTGGACTCTTTATGCGTGATCGCAAAATACGCTCTCGCTTCGAGAGTCGGGAACCACATAAAATGTCCGCCAGCCTGCGCGCTTCTCTCGATCGCATACGGGTTCAGTCCTCCCACCGACCGGTTCAGAGCGATTCCGCCTTCCATGCGGAGCTGCGGATAGAGTTTCTGTACCATTTTTGCTCTTGCCGCTGTGTCCAGATAGTGATTCTTGATCAGGCAGCCGCCCATACCCGCGGCAAGAAGCCGCTCTGCCAGCTCCAGATCATCACATTTTCTCTTCACAACATCCGGTGAAGTGTGAATATGCAGGTCAATCGCGCCTCTTATCAGGTCCTTCATCATTTTCCTCCTGCCTTCATCAGACGAACAGAGGGCAGCCGCATCCTCCGATGCGCAGCCGCCCTCCTTCGCTATGTAGAAACATATCTTAATCGTATCTACTGCCCGGCGGGCCATAAATACCGATCAATCTCCAAATCTCAGGAAAACACTTTGTCAGCGTTTCCCCTGCCGGATTATCGATGCGAAACATCCGTTTCCTATGACACCGGAAACCAAGGATACCATCGCTTTTCCTTAGTACGGCATGTAAATCGGTGTTACCAGCAGTACAACCAGATAGGTGATGAGAAGCATCGGAAGACCGATCTTCATGAAATCAATGAACTTATACTGCGTCCATCCAACGGTCATCATGTTCTGCGGAGCCGCAAACGGAGTTGCATAGGAAGCAGCACCGGCAAGGGTGATGATCATGGCAATCGGATACGGGCTAACACCGATCTGCTGTGCAACCGATACCCCGATCGGCATGAACAGAAGAATGGTCGGAATGTTGGACATAACCTGAGTCAGGAATGCGGAAGCAAAGAAGATCAGGGTTGTGATCATGAATGTGCTCGGGTGCTCGCCGAGGAGATTCAGAATGATCTGAGCGACCGCATCACCGGTACCGGAGTTCTTTACGCCGGTGGAGATGGCAGTCAGCGATCCAACCAGAATCATACAGTTCCAGTCAATTGCCTTGATGGCATCCTGAAGAGTCATGCACTTTGTTCCAACGATAACCAGCGCGCCGATAACGGCTGCGATGTGCATCGGAACTGCCTTGAAGTTTGCTGCGATGACAACGAGAACCGCTGCCATGGTTACCGCTGCAATGGTTGCCTTTGTCTTGTTGAGTTCCTTCTTCTCGGTCTTTGCGAACTCCGGAACATAACCGGTATCCGGAATCAGCTTAGATCCGATGAAGGTGAAGTACAGGGTTCCGAGAACGCACACGCCGAGACCGAACGGAGTGATGCTGAAGAATCCGAACGGAGTGAGTCCGAGATCCGCCATGGCGTTGGCTGCGGATGCATTGGATCCTACGCCGACCAGTGTGACGAATCCGCCGAACTGTGCACCGAAGAGAAGCGCGAGGAGGGACTTGGACGGTCCGAACCCGGCGGAGATACACATCGCGGTTACGAGCGGAGCCATCGCAGTCATGACACCGATGTTGGAGCAGATGGAGCTCAGCACACAGGAAACGATAAGGGTTACAAGTATAATATTTCTCTCATTCTTTCCAGTCAACTTAACCATCTTCTCACCGATCATATCCGTGATGCCGGTGTGGAAAAGAGAGGAACCGATGACCATCATACCGGCCAGAAGTACGATCGTGGTACTGTTATAGCCGCTGAAGATGTCTTTCGTCTCGATGATGCCGGTGTAGGCAAGCACGATGGATGCACCGATTGCGGTGACAGCGATCGGAAACGGCTCTGCGATAAAGAGCGCGATCATCGCTGCAAGTACAATCAGAGTGATTGTAATGGGACTCATACGTTTACCTCCATTGAATGTGTTCCACGAATAACCCCCATCGCGGAACATGATTTACCCCTGAACGGATCCGGATTGTCATTTTTCTATTCCCTGATTCCCCGGATGTCCCCGTTTCTTAGTTGTTATGGTGATTATATTTCACCGCTCAGCGACAAATCAAACACGGATAAATTGAAGATCCCACAAGAAATTTTGGTTGTTATGTTCTATCCTTACAGCGGCGTGAGCATCCTCACGGAACGTTCTTTATTTCACTGGAAATGCAGAGCTCGTTCCTGTGAAATAAAAAAATCCCGCGCTTCCGTCTCGCAGCATGAGATCGGAAGCACAGGATTCCGGTACCCCGGCTTTTGCGAATGCCAAAGCCGGGGTACACATTATTCAAATCATATGGTCTCTAAAGGAGGGTTCAACCATATTCGGATATAAACGGCGTGCGCATCACGCGAAGCCTTACGATGTCATCAGAAATCGAACATGCCTGCCGGCTTTGTGTTCGGCTTCTTTACGTCATCATAAGTCGGTGCTGTCTCATAATCGATCTGCGGGATCGGCCATGTCGGGTTCTTGCCCTCGTAGCACTCATTTACACCCATTGCAGCAAAGTAGGAAGCTCTGTGAGCTGCCTCTACGGTGTTGCCGCCGATGTGCGGATACATGATAACATTGTCCAGTGTAAGAAGCGGGTTCTTCGGATCTACCGGCTCCTGCTTCAGAGCGTCGATACCTGCACCTGCGATGATGCCGTCGCGGCATGCCTCGTACAGAGCATCCTCGTCAACCAGAGCACCGCGTGCTGTATTGATCAGGAATGCGGTATCCTTCATCTGCTTCAGGCGATCCATGGTGATCATGCCCTTTGTGACAGATGTGGACGGAGCATGCAGGGATACGTAATCAGACTCGTTGAAGATGCGGTCAATATCACGAACAACCTCAACGCCATCCGGGAAATCCTTCGCCGGCTTGTACGGATCGTAAGCCAGAACGTTCATCTCAAGCGCAAGCGCTCTCTTGGCAACACGGCTTCCGATGTTTCCGCAGCCGATCAGACCAAGGGTCTTTCCGTTCAGAGTGTTCTTTCTGACCTTCAGTTTTGCCTTGTAGAAATCGTCTACCCATGTCTTGTGAAGAACCGTAACGTTGCGGCTCATCTCGAACATAAGAAGAAGTGCTGTCTCTGCTACGGATGTGCTGTTTGCAACCGGTGCATACAGAGTCTGAACGCCCATCTCACGGCAAGTGTCAAGGTCTACGGTATCGTAGCCTGCACCGTGACGAACAAGGCACTTCAGGTTCGGGTTTGCCTTCAGCACTTCTCTTGTCATCTTTGTGATACGAACGATAATCGCATCCGGCTGATACTCCTCGAAATCTGCCTTAACATCCTCAGACTCGAAGCCGCGGCCCTTGATCAGTGTATGACCGGCATCTCTCAGAAGCTGCTCGCCCTCTTCCATGATTTCCTGCGGTAAAAGAATTTTCCAACCCATAATTTAACCTCTCTCAATGTGTGTTTGTCATGTTCACTGTATTCCGTTATCCCCGGAAGGCGGCATTCCTTTACGCCGTCTTCTGAAGATCCGTATTTTTTGAAAATGTTGCCGTTCGGGAAATCCCGTGGAATCCGCTCCGATCAGTTCTCGTATACGCCGTCGATAATCTCGAATTCCTTGTCAGCCAGAGTCTTGTTGACCCAGTCACGGTTGATGGTGCCTGCCTTGGTCTTTTCCAGCTTGCCGCCGTCAGCCTCCATGAATGCCTGAGCCTTCGGGAGAACTTCCGCTGCGTCATTTCTCGGGATGCAGATGATACCATCCGGATCTGCCAGAATGATATCGCCCGGGTTTACGCTGATACCGCCGCAGGAGATCGGAACGTTGATTTCGCCCGGACCCTCTTTGTACGGGCCGCCCGGAGTTGTGCCGGTAGCGTATACCGGGAAGTCCCACTTGCCAATCTCATCGATGTCACGGATCGGGCCGTCCAGGATGATACCGGCGATCTTCTTCTGAAGATACAGATAAGCCATCATAACCTCACCCATCAGTGCACGGGTGTTGTCCTCTTCGTTGGATACAACCAGAACATCGCCTTCCTGGCAGAAGTTCAGTGCTGCGTGAAGAGCCAAGTTATCACCGGCACGGCATTTTACGGTGTAAGCCGGTCCGCACATCATCTGAGCCTTCGGGCTGGATACCAGATGAATTCTCGGATTCATTGCGCAGCTGCGTCCCATAACGTCTGCGGTATTGGAAGCCGGGATCTTCTTGAATTCCTCGATGAGCTTCGGATCCGGCATATTTCTCTTCAGATAGATTCTCTTTCCTACTGACATAATTGTTCTCCTTTTAGATAATTCGGATTCGTGCAAGACGCATCCGGTATTCTGTGCTTGTTTTCTTATATCCGATATGTTACTCTTCCGTCTTCTCAAATTCAAACAGTGTAAAATTGAGTTTTTAACAAACAATATTTGTTAAGAGATCCCATCAGAATGTCACATCGCGGTGTACCATCTCTCCGTCTTTTACGGTCAGCACCGGCTGATACACCAGATGTCCGGTCAGGATATTCTGATCCGGATGGCCGAAAGAGCGGTCGCCGAAGACATTTTCCTTCTCCACCGGACGATATACTGCGATGTCCGCAGGATGGCCGACGGTCAGCGATCCGATCTGATCTTCCATCCCCATATGTCTTGCCGGATTGATGGTGCAGCGGCGGATAATCTCATAGAACGGAATGCCGAGAGCCGCATACTTGGAGATCTGCATCGCCATATTGAAGGAAGTCGGTCTCAGATGCATGCTCAGATGCGTCAGATCCGAAGCGATCATATCCGGAAGGAAGCCTTCCTCGATTGCCGTCCGAGCCACCGGGAGACCGAAATGTTCCCGCGCGTCCGCCGTCTCAAAGATGACGCCGCGTTCCCGCGCCCGGTAGGCCGCTTCAATGACCTTTCCGTCCTGAACGAGACTGGAGCCTTTGTTCATATACATATGGGTGATGACATCACCCGGGCGGAGAATTTCCAGCAGCTCCGAGAGTTCTGCCGGCGGATCCGTACAGTGAACCATCACCGACACGCCGAGATGTTCCGCCACCTGAACGGTTTTCTTCAGCGGCTCATATCCCATATCTTTCACAATGAACCTGCTGGTGCGAAGCTTCAGACCCAGAAGCTCATCGCCGTATTGTTCGAAGCAGGCGCGGAGTTTTCCCTCATCGATATGATCCGGCGCCACATCCTCCGGTGTAGGCAGGGACTGAAGACCGGTGGTGCAGACATTGACATAGGCCCTGATCCGGACTTTATCCATCTGAATAAACGGACGGTACATGTGATAATTTGCCGGCCCCGAGCTTCCTGCATCCACCACCGTGGTCACGCCGGCGCCGAAGCAGGCGCTTGCCGCCGGAAGGCCGATATTGGCCAGAGGCCACACGTGGGCGTGATGATCAACCAGTCCCGGTGTGACATAGCATCCTGCCGCATCGATCGTATTGATGGTGTCTTCCGGAAGATCCGGTCCGACTGCCTTGATTCGGCTTCCCTCCACCATGACATCCATAACCCCGTCGATGTTGTTCGCCGGGTCAATGACGTGTCCGTTTTTGATTACTAACATAAAATGTCCTTTCTATAATTAAGAAGGTGACAAATCCATGCAGCAACAATGCCGCATGGACGCAACAACGGGCCCGGAAAAACCGGGCCCGAAAGCATATCATGCTGCAAACTGCCCATGATCTCAATTATGCTTCATATGATGATTACGTATCAGATGATTCGCCGTTCCGCGGGACGCCAATTTCCGCAGATTTGTTTCGTCAGCCTTCCTCTTCGGAAGTATCGACTTCCTCGCCCTTCGCAGCGGCTGCCTTCTTCTCCTGAAGATTCTTGCGAACCGTCCAGGTAACGGAAACCAGACCGACGATCAGGAACGCCGCAGAGATCGGTCTCTGCAGGAAGATCATCCAGCTTCCGTGGCTCGCCTGGAGTGCCTGACGAAGATTCTCCTCCAGCATGGATCCGAGGATGAATCCGATGATCAGCGGAGTGGACGGAACCTTCAGTTTCTTGAAGAGCAGTCCGAGAAGTCCGAAGAACAGGATACACTGTACATCAAATACACGGCTTCCCGCGCTGTATCCGCCGACGCAGCACATTACCATGATGATCGGAAGAAGGATGTGCTTCGGAATATCAAGGAGTTTTACAAAGATCGGAAGACCGAGTCTTTCGAAGATCAGCATGAACACGGAGGACACGATCAGGGCAAAATAGATGCCGTAAACGTACTGTCCGGATTTGTCAAAGATCAGCGGACCCGGGCTGATCGCATGAACCTGCAGACCGCCGAGGAATACCGCCGCTACGGTGTTGCCCGGGATACCCATGCACAGAAGCGGAACAAGGGAACCGCCGATAACGGCATTGTTTGCCGCCTCAGAAGCGATGACACCATCGATGATACCGGTTCCGAACTTCTCCGGATACTTGGATGTGTTCCGGATCAGAGTATAAGAGAGAAGACCTGCGGTCGATCCGCCGATACCCGGAAGGATACCGATTGCGATACCGATGATGGAAGAGATCACCGCATTCGGGATCTGCTCTATGAATTCCTTCATGGATACGCCATATCCCTTCAGGCTGTATCCCTTCTTCTGGAATCTTTCACTCAGATGCTTGCGGTCAAAACCGGTCAGAATGATATCGGTTACCGCAAATACACCGATCAGAAGAACCGTGATATCAAAACCGGAAAGAAGCTGATAGTTGCCGAATGTGAATCTTGTCTGCGCGTCGATCGGCGCCATGCCGACCATCTTCAGCGAGATACCCACCAGTCCCGCGATCAGTCCGTTCAGCATATCCTTACCGGAAAGAGACGCGATGATGGTCAGAGAAAATACCGCTACCGAGAAATAGTCCGCTGCCGAGAAAAGCAGGCAGACCTTCGCAAGGAACGGGGAAATAAATGCCAGCGCCACGATACCGATGATCGATCCGATGAAAGAATACAGAATTCCGACACCGAGAGCCCGTCCGGCATCACCGCGCTCCGCCATCGGGCCGCCGTCAAATACCGTGGAGATGGAAGACGGTGTTCCCGGAATCTTCAGAAGGATCGCGGAGATCAGACCGCCGGAGATTCCTCCCATATAAAGACCTACCAGAAGTGCGATACCGTTCGTTGCCTCCATTCCGAACGTGAGCGGAAGGAAGAGAACTACTGCCATGGTTGCGGACAGACCTGGAATCGATCCGAAGATGATTCCGATCATGGTTCCGAACCAGATCAGGAAGAGACAGTAGGGATTAAATACATTGACCAATGCCTGTGCTACCATTCGTTATATCCCTCCTTCTCAGAATCCGAAGACGCCCTGCGGAAGCGGCATCTGGATCACATACGCAAACAGAAGATCAACTGCCAGCGGAACCGCAACGGCGATAACCGCGAACAGAACCGGTTTACGATTGGTATTGTCGCTGAGCCAGAGAATCTGCGCGAACAGATAGACGGCGGAGGACAGAACGAAGCCTACCGGCTGGAACATTGCCATATACAGCAGCATCAGGACAATGGTGCCGATACCGCCGATCAGATCATCGTCGCTCTTCGGTTTGATATTGTCTGTAGGTACTTTTCTGGTCAGTGTGATGATCAGTTTCGCGACGGAAACAACGATCATACATCCGGCAATAAACATCGGCACATAGCCGGAACCAACATCCGACGCGATCGTCTTTCTGATTCCCACGGCACAGCTCATCATAAACGCGCCGAATGCAAGAAAGATCACGGATGTAAGCAGGTCTCTCTGCTTATTCGTCATTGTTTTCTCCTTTCTTATAGCCTGCACAAACTGACATCACTTCTGTGCTGTGTCTTTCATGTCAGGTCGCTAAAAAAAGTCTTTCTATCTCACTCTTTTTAAAATCCCCCGGAACTGAACTTCAGTCCCGGAGGATCTACAGTTACTCAAAATAGGTTTTCGTCAGACCGGATATGAATTACTGAGCCATCGCTGCCTTCAGCTCTTCAACCTCTGCCTTGTCTTCCTTGCCTGTGGTCTCTGCATCTCTGTAGAGCGGAGCTGCGTGATAAGTAGCAAGCGTTTTCTTGAATTCCTCCGACTCGGCAACTTCCTTACAAGCAGCGGACAGCTTATCTACAATCGCCTGATCAGCGCCTGCCGGGAACTTAACCTCATACTTCTTTGTGGACTTGCAGTCATAACCCTGCTCTTTCAGAGTCTTCACGTCTACACCGTCCATCGGCTTGTCGGAAAATACGCCGAGAGCGATGACATCACCCTTTTCTATGTAGTCTTCGACATTCATGTAGTTGACAGCGATCAGGTCAACCTGTCCTCCGAGGAATGCCGCAAGTCGGTCGCCTGCTGCCGTGCCGACATCGATGTTGTCAAACTGAACTCCGGCAGCTTTCTCGAGAGAGGTTCCGACATACTGCGTTGTGGAACCGAATACAGTAGAGTAGCGAACGACGCCCGGATTTGCCTTTGCATCGGCAAGCATATCCTCCAGATTGTTCCATCCGCGGCTGTACTGCTTGTAAGAGCCGTTCGGAGAAAGCGCTACCAGAGTGTAGGTTGCATCTTCCGCAACGGTACATACGTTTGTAAAGTTATCGGTGTAGGAGAAATCTGCAGTTCCCATTGCTTCCTGAACCAGCGCTGCACCGGTATGTGTGAAGAAAATGTTGTAGCCGTCCGGGGCCTTGCTCATAACGTCCTTTGCCGCTACCAGACCGGAACCGCCGGTAAGGTTCGTGATGACGAAGTTCTGTCCGAGCTTCTCGCCGACTGCCTGGAACAGAGCACGGCAGTAAGTATCGGTATCACCGCCCGCGCTGTACGGAAGCGTTACGGTTACCGCCTTCTTCGGCCAATCGGTTGTTGCGCCTGCGCCCGCATCTGCAGCCTTGGACGCTTCTGCTGCCTTGGTCTCAGCTGCCGCAGCAGTGGTAGCCGGAGCAGAGCCCGCAGAGTTCGCGTTTGCGCAGCCTGCAAGAGTTGCTGCGGTCATTGCTGCTGTGAGTAAAGCTGCCAATGTTTTCTTCATAAAAAGTACTCCCTTCGTTTTTTGGAACAAAAACAGTTCTGTTTCGTTCCGTTTTTTGTAAAATATTGCACCTTAAAGGTGCTTCCCCATGTATGCCTGTATGATAATTCATACAATCTCACAAAGCAAACAACCAAATTTTTTCCATGTTACAATATTTTCTTGTAGCGAACCCCGGTACGATTGATTCCATATATCTTGCATAAATATCACTTATAAAAAAGACCTTTTCCGCTACTCCACCGCGTTTTTTTTATTGCTATTCATGTATAATCTGCACAATTTCAGGCCAGCATTTTTGGATGCCGTATCGCGCTTACGGTTCTGTGCCGAAACCGCATTCGCTTTCTCATTGTATTTCCGCAATGTTTACGATATGCTTGGTAGAACACGGCTGATTACGCCCCGACCCGAAAAACGATTCCATTCATTCAGGAGGATTTTCTCATGGAGCCACTTTACAGCATTACCGAAGTCTTAAACCGGGAGGATTATCTCCGCTACAGCAACACCGTATCCGGTTCAAAAAAAATCCTTATCAATCTGTTTTCCACCGGAATCGGCATTCTGCTCTATGCCGTCTCGATTCTGAACTTCCTGAGTCAGCGGATGATTCCCGCTTTTATCTGTCTGATCGTCGGATTCATCTATCTGTATTTTTTTCACAATCTGTGGCCGAAGCTTCTGAATGCCGCCTACGACCGGACCAGAGTTCTGTATGAGACCACACAGTCACTCATCTTCTACGCGGATCACCTGGACGAAAGCTGGACCGAACTCGGCACAACGGTGACGATTCCGTACAGTGAGATCACCTCCGTTCTGGAAAACGATGAAGACATCTATCTCATGAACTCCAAAACAAACGGCGTCATCATCAAAAAGTTCCGCTGTTCTTCCGAGATGATCCGCTTCCTTCTCGGAATCGGAAAAAAGGCATAAGTCCTCAAGCGGACTTCGGCTTCCCCATTCCCTCACTCCGGAGGGAATGTTCCTGATACCATACGAAAAAGCCGGCGCACCCCAGCGCCGGCTTTTTCGTATGGTATGGTATGGTAGTACAACTATTACAGAATGGGGTGAAACAAACATTGCTTTATCGAAGAAGCGCCCGGCTCAGAAAAGAATGACCTCTGCGGCATTTTCTTCGGACACTGTCTTTCGATGGACATATCATAATCGCTCCCGTTTCACAAATCAAACATACATTTTTTGCCATTTTGACAACTTTTCTTTGTAGTTCGTGTTTACAATGGCTCATCTTATGCTATACTGTGGTTTAATTGAAATTGAGACTCCGCATCTGGAGGTATGCCATGGATATAACAAGTCTGTATTACTTTCGCGAACTGACCAAAGATCTGCACATGACCCGGACCGCAAACCGGCTCTTTATCTCACAGCAGACGCTGAGCAATCACATCATCCGTATGGAGGAAAGTCTCGGCGTAAAACTGTTTCACCGGAAACCGACCCTTTCTCTGACCTATGCCGGTGAACAGGTACTCCGCTTCGCCGACACCGTTCTGGCCGAACAGGCCAATCTGACCGACATCCTCGCGGAAGTCAAGCAGGATGACACCGGCATGATCCACCTCGGCGGAAGCACGCTCCGTCTGAATGCCTGTCTCCCGGCGATCCTTCCGTTCTTTACCGAACGCTACCCGCATGTCGAACTGCGGATCGATGACGATATCACGAAAAATCTGGAGCCGATGGTAACCGGCGGTGACCTTGACATGGCCGTCATCGCATCCACCAGCGACGATCCGAACCTGATCCAGACCGAGCTGATGAAAGATCAGATTTTCCTCTGCATTCCGCACGACCTTCTCGTGTCATATTACGGCGAAGCCGATGCGGCCGCATTGGAGGAAAAATCCATCCACGGTACGGACATCGCCGATTTTTCCCGGCTCCCGTTCATGCTCTTCAACAACAGACTCGGAAAACAGGTCCAGCACTGCTTTGATGAAGCCGGCTTTACACCGAAGCCGTATCTCACCTGTTCCTATATGCAGCTCTATCTGAGCATTGCGTTCCGCGGGCCGGCCGCATTTTACTCCACCCGCATGGCGCTTTTGTCGCGCCATCATGAGATTCCGGACAACCTGAACATTTTCCCGCTCCTTCTGAACGGCAAGCGAATGTACCAGGATCTGAATCTGATCCGGAACCGCCAGCGATATCTGACAAAATACTCCTCCTATCTGATCGAGCTGATGCAGCAGTTCTTCTCGACCGTTCAGGATACCAGGATCGCGCAGACCGCAAAAAAAGACTGAGCAAAACGAGCCGAAACACACTTCGCAAGTTTCGAGCGTTTCGCAGCAGTCGCCAGGTCCTCACCGGTGCGTGGGCTTTGGCGAGTTAGCCCCTCAAACAAAAAATGGCTCAAAGAAGCCATTTTTCGTTTGATCAAATTATTCCATTTTGAAAAGAACAGCGACAGGTCACGGCTTCTAACCATGACCTGTCGCTTTTTATGCTATCTGTCAGGCATTATAATACTTTTCAAACTCGATCGGGTTCGGTACTGTCGAGATCTCGCGGCACTCCTCACGCTTTCTCGCGATGAAATTCCGGATCAAATGCTCCGGGAATACGCCGCCTTCCAACAAATACTCGTGATCTTTTTCCAGACAGTCGAGTGCCTGCTCCAGACTGGTCGGAAGATGCTCGAGTTTTGCCTGTTCCTCCGCGGGGAGATTGAACAGGTTCACGCTGAACGGTCCCCATCCGCGGTCTCTCGGATCGATCTTCCGCCGGATTCCGTCCAGTCCCGCCATCAGCAATGCTGCCATCGCGTAATACGGGTTGCAGGTCGCATCCGGATTGCGAATCTCAAAACGGCGCACCTCCGGGCTCTTCGCATACGCCGGAATCCGGATGACCGCGCTGCGGTTTCCGGTCGCATATCCGACGGTAACCGGCGCCTCATATCCCGGCACCAGACGCTTAAACGAGTTCGTACTCGGGTTCGTGATCGCGCACAGCGATCCGATATGTTCCAGAAGTCCGCCCATAAAATAATGGGCTTCCTGACTCAGATGCGCGTCACCCTGATCATCGGAGAAGATGGTGTGTCCGTTCTTCCGGAGGATCATATGGATGTGCATGCCGCTTCCTGCTTCCCCGAAGACCGGCTTCGGCATAAAGGTCGCCGTCTTCCCGTACTTGAACGCAGTGTTGCGGATAATGTATTTCATATTCAGGACAGCATCGGCCATCGCCGGCATTGGCCCAAACTTCGGTTCCACCTCGAACTGCCCTGCCGCGCCGACTTCCGGATGATGATATTTCACCGCAATCCCGGCATCCTCCATATGCAGGCACATTTCCGAACGGCAGTCATAAGTGTCATCATACGGCTGTGTGATATGGTAATTGCCCTGCTTCGGCACGATCATTCCGGTTCCGTTGGTTCCGCTGTTCCAATGCGCGTGCTCGGTATCCATCGAGACGGCGATGGCGTCGTCCGATACCTTCCAGTTCACCTCATCAAAGAGATAGAATTCCAGTTCCGGAAGAACCAGCATCTCGTCCGCAATGCCGGTGGACTTCATATAATTCTCCGCGGCGATCGTCAGATTTCTCGGATACTGATCCAGCGGCTTATTCTCCAGGTCATCGATCACCATCGCATTTCCGCCGATGGAGAGCGTCGGTGTCTCACAGAACGGGTCCAGCATCGCCGTGTCCAGATCCGGAATAAACACCATGTCGCTCTTTTCCAGCATGGCGTATCCATAGTTCGACGCGTCAAATCCAATTCCCGATTTTACCGTGTCCTCGCAGAATCTGGATGCCGGAATCGTCACATGCCGAAGCTTTCCGTCAATGTCTACCATACGGAAATCCACCATCTTCACGCCCTGCTGCCGGATAAATTCCTGAATATCGCTGACTGTTTTTGCCATCACTTTTCCCCCTTGTTTTTATGATGATATTTTCAAAATACAATTTTTCATACAACAGAGATTTGCGCGTGTTTTATATGTCTTTATTTATATTTATCATTCAATTTAATTATATCTATCCAAGATGCACAGTCAATGAAAGCGGTGCAATCCGGTTATCGCTTGTTCCGATATCCCTTATCTTCCGGCTCGATAAGGGAGTTTGACGGCATTTATCTTTTTTCTTCATCAATTTATCAAAACAAATCACATTTTCATGACGTATTTTTGTGCATTTTATAGGTTATACTCTATGTGCAAATAAAATCTTTTAGGGAGGATGTACATGAAAAACAAGGTGTTAAAGAATCTTATGGCTCTCGGCGTCTGCGCCGCTCTGGCGTCCGCGCCCATCGTTGCATACGCTGCTCCTGCCGCTCTGGATGCCGCAGGTGAGGCAGTTGCACAGGCAAACGCAGATGCGGTCACCATTTCCATCAACAAGACAGTTCCACGCGTTGACTATGTCAGCAACATCGTTTACAAGCAGATCAACTCCGCTTCATCCCATCAGTCTTTGGTCCTGAATATGCTTCTTCCAAAACTGGAAAACAATGCTTCCGCACCGGTTGTCATGTTCGTCAAAGGAAGCGGTTTTACTGCCATGAATCTGGACGGCTTTATGCAGCAGCGGCTGTATCTGGCTCAGAAGGGCTTTGCGGTCATCGAAGTCGAGACCCGGGTTGTTCCGCAGGCAACCTTCCCGTCCCAGGTGATCGACGTGAAGGCAGCGATCCGCTACGTCCGCGCGCATGCCAAGGAGTTCAACCTCAATGTCAACAAGATCGGTATCTGGGGTGATTCTTCCGGCGGCTGGGCGGCAACGCTCACTGCCACCTCCAATGGCGTCAAGGAATTCGAGGAAGGCGACAATCTGAATTACTCCAGCAACATCGCGGCCTGCGTTGATTTCTATGGTCCGACGGATCTGCAGACCATCGGCAAGGGTCAGGGCGAAGATGTCGAAGCGTCTCACGACTCCGCATCCACCACGGAAGCCATGCTGGTAAATGGCACCGCCTTCGGCACAAACCCGGGCGGCTCCATCAATTCCGATCCGGCAAAGGCTGCGAAGGCAAACCCGATCAGCTATATCGACCGGAAAGATCCCGCATTCCTGATCTTCCACGGAACAAACGACAATCTGGTTTCCGTATACGAGTCCCAGATCCTGTATGAGAATCTGAAGAAAGCCGGTGTTCCGGCTCAGCTCGTTTACGTACAGGACGGCACGCACGGCGGCGCTGAGTTCTATCAGCCGGAAATCATGGATATGGTTGCAAACTTCTTCACGGAGAAGTTAACAAAATAATCATTTATCAGAAGAAAGGAAAACGGTATGCGAAAATCCATCAAAAAATTCCTCACCGGCCTGTTCGCTGCGGGAATGATCATTGCCGGCAGCACCACTGCCTCCGCGGCGGTACGGTTTGACAAGCTTCCGACACTGGTCTACAGCGAACTGGACGGCCTCATGAAAAAGCAGGCGGCAAAATACGTCCGCAAGGACAATGTTGTTCCGATGCTCTGGCAGGGCTTCCTCGAAATGAGTATTTCCGAAGGACGCACCGCGAAACTTTATGTTCCGGACAATACTCCTCAGGGCGCAATGTTCGTGGCAATGAACGTTCCGGCCGGACAGGACGCCGGTGAATTCATGGTGAACAGCGGCTGGAAGGCAAAAGCGGATCAGGAAGGCATCTGCCTCTTCGTTCTGGAACCGGCGGCCGGCTCCTCCTGGGGAACCCCGGCGGAGGAAGAAGCCTATGTTAAGGCAGCCCTCGGTGCAGCCCGTGCCGGGAAATGGCTCCAGCCGGGTCCGTCCATCTACCTGGTCGGCTACGGCGAGATCGGATCGCTGATTCAGAAATACGCCATGGAGAATCCGATCGCGGTTGCCGGCGCTGCATTCTTTGACGCAAGTGAGATCGACGCATCCTACCTTAAGGAAAACGGCGCCGTTTCCTTCGATACCGATACCAAGAAGTACGGCGTGACCAGAAAAGAAGTACCGGTTCCGGTCTTCCTCGCGAACGGCGCAGAGGACGGCAACACCGGAGCGGTAACCGCATACTGGACCGCTGCCGCAAATGACAAAAATGCCGTTTCCCGCTTTGCTCCGGAAGGCGCAGCCGTTCTCGCGAACTCTGTAAAGTCCGAGACAAAGGCATATAACTACGTCTCCACGGATACCACCGATGCGGCATGGGCATTTATGGATCAGTACTACCGCTACGGCGGCGGCGTACTTTCCAACGCCATCTCCTGGAAGTTTGATTACAACAAGGGCGGCGTGGAATTCCGTAGTTTCACAGACTCCAACGGCATTGACCGCCAGTATCTCGTATACATTCCGCAGGCCTACGCAGGCCAGAAGCTTCCGGTTGTTGTCGCTTACCACGGTGCTTCCACCTCCATGCGCAACTTCTTCGAGAACACTCTCTGGTACAACATTGCGGACCGCGAGGGCATCATGCTGGTATTCCCGGAGTCTTCTCTGATCCCGGTTCCGTCCACTCTCGGAGGAGGCGAGAAGAACCCGACCGCATACCGCGCGCTCTGGACCATCGAAGATCCGAGCCTGAAGCTCACCGATTACGTATACGCAAAAGATCTTCTGGACAATATCGGCCAGAATTATCCGTACGTTGCGGACACCGGTCGTATGTACTGCACCGGTCACTCCATGGGATGCATGATGACCCACTACCTCGGCAGCACCGATGTTTCCCACCGCTTCGCAGCAATGGGCGCAACATCCGGACCGCTGATGGCAAAAGAAGAAACCGGTTCTCAGGTTGTTCCGATGCTTCACACCATGGCAGAGTACGATATGTGGAGCTATGACTTAAACAAGGATTCCAGCATGGTGATCAACGCTGCCAATATGTGGCTGACCAAAAATCATCTTGCTGACGCAGAAAATGTTGACGCAGTCCGCCGGGCCGGCTACGCTGCAACCAGAAAGGACGGACGTTGGAACACTTCCGTATGGACCAACGCCAACGGTGCACCGCTTTACAAGTACATCTGGGTAAGCCAGAAGGATCACGTTAACATGCCGTCCGAGAATGAACTCCTCTGGAACACCTGGTTCAAGCACTGGAATATGTTCACCGACACCGGCATCCGCTACTATGACGGAATTGCGGTACAGTAAGCATATTTGACAGCAATGGCATCCGGCAGCACAGGGAGAATCCGTCGCATGGCTTCTCCCGCAATACAACAGACCCGATAACGAGTTGAATCAGCGGAGCATGCTTCGCCCCGCTGTGTTCATCCCGCGCCCCGTCACTCGAAGCAATCCTGTGACGGGGCATTTTATCGGTTATCGATCGGTTATCTATCGGCTTTTTCGAAAATCGTTTGATATTTCCGCGGAAATTGTGTATATTGACAAATGTTGTTGGATATTTATATCCGGAAAGGAATACATCATGAAATTTTTTATCGATACCGCAAATGTAGATGAGATCAGAGAAGCGGCAGACATGGGAATTATCTGCGGCGTCACCACCAATCCGTCCCTGATTGCAAAAGAAGGAAGAGATTACGCAGAGACTCTGAAGGAGATCACAACCATCGTTGACGGTCCGATCAGCGGAGAGGTAAAGGCTACCACAACCGACGCGGAGGGCATGATCCGCGAAGGCCGTGAGATCGCAGCGCTTCATCCGAACATGGTTGTCAAGATCCCGATGACCGCAGAAGGTCTGAAGGCCATCAAAGTTCTGAATTCCGAGGGCATCAAGACAAACTGCACACTGATCTTCACTGCAAACCAGGCTCTTCTGGCTGCAAGAGCGGGCGCAACCTACGTTTCCCCGTTCCTCGGAAGACTGGATGACATTTCCACAACCGGAATCGATCTGATCTATGATATTGTAGAGATCTTTGCGAACTATGAGGACATCGATACTCAGATCATCTGCGCATCCGTCCGCAACCCGCTTCACATCATCGAGTGTGCGAAGTCCGGCGCAGACATCGCTACCGTTCCGTTCAAGGTTCTGATGCAGATGATGAATCATCCGCTGACCGACGCCGGAATCGAGAAGTTCAAGGAAGATTACACCAAGGTATTTGGCGAGTAAGCGGTTCATCTATATAAATAAACTCACTTTTCGCCAAAGTGTTACTAAATGCTAAAAATTTTTAAAATCTAAACTTCTGTGCATCATCAGATGATTTCAGGTAATTAGATAGTTCTAAGCATTTTTTTGATAAAACAGCCCTGACTAATAAGTCTTTACATTTAAGAATAGCCTTCAATCAGTTACGATTGGAGGCTATTCTTTATGTTATGAAGACTATTTTTCTTATATGTCTAATTGTTGCTTTTTCTTTGTGTCAAATTCTGTTCAAGTAATAATCTCCATATCTAAGAGTTCTTTTAATTCTTTTAGTTGCTCCACTGCACTTTTATCAGATAAAACTGCTTTTGGGGCTTGTCTGTTAAATATACTTCCTTGATCACTTCTTTTAATCTCATCAAGAGCGTCATGTACACAATTGTATATATTAAGTGAAAAATATGTTTTAACACCAAAATTTTAGGTCTCTTTGAATGTACCTATACAGACTGTCCCTATCCCAATGGAGGTTATCCTTGAAAACTTAATAGTACAAGTATCTTTTTGCGCTATATATAGTATTTGCAAGCGACTTGCAAATATAATCGGAAATCATCGATACACATCGTTATTCATCTGTCAGGCAGGCGCGAACCCAAACACTATCACTTATCGTACAAAGACGAAAAAGATTTCCGAAAATACTGTCTTCACATCTTCGCTTCTCTAAAGCTATCATGAAATGCCTCAAAGAATAATGGTAGCACGAGCGGGCAATGCATCTCAAAAAACTGCGGCATCCAATTTACTTTTTTAGAACATTTCCTGTAATCTTAAAAAACTTTCCCAATCCCTCGTCCATCACGGAACTCTTATCAAACGTTACATGGCCAAAATTGCCGAAGTCAACCGTAATTTTTTCCCATGTATTATAGTACTGATCGTCTAAAGCAAGAATCGCATCCGTTATGGTGCCGACCGATGTTTCTGCTGCTGCATCCAATGGAACCTGAATCTTTGCCCCCTCGTTAATCTTTGAAATATCCGATACAATCTTTAGATTCGAGCCATCAAAGGAAACATCCGTGATCGTCTGTCCTTCCATCATTTCTCCACGAAGTGCTTCTTTAACAGCATTTATAAGTTCATCCGGCTGTACAGTTCCCGCATTTGGATCGGCTTCTGCCTTAATTTCTTCTCCAGTCTCTAAATCAAAGAATTGATCTGCCAGTTCCAAACCAGTACCAATCAGATTTGCATCATTCTCTTCACCTTTTGTCCACTCAGTGGTTTTTGCTTCTACCTTTCCAAACATAGTCTTAATCTTAGTAGTTGTCTTTAATCCAAAGTTGACAATAAAATGAATGTCACTGTCATCAGTAATATATGCTTTGGCATAATCAACAGCATAATTAGATGCGGGCGTGCCGTTGGAAACTCGAACCATTTTCCATTTGCCAGTTTTCTCATTTTTAGCTATGCTTCCCGGTTCTCCAATATCGTACTTCTCTTTCAGGTCTTTCCGCAAAGCTTCTAAATCCATCTGTGACGAGCCTGTTTCTAACGAAGCAGTCTCTACTTCAATTGTACTTGCAGCTGTTGTTTCTGCCTGTACCGCCGATGAATCATCTGATTTTTTTCCATTTCCACAACCAAATAAACTAAGAGAAATTACTGCCCCCATGATCAAAATACTTTTACATGACACTTTTTGACGTTTCATAATTTCCTCCTATAATTAGAATAAATTTCATAAACTATGATAGTCTATTTAAAAACGTAGTTCAAGGTTCATTTCAGCAATCCTTACGCCTGGCATATGTCTGTTCATGAAAGATGAAATCAAGCTTGCAATCATTTTACCAAAAAAAAGAAGGCAGGAAATATCCCAATGTCATTAAGTTAAGATGACAGAAATAAGAGTTCTATATCTTAAGTGATATAGGGCTCTTTTTTTATATAAATACTTGACATGTTTCAAAAAATGTGCGGCCGCTTTCGCTACTGATTAGTTTTAATGTAGCGAAAGCGGCCCTTGAAATTGTAAGCATAATTCTCAATTTCAAGGAGGCGCACATGAATCCAAAACAAGTAAAAGATTTATTGGTTGACAAAATAAAGCTGGTTTCAGCAAATGCTAAGTCGTTCTGTATTGATTCTGATAAGAACTTTTCAAGAAAAAGAAAGCTGACTATGGAGAAAATCATAACCGG
>NZ_JONJ01000021.1 GCF_000711825.1 [Clostridium] aminophilum DSM 10710 | reverse complement strand
GCCGCATCAAACTGGGGATCCAAACGGTATCTGAACATGAATCACCTCTTCGACCTGGAACTTCAGCGCAAGGTTGACGATCAGTCTGCAGTCAGTTAATGATGGTGAGCCGACGGGTGAAAATGAATTTGCGAAAAATTATTGACACTATCTTCAAATCATATCCCAAGTCAGAATAGTATCCTCATCTAAATCCTTAGTTACCTTACGACCTATAACTATATCAGTATAAATCGGAGGAATACCTGTTCCAGGACGTTTTGGCATGAGATCTTCCTTTCGAATCTCCTCTCCTGCCTTCATATCTCTTGTCAGCACCAATGATCTTCTAGCTTCTCTGCGGGAAACTTGTTCACACTCAAGAACCGTCTTTTCACCAGACCCAAGAACTGTATCGATCCATCGGAAATTTTTGATAGCTTTTACAAAATCCTCCGGTTCGCCAGCATGGTAATGATCATTCCCTGATAAAGACTTATCAAGTGTAAAATGCTTTTCAATCACATCTGCCCCGAGAATATAAGCTACAGCAAGCGTCATCATTGTGTCGTCCGGAGCAACATGATCACTGAAACCCACCTTGACATCTGGGAAATCCCTCTTCAATGTATCAATAATACGTAGATTGGCGTTCTTCGGGTCAGTCGGATATGAAAGAACACAATGCAGTATGGTAATATCCTTACCCCCAGATTCCTTCAATGCTCTAATAGCTTCATCTACTTCAGACAAGTATGCCGCACCAACTGAAAGAACAACAGGCTTTCCTTTTGCTCCGATGTGACGAATGAATGGTAGATTAGAGAGGTCAGATGAACTGATCTTATAGAAATCAACCATGCTTTCCAAATAGTCGGCGGATGCATAGTCAAACGGTGTTGACGTAAAATCAATCCCTTTCGAATGAGCATACTCGCTCAGTTCTCTATATTCTGCTTCTCCAAAACTGTCATACTTAAGAAACAGTTCATATTGTGTCTTTGTGGGTTCTTTTGTTGTATCCCAATATGCCGGAGAATTCTTCGATACAATCGTTCCTGCCTTATAGGATTGGAATTTGGCACAATCTATACCAGCTTCCGCAACTTTGTCGATATACAGTTTGGCTGCTTCAATCGGGGTAATCCCCATAACACGTGCGGTATCGTAAAAATTAACTCCAATCTCAGCAATCAAATACGGTTTTGAATTTCTCATCCTTATAATCCTCTCTTAAAGTGAGTTTATTAGACTCATTACACGTTTTCTTCCGCCTCTCAGATCATGGCTAAGTAGCATATTCTGGAATCTCTGCCTACTCTCCTTACTCATTTTCAGATACATTTGAAGGTTTGCTTCAATGATTTCATCTGCTGGATTTAAACCTATATAGGAAAATCCATTTTCATTACAAACGAACCCATGTTTCTCTTCGCGTTTGTTTTGCGCCATTGCAATAGAAGGAATCCCTAAAATTGCTAACTCATAGCCAGTTCGACCACGTGATGTGACCCCTATATCGCAACTTGTCATAAGTTCAGGCATATTAGACACATCATAAAGGACTTCAATATTCTCGTATTTGTTAAACTCCATAAGTGAATCAACATTATGTTTTGCTCTTCCAAGAACCACCACAAATTGATAATTCTTATATACTGGTTTGCTAATCATATGCAAGAGTCTGTCAGAATAATTCTGTGGATCCGCACCTCCAAATGATATAAATATCCGTTTTACCTCATCACTAATATGGATTGGTTCATAGAACATGAAAGTTTTTCCACTGATATAATATTTTTCACCTGCTTTAATCTGTGGAAGGTCTTCATCATGGAAAAGAGCATTGAAAACAAGATCAGCTTTGCATGTTCCTTCTCCATCGTCCTCAAAATTCACGATCTTAGAATTCGGCATAACAGATCTAAGGCCTATCATATAGTCAATAGATGTTGTCAAAATATCATTAATAAAGATTGTATATTGCTTTTCCTTGCAAATCTGGTACAGTTCTGCAATACCATTCACTGGGATAAGATTGTGCTTTGTATTCCCAAAAACCCTTGGGTCTGTCTGATTCGTATCATAAAAAATGTCAGGTTTAACATAGAATTCATCGGCAATTTCCAGGGCACGATAAATATGACCTATCCCGCGCTTATTGTTTCCATTGACGTAAATGCCTACTTTCTGTCTATACAAAGTTGCTGCTACACTTCGAAGATCCTCAAAAGTATCAACATCCTGAGACTCATCCTCTGGGACCTCGTATATATCCACTTTTGATCCAATTCTCGACTTAGGTGTCACAACAGTCGAACGAGCAATAACAAATGCCCCCGTTTCAATATAACAAGGAGGGAGATACTGACGATTCAATCTCTCTTTATAGTTAGGAACTTTTTTTCCATCTTTTTCACCCCACGAAAGATGTGGTGCGTTGATAGCAGATATTACCGTATCCAAATCATTATCAATCGCATACTGTATTGCATCATCTAAAGTCTCTACTCTGAGAGTGGGTGATGTCGGTTGCATAGTAACAACATAATCCCAAACTTGATCCTTCGGAATCGCATCCGCAATTACTGCATCCAGCGTTACCGCATCTCCACAAAGCGACTCATCACGCCAATGAACTGAAACACCCATCTGCTGTGCAATTATGCGTACTTCCGGAGAATCTGTTGATACAATAACATCAGTAACCATCTTCGAATTGACTGCATTCATTATTGAATAGTAAACTAATGGATGTCCACCAATTATTCTAATGTTTTTATTGGGAATTCCTCTAGAACCCGCTCTTGCAGGTATAATAGCTAGTATCTTCATCAAATCTTACCTCCTCTTTTACCAAAACTAAACCAAGGCATCTTCCATACTTTTGACGCAAGAATCCAAGTAAGTACAAAACTAATAATATTGGCGATCAAGGTCGCTTGAGCTGCGCCAATAGAGCCATTAAAATTAACAAAATAATAATTCAAAATAATATTAGAAAAAATTACGATTACAGTAATAATCGCATATAGTTTTGTTTTCTTTGTATAATAAATGTAATTTACAACCATCATATGCATTGCAGTAAAAGCATATCCTAAAGACAACCAAAAGACATACGTCGTTGAAAACTCATATGCTTTACCAGATATAATAGTCATTAGTGGTTTAGCAAGAAAAGACCACAATAAAGCTATAAGAAGAATAAATCCAAAATACATATATGTGAACTTGACAATTTTATACTTGTATTGTTCGTCATTTTCGTTTAACTTTCTGTAAAGCCAAGGAACATAAGCTAAATTAAATGCTTGAGCAAGAAGTAAAATTGGAAGTGAGAACTGATTACCAACCGCATAAATACCCGTTTCCGAAACACTAATCATGTTAGTTATAAATAGCCGATCAGTATAAGTAAGCACTGTGCTTTTAATATTAGTTGGAATTAGAGGTAGTCCAAAATTAGTAACAATATCTCCTATATATTTAATCGATATAGTGGCTTTAATCTTGTATGAGCACAAGATATAAAGCATACCGATAAATGCAAATAAGCATTTTGAAACACATAACCCCAATACTCTTCCCAACAACCCGTACTTTAAGAACACAACAAATAGAATTGATAACAGCAGATTTAAAAGGGTACAAAGGTTTTGAAAGGTGCCGTACCTTTTGGGCATGCCTTGAATTTGGAACATGACAAGAGTAAGTTCGCACAAATATGTTGCTACGACAAAAAAAATCACATACAATAAATAAGTTCCATTTAGAGCCGTCCATTTACAGATATAGTATCGTAACACAAATATGACGCAAGTGAAAAGGACAGTTGAAACAGCAGCTACTATAAGCGCATTAAAAACGTACTTGTGATTATCTTCATCGTCATTATCTGCAAGTTTTCTTAGTACAGCAGAGGAAATGTTCATGCCCAAAAAAGGCAGAAAAACACTGGCAGTTGCATTAAACATCGATATTATGCCATATTCCTCAGTAGAAAGATATCTTGTAAGAATTGGCAAGAGTAAAAATGGAGTGGCGGAATTAAGGAACGAAGAAATAGTATAGATAAGCGTCGTCTTGGCAAAACCACTCGTGACATATTTCTTGAATCTGTTAATAGATGTTATCATATCATCCTCGCATAAAGGTGCGGCGTCACAACGCTATAGGCCAATATTATTTACTGAGCCTAATATTGATTATAGATGCCCACGCAATACTAAAGTGTTCTATTATTACTATTGATGGTTAATTAACTCTATACATCTAATGTCTGCCACAAAAGAAGCGAGTGTTGCAAGTTCAGCTCCTTTCCAATTATTTGGATTTTTAACTGTTATACTAGAATTACGGAAAACGGCGCTATTATTCAAAACCTTCATACATAAATCGAAAACATCTTTATTATTCTTTTGTTGTGGTCTCATATATTTTTGCAAAAAACTCAAATATAAATAGTCATAAATCTTTGTATTGATCAGTGCGGGCTTAATTTTTCCCAATAGATTGTTTGTTTTTGTCTCTCGAACCATCAAAGAATTCTTGTCACAAAGGATTTTATGATGGTGAGAATAGTAAGGTACATCAAGAAGTCCTTCACACCAGCGAGATGTTAGGCCAATAGATAGAACTTCATTTGTCCTCATTTGATAAGGAATAGAAAATATTACATCTGCCACCTGTTTTACGCCAAAAACAGGGAATGAATAGGCAAAAATATTGCAAATATTGGTCAGCAGGCAATCAGCCGAAAAACGTGAATATGTAAATACTCTATAATAATCGTCTATGTCGTATTTTGCCTTGCTTCTCACATTTAACAAGTTTAGCATTTGCCCTTTTAGATACGAATAAAATTCGTCAGAAGAAAAGATTGTTTTTTCCAACCCGGTTCTACAATAAACATCTTTTACGAATTCATCCAATGAATAATCTTCATGATAATGTCTATCCAGCTCTCCTAACGCTCTAAGCGTCTCACCAAAATATCCGAATCCAATAAATTCTTCCTCAGCATTTTCGAATATAGAAAACCATTTTTTGTTTCCAGCATATTTGCTTGCATATTCGCCATACCTGGCAATATCATTTTCTGATATTGCCTTTAGGACTTCATCAAAATCACATCCCACTGAGTAGCAATCATGTTTCAATGAAAAGCGTTCACCAATTTCCATTTCAATTTCTAAATCTTCTGTAGTACCATTTGTTATTAAATCACTACCCATCCAGTAACCAAGATGAATCCTATCGTTATTATAAATATTAATAGCAAGTTCTAATCTAGAATCAATCCCACCAGTTACAAATTGTAAATAATCATGAATATACTTTGATCTTATAGCTGCAATTCTCTGAGTGCGATTCCATAATAATTTAATAGCTTCATCAGCAGAAGAAACAGGCACACCATAATTATTTAACTCTACTGGGTTTATTATAAACTCGTTTGTTTCAGCATTGATTTCGATATATTGCCGCGCACTAAGGGAATATATATTTTTGAAAGGAGTATTTAGACCAGCTATTCCTCCTCGAATTCCTCGTTCAAGAAGTGCATTATGTTCAATTTGCTGATGAGTACATTGCTGTATATGTAAATATGAATTTGTGATCAAAAAATTATTATCATCAGCATAATAGTATAGCCCATACATACGTGTTTCGTCAGTAAAAATAATCAACTTTGATTTCAATTTTATAAGAACAGCATATGCACCGAATGCATCCGCTCTAATCTCTTTTACTGATCTTTGATTTCGATCGTGAAACAGTTTTTCTAATGCCTCCTGACCAAATAATTCTTTGTAGAAGAAGGTTCCCACTACAAATACAGATTCATCGCCACACTCAAAATAATTATTGCACTCAACATTTAACTTATAAAAAGAAGTGAGTTTAATATCATGTATTTCATCGTACTTACATACTTTCAATCCAGCATCAGAATTGTTATTTACAAGGAAATCTGACCAGTCAGAATTGTTAGTAATAATAATCCGTCCCATTTTCACTCTTCTCCTTCACCCATCGTTTCTAAACAATATGTTAGCAGTATATTAAAATCATTGTTATCGCACTGATCATCTATATCATTAGAGCTTATCCGACTATTAAAGATTGCAATAAAATCATTATCATTATCTGGTATAAAAATATTATTATTTACACTTGAATACATGCTGTCATCATAAGAACTATAAGAATATGTATTCATCCAAACCTTATGCATGTTCTCTGCGCATGGTAAGCGATACGTCAAACAACAAACAATCCCCGAAAATGAATTTGCAATATTGATAAGCGCAGAGGAATTATGTCCGATCATTATTTTTGCGCCAATAATATTTGACAAACATTCAAGTGGCAGTTTTGCAAGTTCATTGTCAATAACAGTTGTATTTTTATATCGTTCTTCTAAAAAACTATATTTTCCTTCTTGGTCCCTTGGATGAGGTTTTATGACTATCCTCAAATTAGAAGGTACCATTTCAAATACTTTACAGATATAATCAGCTTCAGTTTTACTCACTTCACTATTTTCATAAAAAGGTTGTCCTAAATACACAACGTCACATTTTAATTCTTGTTTTTTCACGGAATAATAGTCGGCAAGAAATCTATCTGATTTTACATATAGTGCTCTTTTATCCTGGGGAAATACTTTCTGTTTGGTTGCTTTTCTCAGGGATGCATATAATTCCTTGTTCGATACAAACGCTACATCTATCAACGGATTATCCCCGATAGCTTTGTACTGCATGGGTGAACCTAAACCTGATGTGAACAACCATCTAATTTTTTGTTTGGTAGTAAGTGCTATCTCTCTTGTATCTGCATAAGAACCTATGCCTTCATCCAATAAAACTGTTAAATTTGAATTAGTAGATTTGACAATACGTAGCAACTTATTTGTAATTGGCTCATTGTCATTAAAAATAAAGAGACATGTCTTATCTTCTTTTCTGATAACACCGCTCAGTTTTGAGAAACGGAATAATCTTCCGCCATATACCAGTCTTTGTATGACCCTATGGTATTTATCACCATTTAAATATGGTATTTCTATCAATTCATACGAAACGTGATCTGCTGGCCTTTCATTAAGTCCAACAGATACTATCGTAACTTTCCCAATATATTTTTCACATATCTGTCGAGCATAGATATCACTCACCATCAATTGATAAGTAGTCAATGCAACAAATACAAAATGTACCATAATAACGTTCCCTTATCCACAGATGAACACCCACACATAATCACAAAAGGTTATGTGCTAAAACATCATTCATCAAAACCTGTTTCTTATCAGAAAAAGAATATTATAGGATTTTTCCCTATGTTTTATTGGTATTAGTGTTCCTACAAACGACACTACTCACTTTAGCCACGTCCTCATTTTCCTTCTCTCTAGGTTTTTGCCTTATACACATCCCGACGCTTGCTACTTATTTGCTAATATCATGCGAATCGAAGAATAATGCAGAACACCTATCTTTTCTGCGTATGTGCTACGATTAAGCATACTGTACCCTATCTCTAATCATACACATTTTGTTCAGTTATTATATTTCAACTGATTATATCTAAATTCATTGACACCACACCTTCATGAATTGGAACCGATTTTAAAAAAGTGAAAATAACTAAAACTTCCCACACCGAAAAGGTGTGTTGAACCTTGAAAACTTAATAATGTAGGCAATATAAAAGGCACAGACACCGCACCTTTGGTATAATTGAATTAACGAAAAACAAACACACCATAGGAGGTTTCTATGCCCAATCAATTCTACCACAAAATCAGGACGGACAGGATATTTTAATGCAATTTCTTCTTTTTTTGCACTTTTGGAATCGGAAATCTTCTCCGTAAGTGTAATGCTCAGAAGGAGAAGGGTGTCCCGATGCTTGACATCTTCAAGTATAAGCTCTGCAACGTCTTCTCCGACCGCTGCATGTACATGCAGCAATAGACCGGCTCTTTCAAGGAGTCATTCTCTAAGAATACGTTCTATCGCTTTCTGAACAGTCCGAAGACGAACTGGCTTCGATTTACAACGTTCCTGTCCAAGAAGGTGGCTGATCAAGTTGAGCCACTTACCGATGATGAACGTGTCAATGCTTTGGTTGTTGACGACAGTCTTTTTGAAAGGACAAGCTGTAAGAAAGCAGAACTCGGCTCCCGTGTTTTTGACCATACTTCCATGCAGTACCGCATAGGATACCGTATGATGACGCTTGGATGGACAGACGGAAATACATTTCTTCCGATAAACAGCTGTCTTTTGGCATCTTCAAATGAGAATAATCTCATCGGACCTGTCGAACAATTCGATGGGAGGTCACTTGCCGCAAAGCGCAGAAAACTTGCCCAGATGAAGGGTACAGATGTCATGATCGAACTCTTAAGAAGCGCTCCGTCTGTAGGTCACGCTGCCGATTATGTTTTGTTTGATACGTGGTTCTCCAGTCCTGCACAGCTGATTGCGGTGAAAAGCATTGGTCTGGACTCCATCGCCATGATCAGGAAGAATTACCGCATCTACTATGAATACGAAGGAGAACAACTTTCCATCAAAAAGATCTTCAGTATCTGTAGGAAACGTCGTGGCCGTAGCAAGTACCTTCTCTCTGTAAATGTCATGGTTGACAAAGATGAGAAGATTCCGGCGAAGATTGTCTGCGTCCGAAACAAGAAGAACAAGAAAGACTGGATCGCCCTTATCTGTAAAAACCCGGAAATTTCTGAGGAAGAGATCATTCGGATTTATGGGAAACGGTGGCAGATCGAAGTGTTTTTCAAGACCTGCAAGTCTTATCTCACAACCTGATCAGCGAATGCCACAGCCTCACATATGATACGCTGACAGCCCATGTCGCCATCGTGTTCACCCGATAACTGATGATTGCAATGGAACAACGGCGCAATGAAGACAGCCGTACACTTGGTGAGATTTTCTTCTTTTTCTCAGATGAGCTCAGAGATATCACTTTTGGAGAGTTCCTCCAGATCATCAAAAGTGCTATGATTGACAGCGTATGTGCTATTTTTCGGCCAACCGAAGCACAACTTGAATTGTTCATTGAAATGTTCGCGGGTCGTCTGCCGGAGTATATCCGCAATTCGTTGGTCAAAGCGACCCTGACAGCATAAGTATTCTATCAAATTGCCTGTATTATTGAGTTTTCAAGGTGCGAAACCCATTTTTACTATGGGAAGTTTTAGTAAATAACCTTTCCGACTTATATCAGCTGTTATGTGAATTTCAATTTACATTTTTAAAGCGTTCTCTCTATCCACATTACATGCTCGTAAATTAACAATTACAAGAAATATTTTCACTAAAAAACTTGTAGTATACACTGGATGTAGCATGAAAAAAATATATCCCATTGCCAATGATATTATTACTGTTTGTTTCACATCAGTGTCTTCTACCTTTTTTAACATAAATCTTGCAAACACAAATGTTTCAAATGCCAGAACCCCCAATCCTATCAATCCATCAAACGTTATCACTTCAACAATAAAATTGTGTGCAGACAAATATCGCCCTGTTAGCATATAATAATTACTATCACCGCTTCCCCATATAAGTGATTGTATCGGTGCACTTCTTATTCTGTATAGTGCCTGAGAAAGAATTGTGAATCTATCTACGTCTGTCATCTCTAGTACGTTCAAATATGTATTTTGAAATGTGGAGTTAACAAAAAACAGAAGGACAACAATAGCTATTATCAATGGAACAAAGGTATGTGCCCTGTTTGCTATCCGCCATCTCCGTCCTTTAATACGAATTCTGTCTCGAAGAAAGTCAATCAAAAACCACAAGAAGATAATGGCAGTGCAAAATTTCGTAGTAAAACCCAAATTCTTTATAAAAAAGGCCAAAAATGAGAGCATATAAGTAACTCTGATGCCCCTCATTTTATTTTTGTATGTTTTTATTATATGCGGTATAGTGATTATATTTACAGCGCCAAGCGTATTCTGACCCGGATAATCTATCATACGAATAAAACTGCAGTTACTTTCGTTTGGCAAGCCAAACACAACATACAAAAAATTAAATAGAATTAAAAACTTAATGAAGATGTCGTCTAATTCATTTTTACATATTCTATCACTAAAAATGGCACATATCGAAATTGCGCAAAGCACCTTCGTTGTCCCAACTGGTCTCCAACCTATAGCTGTCTTAAAATGAATCATATTTATAAGAAGTAATATAATATACGCAAAAATAATAATAAACCATTTATACTCTGGATTACCAGAAATATACTTATGGTTTCTAAAAACCAACAGTATTATCGTTACGAAAAATACGCCTTCATATACAAATCCATTAACTATGCAGCTAACGATCAATATACTTAGCAATATTCTATCTGTGTTTATTCTTATCATAATTCCAACTCACCGTACATATATTAATAATGGCAGAATCGACACATGATTTATTTATAGTATTTATTCTTTATAGATGCTATCTTGTAAGTTCAATATAATGCTTGAATGTCGCAGGATCACTTTCCATGTCGAATTTCCTCGCACAATAGAAATCACTTTTTTCAATATTTTTTTCGTCGTCTATAGAGATATCAAGCGGATGATTCATTGTGCCAAATGTCTTTCCAAAATTAACATACATCAATTCATCTTTTATCTTAGCTCGATATGGAGAATTCATTATAATCGTTTGAAAAAACATCAAATCAGAGGCTAAGCTTTCTTCCCAGAACTGAACAAATGATGGATTATCATCAACATACTTCAAAATATAATTCATCATTTTCATCGGCGCTATAAACCATGTTCTTCCCTCATAAAATGTCATTCCATCGGGTATTGGTCTTCGATTCTTCCTAAATACAATCCCATACTTACACATATACTGTATAGCAATCCTAACAAAACGATAGATATGCCAATCATTTCTTATCATAAGTTTTTTAGGCCAACGTACTCTATATCTAGCACTAGTTCTTGAATAGTTATCAACTGCGCCTAAAATCTTTACATATGTAATTTCAGGATCCTTTTCCAAAAACTCATATAGTCCTTTTTTAACCAGAAGGTCTTGGCAAGAGCCAAAATAGAAATGAGTATATCCCTTTCCCGATTCTGATGCTATCCTCATTAGTTCCAAACATGCTTTTGGTATTTCAAAACTCCCCCAAGACACTACATATTTTGAAATCACCACAACATGTTCATTTTTACTAATTTCAGAGATTATATTCTCAGACTTTTTGTCCACATGAATATAAATATCACAGTCTCCGTAATTTAATAGCTGATTTATAAACATATTAATTTGCTTCGGTGATTTATGTGCTAAAAGTAAGTATGCGATCTTAGTTTTCCCCATTTGAATTCGTTCCTTTTTATACTCAATTCGTATTTTCTCGAACTAATAAAGTCGTCCCAACATCTGGTTATCTCTTCGGTTGTTTATGCTGACTTATCTCGACAGAATAATCCGTTCCCGTCTGCCCCCTCTTCTTAAGGTAATCTGAAAACGTGCTTCTCATAGAGTCTGTTCTTTCGTGTAGCTTTAGAGTCTGTATAAGTCTTTATCTGGTCATACGCTACTCCAATCAATGTCTTCGAATGCTTCCACACACATAATATTTTCATTCGATTTCAAGTCAGTACTGTGTAATCCATTCCTATTTCTATACCAAATTTGTTTCATTCCCAACTGCTGTGGAGCTTGGAAATCCTTTGTCAGGTTATCTCCCACGTAAACAATATCCGCAGGATTAAGACGCCAACGTGTGGCCATAATACGGAATGCAATATCACATGGTTTCCGGAACTGAACACCACCCAGTTCATCCGTAATAATCACATCATCAACCTCCACCCCTAGTGCATCCAGCTTATTTCTCTGTCCCTCTGGTCTACCATCTGTGATGATACCAACCTTTATACCTTTCGCTTTTAGGTTCTCTATCATCTCAACCACACCAGGGTAAAGATGGATTTTCGGTTTGTGAGCGCGGTAAATCTGCAGGATTTCTTCCTTCACGGTCTCTCGTCCCAGTTCTTTGAGCAATTCATCTATGGCTGGCTTCCCGGCTTCAAAGAAGCTCCAGAGCTTAACCTCGTAATCGCCGCCAAGGTAATCGCTCACAGCCTTATAGCCACTCTTTACATATTCCTTTTCTGAGTAGAGCGTGTCATCCAAGTCAAAGATAACGCCCTTTATTCTCCCCTTACCTTCAGTAATGCAAACAGACTGATCAAATCGACTATAAATCGCACCGTCAGCTATTTCTTGCTCCTTAACTTCTTCTCCGTCCATAAGCTTAAGAATTGCTTCTGCACTGCGTGCCCCTGCCTTCATAGATAAGGGAGCGCCACCGCCAAATCTCGGATTGATTTCGATGAACCAGTCTATTCCATCCGCATCACGGATAAGTTGTACCGTCATCGGACCACACGGCTTAAAGGCTTTACACAGAGCCTTGGATTCTTCAATCATCTGCCTATCCATACAGATTCGTGTCTTTAGAACTTCACCCGCTCTTACTTGAAGTCTCTCACGGGGAACAATGCTAATCGGCTCACCCAACCAATCACAGAAGATATCAATAGTGTACTCATGTCCGCTCACGAACGGCTGTACAATATAATCCTCCACCTGTCTGGCGTATACTTCCAGTTCTTCCCTATTTTCAACCTTAAAAGCATTAATAGAGCTACTTCCGTCCTTCGGTTTTATGAAGGCTGGATATCCGCTCTTGTACTCTTTCCAATTATTTACGGGCATCGGTGCATGCAGACCACAATCCACAAAGAACTGACTTGTATTGTTTTTATCTCGGCATATACGAATCTTATCGGGATTGCTGATAAGAACTTTTGTTCCGATAGCTTCAAATTTTTCTTTATTCTCGCTCAATACAAGAAGATCTGTATCAATGGTGGGAATAAGAAGATCGATGTGATCGGTCGCACAGATATCAAGAAGATTCTGGATATAACTAAAATCCCTCATCGCGACCACCCGCCTGGAGAAATCACAATACGCCAGGGCGGGAGCAGTGCCAGCCAAATCAGCGCCATAAATCTTCAGTTCTTTATTTAAAACAAGAGCTGCATTTCGGAAGGCTTGTAGTAGTTCGATTCTTCGACCAACGCCAGTAAACAGTATGTGCATTATGTGTTTCACCTCAAAACTTCTCTTATACAGTAAAATGACTCAGCTGCCTTCAAATTCATGCTAGATCCTCTATATATAGCTAAAGCTTTTACCGCCTCAATCGATCTTGCGTTTGGAAAGTTATCAACTTGAGATTTAAACATCCTCAACGCCTCGATTTTCTTATCCAAATAACAACTTATATCATTATAACTCGTGGGAATAAACTCATTTGTCGTATTAGGCAAATCCCATCCTGTCTCTGATAATGTTTCATACGCATAGATCTTTTTTACTGAATAAGAATACTTTGGCCGTAATGCTACCATTGCTGCATCTACAACCATTTTATGGTCCAATTGCATATCCCCACGATGCGGAAGATACACAATATCTGGTTTTATGCTTTGAATTAGCTTCATAAATGCTCCGTTGAACTCATATCTTGAAACTGTTTCTAGCATCGATGCGGGAAAATCCATAAAAATAGTCGCTTTTACTCCCAGATATGCATCTGCTTTTTTACATTCTTCCCGAACTTGATCAACCTGTTCTGGAGGGAATAGTGGCTCACATCCTTTGGTAACAATAGCGACATAAACGCTGTCATCATTATTAACATGTTTTGCAATTGTTCCTCCACATCCAAGAACCTCATCATCTGGGTGGGGTGCTATTACCAATATCTTCATAGTCATACATCCTTATCAAGATTTTTCCCATTAAACTCTTCTCTTATACCACTTACACGATAATCCGCTCCGGCAATAGCTTCTCTTGCCACAGCGAAGATCATTTTTACATCTACTAGAAAACTACAGTTCTCTATGTACCAGATGTCATTCTCAAACTGGTCATTCCACGTCCATGTCTTTAATGGCTCTATGGGAACACAAGCAAACCCCGGACGTACCTCATGCCGCATCATATGACGAGGTGTATATAAGGGAAGATATCTAACCAACAGAGGCCTTGGACCAATAATACTCATCTTCCCTGTGAATATGCAGAACAATTCTGGCAATTCATCAAGAGAAAAGCGTCTGATGAATCGGCCAAACTTTGTTGCACGTTGTTCTTCAGGAAGCAGATTCCCATCTTCGTCTGTTTCATTCGTCATTGACCGAAATTTGTAAATCCTAAAAATCTTCCCATGTAACCCTGGGCGTTCTTGAGCGAATAAAACCGGTCTTCCGTGAAAGACTAATTCTAGAATTGCTATTACTAAAAGTAGCGGGCTTAAGACTAAAATTGCTATGCCACTTAGCAATATGTCGAATAGTCTCTTAATAAAGATTGTATAAACCGATCTTCTCACTTTAGGCATCTGATCGATTATAGTCTTCGCCATCATGATGCCTCCCTGTCACGTTGCTGGATTTCCTTTTACAACCGCTCCGTCTTCAACATTGCGAACAACGACAGCGCCCATACCAACAATAGCCTTATCTCCGATGTATCGCCCATCTCTAATCGTGCTGTTGCCCGAGATAAACGCCTGTTTTCCCGTTGAGGAACTTCCAAACATTATGGTTTCTCCTACTACAAAAGAATCTTCGCCTATAACAACATTGTGCGAGATGAAGGTGCTATTATCTATTTTAGAGCCTCGCTTTAATATGGTGTCGTCTATAGCCCCACGGGCTATGACAGTCAGCGCACCAATCTGAACATCATCCTCAATAACCACACCCCCGAACTGTGGCATCGTCAAAGCTCTTCCATTCTCGTCTCTGTCTGTGGATAATCCATCGGCACCAATCACCGTGTTCTCCCGAATGATAACGTTATTACCAATGTGGATATTTCCAACGAGCCGTGCGCCTGTACCTATGTAACAATTATCGCCAATCTCTACCTCACCACCAATATAAACTCCAGGAAGGATACGACAATTCGTTCCTACTTTTGCTGTTTTGGCAATGTATGCTCCATTTACAAGATCATAATCTTCAAAAGGTGGATAATATGTTATGCCATTGTCTCTGAAGAAAGCACAATAACCATATCGCTCGCTCTTAACCACAAAGACCGCATGCCTTTTGCTGACTTTCTCAGGAACTTCTACAGACTCAGGCCAAAAAACGAGACAGTTTTTACACTTCAACAATGCATCAGACTGGCTCAAATACTTCTCACCAATAAACATCACCGCGTTATCTTTCGGATTATTGAGTGACGCAGGACGAACAACGTCAAAATTCTTCCCAGGAACATACTTGCTGGCATTGACTCGAAAATATTCTTTCATTCTTCTTTCCCCACAATATACACATAATTTGTTGTCTCACTACTACCGATGTTCAACATCATGCCGTTCTTAATATCTACGACCTTGATAACCATCAGCTGTTCATGTTCCCTGTCTATATAGTTATAGAAACATATGTGCGCCAATACACCAACGATGTACCCATAGCTTCATATTCCTTTAACTGTTTCGGTCATGACCAACCGATTTAGTAAAAGCACCTATGAATGAGCTCAATAATCCTCTCCTGTTGCTCCGGTGTCATCTTATTGTCGCTCGGCAAACAGAGGCCACGATGAAAAATATCGGATCCGACATCCAATCCAGAGCCAGCAATATACGCATTTGTGCAACCTCTGCCGTTGCCCTCAACCGTGACAAATGGGTTCGTTCTGTAAATTGGCTGCATATGCATCGGTTTCCAGATCGGCCGTCCCTCCGCATTGAATACGGCAAGGGCGTCCAGAATCTCCTGCGGGCAGCTCTTTCCGGATACACTCTGATACAGATAGTCCTGCTCTCCACGAACCATCTTGGCCATCGCATCTTCATCAATGATCATACAGGACAGCCAGAAGTTCGGCTCACTGTTCTCGCGATCCCACGGATTCATTCTGACCGGAAGATCCGCGAGTTCCTTCTCATATCTCTCCCAGATTGCGTGTTTCTGCGCGATATGCTCATCGAGATACGGAAGCTGTCCTCTGACGATTCCGGCGATGATATTACTCATGCGATAGTTGTATCCGATCTCCTCATGCTGATACCACGGAGCCGCCTCACGGCTCTGGGTACTCCACTTCCGAACCTTGTTCGCATCTTCCTCACTGTCTGTCAGGAACATTCCGCCGGAAGATCCGGTAATAATCTTGTTGCCGTTAAAGGAGATGCAGTTGTAGTTTCCCAGTGTTCCGGTTTCCACCCACTGCCCGTGCAGTTTATATTTTGATCCAAAGCTCTCTGCCGCGTCTTCCACGATCAATGCACCATGTGCGTCGCAGATTGTCTTCAGTTCCTCCATCTTTCCCGGCGTTCCGTAGAGATGGGCGATAACCACAAGCTTTACCTCCGGATAAAGTTCAAATGCCTTTTCCAGCGCCTGTGGACTCATATTCCAGGTATCGTATTCCGTGTCGATAAAGACCGCTTCACCGTCTTCATAGGCAACCGGATTGATGCTTGCGTCGAAAGTGACGTCTGAGCAGAATACCTTGTGTCCTGCCAGAGTTCCCTGATCCGGCTTCGCCTGTCCATAGAGTTTTTCACCGGCAAGTTTAGTTGCAAGATGAAGAGCGGATGTACCGCAGGACAGGGCTACCGCATATTTGCAGCCGACATACTCTGCGGTCTGTTTCTCGACCTCGTTGATGTTGGCGCCGACCGTGCTGACCCAGTTGGTCCGGATTGCCTCATCCACCCACTTCTGCTCCTCACCGTGCATGGTCGGACTGCTGAGCCACAGCTTGTTCTCAAACGGTTTTAATCCCTCAAAACGCTTGTCTGCAAGAAAGTCATGCATAATCATCTCTCCTTTGCGGATGTTTATAGATTGTTCTGCAAACATCTCTTTATTCAAAGCGAATCCCTAACCCAAATCCTTCTTGGCTAATCGCTATATGATAAATGTTCCAAAGCTTCTTCATTCCATCAAAATGCTCTTGCCTTACGCAAAAGCTCACCGTGTTTCCGGATGATAGGTCGCCACCACCCTGCATACCCGATCCCGGATATCCCTCTTATTCGCATAAGCGGCATCCATCAGGTCATGCAGCTGATCCAGGAATTCTTTGATGTCAAACGGAATCGGACAGCCGATATGGATCAGATCGTTTTCCGTCTTTTTCAGGCCTTCTTCCGCCATAAGCTTTTCTTCATACAGTTTTTCCCCCGGTCGCAGTCCCGTATACTCAATCTTGATATCCACATCCGGCTTGAATCCGCTCTGTTTGATCAGGTTCCTTGCCAGAGTATCAATTTTCACCGGACTTCCCATGTCAAGGACGAAGATCTCACCGCCCTTTGCGTAGGTGCCCGCCAGCATCACGAGGCTCACCGCCTCCGGGATGGTCATAAAGTAACGGATGATATCCGGATGGGTGACCGTCACCGGTCCTCCCTTTTCGATCTGCTTTTTGAAGATCGGAATCACCGATCCGTTGCTCCCAAGGACATTGCCAAAGCGCACTGCCACAAACTGGGTTTTTGCATTCCGGAATACTTCTCCGGTTCCCTCTTTATCCGCAAACTCAGAACCGTCATGAGTATACAGCTGCGGAAGTTCTGCTGCCCGGTGATTCTGAACCATGTAGTCAAAACTTTGGATGATCATCTCGCAGAGACGTTTGCTGGCCCCCATGATATTGGTCGGATTCACCGCCTTATCGGTGGAAATCAGAACAAATCGCTCACAGCCATGGATCATCGCAGCATAGGCGGTCTTGTAGGTTCCGATGGCGTTATTCTTGATGGCTTCGCACGGGCTGTCTTCCATCAGTGGAACATGCTTATGGGCCGCCGCATGGTAGACAACCTGCGGATGATACTGCTCAAACACCTGAAAGACCTTGCGACTGTCCCGGACAGAACCGATGATGGTGACAAGATCGAGATCCGGATATTTTTCCCGGAGTTCCAGCTGAATCTCATAGGCATTGTTCTCGTAGATGTCAAAGATAATCAGCTGTTTCGGTCCGTGCCCCGCAATCTGGCGGCAGAGCTCGCTACCGATGGAACCGCCGCCGCCGGTGACGAGAACCGTCTTGCCGGAGATAAACTCATAGACCTCCTTCATATCCGCCCGGATCGGAGCCCTTCCAAGAAGGTCTTCCACCGACACATCCTTGATGGCGCTGGCAGTGATCTCTCCTTTGACAAGCTGATACATACCCGGAAGCTGGCGGAGTTTACAGTCCGTCTCGCTGCAGATGTTCAGGATATCTCTCTTTGCCTGAAGGCTTGCGCTCGGGATAGCGAGGCAGATCTCATCGATTTTGAATTTTTCGACATTCGACAGAATGTCATCGCGGCCGCCGACAACCGGAATTCCGTCCATCGTACGGTTCCACTTGTTCGGGTTGTCATCGATGATGCAGACCACCCGCTCATTGCTGGTTTCCCGCGCATGGTTGATATCGCGAAGAATCTGCTGTCCGGCATTTCCGGCACCGATCAGCATGATCCGTTTGGTTGCTGCCGTGGCTTTTTCTCTTCGTCCGCGCTCCAAAAGGATGAACCGGTAACTGAACCGGACCCCCACAACAAAGAGGAACTGCAGCGCAGTTCCCCAGACATAGTACGAAAGCGGCATCCAGATTCCGAGTGCAAGTGTGACTGCCATCTGAAGAAAAAAGGTGATCGCCGTTGCGGCGCTGATCCGGATCAGTTCCACGTAACTGGCGAAACGCCAGATGCTGTGGTAAAGCCTCACACACCAGAATACAATGATCGAGAGGACGGCATAGACAAGAATCGTCTTATAATAGGATGCAATGTACCGTTTGGGAATCAGTGAATACCTGCCGTCAAAACGCAGAAGCAGTGCCGCAAAAAAAGAGGCAGTAATCACCACGATATCATAGATCATCAGCATGATCTCAATGATCTGCCAGTGCTGTAACTTCATACGTTCTTTCATAGTCTCCGTCTTCCTTGTTCATCATTTATTCCGCAATTCGAGCCTTGCAAACCCGGAATATTTCGTATTGTGTTATGTCATCCGATACAGTTTATCGGTTTCATGTCAGTTTTTTGGTTTATGGATTGCTCCACCGCACATCGTCTTTTCTGCCGGACTGTATTTCAGAACTAACTGCCGGTACCGGCATAACCCGCGCAAATTCTCCTCAGATCAGCACCGCGCCCCATACGCGTTTTCCGAAGTCCTCAAGCATAGCCAGTTCTGTCTCGACCGCACTCTTCTTTGATGCATTCTTCTGTTCCACAAGCAGAACGCCATCCGCAGCCTGCGCTTTCCGGATCGCCTCCGAATCATCAGCGAGGTTACCGGCAACCTCCAGAGAAACATTCCGGCCATCTGCCGTCATGGCTTCTTTCACCCGGTTCAGATCTTTCTCATCAATTCCTCCGACCAGGCAGATCTTCGCTCCCTCACAGTTCTCCGCCTTCATCATTCCTTCAAGGCGAACCGCTGCTGCCTCGCAGACGCGGCTCAGGTCACGGCTCTTTGCGGATGCACCGGAAAGATTTTCCGTAAGTGAATCGATGAACGAGAACATTCTCTTCCGAACCGGCTCATAGTAACTGCCAAGAACGCGAACACCGTACCGCTCCATCTCGTATTCGGTATGGATTCTTCCTTTTGCGACGTACCCCACACAGATGCATCCCGCCGCGCAGAACACGCCAAGGATGCCTCCGATGATTCCAAACTTCAACACGTTCTTGACGACGCTTTCCTTCGTGATCAGCGTTCCTTTCGGCGCGGCCAGGTCCGCCAGTTTTTTCTGGCGATCCGTCAGGCTGTTCTGAAGAGAAGTCAGATTATTGTTGAAGTCCGTATGTTTTTTCTTCAGATCCTCGTCAACAGTGTTGGTACTGGATTTTTCGATCAGTTTGATCGTGTGTTCCCCGACTCCGTTGGCGATCTGGTCTTCCTGATTGGATAGATGATCCCGAATCAATTCCATCAGTTTTGACGCCATCTCCTTGTCTTTTCCGTATACGACGATAGAAAGGAGATTATTGTCGTAATCCGCGCTCACATTGATTAGTTCCTTCAGATTGCGGATGGTCATCTCATCATTCAGCTCCGATGTCACATCTTTATACAGCTGACCATTCTGCGCGATGGCGAGGTAGGCACTGATGATACTCTTCGTCTTGTCCGGATTCTGATACGTCATCCCCGGCATGATCTGATAATCGGAGGAAATGTAAAATGTCGCCGTCTCGCGGTACGCGTCGTAGGGATCGATATTCATCAGCACGGACGACTCCTGATATTCCTGATTGGTGTTGATCTCGTCCGTGATATTCTGGATCTGACGCCGAAGCGACTCGACAGAAGAGTCATAGCTGGCTTTCTGCTTCAGATACTCCGCGTTCTGCGCTTCCAGATATGCCTTATTTCGAAGATTCTGAATACCTGTCACACCCTTGTATCCGCCCAGAACCGCACCGGCGATCACGCCGGCTGCAAGCACGCATCTCCACCGGCGGGCGATGTGATAGGTAAGATTGACCAGATCGATCTCAACCTCCGCATTATGGTTCTGCATACTTCTCATTCCCTGCTCGTTCATCTGTTCCTGTCTCCTCTTCCGTATATCAGTAAATCTCGAATAGTAGTATAGCACAACGGCTCACGTTCAAATGAATTTTCGCGCTTTCTTATGTCCTTCTTAACAAATCGTTAAGAAAAGCAACCGATATAATATATCATAGGCCAAATATTATCTCAAGATTCCAGTTGACCGACACCCCCTATTTTAAGATCGACACTGGACATAAATATTCTTCATCTCATTAGTTGTCATCAATTCTTCCTCTTCTATTCTCGCATCTCCCACGGTTCATATTTCCCGAATTCCAGAATATCCGCAATCCTCCTGCAGGCGTTTCCGTCGCCATAGGGATTGCAGGCATGGGACATCTTGTGATACGCCGCATCATCTTCCAGCAGTTCTTTGAAATTCTTATAAATGGTCTCCTCATCAGTGCCGACGAGTCTAAGTGTTCCGGCGTCGACGCCCTCCGGTCGTTCGGTGGTATCCCGCATCACCAGAACCGGTTTCCCGTAGGACGGACATTCTTCCTGAATCCCGCCGGAATCCGTCAGACACAGATGGCATCTCGCCTCAAAATTATGGCAGTCAAACACTTCGATGGGTTCAATGATATGGATCTGATCACAGCCGCCCAGTTCTTCCTCCGCCGCCTGTCTTACCACCGGATTCATGTGAATCGGGTAGACAGCCTTGCACTCGGGGTGTTCCTTTAGCACGCGGCGAATCGCCCGGAACATATGGTGCATCGGTTCGCCAAGATTTTCCCGCCGGTGCGCGGTGATAAAAATCAGTTTCCCATCGCCGACCCAATCTAACTCCGGATGCGTATAATTCTCCCGAACCGTGTGCTTCATCGCATCGATCACGGTATTGCCGGTGATATACACCGTGTCCGGCTTCTTTCCCTCTTTGATCAAATGCCCGGCAGCCAGACGCGTCGGGGCAAAATGATACCGGCTGACAATGCCGACCGCCTGACGATTGAATTCTTCCGGATAGGGCGAATAGATATCGTACGTCCGCAGTCCTGCCTCCACATGACCTACCGGTATCTGAAGATAATAGCAGGCCAATGCGGCGGCAAAGGTGGTTGACGTGTCACCGTGTACCAGAACCACATCTGGCTTCTCCTTTTCCAGCACCGCTTTCATTCCGTTCAAAATGTTAATCGTGATATCAAAGAGTGTCTGCCGGTCTTTCATGATGTTCAGATCGTAATCCGGCACAACCCCAAAGGTTTCCAACACCTGATCCAGCATTTGCCGATGCTGCGCCGTGACACACACGACAACGTCCAGTCCCTTTCTCTTTTTCATCTCGTTGATCAGCGGGCAGATCTTGATTGCTTCCGGCCGGGTACCGAATACCGTCATGATTTTCTTTTTCATGTTAGCTTCCCTTGTTTGTTGTTATCCTTTATATAGAGCCAGCCTTTTCCTATTGCCTGCCAATACTATGGAATCATTTTCAAATCAACAGCTCTCTCTATAATCACCTTTGATTAATCCAAACCGTTATCACTTCATTTCCAGCAGATTTCCGTTTCTCACCTTGTTTTCTTTCTGGCATCCATCGCTCCGTCCTCAATTCCCTGCGTGCTCTCCGGAATAAAGAGGATCTTCAGCGTATAGAAGATCAGCTGCAGATCAAAGAGGATCGAACGTTCCCGGATATAGATCAGATCCATCCGGAGCTTGTCCTGCGGCGTGGTGTTGTATCTTCCGTACACCTGGGCGTATCCGGTAAGGCCGGCCTTCACCTTCAGTCTCAGCCGGAATTCCGGAAGCTCTTTTTCATATTCTTCCGCGATCTCCGGTCGTTCCGGACGCGGTCCGACGATGGACATGTCGCCGCGCAGGATATTGATCAGCTGCGGCAGTTCATCGATCCGGCAGGCACGGATCACTTTTCCCACCGGCGTGATCCGGTCATCGTGCTCCGACGCAAGTCTTGCGCCGTTCTTCTCCGCATCCACTCTCATACTGCGGAACTTCAGGATGGAAAAGGCTCTTCCGCCGGTGGTCATCCGCCGCTGACGGTAAAAGACAGGCCCCCCGTCGCCCAGTTTGATCGCACAGGCGGTAAGTAAGAGCACCGGGGACAGGATCACCAGTCCGCACACCGAGAGAATCATATCCGCGGCGCGCTTCACCATCGGATAATACCATGCCACCGGATTGCGTTTGTTCCGGAGGAAGGGAGTATCAAAAGAATGGGAAATGTCGCTCCGGAACAGGAGAAGATCATTCAGCGACATCGAAAGGTGGATGTCTTTTCCATTCTCATCGCAATAAAGCATCAATCGATTCTGCAATTCCCGCCTCACGTTGATCAGATAGACATCCTCGCAATCCGCAAGACAATCCAGAATCCGGTCCGGTCCTTCCTGTTCGCTCAAACACGCCGTGATCCGGTACCGTCTCTTCTCGCCAAGTTTCGGAAGAAAGTATTTATACTCTTCATTTCCGTACACGATCATGATCTTTCTCGGTTCGTCGTATCGCGCGTAGAGACGGTTCATCACAAAGATCAGGAATCCGGCACCGAGAAACTGGATCAGCACGCCGAACAGAAAGATGCTGATCCGGATTCTGGAAAAATTGTGGAACCAGAAGAAGGCAGCCACAAAGAGGAACGTGTCCGCGATGACAAAGGAAAGCATCTGCGAAAAGAGCAGTTCCGCCAGACGGTAGAGTCCGATCTTGTGGGCATCATACATCCGGGCAAAAAAGGTGTAGACTACGGTATAGAGAACGCCTACCGAAAGAAGGGTGTAATAGCCAAAATAACCCTTTTCCCACCCCGGTGCAACATTGCAGTACCATAACGCAGCGGCGGTAAAAAAGGCCGTTATGCTGCTGCACAGAATATATGTTTTTTTTACCAGTCCCTTTGCCTGTTCCTTACTCATTGATCAATTCTTCCCACTTTTTCCATAATCCCGACCAAAGATAGTTCTCTTTGATCACCTTCTGTCCGGCCGCACCGATCCTGCTGCGATACCCGGGCAAGCTCATCAGTTTTTCGATGTGATCGATATATTGATCCGGTGTTTCGGCAACCAGATAATCCCTTCCATCCTGCGCATCAATCCCTTCCGCTGCAATCGGTGAAACAATAGTTGGGACTCCGATCAGCATACTCTCTAAAACCTTATTCTGAACACCGGCGCCGTTTCGTATCGGTACAACATTTGCGATGCATTTTGTCATCTGTTCAAACGGATTTTCCACGAAACCGGTCACAATAATATGATCATCCCCGGCCCCCAGTCCCCGGATCCGTTCAGACGGTTCAATCCCCATGACGTAAAATCGCATCTTCGGCCATTTTTTATGGATTGTCGGCCATACCCGATCTGCAAACCATAAAACAGCGTCTTCATTCGGCTGATAGGACATTTTTCCAAGGAAACAGATGCTCTCCTCTGTCATAACGGCAGTTTTTTCGCTTTCCTTCGCCTTCTCATTGATGACCGTTGTGTCCTGATCCGGTTCTATATTGGGAGCCAGAATATCATCTCTCACCGCTACCGGGATCACATGGATGTGATCTGTTTCAGCTCCCTGAGTTCCAAGCCATTCCTTGTCTTTTGGAGAAACAATCACCAATTTCCGCAAAGCAGAAGCGACCTTTTTTTCGCAACGAAGAACGCGGCCGTATTCCACCCGATAGATGATTTTTTTCAGACCTCTGGATACAATAATCGCATTCCGGTAATTATAAGAGATCGCATCATGGTAATCGAGAATAAAATCCGGCACATTTTTTTTTCTCTCACTAAGATAATGCCGCAATTCCAGCAGATATCCCGCTGTTCGGATATGATTTCCGACAATGAGATCATAGTTGCCGCTGACTTTCTCCAGTGTCGCCATTAATTGTCGGGACTTGTAGAGGGCATTTTGAAACGGCTCATCCGGATTCAAAATATTCAGCAGTAAGTTCCCGACCACTTCCGGAAGCTTCATCGGTATCACATAGACATGTGAAAAAACCTTCGCCAATTCGTTCCGGAAGGCTGACTCGTCTTCTTTTTTTCCCATACAAAGAAGGTCGACTTCCCAGCCGGCCTTCCGAAAATACTTTGCCTCATTATAAATCCTTATCCGAAATCCGGCAGTCAGCGGATATGGGATTCTTGATGACAACATCAATACTCTCTTCTGCGGCATTCTTTTATTCCTTTCACGATCTTTTCTTTCTCATCAGAACGAATAAATCCCCCGTTGCGGCCCGAAATGAAATAAAACGAAGATGACCATAATTCCAAAATGCAAGCCTTAGAAAATGTTCTTCCGAAAGCAGCCGGTACCTTTTCTCGCAAAACAGGATCATCCTTCGAAGATAGCGCATTCTCTCCTCATCCGTTTCATTACGGCATCTTAGCGTCTTTTCCAGCACAGTGAATTCCTGCAGTTCATTTTTAACCAGCTCACATCGATGTTTCAAAATGTCGACGTCCGCGTTCAATATAGAACCGACGGTATTCTTTCCATGCTGACGGTAATAAGCCAGTCTTTCTCCGGTCTTATAGAAACCATTTCGCTCTGACGCGTATTCACAGAGTCGCCAGTCATGCGGCAGTTTCTTCCATTCATCTTCCGCGCCGCTCTCCGTTTCTCTTCGAAGAACTTCTTCGTAAACCTCTCTCCGAACCGCAAGAAGCATTCCCATGTATTTTGGGTGTCTCAGAAAATTCTCCCAGGAAATACGAAAAACTCCTTTCCGTGCCACATCTTCCAAAGACCTCTTTGTATGATTCTGCTCGTCGATCAATGAAAAGGAAGAGGCCAATACCAGAATTTCCGGATGCTGTCTCAGGATCTTTGCCATATGTGCTGTTTTCTCCGGCGCCCAAAGATCATCCTGATCACTCAGAAAGATAATCTCTCCCCTCGTCATTCCAATCGCCTGAAAGAAATTCCGTGCATATCCGAGATTATTCTCATTACGATGGTAATGAACCGCAATCCGGCTTCTGTCTGCAAACGTTCGAACAATCTTTTCCGTATCGTCCGTCGACCCGTCATCACAAATCACCATTTCATCCGGCAAAAGTTTCTGATTTTCGATCGAATGAAGCTGTTCCTTTAAAAAACGTTCTCCGTTATATGTAGCCATCGCGACTGAGATTGTCATTTCCTTTTTCATTTTTTGTATCCCTTTACCAGTCGGATCATTCGGCATATTATCTGCAAAACCGTATATTTCTTATGATACATCAGCCATACCGCCAGTCTCTCATGCCGGCTGATTTTCCTCCAAACCTCCGATCCGTGAACCGTTTCATACATCTTCCGAAAATATGGATCATTGGTCACCTTCTTCACACTTTGAATATCTGCACTTTTCAGAAATGAACACTGGTGAAACGCACCATAAGCCACATACATCAGATATGCACCTAGATATGCATCCAGATCTGACATGCATTCCGGAATGCGACCACGGCGCAGGATTTCTGAAACCTCCCGGTGAACGCGGCGATTCTCTTCGTAATATTTTTCATGAAACCGGCCCATCATGCCGGACGACTGGCGATAATAATAGAGCGGTATTCCACAATATCCGACACTCGATGCCTTGCAGAAATATAACGCGCTCTGAAGCATATCTTCGCCATATCCGATGCCATTGTATATCGAATAATCCGCTTCCGGTTCTGCACACTCTCTCCGAACAGCTTTGATCCACATCGGTTGAAGTTTCATCGTGAGAAACAATGTACGGACAATTGATTTCTGATCCGCAAAAATTCCTGTTTGCACCGCACCATCTATAAAATACCTTCGATGTTCTCTTTTTCGTGGAAGTTCCGGACATTCTGTCTGTGCCTCCGCGTCATACAGATACGCATCATACAGCAGAATATCTACCGATCTCTCACTTAAACGATGATGGATCATCTCCAATGCGTTGAATGCCAGAAAATCATCGGCATCGCAAAAAATAAGATATTCTCCCCTCGCAATCCGTATGGCATCTCTGCGGGCAGCGAACAGACCTTGATTCTTTTTGTGAACCACCCGAAAACGGGAATCCTCACTCGCATATTGATCCGCAATTTCTCCGCTTCCGTCTGTTGACCCGTCATCAATCAGAATCGCTTCAAAATCCGAAAATGACTGCTCTGTAATGTGATCCAGACATTCCGGCAGATACTTCCTAACGTTGTAAATGGGCACCAATATGCTAAACCGCATCGTCTCTCCATCCTCGTCTTTTCTTTGCAAAATCCAATGGAATATATTATAACATAGTCATATATTCGCAACTATTACATTTTCTTTTAGTATTCCGAGGTCTCCACAATATGTGGTTTTGAGGGTATATTTATGATCTACTTAGCTATATTCCCGATAATTTATTTATGTGAGATTGCCGGTGCATTCTGCCGTGAAAAATACCCAAACTCCAAAAAAACAAGTTATATTCTGACATTTTTTCCTTTTTTTCTTATGTTTCTTCTGATTGCACTTCGCGGCCCGGAAACCGGTCCCGACAGCCAACGCTATATGGCTGTTTCTGAAGAAATCGGAAATCTTTCTTTTGCAGATTTGGCCGATCCATATTCCAGCCGGATTGTTCGAGAGCCCGGTTTTGAATTAATTACCAAAGTTTTATATATGCTTACGCATTCTACGCAGTCACTGCTGATCTTTATGGCCTCTGTGACCTGCCTGTGCTATTGGATTCTGATCAATGAACTGTCACCGGATCCATATCTTTCGGTTTTGGTGTTCTATTGCGCAAGTTTTTTTATGTTTTCTCTCAACATTGCGCGGCAGGTTATGTCCGCAGCGTTGTGCGGTATCTTCTATCTGCTCCTGATACGTCGAAAATATGTCTCAGCGCTTTTGATCAGTATCCTTGGAACGCTGTTTCACTCCTCTGCGCCGATCGGTTTTATCCTGATTTTTATGGTAACCCTGTTGCCAATCCGAAAATTCATGGCTGCATTATTTTCCGCCGTGGCTGTTTTGAGTGTCCTGTTTGTCCGTCCCATTATGGAACTGGTTTTCAGTGTCATTACCAAATATCAAAAATATCTGAATGTAGACAAGCATGATAGTGTCGGAATGGTTATTATTCTGTGGGGAATCGAACTTGCAATTGCAATGTATCTTCTGTATTTTGCAGTCGACAATCATCCCGAAAAAAGTCTTAACGCCACCCATACTCTCAACAGAATGGACCGGCATATATACTGTTCGATTCTGTTTACTGTCATGTATGTCGCAATCACATTTTGTTCATCGTTTGTATGGCTCGCTCTGCGAATTGGTTTTTATTTCGAGATCGGTGTTCTCTTCCTCTTTTCCATGTTTACGGAGAGAATCCGTAAACATCAAAGCCGGCTGATCTATCTGCTCACGGTTGTCCTGATCAATGTGCTGCTTACATTCTGGATGAGTCGCTCGTCGGCAGATCCTCTCTATACATATCACTTTTTCTTCGAATACTGATAAGACCGCATCGGAAGAAGCCTGTGGATCGACACAATTGACAATCCACAGGCACTTTTTTTCAGAGCGTATTTGTTCTAAACCCCTGCACAGGTCTCCGGTTCTGTCTTTTGCTTCTCCTAATCTCACGCTCTACCGCAGAAAAAAGCATCCAGAAGAGACAACGTCAACGTTTTACGACTAGCTTACAGCTTTTCAAAAACAGATTTCGCCGGAAATTTTTTCCGCATATAACGATGGTACCGGGCCAGATCTTCCTGGGTTGTTTTTTCATTATCATTCAGACAAGCCAGTTTTGGTCCACACCTAAAAATATACCGGTTTCTTCCGGATCCGGACAATTCGTTCAGATTACAGACTGCATAATCCAGATATTTTGCCGGGAATATCGACATCTTCACTTTATCCCAAAGACTTTTTTTCCGATACGCCTTAAGCTCACATAACTCGTGCAGAATCATATAATAGCTGAAAACCACCCGGTTGATATCGTTTTCTTCACGGAACCGGTTTTTTGATCTTTCTGCAAATGCATCCTCAAATTCGCGGCAGCAGTTCTCCATAGCACTTTTCGAATAGATATCAACTGCATGTGTCGGGATAAGTTTCAGCATTACCCCATATTTTTTTCGGATGATCTGCTGAGCATTCACTACTACTCTTTCGTAATAATTCTCCGGTACTTTTTTGCTCTCCACCAAACGAACCAACGGCTTCTCTCCGGAAACAAAAAATTCCTTTGCAACGCGATTTCCGAAAAACATATCATCATTTGCATACAGGAAAACTTCCGCCAGTTCCGGTATCCGATACAGATAAGATTCTATGACATTGCTGTTAAAGCATGGCAGATATTGTTCCGGAATGATGTCCCGGTGAAAAATGATTTTAATTTTCGGATTGGAAGTATCAAGCCAATACGGAATCTGACTTTCACTGTCCACAACAATAAAAATACGATGAATCCATGGTGCATTCTTCTCCACCGACCGGAGCGAATACTTCAACTCGGAATTGTCTCGAAAACGACATATCGTCTCCTCTTCGTCTGCAGCATAGGATTGACGCTTTTTCTTCCATTCTTCGTCATTGCCGTTTACATAGCAGTATACTAAATCGATCTCCATCTTATCATTCATACTCCATCTTCTTATTCTTTTCGTTTTCCTATATAATTTGCCAGGAACCGCATTTCATCTTTAAAAAACAGCCCCCCGACAATAAAAAACAGCGTCGCAAAAACAATCGAATACCCCACCGCATGGATGATCCATTGCCAGAAATCCAATGCCCCCATCGGAAACAATTGCAAGCACAATCCCATACTGATCAGGGATGCGGTGACATAGATCAGAAGCTTTCTGTAAAAGATCCATGGTTCTCTCCCCTTGATCTCCTTGCCGGTAAAGTACACATGATAAACCATGCGGTAAAACATCGCAATCGCAGTTCCCACTGCAATGCCTGTCAGACCAAACGTTCTGACCAAAATAACCGAAAGAACGATGTTCAGGATCGATTCGATATACGCCGCACCGGTGATTTCCCGGAACTTGTTCGCAGTATACGCGAAATTCAGATGCGGAAGTTTGATCAGATACAACGCCTCGGACAAAACGAGAATGTACCCGAACAGAGGCTGGCTGTAGCTTGCATCGTGGATTCCATTCGTATACAGCATCACAAACGGGGTGATTAAAAGTCCTGCCATAGAAAAAGAAAAGCATACGATAACTATCGTGATGAACTCATATAGATCCATTTTTTTGTTCAGTTCCTGCGTATCCCCTTTTGCATATGCAAGACCGATGATCGGGTTGAGTCCTGCCGTCAACGCGCCGATCATTCGTTTGATTCCGGTTGTAACCAGTGCATACACGGTATATACCGAAACCGTTTTTAAATCCGCAAAAATCGTAAGCACCGTAACATCAACACTTCCGTGGATAAAGGCTGCAAGGTTGATGGCCGCGCCATTCCACCGCTCTTTTATCAAACTGTCATCTGACGGTGCTTTCCAATCCAACGGATAGTTTCGGCGAACATAGATCCCGAGAATCAGAGGCTGCAGAGCAAACAACAGTCCACTGATCAGCTTTACAAAATGAATGCTCGGATATACTTTTACAGATATGTACACGAGCAACACACTGAGGACGTACACAAGAATCTGTACAGAATTTACAATATATCCTTTTTTATCAGAGTTTAACAGGATTTGGTATGTCAGTGAAAAGAGGTACTGAAGAAGCGTTGTAAGGGACAAAATCAGCGTCAGCGCAAAAACATATCCCATTCTCATCCCCATTGCTAACGGATATATAATTCCAATCACGATAGAGTATCCAATATAGATCATTCCAATTCTGACAAAAAAACGCCTTGCCGTCACCAGAATAGAACTCATTTTCTGATAATTTCCCGAAACGATCGGTTTATAGAGATTTGCCGAGACCACACCGGTGATCCCGCCTTCAATCAATGAAATATATGTCAAGAACTGAAGCAATGAATTTACGAGTCCGTTCACCTCAGAGCCGAACTCCTCCAGAATGATTCTCGGTATGATCATGCCGCTGATAATCGCGCACACCTGTAGCAGTCCACCGGATATTACATTCAACAGAGTTACTTTACTTCTCATTGTGGGATTATTTACCTTTCTTATATTCTTTCTTATATTGTCTATTGTCCTGTCAAGTCAGGTTATACGTCTCTCTATAATATATGTCATCAAGAAGCCGTCAGATCTCACACCCGTCTTTTTCCTGTCGCTCTTCCGTTCTGAGGTTCTCGTTCTCACATCTTAAAACGCAGCTCTCGCCTCACGTTAGTATATCACTTGAACCACTTTCCATCCAATGTTATACTGATCTTTGTGTATAGCATTGTTTTTCGTATACAATGCATGACATCACCATCATTTCTGATAACCCAGAAAGGAATTAGCTATGAATGACTTATCTTTACAGCCGGAATGTGATTTAGACATCCGTAACCTCTTTTTCGCTGTTATGCGAAAATGGCGTTTTATCCTTGTTTTTTCAGTAATCTGCGCGCTTATTCCCGGTTTATTCTCCGGAATCAGCGGCATCCGAAAGCTTCATAATTCCATTTTATTGGAACAAACCAATCTACAGGCAAAAGAACTGAAAGATAATTACGAACAGTCTCTGTCCAATCTCTCAGCAGAGTCCGATAATATCAAAGAGCAGATTCAGCATCAGAAGGAATATAAGAACCGTTCCTATATTCTTAACATGGATCCATCCCGTGTCTATAAATATTCCATCACCTATAATCTGAACAATACTTATACCAAGCCGGACGGAAGCACCGCAACCAACAGCAATGTTGCAGCAATTCTGAATTCATATACCATTGCAATCAAAAATATGGACATCGACAGTGCTTCTCTCCCGAGCCGCGCCGACAAAAAAAGCGATGTTCCGGATTCCATAAACACTCTGATTGTTTCCGCGCAGGATAATAACGCCAAGACGCTGACCTTCACGGTTTCCGCCGCAACACCGGAAGACGCAGAAGCTTTTCTCAATGCGGTCGCCAATGCGGTCGACGCCAATCAGTCCACAATCACGTCAAAACTCGGCCAGCATACCTTAACAGAGGTACTGAGAAAAGCGGTTACCGGAACGGATAACAATGTCAATACGCTTTCAACATCCTATACCACAAACCTGAATTCTCTCCAGACCACGCTTACCAATGTCACAAAACAGCTGACTGACTTAAAGGAGCCCACTCTGAAGGTCATGACCTTCAGTTCTGTCATTGCTTCCGCAAGAAACTTCGCAATTCTTGGCTTGGTACTCGGCCTTTTTCTTTCCGTATTCATTACGTGCGTTCGCTATCTGGTGTCCGACCGAATCACCGGCACGGATGAGTTTTTAAGGCATTGCCCGCAGCTCACCATGCTCGGAGCGATTCCTCGCAAAAAAGGCACCGGTCTTGGTCACAGATTTGATGCTGTCATCAATCACTGGGAAGATCCGACTTCTGCCATGGACAGTTCTGCCGTGCGTATGGCCATCGCAGCAAAAATGGAAGCTGTTTGTGGAACCAATGATCTTCTGCTTCTTGGTGAAAGCAAGAGTTCAGACGCTCAGGCTCTTATAAATGAAATCCATAACCTCCTGTCCAGTCCATCGGTAACACAGCTCGATAACCTGAGTGCCGGCGTAGATGCCGTCTCCGCCGCTCGCGGCAAAAATACAATTCTTCTTGTTCAGCGCGACCAGACCACATACCGCAATCTCCTGCAAGAGTTGGAGGTGCTGAAACTACTGGGGAACAAGGTGCTCGGCGTAGTTATCGTATAATAATCGTTCTTAACTTCACAAGTATTCGTACGAACGTGAAAAATCACGAACGTAAAAAATCAGCAAACTCGCTGATACCTTCCCGATTCATTGACACCATTACATCTACACACGAAAGGGAGTCGGCTTCTGCCGGCTCCCTCTCTGCTTTTCATATCATCCAAGGTTATGTAATCCCATCTGACACTTATACCTTTTGCCAGATTCTTTCATCGTAACCTCCATATCTATGATCTCATTCTACTTATATTCAATCGTATTTTCAATCGTATTTTTTTACGATCGGAAATGCGTTTTTTCAATCGCAATCATGTAGCTCAATTTTTAAAAATTCCTCCTCTCTCTCGTGTCATACCCAGTCCAATTAACCGATGCGACACCACCTCACCTGCGTTTTGAGAAAAAGCATTTACAAAAACACAAAGGAAAAAGGAGTGTGCATTAAATGAGAAAGCAGACTAAATATGTTGCAGTTCTTTCTGCAGCAGCTCTTCTTGCTATGGGCGCATCTATGACATCCTTCGCCGCTGGTTGGGAGAAGGACGA
>NZ_JONJ01000020.1 GCF_000711825.1 [Clostridium] aminophilum DSM 10710 | reverse complement strand
AGAGAACGATCCGCGGATTCTGCATTGGCAAGAAGAACTGGGTCATGATCGATACCATCAGTGGAGCGAAAGCCAGCGCTGTCCTATACAGCCTGGTGGAAACAGCCAAAGCGAATAACCTTAAACCCTATGAGTATTTCAAATATCTGTTGGAGCAGATCCCCGAGCATGGTGAGTTCGAAGATAATTCCTATCTGGAAGATCTTCTTCCGTGGTCAGATAAACTGCCGATAGAATGCAGACAATCGAAGTAAAAGACTGTTTCAGCCATCCCTAAGTGGGATGGCTTACTGTTAACCAAGCACCCACTATTTACCGTTTACGAAACCACAGGAAGTACAGCGCCCTTTCCTATAGTCCAAAAAAAGAGCCGGACAAGAAGCCGGCATCTCAACCAGCCATCTTATCCAGCTCGTTATTTCAAATTGAATAACTCACCCTCCGATGACGTTCACATTCTAACATAAAAAACCGCAAAGTCAACACCTATCCCCTGAGACCTTCTTTATGTGGGTTTAAGCTTTGCAAAGGTTCTTCCTTCCAGCCGCACTCTCTTATGCGGTTCTGATTGTCTCACCGTTTTCCGCCAGGCGGAATGAAAAATACTCTTTCCCGGTTATCTTTCTCAGGTTTTCGGTCAGAATCTGAGCAATCGCCTTGAGACGGGATTCCGGAAGATTATATTTTACATGTCGCGGAAGAATGATCTCTTTCGGGATTCGATTGATAAACGCATCGGTACAGAGAGCTTTTCCAACCTCCGAAAACACGCCGCCCAACTTATGTCCCAGGCAGAATTCATTTTCGTACTTCTCAAAATCCCGAAGGTCTTCTTCCATCGCATTGCAGAGCAGCGAACTGTTGTAGTCGTAGAGCGGCGCAAACCGCTTGATCTCAAACGTGTCATTGTCCACAATAAAGCCGAAATTTCCAAGATGTCTGTCCTGATTCATCACGATCGAATCGGTCAGAAACATCTCTCTGACTTCTTCTGTAAATCCAAGGTTTTCACAGAACTGAATCACATCCTTGATCGTGTAATTGGTCCTTGTTCCGGCCAGATAGCGATAGAACGGCATATATCCTTCCTTCTCGCTTGTAAAGATGCCGCATACCGAACAGAGATTATCCTTAAACCGTTCCAGTTCATACGGCAGAACCTCCTGTTTAGCCATCTGCCGGAGAATATACGAAGAGATGTATTCACTGTACGGCTCTAACCCGACATTTGCAGCACCCTTTAATCCGGTTTTATACAGGAAGATATCATCCTCCAGACGCCGCCAGCACTTGGGAAATGTCCCCTCTGCCGTGACCTCCGGGCTTGTCGGCGAAAACTCTACGTTCTCAAGATTCGAATCAAACCCTGTTGTCTCCGCAACATCCGAAAAAGGATTACTGTAATAGTTTGCCTTCTCCCATGTCAGATCGGATGACGTATCTTTTACCCATAAAGCATCATTTAACGAGAGGGCATGGGTGAGATCGATAAACCCCTTGGTTTTATCGATTCCCCACTCTTTCAGCCATCTCTTCATGTGGTCTTTATGTTTTGCAAAGTTTCTTCCTTCCAGCCAGGCGGTCATCCAGGTATCGATATCCTGATTCCGAATCGCTTCTCTCAGCAACGGGATCGCCGGAGTGTCCGCTTCCGATGCCGTCTCAATGTTCAGGACACGGATCTCATCACCCAAAGGATTCTCTTTTATCTCGAATTTTACAAGAGGTCTGTTCTTGTCCATCAGGTAATAACTGTTCATACCGTTTCCTTTCCCCAATTCGTCATATTGCCATTCATGTTTCCCCTATTGTAACATGAGTTTTCAATATACTACCTCTTCTACTGATCAAGTTTTCCATTTTCGATGTAGGATGGATTAAGAAATCGAGTATCTAGACTATCTTTTGAATATGACATTAAGGGTGATTTGAATATTATTATTTTAAACACCTTATCGAAATAATCCATGTTAAAATACCAACTACTTTTTAATTAAATGGAGAAAAAATGAAAGCGCTTAAGATCATATGGGTGATTCTTGTTCTCATTACAGTTTTTAGTCATTGTGGAAATAACGATTCTTCGAATTATTCAACAGCCCAGAAATTAGGTTACTCTGAAAGAGAATATAATGAAGTATACAATCAAATTAAGTATGGAAAAAAAACATATCACTAAAACCTTGATCATATATACGCCTTAGGTCAAATACTATATTGGTTTTGTTTTTCCATTCAAAATAGAGGCACCGGTGGTAAACTGTTCCTGATCTCATGAGCTGTCACACGGCTGCTCTCTTTGTCTGTCGCTGGACTGCGCAAGTTTGTGTCATTGTTACGTTTGATGTTTCCGCCGGGAATACTTCCCGGCGGAAGCAAATATTACTCACTCGTTGCGAGCATTTCGTGATCAGCCACATAGCTGACCATGTGATCATCGATGAGGCGCTTTTGGTATACATAAGGCTCTTCTCACAGATCCGATTAATCATGCGAGGAATTCTCCCTGCAGATTTTCGGATCCGATTAGTTCTCGGCTTCATCTAACATCTTAATTATCTGTTCTAATTTTTCCCACGCTTCATGATCTCCACCAATGGCTTTTTGCCGTAGCTGTTCTGCATATGTATATAGTTTCAAATGTGTAGGGGCGTCCTCATCACCATTTTCTGCTGCTTTTTCCATCCATTCTATCGCCTTGACAAAATCACGTTTTACCCCCAAGGCTTTCGCATAATACAGGCCTGTGTTAAACTGTGCCGTTGCATATCCTGTTTCTGCAAGTTTTGACCACCAATAAAACGACTGCTCATAATCCTGATCGGTCTCCTCCCCGTTCAGATATGCCATTGCAGCCGCTTCCATCGCATCTTCATCGCCGTCTTCAGCCGCCTTCAATATTTCCTCGAAAGTTCTATACGGTTTTCCAAAAAAATTCTTTGAGTATTCATTAAAATACGGTCTGCACATTTCTGTGCCAAAGATAGTTGTGCATGCCATTTTGGGTCGGTTTTTCCCCACAACGCGTTTCGCTAGGAGTTCTTCATCCTGTAACGTTATAAGAATCCCTTCATTTTCCAAGTCCAAATCCGGAAATTGCGACATAAAATCATGATCAATTGCATTTTTATACAGCCCATAGCCCGACCGCATATAATGCAATAATATGTTTTCCGTGGTTTCGTCGTCTACTCCCTCTTTGGATTCCAGATCAAAAGTTGTTCCGTCCTTATGAACTTTCATTTGAAAACTCGCTTCATCGTATATTCCAAGATGACTTCGATAAAACACCTGTACTACGGTAAAATCATCTTCCGATTTTATAACAACGTGTACCGGCTCCTCTATATTTTCAAAGCTGAAATCAGTTCCCTCATCGAAAGCTATCTTTTCTTTAAGATACTTTCGTGAAAGCCAGACCATTGTTTCAGCGTGAAGAAAAAACTGAATGTTAGAAACTGTTTTCATGATTATACTCCTTCCTATCCCTTCGAGAACCTTCCAACGCTGCTCAGCCGCTGATCCTTGTCAATCACTAATTCGATTAGTCATCCCACAGAAGCAAACGTTCTTCGGTCGTTACAACTCCTTCTTTGAAATCGATAATATAATACTTCTGATCGTTGATAATATATTTCATTTATTTTGATTCCAATTAAATTGTCTGCAGGTCCTTTCGTTCCATCCCGGAGTCTTCATTGTTTCAAATGATATACTTCCTCAGATCCACGCCGTTCTTCTGTGCCAGTTCCACCAGTTCCCGGTCCGTCAAACGTTCAACCTTGGTCAGCTCCATCACCGCCATGGGGAATCCATTGAACATGGCCGTGCCATAATTGTCTTTCATATCTTTCCGTAAGCGGTTCACATCGATTTCATGCTCTGCCATACTGAAACCTCCCTTACCCCCAGTTTCCTATGGGTTCTTCTTGCCGTCAGACACTACTTCAATATTATTTCCCTGACCGCGAAGCCAAATATCAACACCATCGCCGTAAACTTCGGCGCTCACAAGCCATCCGGCTTCGTCGTGTCGTACGATCTCCGCGGTGGGGAGTCGGTCAAGAACAGCCTCTATACTCAAGCCCTTATAAAGGAATAATATCTTCCTCAATTCACCGCCGAACATAAACTGGATCCTTTTCCGGAATTCTCCCTCCTCAAATCTCTCCGCATATGGAATGCGAAAATGCTCATCAAGCACCTCATATTCTGCTATACGGTCAATGCGGTAGATCGTAGGAAACGGACGCTTGGGAACATCCGGCATTTCTTCGCTTTCCGATATAAAGGCGCAGAGATAAAAGTAATACTCCGAAAACATGATCCCTACTGGCTGGATCAGTCTCTTGACTTTATCCGGTTCTTTTAACTTCCGGTAGCGGATCCGCATCAGCCTGTGCTCATACACCGCGCTGCTGATATCCCACATATCGTCCAGAAATTTCTTCCCATGATGAGGTTCCAAATAATGGAATTTCTCATTTCTAATCAAATCAGCCACCTGTTTATGATTCCTGTTCTGAACACCACATTGAAGCAGTTTATCTATAATCGGGAACATTTCATCCCGTGTAAGAGAACGGCTTTCCAAAAGAATCTTACATACCGTCAGTATCTCACTGTTGGTGAGACTCTTTTTCTGACTCCGGGCCAGAACATAGCCATGCTTTGCCCGATCATATACCAGTTCCCTGTTGGATTCGGGATCCTCGGCAAAATACGTTCTTATGTCATCGAGATCCCGCTGTATGGACCGTTCGTTCACGCCAAACCGGTATGCTTCATCTGATTTTACCAGGATCTCCCCATCGTTTAACCTGTTATACAGATTGATGATCCGTTCAACCTTTTTATCCAAAATCTCTTCTCCTGTCGGGGGATCACCCATTTTGATTTCTCTTGTGATTCTTCATGAATGCTGTTTTATCAGTATTCTGGAATTTGACCTGCTTTTCTTCAGCGTAAAATCAAAAATTCTGCCGGAACCTCAGGCACGCTGAAGAACGGTATTTTACCAGTCCTCCAGATCCAGCACTCCTCCATCGCATAATACGGATGTCTGTCCTGCGCTCAGCTCTTTCAACTTCAGGAATATCCTTGCCGTCGTGATGGCATCAGCCAGCGCACGGTGCGCTTCCGGGTTCTTGATGCCGAGAAATTCGCCCACAGTGCCGAGTTTAAAATCTTCGCCTGTGTAACCGATAATTTCCTTCAGTTCCTTCGCATACCTCCATACATCGAAATGCCTGTTGGTGTATATCTGATTGCTGTATCTCCCTGCTCTCTGAATGAACTGACCGTCAAAATTCACGCTGTTGAAGCCAACCAATACATCATCCCCGACAAACTCCATGAAATCGGGCACAACTTCCCACATCTGACGCGCATCTTTCACATCTTCCCTGGTAATACCGGTCAGTTCCGTAACAAAGTCCGTTACGCTCCTCTTAAAGGGTTTCACAAATTCCCGGAAGATGAATTCCTCCGACTCCCTGATCTCGCCATTTACGACTCTGACGGCTCCGATCTCAATTATGCTGTCTGTCGCCGGGTGTATTCCGGTGGTCTCAAGATCAAATGCAACAAAGCTGTCAAACGAAGGATCCCTTGTTTCGATCAGTTCCGGATACTCTCCTTTTGGAATCGGCTCAGGATATCTTCCGCCTCCCGATGATTTGGTCGACGATATGTCAACATCGATTCCTATTGAACTCATAAACTCCCTATATTTCTCAATTGCTTCCGCTTTCCCTTCCTTCGGATTCGGTAAATATTCACCTTTCTTCTCCGCATCGGCCGCAGCACGCCGCTTTTCATGTTTTGCCAGCAGATCGTCAAATGTTCGAATCGCATCCTTGTTGTCAACAGCCAGTGTCCTCCCGACGCTCATGGCATCCTCCGCTTCATCGTAACGTCTTGTCTGACAAAAAAACTCCGCTATAACATATGCTGCCTGCCACACATTCAACGGACGGTCTAGCAGGTCTAATGCCAGCTCATCCGCTTCGCGGTATCTGTAATCCTGATACAGTGTTTCCAACATCAGGCCTTTAAGCCGGATCCGTTCTGTTTTTCCCAGTTTTTCTGAACCGATGATCTTGTCATAGACCTGATAGAACCATTCCTTACTTGCTCTCGGCACGCGGACACTGTCCCCGACGATGCTGTGGATCTTCTGCCATTCTCTCTTCGGGCTGGGAAGAAAATCAGCAACAGAAAATGCGACATTTTTGAAATTAGAAGGGTATGTCATTTCTGCAGCTGCTTTTTCCCATATCTGATCTGCCCTTGGCTCCTCCCCGTTGTCCGGATTGTATGCGATGATCCTGTTGCAAAGATCCTCTATATCTGTCTTCGCTGCGCATTCCCCGCACAAACATCCGTCATATTCTTTTCCGCAACATAAACATATAGCCATAATCTACCTTTTTTCACACACATACCTCATATCACAATACTCACAAGCGTATGTATTCTGTGCCTTTAATTCAAATTTCTTTGCTTCAATATTCTGTACTGTCCGGGTGATCTCCTGTATTGTTTCATCTATAGCATTTCTGCTCCACTCGAATGAAATGATCGGATCCCCATCCAGTGTGCCGGTATAGTACAGATGCATTCTGCTGACCTTTTTACCATATCTTTTCTCGATCAGGTACGCATATATCTCCAACTGTTTTTTGTAATGATCGATCCTGTGAGGATTATCCCTGATATCCGGTTTTGGACCAGTCTTATAATCGACGATTTCGACCGTATCGCCGTCTCCCTCAACAAGATCGATAATTCCTTGGAGAATATAATCGTTTAGGACAAGATTGATCTCTTCCTCGGCTTTCCATACCTTTCCAAGCTCATTTTTTCTATGCCTGAAATACCGGATCACCTGAGACAACGCTTTTTCCTGTTGCTCATCTGTCAGCGAATAGCCGGTCTGCTCCTGCATACTCCGATAATTTAAGGAGAACCATTCTTTTATGGCTTCTTCATTTACCCTGTCTTTCTCTCCGTTGATAATGCATTTGTTCATGTCTTCCAATGTGGCATGAACAAGAGAACCAACAGAGGTATGGAACATCTTGTTTTGGGCAAATCCATACTCTTTATAGAACTTGTATTGCGTCGGGCAACCATCATAAAGTCCAATATGCGAAGTGAATGAATATACCCGTCTAAACCTGAGTGACCTGACCTTCTCAAATTGATCTTTTTTGTGAAACGCCCCCGTTTTGGGAAGCTCCCCGAGCATTGTCCCAAAATATTTCGGATCATCCTTCTTTGTTGCAAGCACGAGCATATTTTGCGCCCGCGAGAAAGCAACGTAATACAATCGCCAAAAGTCGTAGAACCTGATATATTCTCTCGGTTCGTAAGGCGGGCGATGAAAATATCTGCACTCCGCCGAGTACATCAGTGGGTCATATTCTTTCTTTGGCACATTCCCCAGTGATCCAACAACTACCACGGGAAATTCCAGCCCTTTCGATTGATGGATCGTCATAAAGGAGATGCATCCGGAAGGAGCATAATTGGCTTCATCCTCATACTCTCCAACCCCATCCACATACATATACTTCAGATATATATTGAACAGCTGCTCTGCAATCATCTCCTTGTTAGATCCTGTGATGTGATGCATATTGTGGAGAAAACTGAACCGAGCTATCATTCGGGATATTTCAGAAAGGTTCCGGGCACTCCTGCTCACATTCGGTTTTCCCGTTATATCCACCTCAAGATAACGTCGAAATGGTTCAAATGCAAACAGCCTGTATAATATATCGAGTAACCCTTCTTCGCTGTCATCAGAAAGATCCCGTATCTCAGTGGTCCACTGCTCTAAAAATCCCTTCAGCGCATCGTCGTCCCGGATCAAAGTGACTGCCTCCCTGCGGCAGGCCTTATAGTATTCTTTTAATTCAGAACTGATCGGATATCGAAATGAATCATTTTTCAATCCTTGGATATAATGCGGAAAGCAAAACATGATGCAGCCAAGCGCCTGTTTTACTTCCGTTCTCTCAAAAAACATCTCCGATCGCGGAGAATATACCGGAAATCCATTGGCTTCAAGGAATTCTGCGATTTCCCTGGCTTCTGATCCTTTAACCGATCGAAACAGAAACGCAATCTGATTCAGATCTGTTATATTTCCATTTGTCTTTAGTTTTTTTACAAAAGCCAGCACCTCTTCTTTTTCAGCCTCAGGAGACGCTCCTGCGCATGCATATACTGCAGGAGCATCGCTTTTCCCCGTTTTACACGCCTTCAACCGCTTCGGGAAACGGTATTTTCCCCAGTCAAAACAGCCGGCTCCCGAATCAGCCATCCACGAACTATAGAACCGGATTATCCCCGGTTCTGATCTGTAGTTTTCGTCAAGATAAATGACCTTGCATTCATCTTTCTGAAATCTGTCCGCAAACTCCAGAATATTCCTGATGGTCGCCCCCCGGAATCTGTACATTCCCTGATCGTCATCACCCACTACACATATATTTTGCGACTTGCCCGCCAACTTTAAAACAAGCTGTTCCTGAATGTAGTTTGTGTCCTGGTATTCGTCTACCATGATATATCGGATCTTTTCCTGAACCGCCTGAAGGATCCTTTCATCTCTGTCGAGCATATCCAGCGTTTTCGTCTGAATCGATGAAAAGTCCATTACATTCTTACGCGCAAGCAATGATCTGTAACGGAGGACAAGTTTTCCCAGAAACCGCAAATCCTCATCTTCGTCTTCAGACATTGCCTGAACGTCAACCCGCTCCTCCATCATCTGGTTGACATATCTGCATATCTTCATGGAATTTTTCCAGTCTTCCTGTTTCCGAACATTTTCTGTCGATGCAATATGTCCATTAAAACCTCGAAGATGGCAAAACTCTTCCATATTTCTGCAAACGATGTATGCCTGCTCAAAGGCGTCGATCACTCGACTCTGCTTATTACCGGACAGTTCTTCAGAATACTCCTTCATGAGCCTTAAACAGACACTGTGAAAAGTTCCTATATACATATCATTGATATTGATCTTGCAATCGACATCAATGCTCATAAACTCATCAGATATTCTGGTGAGCAGTTCTTTTGCTGCTTTTTCGGTAAAGGTAACAACCATGATCGAAGACGGATCTGCATTTTTCTCAAACACGAGATACGCGATTCGTTTAACAAGCGTGTAGGTTTTTCCGGTTCCCGGACCGGCTATGATCAGCATTGGTCCTTCCGTGTTGGTTATCGCCTTTTTCTGACCGTCATTCGCCCCGCTTAAATCTACCATTGATCAATCTCCACAAATTTCATAGTTTGCACCTATTGCCCTGGCAAAATCAAGAATTTGATCTATCTTACCCTTATTGGCAAAGAATTTTACGGTCGTACCGTTTTTTTCATCGACGACTACCGCCTTTTCCGCTTCCTTTCTGTCCTGAACAGGAATCTGATCCGCATGATCCAGTCCGACCCTGCTCATCGCCCGAGCCAACTCTTCGTGCTTTTTTTTCGCTTCGTCTACCGACAGTGTAGCCGCATATACCTCGAGCAAACTGTCGATGAACGGAGAGTTCATGTCCTGAATTTCATTGATATCTCTCACTGACTGATCGATTGCCGCAATCATCTCTTCCTGATATTTTGCATTTGTTGTGGTCTTATTCAGCCATTTCGGATCCAGTATCTTTTCAAATAAAGCATCTGCATACTTACCCAGATCTTTCGCCTTCTTGTCGTAGTAAGCGCGGATTTGTTCCTCTTTCGCCTGCTTTTGACGCTCGGTAAAATCCTTAACTACCGCATCGATCTGCGTTCTCTGCTCCTCGATCATAGACACAAGTTCTTTGATCTGCGGCTCCATGACAGAATACGGGGCCAGACATCTTTCCTTATATTCTTTCCGACGGTCTTCCACCATTTTTTTTGCCTTTGAAAGCGTCGCTTTGTCAGCCTTTGCCGACTTAATGGTCTCATCGGTATACACAGTGGTCCTGTAAACTTCCAACTCCAATTCCAGTTCACTCTTAATTTTCGCGAAATCCCACGTGGAAATGTCTTTCTGCTCTAAATCAACGATCTGCAACTCATTCATAATCAATCTCCATTATTGTTTTTTTCTTTCGCACCTAAAAATATAATCATCAGGAGCTAATCGTCTGAGACTTCCAAGAATAATAGTCTTTTTCACGACAGTGAAATCATTCGTATGTATTCTTAATTAGCCTTTACGCATTCCCTCTCCCGGTCTTTTGATCTGAGCTCTGATAAAAAATTCTCTAATTCCTCACAGTTATCCACATGATGTTCTTTCGCCAACAATATATACTTTTCGCACACATCCTCAGGCAGCCATGACTGATAGTTATAAAATACTCTCAAAACATTCTTATAATTCACTCCCTCATATAATCTCCAGTCATCAAACAATTCCTCCCAGAATTTTTTTTCTCCAACAGCGTTTGCAAGAGCTTCCCCCACAGAAGGGAAAAGTTTTCCCCTTAGGAACCGCCAACTACAACCAAATTCTGATGACACCGAAAACTCCGTGATTTCCCCATACTGTCTATTTGAGAAAGGATATCCCACATACCCATCAAATTTCATGTCTGGATATTCTTTCCGAAACCAATCTATTGTGCTAGTTAATATGCAATCCCCATTCAGAGCGAGTGTCCCATTCTCGTCACAAAGTAGATTCAATGGGGATATTGTTATATTAAATCCCTCCTCAACAAGATTAACGGAAATTGGATTCCGATAATACCAAAACTCTTCAATGAAGTCATCCACATCTTCTTCGCAAGCAGAAGTCAATTTCCTAATCTCGTTGTCCCATTTCTTTCTGAAAACTGTTTGAAATGCATTACTCGCCTTGATCGCCGTTTTCTTATCGGTTTTAAATTCAATCCGGGACTGCCCATCCATTCCCGCGTTTGAAAGAATCCATAATGTCTCCCCTAATACAAAGTCATCCTTTGTTGAATCATTGTGAGAGATTTCATCCGTGCTGTTTGGATCATTACTTTGCAATTCATAATCTCCGACATATTCCAACATAGTTTTTTTTAGTTTTCGTTTTTGTTTAAGGTAAGGGTGACAAAGCAACTCTGCTACCAGTTTTTTCGATAAAAGTTTTTCTCTTAGCATCAACTCAAAGGAAAAGGTTCCCAGTTCTTCCGCAAACTTATTCTCATTTTCCTTTATATAATCAAAGTAACTGTCCTTATATTTTTCGATTTCTGTGATCCCTGCCTGCATTGCATATAGGAACTCAAATGTCACGTCTTCTTTATAACCCGCCGGGATATCGTCAAGCGGTCCTCCAAGATATATACCGCTCCCCAGATCATGTATAAGATCACGGTTATAAAATGCAAAATGATAATCATGCCAAGAATCCAGGACATACCAATTTTCATCGTGATCCAATCCCTGAGAGAAGTATTTTCCATATCCTCTCATAGCTTCATATTCATCGAAATAACAGCTCTCTATTTCTGTGTTCAATATCTCTTGTATGCTCCTCGGAAGATATACAATAAAAAGATATCCATTATCCCCACAGAAAGCATCTCTGTTTATTCTTGTCACTCCTTCCGGCACTTTATATTCTGCCGCTCTCTTTCTCGCGGGATACGCCAACAACTCTGTCTTATCATAATTAAACAGCACACCCTCAATGACCGAATAGGTTTCCGATCTTCCTACACGGAATTCCCTGATTCCACTCCCTTCAAAAGCTTTCGATTTTATTTCTGGATTCCCTTTTATGGTTATTGACCCAATATATGGGCACCTAAAGAATGCTTCACTTTCTATTATTTCCAGGCTTTCCGGAAGAACGATCTTTTTAATGGACGCAACATCTGAAAACGCGCCTTTCTCTATTATTCGTATTCCCTCAGGAATATAGACTTCAGAATCAGTTCCCTCGTATCTAAAAAACACACCCTCTTCTTCGCTGTATCTCATCATTTTTATTTTCCTCCCATGCTGCCTAAAGTATATTCCTATCTTTTTTGTCTTTTGCTGAGTCGTTTACCTGGCGGGGACCTGGGTTAAACATCACCATCCAATTCATCGACGTCAATTATTTCTCTTGTTTTAAGAAAACTCGCGCTGTTATAATTTCATTCTCCATTGCGAGTTAACAGGCTGTCATTTGACGCTTCACTTATGCCTTTCTACTGTTATGGCATGTCATATAAATTATCTGATTTTTTTTAGAAAGCTCGTTTATGAATTTGATTCCATATTCCGTTTTCTCATTATCAAAATTCACAAATGGATCGTCAAATATGATAAATGGCTTCTCTCCTTCATACATAGCATCTATCATGGCCATTCGTCTGCACAACCCAACCAGATCCTTATATCCTTCGCTAAGTAGGCCAATATCTCTATGAGCACCTTCTGCAACTTTTGTCACATTCAGGTTAGCGTCAAGGTCATATGCATTAGATTCATCACCTGTCAGTAACGTATAGTACTTATCAAATGCTGTCTGCATCGGCTGCATATAATGAGCAAGGAAACTATCTTTTGCCTTAGCAAGATATTCCTGTGTCTTCTCAACTATCTCATATTGATGCTGTAGAGTATTTCTTTCATCGAGCTTTGCTTGATAAGTATCTTCCGCCTGACTGATACTTTCTAATTTTTCTTCGAGCTCTTTTATCTGATTCTGAACTACGTTTCTTATTTCTTGTAATTCTGTCTTTCGTTCATCAAGAGACTTTGCGGAAACAGTTAATTCCTCCATTGTCTCATCAAATTCCGGAGCTTTCAGGGCTTCAAATGAAGCAACATCGTTATCCGCTTCAAAAAGACTCAGTTGTTTCTTTCTCTTTTCAAAAGACTCTTCTTTTGTCTGTAAAATTCCAAGATTTTTTCTCAGATCCGATACCAGAGTTAGCGGATCCGTTTCCGAATTATCACTATATTTTGCTACCCATTCATTTATTGCCGATCGAGCTTTTCTATATTTTTCTTCAATAGCATTTTGTGTTGCAGCTTTATTCCCAAGCGCAACATATGTCTTGATATCACTCTCTAAGTGATAGAGTTCCGCTTCAAATCTGTCTTCCGCACACTTGATGCCATATTCTTCAAACACCGCTTCAATACCCTGGACTGTCTTTTCAACAGCATCCTCGTAATTCTTTTGGTTATATGCTGATACTTTCTTATTTAATTCATTGTATTTTATTGACGCAGTCTTAAGGTCATATAGCTGATTCAGCAGTTTATCCTGTCTCGGCACGCTTCCATACGCCGTAACAAACTCTGTAATCTCTTTTTCTTTCTGCTTTAAGAACATTTCTTCATGTTCAATTTTTTCCTTCAGCGCTCTTACACTCTCCGGAAGTTCTGGTTTCTTTTCTGGTTCTGCTTCTTTCTTATTTCCAGCCATTACTCCAGCAATCAACAGCACGGCGCCAACAGCTACCCCTGCAAATCCGGCAGGATTCTTTGCCGCAAGATAGATAGCGATCCCTGCCACTACTGCTAATACACCAATAATGATAAGTACCATATTAGGAGCAGATTTCTTTGACTGGTTCGAAGCTGCATTCTCGATGTTGAAGATCTGTGTTTCAAGATTTGCTTTATTACCAGGCAGTGCCTGTTGAATACCATTCATTTTCTGGCAGTCATCGATTAACTGATCTACTGTCGAAGTATTTGGTGTTCCATTTCGAAAACTAGTTTTCATCTGCTCCAGCTGACGAAGTTCTTCATTTGTTGGTTTTCCGATTTCCATATCCTTTCGAAAAGCCGATAATTTCTTAATATCTTGTTCAGTAATATTTAGCTCGTCTTGTGTAGGCGTCCCATTTTCAAACTTTTTCTTCAAACTCTCATACTGTGCCACCTCATCATCTTTTAGCACAGCGTTCTTTACCTCTGCAGATACTAATGTGTAATCGTTCGCATCCTTAGAAAATCTTGCAATGTCGTCTTGTGTTGGTACTTCTTTCTGGAACAGTTTCTTTGTTTCAGCCAGTTCCTTTGCCGCATCCTCAAGTTCTTTCTTAAGCCCGTTATACTGCTCTTTTTTTGTCCCAACATTCAGATATTCACTTAATATGTTTCTTTTCTCATTAACGCTTCGTAGCTGCTTATTAATCGATTCCAGTTCTTTATTACACTCCTGAATCTTCGCATTTTGTTCGCTGTAATTATTTTCTATGACTGTCTTCTGGTCTACCTGATACTTTAATTCTGTGATCTGCGGCTCCAGTTTTGCCAAAAGGCCTGTATTTCGTTTTGGTGTCAGGCTTAACAGTTTCTTAGTAAGCGCATTATTTGCTGGTTCATACATCGACATATCTGCTGTCTCATTGGAAAGATTTCCTATTTTGGCACTGATTTGAGATGTTGGCTCAGTACTGCCGACCTGCTGTTGGCCAATGAATACCGTGTTGGCAAAAGATTTCATATCAATTCCAAAAATTTCTTCACCGATATTTGATGAATAGTCTTTTGTCGGAAGGTTTGTTGCCACATCATACAATTCAAATGAATCGTGATTTTTTGATGTAAAAACTCTTTCGATACGATACTGCTTATCATGGAGTTCAAATGATAATGTTCCACCATAGGTTCCATTCTGCCATGGTGTATAATGACGCCTCTCATTTTCAATATCATTTCTCTTTCCATCATTGTCAAATCCGTAGAACATGACTTTAATGAAAGTAACAAGTGTTGTCTTTCCCCATCCATTCTCATGAAAGATGTTATTGATACCACAATTAAAATCAATGTCGAAATGATGCAGCGTCCCGAAATTATCGATATGCGCATGTATTAATCTCATAACTCAATCTCCTCCCCATTCAAAACCTGAAGCGCACAGCGTATCATTTCTCGTTTGTCATCTTCCTTTATACTTTCATCCTGCTTGATAAGTCGTACAAATTCTCCTTTAAGTGATGTATCAAGACTATACGACTCATAATCGATGGCGATTTTTGAATGGTCTTTCGCTCTTACACAATAGAACCGTCCATTAAATGTTTTTACTATCAGTGAAAGGTCTTTCTCCGCCTTTACATCCGCTTCTCCGGTCAGTACAAATTTTACCAGGTCCGTCTCCTTGCAATCATAATTTGTCAACTCTGCCTCAATGTTTCTAATGATGTCACTTGTTGAGTTGCAGTTACTCACATCTACCGGGATTTCATACAGTTTCCTCATCGCAAATGGAATAAATTCACGCGTGGCCAAATGTGTCTTTTCGTTAATATCGATTACCACAAAACCATGATCCCCTGTTTCATCATAGCCTCGCCCCTCCAGACATCCCGGATAGCAGAAGCTCCCTCTTGCGTCCAGCTTACCATCCTGATACTGATGTATATGTCCTAGCGCAAGGTAATCGATATTCTTATTCTTTAGTTTGGATAAGTCAATCACTTCAGCATCGTCCTTAACACCATACTGACTGAGCTGTCCGTGCATCGTTACAATATTATAGGATTCCGGTTGCAGGAACAGTGTGGAATAAACGTCCGCACTATTCTGATTTTCAAGTTCGATTCCAGTAAGTACTATTTTATAATTTTCATTATCATTGATAATGTAAGATGTCCATGTGTCCTTGAATGTAAACAGGTTCTCCGGAACAACATCTAATGATTCAATGATATTGGATAAATCATGATTTCCCTGCAAATAATAGAATTTGATATTGGGGTTAGCCCTTATCGTTTCAAATACGATGTTCTTCGCATGGACTGAGATGGTTTTCTTATCAAATAAATCTCCAGCGATAATTACTGCACTGATGTTCTTCGTTTTTACATAATCGACCAGACGGATAAAGTTATGAAGCAGTTCATTCTTTCTTTCCTTTGCCTGTTCGTCTGTAAGATGTGTGGTCATTTTAGAGTCCAAGTGCAAGTCTGCACAATGACAAATCCTCATATTTTTCTTGTATGATGTACTCACAACCAAATACATCATTTTTCCTTTCTGATTGATATTGTGGTTCAAGATTCAAGTCTGCATGGATAAGCGCAGGAGGATATCGCAGTATCAGACTTTATGGAAGGAAGCTTCCTGTATGATTTAACGTATATTCCTAACTTTTTTCATGCTTTTGCGTGGATTGAATGACATCAGACCAATTCATCAACGTCAGTTCTTTTAATCACCCTACAGGCATGTTTATGTTTCTCTATCACTCATAATATATGACCCGCATAGTCAGAATCTGTCTATCTACAAATAACACTGCAATTCTTCAAATCCTGACAACGTATCATTCGATGACGCCCCTGCCATACTGTCAACTATTCCTCTTGTTTTAAGGAATCACGCGCTGTATTATTTTCATTCTCCATCGCGCGATTTAAACATGATATATCGGCTTTCTCTCTTTTTCTGCCATAATTTCAGTGTGTCATAGAAGGCCTTGGTTAATTCACTTATACAGACTTTTTCCACCCTCGCTCGTGCCAGTACAAGAAACGCTTACCTGCATTCCTGTCAAGTTACCCCCTCATAAAGAAGATGGCTCTATATCGCAGAATACCCTTTGCAAAAACTTGGTTCTCACCCAGATCCTTGAAAATTCACTCTATGGCAATGTCACCCATATCAACTAGCAATTATCCCGAGATTTTCAGTTTTGCATGCATCTCCACAAAGAGGATCGCCTGTTTTGCATGACGACTCCTTGCCGAGATCGGCTCAACAAAACTCAACTCTGCGCTTTCAATCACAAGTTTTCCTCCATCGTAAAGAGGAGCAACGGCATTGCATATCTCGGCAGGCATATTCCCGACATCCTTCCCTTTTTCTGTCAGAAGCTGAAAATTATTATGATTAAAAGCATTCTCCTTATCTCTGGTAATTCGGATCACATCCCCGACTTTCACTTTTTCAATCTGCTTTGTGCGTCCGTCATAACGGTCCCTCCTGAATCAAATAATATTTAATATAATTATATCACTATTATAATCATCCTCTTTTCTTCAAACAATCTTGTTCCCATCCGATTTGAAAGACAACGCCACTAAAAATACGTCTAATTCTTTTCAGAATCACAAACATCTAATATCTCACTTTTTCTTTAAATACTCTTTTATCTTAAACGCGCAAAAATATGGAAATGTATAGATGTCATTTAGAATACTGTCATTTCTTCAATATTTTTCCGCTTACTTATGTCATTTTTGCACCATTTTATCATCTTCCACCAACATAAAAATCCCCCGTCGGAATCACTTCCAACGGGGGATCATTTACTTTATCGGTCATCCGGCAAAAGCCGGATTCAGATTCAGTTTTGTTGAGATATCAACAAGGGGTTGATTACTTAAGAGTAACCTTTGCGCCCTGCTCTTCCAGCTTAGCCTTGATGTCCTCAGCCTCTGCCTTCTCAACGCCTTCCTTAACCATCTTCGGAGCGCCATCAACGAGCTCTTTTGCTTCCTTCAGGCCAAGACCTGTAAGCTCACGAACTACCTTGATAACCTTAACCTTGTTAGCGCCTACCTCAGTAAGCTCTACGTTGAACTCAGTCTGCTCCTCAGCAGCTGCGCCAGCGCCTGCTGCCGGACCTGCAACTACAACACCTGCTGCTGCAGATACACCAAACTCCTCCTCGCAAGCCTTTACGAGATCGTTAAGCTCCATAACGGAAAGCTCTTTAATAGCGGCGATAAACTCTTCAGTTGTTAACTTAGCCATTTTAATTTTCCTCCTCGGATATTTTTAGATTTTTGTTTTTAAATGTTCGAATTACGCTATGCGGCGATAATACGAATTATGCCTCTGCAGCGCCGTCTTTCTCCGCGATCTGCTTGATAACGCGTGCGAAGTTGGCAACCGGAGACTGCATGCTTCCAAGAAGTCTTCCAAGAAGTACTTCTCTGGACGGAATGGAAGCGATTGTCTGCATTGCTGCTGCGTCGTAGTACTTGTCCTCTACGATACCGCCCTTGATTTCCAGCGCCTTTGCAGTCTTTGCAAAATCAGCGAGAATTCTTGCCGGTGCTGTAGCGTCGTCCTTGGAAACAGCGATCGCTGTCGGTCCCTCAAGTACCGGGCCGAGTGCCTCGAAAGCTGTATCCTTGGCTGCCAGACGAACCAGAGTGTTCTTGTATACCTTGTAGGTAACACCTGCTTCACGAAGCTTCTTACGAAGCTCTGTGTCCTCTGCTACAGTAAGACCACGGTAATCTACCGCTACTGCAGTCTGTGCACCGTTGAATAACTCAGCGATTTCCTGAACTACCGGCTGCTTTAATTCAACTTTTGCCATGAAACTTTTCCTCCTGTATTAGTTTTCTTAACCGCCCAAGAGAGAAAGAAAGAAAAAAATCCTCTCTGCCAGGAAGACAGAGAGGCGTAATCATCTACGTTCATCTTGTGTTCCTCGGCAGGCGTTCTTTCGAACTTATGACTTTCGTCACCTGCTGTCTTCGGCAGCTAACACTGATGTAGAATATCATCTGTTATGGGGATTGTCAAGCATATTTTTTGCCATTTTTCTTGTTTTTTCGCGTCTCCTCTTCATTTGTATATGGCACCTCTTCTCTGTGTCCATACGGCGGCTCTCACCGTCCGCCGCCGCAACCGATCCGGCCCCGAACGGTAGGCCGTTTCCGGCTCATCCCGCAGTGCTTTTCTGCTTTTTTCTGTCTTTCCGGAAAAACCGTTTCCAGACGGAAGCGGACGCTCCATCGGAACTCTGCGCATCAAATACAAATCTGCCGGATTTCCGCTCCACAGCGCCGTCATTTCGTTCCGCGCGCTCCGCCCGTTCCGTGCGGTTATCTCCCCGAAGGCTGTCATCCACCTCCGACCGGTCACGCTCCGCCTCAAGCCGGCTCAGTGCCGCCTTTCTGGCGTCTTCCGGCGATTTCCCGTTCAGGAACTCCAGGGAATGCTCCACGATAAGATTCTGAATCTTCCGGCAAAGCGGTGTTCTCTTCTGCTCATAGAACTCAATCTCCGCCAGAAGCGTTCCGATCGCCTCCGCGCGGCTCTCAACCATACCGCCTTCGAGATCGATCCGGCACATGATCGGCTCATCTCCGCAATCAATATAGATGAAATTATGAAGATCCAGATCGTCCAGCACAAAATGCATCTTATGGTAGAATTTCTGAACCCATTCCGTCAGAAGAATCCACGGCTCCTCCCAGCCGTCGCGCAGGCCGCTGACATTGTAGAGCGCTTCCTGCCGCCGGAGAATCTTCGCCAGATTCTTTCCCGAGACATACTCCAAAACCAGCCGCATCGGCGTCGATTCGATCACCTTCGGCACGCGCAGATCAGCGGTGACAATCCTCCCGCTGAGATCTGTCTGTACCTTATATCCTCCGCTGGGAAATGCCTGATAGCGCAGACGTTCCAGTTCTCCTTCCCGATAATCTCCGAATTCCTTCACAACGCAAAGATTTCCCGGAGACGCAATCGGCTCTGCAAGATAAACCGTATTCGTACGGCTCTTGAAATCCCGAATTTTGCGATATCCGACGGCAAGTTCCCTGTTCGTCTCCCCCATACATTTACCCCCATTCGCTTTTGCGTGGTGAACCGTTAAATTCATATTAACACGTTTTACGAGCTGTCGAATATTTTATTTCCATAATATTTATGAGTTTATCGGAAGATCTTCTTCCTTCAAAAAAAACATCAGAGGCGCCCTCAGGGAAAATCCCCCAAGAATGCCTCTGTCTGCTCTTTTCCTATCTTGTTTACCGCCTGTTCTCTCCGGCAAACGTTATCCATTCCCGCTTCTCTCAGCGACACGGTATCCTTCCCCGCTTTTCTTGCCGGAGCGTTATCCATTCCCGCTTTTCTCAGCTGAACAACATCCGGAATGCCTCCATCTCCGCATCGTCCTGGGAGGACCCGTTGTCTTCGAAATGGTTCACAGCCTCAAGAACCTTCTGATAATCGTTCGGAACGATCTTCTTGAAGCTCGGAAGATACCGGTCAAAGTTCTCCAGAATCTCTTTTCCCAGCCCGGAAGCCGTCTCCTGAACGTAGTCCTTCAGGATGTCCTTGAGTTCCTTGATGTCTGCTCTCTCGGTCACCGCCTGGAAATGAACCATATCCTTGTTCAGCTTCAGATACAGTGTGTGATCCATATCGAGAACGTACGCCACGCCGCCGGACATACCTGCCGCAAAATTCTTGCCGGTCGGACCAAGGATCACGGCACGGCCGCCGGTCATATACTCGAGACCGTGATCACCGCAGCCCTCGGCTACCGCCGTCGCTCCGGAATTTCTGACGCAGAACCGCTCACCCGCGATTCCTTCCACGTAGCATTTTCCGCCGGTCGCACCATAGAGCGCCACATTGCCGATGATAATATTTTCACTCGCGCGGAACGCTCGGTCCTTCGGCGGAGTAACGATGAGCTTTCCTCCGCTGAGTCCCTTTCCGAATCCGTCATTGGCATCGCCGTGAAGCCGGATCGTGAGCCCCTTCGGGATAAACGCGCCGAAGGACTGTCCGCCGCCGCCGAACGCATGGACCACAAAGGTATCGTCTGCAAGATCCGATCCCTTTTCGCCCATGCCAAAACGGTCGGTAATCTCCGAACCCAGAATGGTTCCAAAGGTGCGGTTTGTGCTGGACACTTTCACCTTTTCCTCGTGATGCTCCCGTTTTTCCATCGCTGCCCTGAATTTTGGAAGGAGCGTCGCCTCGTCCACCGTCTTCTCCAAATGGAAATCATAGACATGTTCCGGATCAAAATGCCGCACGTTCTCCGGGAGACCCGCAAATTCCGGATCGAGGATCTTCGACAGATCCACCTTGGAAGCGCGCTTTGTGATGGACGCTCTCTCCTCGGAAATGCCGAGACAGTCGGTGCGTCCCACCATCTCCTGCACAGTCCGGAAACCGAGTTCCGCCATGATCTCACGCATCTCCTCCGCAATGAACTTCATGAAGTTCATGACGTACTCCGGTTTTCCCTTGAATTTCGCGCGAAGCTTTTCATTCTGTGTCGCCACGCCGAACGGGCAGGTATCCTTATTGCAGGCACGGATCATCATGCAGCCAAGGCTGACGAGAGCGGTGGTCGCGAAACCGTATTCCTCCGCGCCGAGAAGCGCGGCGATCACGACATCTCTTCCGGTCATGAGTTTTCCGTCCGTCTCGATCATAACCCGGTTGCGGAGTCCGTTGCGGATCAGTGTCTGATGGGCCTCGGTGATGCCGAGTTCCCACGGAAGACCCGCATGGTGAATGGAGGTCATCGGAGCAGCGCCGGTTCCGCCGTCATAACCGCAGATATGGATCACCTGCGCACCGGCTTTTGCAACGCCGCAGGCAATGGTTCCGACACCGTTCTCGGAAGCCAGCTTGACAGAGATCCTGGCGCGGCGGTTTGCGTTCTTCAGATCGTAGATCAGCTGTGCCAGATCCTCGATGCTGTAGATATCGTGGTGGGGCGGCGGCGAGATCAGAGAAACACCCGGCGTGGAGAATCTGGTCTTTGCGATCCACGGATAAACCTTCTTGCCCGGAAGGTGGCCGCCCTCGCCCGGCTTCGCCCCCTGCGCCATCTTGATCTGAATCTCACTTGCGGAATTCAGGTACGGGCTGGTTACACCGAACCGTCCCGAAGCGACCTGTTTGATCGCGGAGTTGCGCTCGGTTCCGAATCGCTCCGGATCCTCGCCGCCTTCTCCCGAATTGGACTTTCCGCCGAGACGGTTCATGGCGATGGCCATGGCTTCGTGTGCCTCGAGGGAAATGGCGCCGTATGACATTGCCCCGGTCTTAAAGCGCTTTACGATGGACTCCACCGGCTCTACCTCACTGATCGGAACCGGCTTCTGCTTCGGCACAAATTTCATGATGCCGCGGAGTGTGTGCGGAACCGGAGACTCGTCCACCATCGCGGTGTACTCTTTGAATTTCTTGTAATCGCCCTTCTGCACAGCCTTCTGCATGGTCATGATGGTCTTCGGGTTATACAGATGCTCGGCGGTATCCTTGCCGCGGAAGAAATTCCTGCTACTGAAGCATGCCGCATCCGGCGCGTCCACATTTTCCCCCATCGGGTCAAATGCAAGCTCATGTCTCCAGGTCACGCTCTCCGCCACGTCCTCGATCCCGATGCCGCCGACTCTGGAGACAATTCCCGTAAAGTACCGGTCGACAAATTCCCGGCTAAGTCCGATCGCCTCAAAGATCTTGGCCGACTGGTAGGACTGAATGGTGGAAATGCCCATTTTGGCGGCAATCTTGACGATTCCGCCCATAACCGCCTTGTTGTAATCCTCAATGGCCGTATGGGTATCCTTATCAAGAATTCCCGCCTCGATGATCTCCGCGATACACTCATGCGCAAGATACGGGTAAATCGCTCTGGCACCGAAGCCGAGAATTGTCGCAAACTGATGCACATCGCGCGGCTCCGCGGACTCCAGAATGAGCGATACCGCGGTGCGCTTTTTAGTGAGAACCAGATGTTGCTCCACCGAGCTCACCGCGAGAAGCGACGGGATCGCCACATGGTTTTCGTCCACGCCGCGGTCGCTCAGGATGATGATGTTCGCGCCGCGCTGACATGCACGATCCACAGAGATATTGAGCTGCTGCAGTGCTTTTTCCAGCGAGGTGGTCTGATAATACAGCAGAGAGATCACCGCCGCTTTGAATCCCGGCTCGTCCAGCTCCCTGATCTTCAGAAGTTCCACGCCTGTGAGAATCGGATTGGAGATTTCCAGCACCCTGCAGTTCTCCGCCTTATCCTGAAGAAGATTTCCGTCGGAACCGAGATAGACGGTAGTGTCCGTTACCACTTTCTCCCGGAGCGAGTCGATCGGCGGATTGGTAACCTGCGCGAAAAGCTGCTTGAAATAATAGAACAGCGGCTGATATTTCCTGTCAAAGACCGCAAGCGGTGTGTCGTGCCCCATACAGGAGGTTGCCTCCACACCGTTCTGCGCCATCGGCAGAATGATCTCTTTTACATCGTCATAGGTGTAGCCGAAGACCTTGTAAAGCTTCTCTCTCATTTCCGGAGAATGAGTCTCAAGCTTGTGATTCGGAATTTTGATCTTTTCCAGATGTACAAGATTGCTGTCCAGCCACTCTCCGTACGGAGCCTTCTCCGCATAATGCTTCTTGATCTCCGCATCCGAGATGATCCGCTGTTCCCTGGTGTCAACGAGAAGCATGCGTCCCGGCTGAAGTCTTGATTTCTCCACAATATGCTTCGGGTCAATGTCGAGTACGCCCACTTCCGATGCCAGAATCAGACGATTGTCATCGGTGATGTAATATCTCGAGGGCCGAAGACCGTTTCGGTCGAGCGTCGCACCTACCACATCTCCGTCGGAGAAAATGATCGCGGCCGGTCCGTCCCACGGTTCCATCATCGTCGCATAGTAATGATAGAAATCCTTCTTTTTGGAATCCATAAAGCGGTCGTGCTTCCACGGCTCCGGAATGGTGACAGTCATGGCAAGCGGAAGCTCCATGCCGTTCATATAGAGGAATTCGAGTGTATTATCCAGCATGGAAGAGTCCGATCCGTTCGTCTGAACCACCGGGAAGATCTTCTCCACTTCCTTCTCCAGGAACGGACTCTGCATCGTCTCCTCGCGGGCAAGCATTCGATCAATGTTGCCGCGGATGGTGTTGATCTCGCCGTTATGGGCCAGCAGACGATACGGATGGGCGCGATCCCAGCTCGGTGTCGTATTGGTGGAGAATCTCGAATGGACAATGGCGATGGCCGTCTTATTGTCGGCATCACGAAGGTCGTCATAGAACGCGCGGAGCTGTCCGACAAGAAACATTCCCTTGTAGACGATGGTGCGGGAGCTCAGAGAACAGATATAGGTATCCTCGGTGGACTGCTCAAACTCACGTCTCAGGACATAAAGGCGGCGGTCGAAATCAATCCCCCTCTCATAGGCGTCCGGACGGTCAATGAAACACTGCTCAATCGCCGGCATACAGTCCAGTGCCACCTTGCCGAGAATCTCCGGATGAGACGGAACCGCTCTCCAGCCCAGAACCTGAAGTCCGTTCTTGTTCGCAATGACCTCGAACATACGCTTCGCGAATTTGCGCTTCTTCTCATTTTCCGGCAAAAAGAGCATTCCGACGCCGTAATCGCCGGCCTCTCCTACCGTAATCCCGGCCTTCTTGGTGACTTTGCTGAAAAAGTCATGGCAGATCTGAAGAAGAATACCGACACCGTCGCCGACCTTCCCGGTTGCATCCTTTCCCGCTCTGTGCTCCAGCTTCTCCACGATACTGAGCGCATCATCCAGAACTTTCGTGTCCTGATGACCGTCAATGTTTACTACGGTACCGATACCGCAGGCGTCATGCCCCAGATCCTCCGGATGACCGTCTGTCACCGGACACCATAACTTATTATGCCCGCGATATGCCTCCGGAACGACATAGCCGTTCTGGTCCGATGGGTCCGCGTTCTGACTTCCTCTTGTGTTATTGTCCATTCTTACACTCCTTTTCTGCTGTAATCCTGCTGTCACCATTCTTTTGCTGCCGGTCCTGTTGTCACAGGGAATTCCGGAGAAATCTCCTGTGACAACAAAAAGGGCGCGACGGCGCAGAATCCGAGACCGGTCCGGAACGCCATTGCTCCCTTTTTTCCATTGATTCAATGGATATCTGTATTTGTTTCCTGTTTTTTTGAGGAAAGGCCCGGCATTCCATCAACTGCCGTTTTTTCTTCAAAAATATGTGGTCAGTATAAAGCTGTCCGATATACGTGTCAATATTTCGGAATTATCGTGCTTTTTATGAGATCTCATCCGTTTTTTTAGTGATTTCAGACAGAAATCAGGTCCATGTTTTATGCATTTGACACAGAATTTCTCGTCTATTACACTCCGGGAATCTGTCCCGTTTGTGCAATGTTGTCCATATTGCCGGCGATGTGTCCGTAATTATGGTCATATTATAATTCTTGCTTTATAACAGTTATATTTTTATATTTATATTCGTAATTCCCTGAGCACATACTGTTCTGCTCTGTATTATCATAGAAAATCGTCGTACACCTCGATATGTATTCTCAAAATTCATACTTGACACACGATTTCTTCCGGCGTAGAATGCGAAGCCATAAAGGCAAGGGCGTCTTAGGGGAAACTCTAAGGCGCCTTTCTCGCGTTTGACGCGCCATCGTCCATGCCATAATCCATTCATGCGATCCGGCGCCTGGCGCGATAATGGGTGAGCCCGCCAAGTGTGTTTCACCCGTTACTATTGTTTCAGCGATGCAATGGGGCATCACAGCGCGCAGATGCGCGGACTGTGAATGCTGCGGCATCGCTCTTTTTTTCAGGGGAGAAGAGCTTATGAACGAAGCAGTTTTAAGTGCGATCAACAGCAGCGTCTTCGGCGTCTGGTTCCTGATCGGAGCCGCGCTGGTGTTCTGGATGCAGGCCGGATTTGCCATGTGCGAAGCCGGCTTCACCAGAGCCAAAAACACCGGAAATATCATCATGAAAAACCTGATGGATTTCTGTATCGGTACCGTTGTATTTATTCTGATCGGTTTTGGCCTGTTTTTAGGGGAAGACTATATCGGAATCGTCGGGAAGCCGGGCTTTGACATTTTTACCAATTACGCAGCTTTCGACTGGTCCAACTTCGTATTCAACCTTGTATTCTGTGCGACGACCGCGACCATCGTTTCCGGCTCCATGGCCGAGCGGACAAAATTCCTGTCCTACTGCGTATACTCCGCGGTGATCTCCGCCGTCATCTATCCGATCGAGGCGCACTGGACCTGGGGCGGCGGCTGGCTTGCCCAGATGGGCTTCCATGACTTCGCCGGTTCCAACTGCATTCACATGGTCGGCGGAATCTCCGCCCTGATCGGTGCTGCATTTCTCGGCGCCCGCATCGGAAAGTTCGAAAAAGATGCTTCCGGAAAGATTGTGAAGGTCAACGCATTCCCGGGCCACAACCTGGTCGCTGCCGCGCTCGGCGTCTTCATCCTCTGGCTCGGCTGGTACGGATTCAACGGCGCTGCCTGCACCTCTGTGGAACAGCTTGGTTCCGTCTTTGTAACCACCACCATTGCTCCGGCGCTGGCAACCGTCGCCTGCATGATCTTCACCTGGGTCAAATACGGAAAGCCGGATGTCTCGATGTGTCTGAACGCATCGCTGGCCGGTCTGGTCGCGATCACCGCTCCATGTGATGTCACCGACGCCTTCGGCGCGATCGTCATCGGTATTGTAGCCGGACTTCTGGTCTGCTTCGGCGTCTGGTTCCTCGATTATAAGCTTCACATCGACGATCCGGTCGGTGCAGTCGCCGTTCACTGTCTGAACGGAATCTGGGGCACGCTGGCGGTTGGCCTGTTCGCGACCAACACCGCTCCGGGCTACTCCATTGCGGACGCATCCGGCACAGAAATGCTCGGTCTGTTCTATGGCGGCGGTTTCCGTCTTCTCGGAATTCAGACGATCGGAATGCTCTCCACCGCAGCGTGGACCGCTGTCACCATCTCCGTCACCTTCCTCGCAATCCGCGCGGTGTTTGGTCTTCGCGTCACCGAAGAGGAAGAAATCCTCGGTCTGGATTCCACCGAACACGGCCTCGCATCCGCTTATTCGGGATTTGCGATCATGGATATATCCAACACTCTGAACATGACGGTCAACGAAAACACCGATCTGGGTGTGAACGAATACATTCAGGCTTCGGAAACGCAGAAAAATGCAGCCGTTCCGGTTGTCACCGGTCCGGTGATGACTTCCTCCGGCATCCACAAGGTGGTCATCATTACCAAACTGTCGCGATATGATCGTCTCCGCAAAGCCATGAACGATCTCGGTGTCACCGGCATGACAGTCACACAGGTTATGGGCTGCGGCATCCAGAAGGGCTCCGGTGAAATGTACCGTGGCGTTGAGATGGATGTCACCCTTCTTCCGAAGATCAAGCTCGAAGTAGTCGTCAGCAAGATTCCGGTGGAAGATGTCATCGAGGCAGCGAAGAAAACGCTTTACACCGGCCACATCGGTGACGGCAAGATCTTCGTATACAGTGTGGAAAATGTTGTTAAAGTCCGCACCGGTGAGATCGGCACTGCCGCACTTGCGGATGTTGAATAAGCTCCGATAAAAGGCGGGGTTTTCATATTCCGGAGAATTGCTCTCCAGAAGGATATTCCACAGCCAAAACTCATCGCGGCAATAAAAATCGTCTGCGTGAATTACCCCGGATGGAAGTTCCGCAGCGGCCAGAGAGGCATTCCTCGCAGAATCCTCCGTGTATTACCCCCATATATCATCAAGAGGCATCCCGGAAGTCCCCGGGATGCCTCTTATGCTGTTCTTGAAACGTCCGTCTGCTCTTATACAAAATCTTTTACAAAAGCTTCTCGTCTGCCGTGACTATTCGCGCATATCCCGCGGCTGCCGGACCGGTATCCGGTATCCGGAATCCGTCACGCGCGCAAACGATTGTTTTCCTGTAAATCTCAGAACGTAACCGTCTCCGGTTCCTCTGTGAAGCTGCAGAATACAGCAGTTGCATTCTTCAGATAGAATACCGCCGTATTTCCGTCTCCGACTGCATACATTGTCTTCAGCTCCGGATTGGCATCCAGCATCGCCTGCTGCGCCTCTGCTCTCTCATCCAGGACAGCCTCCGCATTCAGGCGGATCCATTTACCATCTGCCATTCCGGAGATGGCAATCTTCGGATGCGCCAGCATCTGTTTTGCAACATTTTTCTTTAATCCGGTCTGGATGTAAAGCTTTCCATCGAAAATATTCTGTGCGCCAAACGGTCTGACATGCGGGTCGCCCGCATCATCCACGGTTGCAAGATACCATGTTCCGGCTTTCTTCAGAAACTCAAATACTTTCTCCATGCGCTCCTCCTGCTGTTTTTTCGATGAACCTCTCCGGTTTCAATGCGTTACAGGACTTCTCCGACATCCGCCATTTCTCTGAAACGTCCCGCCCTGACGGTTATGACCGCATTTTCCGGGCGCTCCGCTCCCTCGCAGGCTTCTTCCGAATCCTGTTATGTTACTTGTCACGTTATCAGTATACCACGTTTTCACTCATCTTCCTTCTCGCGGAAGAATCCCATTGCCGTCATCCCGTAAATCCCTGAACAAAGAACTTGATAAACGCAATCGTCTGCGGCTGGTAAATGATATCCACCAGAAACGCCCCGACAATCGGAACGATCATAAAGGCCCGGCGGGACATCCCGTATTCTTCGGTGACCGCAGTCATATTGACGATTGCGCTCGGCGTCGCGCCCAGACCGTGACCGCAGAGTCCCGAGCACATGACAGCTGCATCGTAGTTCGATCCCAGAATCCGGAACACCACAAAGTATGCGATAAGGCACATAAAGATCGCCTGAAGCGCCACGACAAGAAGAACACCGCCCATGAGATCCAGCAGGTCCCAGAGCCGAAGCGTCATCAGTGCAAGGGAAAGATACAGGTTCAGCATGACATCGCCGAGCTTATCCGCCAGCGGAAAACTGAATTTGTAAAAATGCACGTTCTCATTGATATTCCGGAGAATAACCGCGACAAACATCGCGCCGACATAACTCGGGAACGACATGCCGATCAGCGTTCCGATCCAGCCGGAAATCTGTGTTCCAACCGCCATGCAGATGATAAGCGCTGATACATTTTTGATGATATCGAGGCCGGTAAGATCCAGTCTGGCATCCGATGCGTTGACACTCTCGACGCCGGCGTAGCTGTCATTGTTTTCTTCCGGCTTCAGGTTGTGCTTTACGATCAGGAGCCGTCCGAGCGGACCTCCGACCAGAACACCGGAGATCAGTCCGAAAGTCGCAGCTGCGGCGCCGACACCGACCGCGGCTTCATATCCCATCTCCTGAAAGGTTGAACCGTATGCCGCCGCAGCTCCGTGACCGCCTATCATCGAGATCGCGCCTGCAAGCAAGGCGTACGGCGCTTCCAAACCGATCGCTTTGCTGACAGCGATACTGATTGCATTCTGACAGATGGAAATGATTCCGGCGCAGAGCCAATAGATAATGAGAAGAACACCGCCCCGCTTCAGAAGGGAAAAACTGGCGCCGAGTCCGACGGTGGTGAAGAACGCAAGCATGAATGGAGATTGGAATGAAGAATCAAACTGAAAAGAAAAAGACCCTGTCATATGTCCGAAAAAGGTAATGAACATAAACAGGAATCCACCGACAACCGGTGCCGGGATACAATATTTTTCCAGCACATGGACTTTCTTCTTGATCCAGTACCCGATCAGAAGAAGAACACAGGCCATCGCAGTCGTAAAGACCGCATCACAGGACATCGTAAAGATGCCGTCCGTCACAGCAGTTTTCATACAAAAATCCCCCTTTTCCGTCGATCGTTTGACGTCAACATTATTGTTAATCACATTAGATACCTAAAGCAGAAATTTTTCAATATTTCGCGATAATATTCTATATTTTCAATAAATACTCAGGTGTCAATCTGTGTACTATTCACAACAGGACTGTCGGCCATAATCCCGGTTTATTGAAAGGAGTATTTTTTCACGCATTCATCTCATTTAAAATTATAATCGCAAGAGAGGCATTCCGGAATCCAATCCGAAATGCCTCTCTTGCTTTTCTGTTCAAGTATTGTGATTCGCGATTCTTTCATTCTCCAGTCTGCGAACTTCATTTCATCTGCTTTGATTCGTCTGATCCGCTCCGCTTCGACCGGTCGGTTCTCGCGATCGCTTCCTCCGATCAGTTGATGTAGATCCTCATACAGTACTTCGGAATGTTATTGCCCTCATTGGAACCGACATATTTTCCCTTGTTGGAGCCGGCATTATATTTCCAGTAAACGTCCACATGAGGATGGTCGGCCAACACGTACATCGAAACCATACAAACGGCATTCCGGTAATCCTCGGTCGCTTTATATGCCCCGTTTGGATTTCCGGACTCAAAGACCGTTCCGCCATCCTGTTTTGTGCCTTTTCCATAGGTTTTGGAGCCTGCCGGAAGAAGATCTCTTGATTTGTAAAACTTCCCGGTTTTTGGATCGTACGCTCCGAACGCATTCGTTCCTTCCTTGCCTCCGCCGGTATTCCAGTCCAGACCGGCCGCATACGCACTCGCCGAATCGTGTACACCCGCATAATACAGTTCTACTGCTGCAGATGCCGCCGATCGCATTGTTGCAAGGTCATGTGCCTCTCTCGTCTTTTCTATCTGACTGTTAAAAATCGGAACCGAAACCGCCACTAAAACGCCGATAATCGCAACAACAATCAGTAACTCGGCAAGTGTGAAACCTTTTTTCTCTCGATTCATCACCTGGCATCCCCCCTCAAATGCGGAAAATCAGTCTCCTTCACTGCTGTCAAATCACATTGTCTTTCACTTTTATTTTAATATTTTTCCCCTGTTTTTTCTATATGCAGAACAATAAAAATTGTTTTTGTTTATTTTCTGCCTGTTCCAAACCTGATTCGTAAAAACGGAAATTCCAGGCACGTTCTTAATAACAAGTCGAAACACGCTTCGCGAGTTTCGAGCGTTTATCGGCAGTCGCCAAATCCTCACCGGGGAATGGGTTCTGGCGAGTTAGCCGCACAAAAAATCAGGTCAGCGAATCACCGCAAAACGGATTCACTGACCTGCAATTTTTCTTTTCTTAACCCAGCACACCCAGGCGCTTTCTCAGGATTCTTCCCACGCAGACCGCAGCGCATACCTTGATAAAATCGATCACGATAAACGGTGTGACCCCAACGGCAAACGCAGCCGAAAAGTCCATCCCGGCACTGAGGGAAAGCCATGCGGTTCCGAGAATATACGGAATCCATGTTGCCGCCTCGAGAACAACCGCCGCAAGCACCGGCTTATTCCAGACTTTCTTTAAGCAGATTCCGATCACCATCGCCATCGGCAAAAAACCGATGAGGTATCCGCCGGTCGGACCGATCAGCTTCGCCGGACCACCGGTAAAACCGGAGAATACCGGGATACCGATCAGGCCGATCAGCATATAAAGCGCATAAGCGATCGATCCCGATTTCCAGTTTAATACATACATTGTGATGTAAATCGCCAGATTGGTTAACGACACCGGAACCGGTCCGATCGGCAGCGACAGCGGACCGAGAATACAGATCACCGCAGTCATCAGCGCGGTAAAGGTCATATTCTTAACCGCGTCATTGACGGAATTTCCCTGTGTATGATTTGAAGTTGAAAATGTGTTTTCCATTGCAGATCTCCTCTGACTGATTTCAATCATTCATTTCGCATCAACAGTACGCCGGATGCGTTTCGCGGCCGAGCTCTTCCAGCATTTCCTTATCCATTCGGATTGTTGAGCCGGATGTGGTCAGCATATTACCCGTAATCGATGCACTCGCTCCGGCCAGGAATGCGGTTCTGCCGTTATCCGCCATCAATGCTCTTCCGCCTGCAAGGCGGATGTCCGCCTCCGGATTGATATAGCGGTAAATGGCGATAGTCCGGAGAATCTCGTCCTCCGTCAGCCGCGGCTGATTCTCCAGCGGAGTTCCCTTGATCGGCATCAGCGAATTGATCGGGATGGAATCAACATGAAGATCGGCCAGTTCCAGTGCCATCTCGATCCGGTCTTCCCAGGTTTCACCCATTCCGATGATTCCTCCGGAACAGACTTTCAGGCCTTCTCTCTGCGCACGGCGAATGTTTTCAATCTTCTCATCATAGGTATGTGTCGTACAGATGCTCGGGAAATATCTTCTGGATGTCTCGAGATTGCAGTGAACCGCAGCCACCCCTGCTTCATGAAGACGGTGAAGCTGTTCTGCGCTGAGAAAACCGACCGATGCGCATGTCTCAATCTCCAACTCCCGATGCATCCGCGCAAAAACAGATACCAGTTTCTCAAAATCAGCCGCTGTCGGCGTCTTCCCGCTGTTCACAATTGAAAAGCGATCAACGCCCTCTTCCTGATTGGCTCTCGCCACCGCGACAATTTCGTCCTCACTCAGCATTCCGTGATGCTCACAGCCGGTATGATTGTGTCCGGACTGCGCGCAGAACTTGCAGTTTTCGCTGCATCTTCCCTCGATGCCGCTCAGGATGGTACACAGATTCACTTTTTTACCGGAGAACTTCTTCCGAATCCGGTCCGCGCCTTCTTTCAGTTCATCGAGATCACACGTGACCAGAGTCTCCAGATCATCCTCCCTGGTAAGACGCCGGCCGGCGATAATCTCATCTGCCAGTGCTCCCGCGCCAATCGCTGCGATACTGTCCCGATATTCCACTTCCATGACTTCCAAACTCCCCCTGATGTATTCGTAAAAAACTCAACACAGGAGAGTATAATATTGTTAACTTTGTTTGTCAACTATAGTTAACTATTTTGTTGACAATTCATTCTGTTCTTCGCCGTAGGATCATCTCCACCGGTTAATGCTGCCCTTTTCCAGAATAACCAGAAGAAGATTTTTTTCGCCGAGTTTGTGCGTCGGATCAACAAATCTCCATTTGCCGCCTTTCTCCCGGATGGCGGCCACGTTCATGTTGTACATTTTCCGGAGATTCAGCTCAATCAGGTCTTTTCCGATCCATTCCTGTTTCGGCCGGAGTTCAATCATACAGAGATTGTCATCGATCTCAAAATAATCCCGGATGTACTGTGATGCCAGAATACGCGCCGACCGCACGCCGCCTTCTTCCTCCGGGCAGATCACCTTGTCTGCGCCGACCCGCTCCAGAATTTTCTTCATGCGGGCAGATGACGTCTTGGCAATCACCGCGCCAACACCCTTTTCCTTGGCAATGGCAACGCAGAGAATGCTTGCGGACAGATTACCTCCCATGCAGGTAATAACAATGTCCATGTTCTGCAGCCCCAGCGCCATAACCTCGTCTTCATTGTCCAGATTGGCGCATACCGCGGACGTCACACGGGAGGACATATCCCGGATCAGCTTCTCGTTCTTGTCGACAGCCAGAACGTCTTCCCCCAGTGCGTACAGCGCCTCCGCGAGACTGATTCCGTATTTTCCCAATCCCAAAACTGCAATTGATTTTTTCATTTTTTGTCCTCCAGGCTCAAGCAGACAGGCTTGCTTTCGTGTCTATTTGGGCCGTCAATCAAAGTTTACTTTCAAACCTCTTCTCCCGATTCCGGCGCGAAGCGGATTGATCCGGTCTCGTACCAGAGCCGCCAAAGAACCATTGAAAGGGGCTCTTTCCGTCTTTCTCCCTTTACCCGACGTAAAATGTTCCTTCTGAGTATCGCATCGCACTCTGATCCCCTTTATGACGGGAGAAGAACGCGACCAGCGAGATCGGGCCGATTCTTCCGAGATACATGGCCAAAATGATGACATACCTTCCCGCCGTTCCGAGAGACGCGGTAAGGCCCCGGGAAAGGCCGACCGTCCCGCACGCACTTGCCACTTCAAACAGCGCGTCCTCCATCGGGACCGGGTTGACGGTCAGCAGAAGAAAGGTGAGCCCAAACACCGCACACAATCCGACAAATGCGACCGCAGACGCTTTTCTCATCGCATCCTCTGAAACCTGATGATGGAAAACCACATTTTTATCCTGATGGTGCACATAGGATCGGACATTCATAATGAGCAGAAAGGCCGTAACCGTCTTGATTCCGCCCGCCGTTCCCACCGGAGATCCTCCGATAAACATCATGATATAGGCAATCATGCAGGACGGGCCGGTGAGATTTTCCTGCGCAACAGTTGCAAATCCGGCGGTTCGAAGGGTGACGGATTCGAACAGACTGTTGACCATTTTTCCGCCGAGATCCATGGTTCCGATGGTCCCCGGATTATGGTATTCCGTGAGCAGAAAAAATGCGGCGCCTCCAAGGAGCAGTGCGGCGGTAAAGCTGAGAACCAGCTTCGTGTGCTCGGATAATCTCCCGACAATCTGCTCCGGAGAAAACCGCTTTTGTATTCCTTCCCGCGTCTTCTCCTCCACATCAAACCAGACGACGAAACCGATGCCGCCCAAAATGATCAGCACCATCGTCACTCCCATAACGAGCGGATTTCCGCGGTAATCGGTCAAACTGCTGGGACCGATGATGTCCATGCCGGCATTGCAGAACGCGGACACGGAGTTGAAGACGGAAATCCAGAGTCCGCGGGCGATACCGAACCGGGGGATAAACTCGACAGCGTAAAGTAACGCTCCGATTCCCTCGATGAGAATCGTTCCTTTCAGAACTCTCACCAGAAAGAAAAGAAGCCTCGAATTGGTATTCAGATTAAACGCATCCCTGAGAAGCATCCGGTCCGCAAGAGAGAATTTTTTTCCGGTAAGCATCAGGATCGTCGATGCAACCGCGATCATTCCGAGACCGCCGATCTGGATCAGAATCAGAATGATAAGCTGACCGAAAAAACTCCAGTGCGCATAGGTGTCGACCACCACCAGCCCCGTCACACAGACAGACGTCGTCGCCGTAAACAGTGCTGTCAAAAAGGACGTCCCGCTGCCGTCCGCAGAAGCCACGGGCAGCATCAGGAGAAGCGCTCCGACCAGGATGGTGATCAGAAAGCTCGCCGGAATCGCGTGTTCCGGCAGGAGCCTCCATTTTTTGCTATCTGAAAACAGATTCATAAAGACCTCTTGTTTTTCATCGTGATGGAAGAGAATACAGCGGTATTCACATTCCGGTTTTTATCTTTACAGGTTTTCAATTTTATTTTCTGTTGAAATATCTGTCAAGGAACTCCAATTTTCAGCTCTGTAACAGCTGACGCAAAATCCATGAAAAACCCTTTGCCATTCGCAGTTCGGGCTCTTTAAAATGATTTCCGGGATTCCACTCCAGCGTACATCTCCGGTTTTGACAGCGGATCAGCCCCTCTGCCTCCTGTATCCGGTTCGCCACTGCTGCCATCACCGGATTCCGGGTCTTTGCCTCTTTATCGCCGAGGCTCAGGTAGACCCGTTCGGTTCGGATCTCATGTGTTCTCATATAATCGGTAAAACCGGGAAACCAGACAGAAGGTGATGCGGCCGCAGCTCCTTCGAACACGTCGGTCTGGTACGCACTCCACAGCGCAAAAAGTCCCGCCAGCGAGTACCCTCCGATAATATAATGTCTGCTGCGGTCCTCGCAGCTTTTGAGAACTTCCGCCAGCGTATTTTCAGCCCCGGATCCAAAGTCGTCCTTCCCGAATACAGCCGGTGCGTTCCACGGGGAGAGATCCTCATTCCAGCGATTCACCCTGAATACCCGCAGCAGAAAGCCGGCATCATTGATCGCTCGGATCGCCGCAATTTCCCGCTCGATCCCTTCAAGATCATGGTCATCCGCCATCTGTATGAGAACAATCCGCGAGGAAGTGTCGCCGTATTCCTGCATTTCCATCATAATCTTTCTGTCCTTTCTTTTCCAACAGGCGGGAACTCTCTGCTCTACCCTGCCCGGCCCGCTTCGCTGCCCTGGATCGCGGCACCGGCCGGGGCCCTTTCTGATCGAAATCAGATTCGCATTGGTTTCTGTTCCGTTCCTCAGCCAAGTCCGACATCCAGGGCCATCATGAGAATAAATCCCAGGGCAAAAGAGATGGTCCCGATGTTGGAATGCTCCCCTTCCGACATTTCCGGAATGAGTTCCTCCACTACAACATATATCATGGCTCCCGCTGCAAAGCTCAGAAGATATGGCATGAGCGGGATAAAAAATCCGGATGCAGCGATAACCAGAAGAGCGCCGATGGGTTCGACAACGCCGGATAAAACTCCATACAAAAAAGTCTTTCCTCTTGGCACGCCTTCTCCCAAAAGCGGCATGGAGACAATTGCGCCTTCCGGAAGATTCTGTATCGCAATACCGAGTGCCAGTGCAAGCGCTCCGGTAAAGGAGATCGTATGATTCCCGTAAAGCCAGCCGGCGCAGACAATTCCGACCGCCATTCCTTCGGGCAGATTATGGAGTGTTACCGCCAGAACAAGCTTGGTCGTTCTCTTCAATCCGGTCCTTGGTCCCTCCTCACACTGATTCAGGTGCATGTGGGGTGTCACCACGTCCATAACCAGAAGGAAGAGCATTCCTACCGCAAATCCGACCGATACCGGAAGAAATCCCAGTTTTCCCATATCTGCAGTCTGATCGAGTGCCGGAAGCAGGAGGCTGAAAAATGATGCGGACACCATTACGCCCGAAGCAAATCCTGTCAGGGCCCGCTGCGTCTCCCGCCCCATCTCCTTTTTCAGCAAAAATACACTGGCCGCCCCCAGCGCGGTACCAAAAAACGGGATGATGATGATATTCCACATAGTCCGTTGCTCCTGTCTTTTTTTCCTCACCAAACTAATATTCTGTCTTCGGCGCCGGATCCATTCCGCCCTTCCTTAACATAAAACGCCCCATAATACCCGTCAAACTGCTGTACGCCACCCTTCACTCTCCGGCAATAAAGAAGGTGAGGGCAGAAAGCTTTTCTGCATTCTTCATGGTTCTTACCGGCACATAGATCAACAGGACAATATTTATCATAATTGCTGCGCCGCCAAGTATCCCGCCTGTAATAAAATCACCATCCTTTAAAACAGGAAAGTTAAAAATTGTACCCGCATCGTACAGAGTGTGCAATCCCATTGGAATGATGAGTCCCAAAGCCCAATATAACAAAGTGTGGCCTTCGCCTTTTTGGTGGTTATACTTTGCCCTGCCGATAAATTCTCCCATAATCATGTTTAGTGTCATATGAGTGAACAGTAAAGGAATTCTGATGAATAATGCAAAAATCGATTCTCCAAAAGAAAAGTCCTCCACAACCGTAAAGCCAAAGCCAACCGCCGCTCCAAGGAGAATATACTCATAGACATTGCTTACTTTGTTTTTCAGGACAACCAGCGTCAAGATGATCACAAGAAACTTAAACAGCTACTCCACGAATCCCGCCATAAAAAATGCATTCAAGAATGCAGCCGGAAGAGTTGGCAGCGTTTCTATCCTTATCCCCATGCATTTAATTGCAGCTAATAATCCCAGACCGGAAGCGCCGGAAATCGGCATGCAAATGCCGCCTAAAACAGCCGGCAGGATTGCCTGAAGTTTCCCGATCGTCTCCGGAACTTCTTTTTTGATCATTCACAGATAGATAAATCCACAGATAACCAAGGCAATTATTGCTGCAATCGTTGAAGTAATCAAAACTTTCATGATAATCCGCCTCTCTGAAACAGGTACATTACAGCAAATGCATTTTGAGATAAATCCCGCACCATTATCCCCTTTCCCATCTCTGCCAGGGCAATAATATCACGCCTCAAACGCAGTCTTTTTATTGTACTGTATTTCGTCCTGTGATGGTCTTAAACATACCTGAATGTTCACTTACAAAGGCAATACTCCGGTCCAACCTGACCCAAATAATATCATACTCAACAAAATTGTAGAATTCTACTTTTTTATCGATCACTCTAATGTTAGAACACCGTCCGCGGAAGCGTTCTTGTGGTAAGCGTAAAATAATCCGCTCGCACCATTTTTAGGGCCGCTTTTTTAGCGGCCCTCTTTTCGACACCTGGCTGGAATTTCATCTGCCCAAGGCAGGAGTTTTTCCAGCTCATCGCATTTCGTATTTCCGTCCTCATCGACAATTTCCGGAAGCTTTTCCAGAATATAGTCCAGATAGTAGTACGGTCTCAGGTTATTTGCCTTTGCCGATTCTACGATGGAATACACAACAGCACTGGCTTGAGCTCCACGGATCGTATTACTAAACAGCCAATTCTTTCGCCCCAGCGTGAACGGTCGGATGCTT
>NZ_JONJ01000019.1 GCF_000711825.1 [Clostridium] aminophilum DSM 10710 | reverse complement strand
TCGTCCTTCTCCCAACCAGCGGCGAAGGATGTCATAGATGCGCCCATAGCAAGAAGAGCTGCTGCAGAAAGAACTGCAACATATTTAGTCTGCTTTCTCATTTAATGCACACTCCTTTTTCCTTTGTGTTTTTGTAAATGCTTTTTCTCGAAATTCCTGATCGCATTACCGGCACATTATACAGCCTTCTTCAGAAATAATCAAGTCAGGATTAAAACTTTCTTAATCATTTCCGTGGAATCCTTTTATGTTCCCGGTTCTCCGATTACAGTTCACATTATAATATACTGCTTTTTGGATTGCTATAAACACTTTCTAATTGATTTCTTACGGAAACGTTACAATTTGAGACTTGTTTTCGTAAGGTTTGAATGCAATATTTCCTGCAATATCTGCGTTATAAAAGGGTCAATTCCCTTTTTTCATGCGGTTTCCATTGTTTTTCCCGAATTCCCGTTATAAAATGTTCATATGAATTATATTTAAACCCTTTATTGAACAACATATGGAATGTATTCTTACGGAGGTTTTATGGATCGGATCGGAATGGTCATACGCAGCTATTATGAACATGATGCGCTCTCACAGCGTGCATTGGCCGATCTTCTCGGCGTATCCCTAGGAACCGCCAATGCACTTGTGGCAGATTGTACGGCAAAGGGATTCCTCGCGGAAGTCCCGGGAACTTCGCTGCGCAAGATGACACACCGGATCACCGAGAGTGGAATCGCATATCTGGAAAACTATCGTGTCGACGGCGCCGTAATCTTTGCGGACCGCCCGCTCGGCGATCTCCATTCGATCTTTTTATACGGATTCGAATGCCGCGACCAGCAGATCACATTTCCGGCGTCAGCGCTTATGCCGCTTCCGCTGCGGAGCCTTAACGGGGAGGTGCTGATCGAGCGGCTGATCCGTCAGCTAAAAGAGGCCGGAATCCGGGATATCACGGTTGTCATCGGATACATGAAGGAAATGTTTGAATACCTCACGGACCAATTTCAAGTCCGGCTTCTCTATAATCCCGGCTTCATCACGCCCGGAACGCTTTCTTCTTTCTGCAGCGCGAAAGATCACATCCGCGGAAAACGGGTTTATCTGCTGAACGGCAACATTTGGCTCCGCACCAATCTCTTTCATACCTATGAGTGCGGTGCGAAAGTGAGTTCTGTATATAAGAAGGGTCCGGTCAGGGAATGGTGCCTTTCCTTAAATAAAAGAAACCGGGTGGAGGAAACGGTTTACGGCGGTGAAAATACCTTGGTCTTTTTCGGCCCGGCCTGTCCGGACCCGGCCACAAGCAAGTTATGGGCTGCAAAGGCGGAACAGGCTTTTTTGATGCCGAAAAATAATGCCACCGATTGGGAATCGGTCATTCTGAGCCGCACCGACGATCAGGAACTCTATGCCGAACGGATTGAGGACGGTCAGATTTATCGTTTTCATTCGCCTTCAGAATTACATACCTTTGGATCCGAACGGGAGAAGATCTCTTCAAGAACCGCAGTCCGCGCAGTAGCGCAGGCATGTGAACTTCCGGAAGCCTCGGTTTCGGTTCTCGGAACGCTCAGTGAAGAAACGGAAAGCCGGGTTTATCTTTGCGACGCCGGTGGAAAACAGCTTGTGTGTCGGATTCCGATCCGTTCCATACACCATTCTTCACTGACAAGCGCCGCATCCCAGAATCCGTTTCAACGGCGTGCGCTTAACCCTTATGCAGGCGAATACGCCGCATACAACGCAGTTCGGCCGCTGCACTTATCCGAAAAGATCATCTCGTTTGATATCGAGACAGGTTATAAGATCTCACGGTATTATGTCAATACTCTGCCTGTTAATCTTTCAGATCCGGCATCTCCGACCACTGTAAAATGTCTCAGTCTTTTGAGGATGCTTCATGACGCCGCGCTTGTCATCGACAGTCCGTATGATCTTGACTCACAGATTTCCGCGCGGGAACAGTTCTGCGGAGACATGGCCGGCTTTCTCTTCGCAGATTACGCAGAAATGCGGGAGAATATGCGAAAAATCCAGAACGACCTTGCTTCGCTGAAACGTCCGCTGGTTCTTTGCCACAACAACCCGTCGGCAGATCGTTTTATTCTCCTTTCCGGCGACAACGTCCGGCTTGTGGATTGGAAAAATGCCGGAATGCAGGATCCGCTTATGGATCTGGCAATGTTTTCTTTGAACAACGATTACGATGAGTGGAAGACGCTGCGAATTCTGGAGATCTATCTCGGAAGGAAGCCGGACGCAGAGGAACAGTATGTAACCTTCGGTCTCGCCGCACTCAGCGGTTTTCTCGGAGTTCTGAGGGCGGTATCCGGCGGAATGCGCGGCATTGATGCCGGCGACAGCACTCTGCGAATGTACGGTTTTGCCAGACGCTACTATCAGATTATTGTCAGGGAGCATTTAGATGATTGCATTAAAGATTGAAGACTTAAAGGAATTTACGAAGCAGCTGTTTACCGGGGAGACTTTTGACCGTTTTCTGGTGAAGGAGGCAGCATTTTCGACGTTCTGCTCGTTTGCAATTGACGGGGAGCTGAGGAGAGGATTTTTAGAAGAGGCCTCTGATTCTTCGGCAGTTTCCGCGGATAACAGCTCTCCGGCTTCCGCTGCCGGAAACTCGTCTCCGGTTCCGGCTGACCGCTACGCGACCTGGAAGTTGCTGCGGCCGCATTGTTTTCAGATCATCAAAGGGAAACAACTCCCGGAGAGTTTTTCGGTTGTCCTGAAACTCCCGGCTGCAGGGACAGAAAAATTCGTTCGGAGCACTGCACCGAATCTGGCAGAGGGAACCGTCTCCGGATTATATCTGAATATCCGATACGCCGAGAAAGCCCTCACCTGTGTCACGGCGGTGTCTTATGGCCAGTTTACGCTGGATAAGAGTGTCGAGAGAGAGTGGGACGAGTCGATCAGGAAGTTTCTGAAGACCGCGGGGATCGCGGCGATGGAAGGGTAATTGCTGCCGGTCGGATCATGATATATCATACCGGTCATCCACCGGGCCGAAACACATTTCACAGATTCCGCCCATTATAGCAATAAACCTGCCAATGTCTCGTGCCAGCACGGACTTTGGCAGATTTACTACATCAATTAAATCCTTCTTAAACCGATTGGACGGAACGATATCAAGCATCAGCGGTAACCTCATCAAACATATCGTCAAATGAACGATATCTCTTATAAGAAGACTTATCTTTCTTCATTTCCTCATACTCAGCCAGAGCGGCTGCCGTCTCTGCATTCGGGACCTGGCGCTTAACTTCAAAAGGGATTCCATTATGAGATACGGCACTCTTCAGAAACATTGTGATTGCGACAGACATATTCAACCCAAGATCATTGAACAAACTCTCTGCATTTTGTTTAAGTTCCGTATCGACGCGAACATTGATATTCGTTGTAGCCATTATCATAGCTCCTTTCTATAGTTCCATCATATCTTGTTGTAATCACATCGTCAATACTGTGTAAAACAATAAACAAAAACTGATAATTGAGGTGCTGATAACTGACAAAAAACTCATATCAACAGAGATCCAACACTGCTGATATGAGTTTTGCTTTGCTATACCTTGCCTTTTTGATTTACACTTACCGGCTCATCACGCTCTGCGCAATCAATCCCGGAACCATCTTATTCTGCTCCCAGAGAGTCGAGAATTCGCCGAAATTCACCGGTGCATTGCTCCGGCCAACCTCAATTGTAATTCCCGGAATGGAGTTTGCTCTCCGCTGAAGCCAGTCCTTGAGTCCGGCCACGCCGTCGCAGGACTGGATCGCATATCCGTTCGCATTGTGAACGAGATTAGCAAATTCCAGTGAAACCGCGGCTTCCCTGTTATTCTCCGTATCCCAGTAAATCACGTCTCCCATCGCGTGATAGTTGATCACGGCGCGGAATCCTTCGCGATCAATGAAATCCGCCAGAGCCTTGCTCTCTGTCTCCGACAGCGGAGCCATTCCCTTATATCCCTGATTCGATGGATGTTCCACCGTCTTTTTCTCTGCCCAACCGGCATCAAAGTTGCGGTTCAGATCCACGCCGCGCGCGTTGGACTTCCAGCGTCTCAGATATTCTTCAAAGGAAACCTGCGTTACTCCCTCTGCGAGATCCTGCGCATACATCTGCTGGATTCCGTTCCGGAGTTCTTCATGTCCGATGCCGCCGAGACCGAACTGACTCAGGCTGACACCATCCGGATTGGTCATCGGAATAAAATGAATACACATATTCTGAAGGAGACTGCTGACCGGAGTTCCGTTCAGTGTTCCGCCATTTGCCGCCCCCTGCAGAAGATTCTCCGCCTGCCGCATCAAGATCGGAACAACGATGTATTCTCTGGCGTGCATTGCGCCCTGAAACAGGATTTTCTTTCGAGCGCCCGTATTACCGATCGCAATGTCATAGATCTGACGGCCATCCGCGGTTGTGCCGATGGATGACACCGTCACAAGATTCGGATATTTTGCCTTGAGGGCATTCATGTCGGCTGACATCTGATCGTAGGAATACCGGTCGACCGGATTTACGATGCTGTCACTATAGCCGGCATTATAGTAATTGTCATTCTGCATAGTCTGTGTGCCGGAACCGCCTGAAGCTCCTGTTCCCCCGGTCTGCGAAGAACTTCCTGAGCCTGCCGGGCCGGTCACCGCTCCGCCGCCGGATGTCCCGGTCCCCGCCGGGCCGGACGCGGAACCGCCGCCCGATGTGCCGGATGATCCGTTTGCCGCCGCACCCGCCGGATCTGTGTTGGACGATCCGTCTGCCCCAGTGATCTCCGATGCCGGGCCGGCATATGCCGTGATTTCACCGGTAATTACGCTTTTTAAGGCACCTGCTGCCTCAGCAATTTCAATCCATTCCGCAGCGGTTCCGCCTGTTGCCGCTAACATTCCGGATGCCATCGGAAGCATTGACGGTGAAAGCGTCAGCAATGCCGCGGTCAGTGTGATCACCGTTGCGGATTTCATGCTCCTTCGTCTGAAAGCGGTTCGTTCTGCAGTCGTTTTGTATTTTCTTACACTTGTGAATTTTTGTTTCATATTTCTTTGTTTCCCACCCAATTATTGCCAAACACATAATACTCTATGTTCCGCCGGAATAGTTGCATTTTTCATAACTATTTCGACGAACGATGTCTATTATAAGCAGATGCGGATAGGGATACAAGATGAATTGTGTCACAGTTTTGCCGCTGTGTAAAATGAATACATACTTATCCTTTTCTCCCGTACTTCCCGAGCAGATACACCGCCAGAGCAATGAGAATGACCACCAGAAAGATTCCGACCATCCCCTGCCCCATGATCTGCAGGGATATAAGGAAATTCTGCATCACACTTGAGTTCATATCACGTCTTCCTTTCTCTCCTTTGCATCCGATACCGATGTTAAACTGTCATTTCCGCTTCATTCTCAATCCGAAAATGCTGTATCGTCCCACGATCGATATCCGGACTATCCGATGCCATTTCTGTCTGACTATGGCATTTTCATCAGCACAGATACTCACCAATACTCACCAATTCTCACAGGTATTGTCCGACCAGCTTGATGACCAGTCCGCCCGCGATCACGGACGCGATCTGGCCGGAGACATTGACCCCGACTGCCTGCATCAGAATAATGTTACCGTTGGACTCGGCTGTCGCAAGTTTCTGCACCACGCGGGAAGACATCGGAAATGCGCTGATGCCGGCTGCGCCGATCATCGGGTTGATCTTAGTGCGAAGAAACAGATTCAGAACTTTGGCGAACAATACGCCGCCGATGGTATCAAAGATAAATGCAATCAATCCGATCGCCATGATGAGAAGCGTATCGACGCGCACGAACTCGTCAGCTCGCATACTGAAGGAAATGGTGATGCCGAGCAGGATGGTGATGAGATTGGCCAGCTCATTCTGCGCGGTTTTGGCAAGATTATCCAGCACACCGCATTCGCGGAGAAGATTTCCAAACATCAGGAATCCGACGAGCGCCACCGATGCAGGAGCAATCAGGCCCACGATGATCGTTGTCAGAATCGGAAAGAGGATTTTGGTCTGTTTCGTAATCTCCCGCGGGTTATACGTCATACGGATCTGGCGCTCTTTATGCGTGGTTACCAGCTTGATCGCTGCCGGCTGGATGATCGGCACCAACGCCATATAGGAGTACGCCGCCACTGCGATCGCGCCGATATAGCGCGAATGCAGAATCTGCGAAACCAGAATCGAAGTCGGGCCGTCGGCGGCGCCAATGATGCCGATCGACGCGGCGTCTTTTAAATCAAAACCGAGAAGTGTCGCGAGACTGATGGCGAAAAAAATGCCGAACTGCGCCGCAGCGCCGAACAGAAACATCACCGGCTGTGTGAGAAGAGGTCCGAAATCGATCATTGCCCCGATGCCGATAAAAAGCAGAATAGGCAAGGCCTCCGACGCCTCAATGGTTGTCTCGAACAGCCACTCGATAATTCCGGCAGTCTCGCCGATACCGGCCATATTCTGGTTGATCACGCCGGACAGCGGAAGATTGACCAGAATCGCTCCGAAGCCCATCGGGAGAAGGAGAGCCGGTTCGTACTGTTTTTTCACGGCAAGCCAGATGAGAAATGTTCCGATCAGATACATGACGATCTGCTGCGGTGTCACCGCAAGAATGCCTTCCAAAAGATATGACATGCGTTACCTCCTTGATTCGTCCATACACAATGATAAACTCTGTCCTCGTATGTTGCTTATGTTTTCCGTTCAAACCAAAATTGAGCAGACATACCGCCCGATACCGTTTTCCAGCCGGCGAGTCATATTCAAACCATGCCGGATGATCCGAAAAAAAGAAGACTTCCAACATGTACGGCATTCTGAGAAACGGGCCATTTCCCCCGTCATCTCAAAAGCGGATACATGTTAAAAGTCTTGTTCCTTGGTGTTCAAAGGGCATACAACCATGGGACAAACCCAGGGTATGTTGATTGTATGCTGAAAACTACTCCCCTTTAACGGTATTCATTTTTCAATCCGCAGAATCACTGTTCTGCTTTCTATTCCGTTTTATTTCTCAGCCGGAACATTGACACCGGCGATCTTAACATTGACTTCCAGAACGGAGAGTCCGGTCATGTTCTCGATGGAATCTTTCACCTTGTCCTGAACGGCAACGCTGACATTCGGAATGCTGTAACCGTACTTGATATTCAGGGAAATGTCGACGTAGACATGATCCTCGTCAACGGTAACTTTTACGCCCTTTCCGAGGTTCTTCATGCCGAGTTTAGACAGCATTTCCTTAGTGTAATCTCCGGCCATGGAGTGAACGCCCTCGACCTCTGTCGCCGCAAGACCGGCAATCACAGCCACGACATCATCCGCGATCTTCACCTCGCCGATGGAATTGCCCGAATAGATTGTATGTGTATTCTCTGCCTTTTCAGCCATGGGATTATCCTCCTCATATTGTTAGCGTTATGCATTATCTGTAAAGTATACCGACATTATAACAAATTGCGGGGGGATAGTAAACTGTGTGAGAAAATACACATGGTTTGACACAACTTTTTCTTTTTCATCGGCATCGACCTATTCTATTTTGCAATATAAACTTGATTGATTCTTGATTTGCAGACGCTATCCATTACATGAAGCAAGCCGTTCTTGACACAACTTTTGACTCAATTGATATCTTAGACAGATTTCTTTGCGATCGGTGAAATAAATTCAAGTTTAAGCTGCATCCCAAGTCCCTCTGCAAGTCGCTTCATCATCGTCAAGCTTGGATTGCGTGTGCCGTTTTCAATGCGACTAATATCTGCCTGAGTAATTCCTGTTTTTATTGATAATTCCTTTTGAGTCATTTTCTGATCATTTCGGGCATTAATCATTGCCTGAATAATGTCATATTCCGGTTGAATCGCATCATACTCTTCTTTTACAAGAGGATTTTTTAAAACTTCTTCCTTATATTTTCTATAGCTGCTCATTTCCCAAACCTCCTCATATAATCATCCCTGTATTTCTTTGCAAGATCGATGTCCTGTTTCGGTGTTTTACGTGTTTTTTTCAACAATCCATTAGTCAAAATTACCTTTTGTCCTACAAAGAAAAAGTAAAAAACTCTGGTAATATTCGATCCTTGTTTAGTACGGAGTTCAAATATTCCATCTCCCATCGGTCCAGAGTAAGGTTCTCGAAGAACCGGACCATTAACTTCCAATAAATCGATAGTGCGGAGCGTCTTCGCCAACATTTTGGGTTCCAATGAATTCAGAAATTCACGAACTGGACAATAACCATCCTTTGTATCATAGAATTCAACTTCGAACATATTTACTCCTTCTCCTAATTCAATAATATGTTGTATAGAACATATTGTCAACCATAGTTTCACTTTTATCTGCATTTTTAGAAAAAGCATTTACACAAAACACAAAGGAAAAAGGAGTGTGCATTAAATGAGAAAGCAGACTAAATATGTTGCAGTTCTTTCTGCAGCAGCTCTTCTTGCTATGGGCGCATCTATGACATCCTTCGCCGCTGGTTGGGAGAAGGACGAGACAGGTGCATGGCATTATTACGACAAAGACGATGACATGGTTACCGGCGAGTGGAAGAAGGACGGCAATAAGTGGTTCTATCTTGACGACGACGGCAACATGGCAATCAACCAGTGGGTTGAGGATGAATACTATGTAGGCGAAGATGGCGCGATGATCACCAATGGATGGGTTAAGACTCTCGAGGATGATGAGGATGTTGACAGCCCGGAAGATACCGGTGAGCATTGGTACTATTTCAATGCCAAGGGTAAGAAGATTCAGGATGCTAAGAAGACTATCGGCGGCAAGACATATCACTTCGGTGAAGATGGTAAGATGCTTACCGGTTGGCAGAATAGCGGTGATAATATTTACTATCTTGGAACAGAGGATGAAGGCTGGGAATCTCGAAACGAATGGAGATGGCTTGAGAAATCCGGAATCGATGATGATACTGATGATCCTGATACCGGTCACAGTGTCCTTGGATGTTACGAAGAAGATGACTGTGATGACGAAGGCTGGTATTGGTTTGATGCATCCGGAAAGCTCTATCATCAGAAAGGCGAAAAAACCATCAAAGGCCGTAAGTTTGCGTTCAACAATCACGGTCAGATGCTCTATGAGTGGGTTTTCAACAGAAAAGTAGATGCTACCTATGGCCAGCTTGATAAAGCAACAGATGGCAATGTCGACATCACTGATATGCGATGGTATCAGGAGAATGGTGATGGCGCAAACAACGGTGCGCGTTATAAGGGTTGGCAGTACATCTCTGGTTCGGAAGCTTTAGATAAAGCCGGTGATACAAACTGGTATTACTTCAAAGACAGTAAAGCAAAACACGCAGATAAGCTTGATGCTACAGCTGAAGCGGGTCGTTCTACTCTCACAAAGGCTGAGCGTAAAGATTGGACCGGTCTGGACGATGAAGGATCACCGGTATACAGAAAGAAAGAAAAGCTCTCCTGGGACGGTAAGAACGGTACATTCTGCTTTGACCAGTTTGGTAGAATGAAGACTGGCCTTCAGTACATTGAAGGCAACACTTACTTCTTTAACGATGACGGTTATATGCAGACCGGTAAGATTTCCAACGTTGAAGAGGCAGATGGCGATACCTTCACCTACTATTTCCAGACCAAGAACACCGGTAAAGGTCATGGCATCACCGGTGAGAAAGATGGATATCTCTACTTCATGGGTAAGAGACTGGAAGCAGATGATGATTACAGAATTTACTACGTAGATAATAATTATTATCTTGTAAACAGTAAGGGTAAACTCCAGAAGACATGCACTAAGAAAGATATCGAACTCTTCACCGGAGATACCGAAGAGGATAAGACTCTTAGCATTAACAACAAAAACTACAGAATCAACCTCGAGAAGGACAAGAATACTGGCGCGATCGATTGGACAAACGAATATAACAAATTCATTAAAGATAATGCTGTTATTCCGCACATCCATCTCGACAGCACAGATAACTACATCTTAGGTAACGAAATTCTTAATGCTACTGAAACAGCATTCGCAGAAGACTATGATTTCCTGAATCAGGCTAAGCTTACAGTTGCTAAGACGGATGCAGCTAATGCTAAAAAGGCCAACACGAAGTAATTCATTCTAACTACTATGTGATCTTCATTTGTCTGAATGAAAATCATGACAGGGGGGGTCCCGCTTCGGCGGGACTCCTTTTGCGTATTTTACTGTATTTTCCCGCTCTTTCCCGTATAACTCTTATCGAACTGAAGTTATCTGCGATGTTATGTTTAATATCTTTACTATATTAAAATAAGGAGATGACGACTATGGAGAAGAAATTGCCACAGGGAATTACACATCGCAAGGACGGCCGCTATATGTGGCGGTTCCAGCATGAGGGAGTATCGTACAGCGGATACAGTGCCCATTTAAAAGACGCGGAGATCGCGATGTATCGCAAGAAATATGAAGTTTACAATCATTTGTGTGAACGCATGACGACGCCGACGATGAATCAGTGGTTTCTGGAATGGATGACTATCTATAAAAAGAACTGTAAGGCCGTGACGGCGTATTCTTACTGGAAAGCATATAAAAACTACATTGCCGATGATTTGGGGGATTACCGCCTCGATCAGATTCCCGCCAAAGAGCTTCAGGAGACTATGAACGATCTTTCAGACCACTACTCTCCCACCGTGATCAATACCAGCCGGGTGCTGCTTTACGGAATGCTGGAACAGGCGAGAAAGAATGCAATGATCGAGTTTAATCCGATGAAGAACATCAGCCGGCCGAAGACGCAGGAAAAGCCGAAAAAGCAGGTTCTGACCGCCGAAGAAGAACTGATCTTCCTGAATGCCGCATTGCCCAGCTTTTACTACCCTCTCTACAAGCTGGCGACACTGACCGGGATGAGGATCGGCGAGATCACCGCCCTTCGCTGGAATGACATCGACATGGAAAACCGGCTGATCCATGTCCGTCATACGCTGGATTACACCGCAGAAAAAGGGTTGTTCCTCGAAACGCCCAAGACAAAATCATCCAAACGGGATATTCCGATGATTTCCGCTGCCGCCGAGCTTTTGGCAGAACACCGCAAAGAACAGAAACGGCTACTCCATGAAGCGGCGATGAACGCCGCTCCGGACCGTGGCGATGAAGATGTCAACGCCTGTTCCGCCGTCTGTGTTCCTGCCCTTTCTCCCGATTACAGAGTCAAGAACGGTACGAAAGTCATCCCGAATCTTGTATTTACGAGCCCCTGCGGCAAACCGATCTATCAGGCCTGTGTCCAGAAGGACCTGTCCAAAATCATCACTCCTCTTCTTGCAAATAATAGCATCAGTCACTCTTTCACGTTCCATACGTTACGTCATTGCTTCGCGACGCGCTGCATTGAAAACGGCATGAGTTACAAGACACTGCAGAGCATTCTCGGCCACAGCTCTCTCTCAACGACGATGGATATCTATGCGCACAGTCTGGATGAGACGAGGCGCAGCGAGATGGAGAAGGTTGCGTCATATCTGGATCATTTATGATCGACATCGCTCATCAAAACCCGTTTCACTGATTACTCGATCAATAACAGATCAGGCGACAGGATCTTTGTCCCGCCGCCTGATACATTTTCCGATGATTCATTCCATCTCTAGAAAGGCATCAATATCTTGCGAAAATGATTTCCTTATGTAGCTATATGTTGTTGTGGTTTTACATTTATTCCGTCAATTCGTTTGCTTTTTACGATTTTTTGCAACCAAAGTGCAACCATTAACCTTGCATAAGATTGTAAGGCCTGATATCTGACATATCAACAATCTTACCTGTTACCTTAAGCATATCAAGATCATACTGATTCTGAATGTTAAGCCAAAACTGAGGAGTTGTTCCAAAGTACATTGCGAATCTCATAGCAGTGTCAGCTGTAATTCCTCTCTTTCCGTTTAGAATATCACTGATTCGCGACTGAGGAATATGAACCTCCTTGGCAAGTCTATATGCTGTTACATTCATTGGTTCCAAAAACTCCTCCTGTAATATTTCTCCAGGTGATACAGGTCCTAAATCTATCATATAGGTCACCTCCTTAGTGATAATCTCCAATTTCTTCAATAATTACGTTTCCGTTATTCCAATAGAAACATATTCTATACTGATCGTTTATTCTAATGCTATGCTGGCCTTCTCGATTTCCTTTTAATGCTTCAAGATGATTAGAAGGCGGTATTCTCAAATCATTAATGCTTGCAGCCGAGTGAATCATTACAAGCTTTCTTCTCGCTGTCTTCTGAATGTCATGAGGCAGCTTCGTCGAGAAATTCATATTCCATATTTTTTCGGCCTCTTTATCATGCCATTCTGCTATCATTTACTTCTGTTCTCCATTAGTACTTCTGTTTTAAAGATATACCTTATTACTCGTTTTGTCAATCCTCTACTCAATAAATCTTGTTCATTAACGAATAACAATCCTGAACACGCATATATTCCACCACCTCCTTAAACTTGCTTAAATCTGCACATAAAAAATAGGCATAAAAAATGCGTGGGAAGAAAATCAATTCTTCTCACGCATCTTAAATGCCTTTGATTTTTCTATCTTAATATTATCACTATTCTTTTCCCGCGTATATGTCCAATGTCGGACGAGACGAGACAAAACAGGTCAAAACGAGACAAAATGAGACAGAATATTAAACTGCTGATTATTGCAACCATTTTGCAACCAAACAATTTAAAAATCCAGTATTTATATCTGTTTCCAGCGATAATACATTATTCCATCTCTATAGTGTCTTACTGATTGTTTCCTGATTCCGTCTGCTGAATACGGCTCTCAAAACAATGATGTGTTCGTTTTCTTCATCGACAAAATAATACGCCGTAAAATTATTTACCAGAAAACGCCGAACATCATTTCTCCTTATATACGAATTTTCTACAGGTCTTCCGATCTTCGGATTCCTACAAATCTCTTGAAGAGTATCTTCCAGTTTCGTCACAAAATTTGCAGCCGCAGCCGAGTTTGATAAATCTTCTGCCATATATGATAGTATTTCATCGATATCAGCTTCTGCCATCTCAGTAAAAACATATTCGTATTCTTTAAATACCATGTTTTTCCCTTATTCTTTTCAGCGCAGTTTTGCCGTCAACCACATTTCCGTTCTCATAATCTTCGATTCCCTTATTGACAAGAGCCGCCTCATCAATTTTTCTCATTGTCCGTTCATAGTAGTCGATGTCCATGACAACAAGTCTTCCATATCCATTCTTCGTGATAAAGATCGGCTCATTCGCTTCTGCACACATACGCTCGATTTCAACGGTGTTTTTTAAATCTCTCATTGGAACGATCTGCATAGAGTCCTCCTTTCTGTGGCCAAATTATAGTATATATTTGGTCGCATTTCAATTTTTATTTCCCTTACATCTCAAAATTATTTATGATACGGCTCATGGCTGATGATCTTAAAGCTCCGGTAGATCTGCTCCAGCAGAATAACACGCATGAGCTGGTGCGGGAAGGTCATTTTGGAAAAGCTGAGATGGTAATCCGCTTTCTTCAGGACCGCCTCGGAAAGACCGAGGGACCCGCCGATAATGAACTGAATGTGGCTCACGCCGCTGACGGTCTTTTTCTCAATCAGTTCGGCCAGTCCCTCAGAGCTTTTCATCTCACCGTCAATGGCAAGGGCCGCGGTAAATGCGGATTCATCCCATTTTGCCAGAAGACGTTCTCCTTCCGTAATACGGATCTGCTCTTCTACTGCCGGTGGAGCATTGTCCGGTGTCTTCTCATCCGGCACCTGGATGATCTCCGGCTTGCAGTAGCGGCCGAGACGCTTCATGTATTCGTCAATGGCGCCGTTCCAGTACTTTTCTTTTATTTTTCCGACGCAAAGAATGGTGATTTTCATTGGTTGTTCCTCTTGTTACATCGTATCCTTCTGAAAGGGATTTACTTTTTTCCACTGCGTTATATTCAAAACATCAAATGCATATTTGAATGTCTTTCAAGAGAGTGATGTCCATTTTGAATAAATTTCCACGTTTCCTGATAGGTTCCCCGAACCGCAATATCCGCAGAACCAATCCGTCGGAGAAAGCCTTCCAGATCTTCCTCGTATTTCTCCGCAAAATCATCGGCAAGTTCCATTTTTTCATCGTCCGACATATCATCCGCAATTCCATACAATGCATGTTCCAGATTTCTCGAATTATAAAAAGCACGGTATGGTATTCTGTGAACACTTGTTGTATGGCTCAGTTTAAAAAGAATGTCACTTTTTCGATGATTTCTCTCCCGAATGAATCCTACATCCGGCGTTTCAATGTGATCTAAGTAATACTTTATGGAGGTCATCTGTTTCGCTTCCCTGACGTCCTCATCCAGAATACAGACACCATCCATATCCAATATATGAAAAATCTGCTTCATATCCGCATCGTGATAACCATACCGGTTCATCATGATATGGATTTGCTCATCAATCACCCGGATGATATTGCCGGCATTGACATATTTCTGCAACGTGATGTCCCCATGAATAACCACAAATTGGATTTCCTCCGAAGAAAAATATGCTTTCAGTATAGAACCGATTGCATCTTCATCTGTCGGACCTTCTACGATGATCGCAATAACCTTCTTCTCAGTCTTAGCCATTTGCAATCCTCCTGCCAGCCTTCCGGAATGCACGTGCTATCTTTAGACTATCCGTTTCTTCATACAGTTTTTCGTTCTGTCCCCCCAAAGTAATGCTCCGAATATACACATCCCGAAGATTGTTTGTATTTTTCACATTTTTCATATGAATATATCGTTTCTGTGGGTTCGCCGTAGAAAATACAATGCTGTCTTTATTCAGCATTTCCAGCGGGCGGAGATTATGCGACGTAAAGATCAGCTGTCCCTTTGCGCTTTTAGCAGCTATCGACAGAAGTTCGCCAAACATATACTCAAATATTCCGGAATCCATCTCATCGATTACAAGGCAGATCGACGGATTAGCGAAAAGTTGAATCATAGCATTCAAAATAGAAACGATCTTGATAATACCTTCGGATTCCATACGGATTGGGATGGCCGGAAGATCATAATGCTGTGCCAACAGTTCAACACGGTGTCCCTCTTGTCCGTCTTCCAACGTCTGCACACCAAGATCTTTCACAAGAATGTTCATTCCCGGAATAATAGTGAACAGCACAGTGTTAATATCAGCAATAATCTTATTAAGTACTTCCAGCTTATTAAGATCAATCAGCGTCGGTTCCCGAAGCGAAACAGCAAAATCCCCTTTGATTCCACTATTTTCTTCATCAATTCGGAATGCCATCGGCAAGGCAATGTTTGCCGTAATATATCCGGAATGAGTATTCCGGATAACAAAGAGGTCTTTTACTGCAAAGGTAAATAACGCCGAAATAATGATTGCATAGTCCCATCTTGCCCTTCCGGTCTCGTCGCAGGACAGAAAAATTTCTCTGCTGTTTTCACCGAAGATATAGGAGCATCTGCTTTTCTCCGCTATTCTCTTTGCGACAATTAAATTGATTGTCGCATTCGGGACTTGTTTTATAATCTCATCATATCTTTTTTTCGGAGTGAATGCTTCAGACTCTCCGGTCTGAAAGCTGAGAAATGTTGTTTTGTTGGTACGTTTATCTGATGTAATCGTTGCGGAAGCCAGCGACTCTTCTGATATTTTTACCATTTCACCGTCCCGCGATATGACCACGGAATAGGTGACATCATATACTGCGTTTTCACAAAATACCGTAAAGACTGCCTGAATTTGCGCCGTGTCTTTTCTTGAATCGATATAATCAGACCAGCTTTTATCAATACTCTTTCCGCAAAGCAACATTTGGAGGAAATGAATTGTATCAACAACCGCTGTCTTACCGGAACCATTTTGACCATATATGCCCAGAATTTCCGCCTTGTCATATGTCATCTCTTTATTGAGTGCAAATGGCATCTGAATCTCACCATCCTCAACATTCTTTATGTTCCTGATCGCAAGAGTCTGAAGACGTACGATGGGTGTTCTCATAATAATTCCTCCATCACCGGCTTTATGGGACACGAAAATACTATAATCCACGAGCTAAACTAATAGTGTTCATAATTTCCGGCAATTTTCTATATAAGATCATTGTATTCTTACTGCATTATAGATCATTCCCGGAGGAAATATCAACTTTATTTGTGATTCGAAATTTTATATTCCATTCTTTTCAAAATAACATCTCTTGATTTGTTTTTTAAATTCATTTTCCGTCAATCCGTCTTTTCCACCGTACGTCTTTTCTATGTGATTCATTTCAATTGAATTCTTTCTCTTGCACTCTATGTCATCCGTTCTCCGCTTTCTTCCTCAAAAACGAATACTCCGGATTGAGCACAATGTTATGTCCGCCGGACACTTCGAGTGATGTTCCGTTCACATAAGAGGACACGGGACTTGCCAGAAACAGCACCGCTTTTGCGATCTCTTCGGGATCTGCCATGCGGCGGAGAAGATTGTTCTCCATCAGATGATCCAACGCCTCTTTCGTAAATGTGGAGGCGACCAGCGGCGTCATTGTATATCCCGGCATCAGGCTGTTGACTCTGACATTGTACGCGCCGTATTCACCGGCCACAGTCCGGGAATACTGCACCACCGCCGCTTTCATCGCCGCATAGATGGTCGAACGCCCTGTGGTTGCCGCGCGGGCGGCAAGGCTCGCGATATTGACGATACTTCCGCCGTTCTGTTTCATAAAGGAAAATGCCGCCTGCGTGCCGAAGACGGTGGCCTTAAAGTTTGCCGCGATCAGAAAATCCAGTTCCCCGTCCGTGTATCCTTCTCCTGCTCTCGCCCGGTTGGTTCCGATATTGTTGATCCAGGCAGCAATGGACCGGCTGCTGCTCTTTTCCGCTGCAAAAGATGCCAATTCCGATACCGCCTGTTCATCCGTACCGTCCAGAACCAGTCCATGGATCCGGTTCCTCATGGTTTCCGCCGTCTGACCATCCACTTCCGTATGACACAGTTCCTCCACTGCCTGTTCCACTTCATCCCGATTTCTGGCATTGAAGGTGACGATCGCGCCTTCTTTCAGGAATTCTCTGCAGACCGCAAAACCGATCCCCTTGCTGCCTCCGGTCACAACAACAGACTGATCTCTTAACTCATAATCCATTTTCCCGCTCCTTTTTATCACTGTATGCCTATCTGTATTATATGTTTTTGTTTTCCATCATATACCTATTCTTGATTTATGCAAGTTTTTTATATCTCCGACACCGTTTTTTCCCGTTTTCGCAGCAAACGCAGAGGACAAAGCAGGCTTGAACTGCGCTGAGTTCTCACGCAAAAGAACAAAGTCCGCGAAAAAAGCAGCCATCCGCTTTATTTCATCCGGGAAACAAAGCAGTATGGCTGCAAATTTCAGTATTCAAACTCCTGTAGAATCTCACGGTTGCATTCCATCGATCTGCTTTACAAGAAGCAGGTTCTGTCTATGCAATGTGCCATGTCTTATCGAGTATGCATTTTGTATTACACGATCTCCAGATCGTTCCGGTCCTTCAGCATGTAGCTCTTCAGCGGAGTAAGGCTCGCCACATAGTAGAGAAGGCCACCGAAGATCGCGTCGAAGCCGCTTCCGGTTGTCACGAGGAAGATCGGGCTCTGCGCGGTCGCTGTGATCGGATTGTATACGAAGAATACGGTCACAACGCAGGAAATGATGACGCACGCCAGGCCGACCAGATTGAAGCCGTCCGTGAACTCATACGCGTCATGGCCCTGCATGTGATATGCGGATTTCAGCGAAATCTTTCTGCGCTTTACCATCATGTAATCGACGATGGACATGCCGATGATCGGCGCCTGAATAAATGCCGCAATGGAGATAAACGCACCGAAGTTCTCTTCTACTCCGCCCCATACGGTCAGGAACGCCACATAGATGCCGGTCAGAATGACGAGCATGCGGTAGTTAAGTTTCGGAAGACCGCTCTTGATGATCATACAGTTGACGTAAGATCCGGTTCCCTGTGTGCCGACATTGGCAAATGCCACAAGCAGAAGGGAAAGAAGCGCGAAACCGCCGCCGCAGAGTGTCGCGAGCATTGCGGTCGGATCACTCTCGTAAACACCGGTGCGGACAAACATGGCCAGCGCCATAACGCCGCCCGCAAATACGAAGAACGGTGCCACAACGCCGTAGGCAAGTGTGGTCGCCCAGTAACCGCTGCGCTCGGTTCTCGCGAGGCGCGGCATAACCAGCGCCTGCGTGGACCAGGAGAACGCAAATGCTACATTTCCCTCCGCGGAAACCATAAAGTTCATCAGGGGACTTGTACCCGGCTCAAGAACCGGCTGAACATTCAGGATGTCGCTCAGCGGAACCGCGCTGAAGCAGAGAAATACGATGATGACGCCGACGCCGAGAAGCGCGGTTACAAGGAAACGGTTCGTCCACTTGATGACCTCCGGTCCGCCGACTGCGATCAGGCAGCCGAGGAAAACGCACAGAACGCCCAGAACCGGTTTCCAGACCGTCGGATCGAGGGCGAGTCCCATGTTGCCCGCAAGGTTGATCATGGACGAGGAGAAGAGGCCTGCTGCCACGGCATACCAGCCGAAGTTTGCAAGGCTGATGACGGTTGCAAGGATGGCAACGCCCTTCTGTCCGAGAACGGAGCGGAGCCAGATCCAGAGGTCAATGCCGTAGCGAACGGCGAAGAGCACCGGAAGGCACTCGAGGGTTACCCAGATCAGATTAAAGCAGAAAATGTTGATGAGCATCTGCTTGAAACCGAGGTACTGAGCGACATACGCGCCCTGGGTGTAGCACCAGGTTGCGATCGCGAAGCCGCTGGTGGAAAGAAACAGATCGAGGAAACTGTACTGACGGTCCTTTTTCAGCATCGGAACGACGCCGGTTACCGTTTCCTGAGCGATATAATCGGAATGGTTCATTGGTTTTACTCCTTTTTGTCCGGAATGACTGCGGACGGATTATGAAATAATGCTACAGAATATGGTCATTCAATGCATTTCTTTATCTTATGTCTTTTTCATTGAATGTTCCCGCTATGCGAATCCGATTACCGGATTGCGCCCGTCATACACATGGCGATCAGCACAAAGCTGACCACGCAGATTCCGGTGATCATTACCCAGTCGATGGTTTTCAGCTGCTTCGGAAATTCGTATTCCGGCTTCTCCATCTCCGCAAGGCGCTTTTCGGTCTCATCGTAGATGAGCTTTCCGATATCATTCGACTTGCTGTCTGCATTTACTGCGGCATTCGGCATGCTGCCGGTTAATTCATTTGCCATAGGTTCCTTCCTTTCATTGTTCTGGTTATTATTCATATTCTCATCCTCAACTCTGTTTTACCGTTGTTTTGTGGCACCGGTATTTCAGTTGGTTTCATACATCGCAAGCGCTGCTCTTCCGTACATCTTTGTATGACGGTACCAGAGATACATCCACTCGCCGACAGTCTTGCCGACGCTGTCCTGATACAGGGACCATACAAACCAGTAGTAGGATAAAATGCCGGCGTACGCCATGTAATGGCGCATCACCTCATCATCCGGCACTTCGTCGAAATAGGTAGTGATGAGCTTTTTCGCCTCATCCACACTGTAATCGGAGCAGGCGATGAAGGTTCCGAGATCGACCGCCGGATCGGCCATGCCGGAGTATTCCCAGTCGATCAGGTACATTTTCCCGTCTTTTCCGATCAGGAAGTTCGGATCGTAGCTGTCCGCATGGCAGAGCGTCTTCTCCACGCCGTCCGCATCCGTATATCCGCGGAGCTTCTCAATCATCTGGGCCAGTTCCGGCGCATCGGCAAAATCATCGCGGTTGCTCGCCCGAAGCGTCTCCTCGAAGGTTTTGATCTGTTTCCAGATATCAAACTCAAACCCGGTATCCACGCCGGCCGTGTGCAGCTTTCGCAGCATCCGCATGGCTTCTTTGACCTGCTCATCGTTGTGATAATCGAGCGTTTTCGCGTCCTCAACGAAGTACGAGATCTTCCAGCCCTCTTTCGCATCCATGTAGATGAAGGTGTCATCCAGCCCGAGCTTCCCGGCCGCATCCATGGATCTCGCCTCACTCTCACGGTTAATGTAGGCGTTCGTGCCGACACCCGGATGGCGGTATACATAATCTCTGCCCTTGCAGGTAAAGAAGAAGCTGAGGTTGGTCAGGCCCGTCTTGATCGGATGGATGTGCTCAATATCCTTCTCTTCGCAGTGAAGCACGCCGCAGATATTCTGAAAGATCGCGGAGTGGGTGTGATTCCAGTAGGACTCGTCGAACTGACGGAGTTCATCCAGAGAATCAAATTCTTTGATCTCCTCCTCATCATATTTGCGAATGTAAAGATCCAGTTCTTTGATGTGCTGGATGTAGAGATCCTCCCAGAGCATCTGTCTGGTCGCCGGCTTCTCATACTCATTTTTCAGAATTTCCGTGAAGCGGCGGCTGAATTCGCGGTCCCAGTATACATGTCCGAGCATGTACCATGCGCTTCTTCCGCCGATATCCACTCTGGTGATGCGGCCGTCGCGGGCGGTGGTCAGGCAGTACTCGTCGGTCTCGCCCGGCGCATAGACGGCGGAATAATACGCCCGGTAGACGTATTTTTCAAACGGGTTCTTCGTAAAATAGTTGTCGGAAGAACAGATGTAGGTATTGCCCAGATCCTTCAGAACCCGCATGATCGTGGATGTGTTGTTGAAGCGGTAATAATCCTCGTTGACCACGACGTCGATTCCGAATTTGTCAGCCAGATAGAAGAGCTTTTCCTTCATATATCCGGTCACAAGAATGATGTCGCGGATGCCCGCCTCCTGAAGCTGACGGATCTCACGCTCGATGAGAAGTTCGCCTTTTACTTCCATAAGTGCCTTCGGCTTCTCGTAGGAAAGCGGCGCAAACCGGGTGCTCATGCCGGCAGCCATGATGACCGCATTCTGGACGCGGTACGGTTCCAGCGCCTTCCGGCCGTTCTCAGTGAGGACATTTTTCTCATCGATGAGCCGCTCGTCTTTGAGCGCAGCCAGAAGCTGGTTAGTCTTGCCGAGGGCAAAGCCGACCGATTCGGCGATCTCCCGCTGCGTGTGTTCCGCGCTTCCGCCTTCTTTTTCAAGGTAAACCAGAAGCTTAAACTGATTTTCTGATAACATGTTATTTCCTCTTTTTGTTCTGATGAAATCCGTGGCATTGCTTTCCCAACGGACAACGTAACGCTCCCTGCGTCACCTGCGGTATCGCGTGAGTCCTCTCTTACGGTATCTCCCATGGCGTTGCTTGCGGTATCTCCTGCGGCAGCGCTTGCGGTATTCCGTATGTATCCGCGCGGAGTATCTCATGACGGATTCGCATCAGTCTTTTGTGTTCACATTTTTTAAAACTCACAAAAATTATGAACATGCGGTGAAAAATCTGCTCCCGTTTCCGCAGAAACAGGAGCAGTCTCTAAAAAAACCTCATGTATCATATCACATTTCCGGGAAAATGGGTATGACATTTTAATTTTTGTCTGCCTTGTCGGTTATATCTGCTTTGTCTGTCTTATCTTTTTTGACATCGTAGATGATCTTCGACTTCTTTGGTTTCTTCGCCACATCCAGCGGGTCGGTGCTGTTCTCCGCCGTTACCGTCCAGTTCTTCCGGTTCCACATATCATCGTGAACCGCAAACCAGGTCGACGGCGTGAACTGCGTTCCATTGTTCGTGGACGCGTCCCAGTCATCGGAACCGATGATATACTGCGGATGTGCGGTCTTCTCACGGTTGTCGATCACCTTTCCGGTAAACGGGTTCACCGGATTCTCCACGACATCCTTCAGCGCGAGTGTCGGCGTGTCCGCATTGGTCATAAATGTCTCATCGGTTTTGAATCCGGTCGCGCCAAAATCCTTCACCATCAGCAGCGGTGCATAGGACTCGGCATCGTAGAGATTGCTGGATCCGTCGTCGAGGGTCAGCGCATCGAACTGCCACAGATTTCGGCCGTGGTCGGCAACCAGAATGATCTTCGTGTTGTCGTAGACGCCGTTCTCCCGCATGAAATCGAACCACTTTCCGAGCTGGATCATGGACGCCATATTGACCTCATAGTGTGCAAGGCGTCCTTCCGTGTGGATGATCATGTCGCGGTCTTTCGGAAGTGTTTTGTGTTCGATGGAACCGTTCTTCAGATCAAAGCGGTCGCGATGCGCCTCATCGTACTCCGTATTGTCGACATTGTCCGCCGGTTCGTAAGCCGGTTCCTGAAGCAGCATCGGCTCGTGCGTGGAATCGTTCGTCATCATGAGGAAGGTGCCCTTGCTGCCTGCTGCGCCCACGTTTTCGTTCTGTCCGGCCTGTGCGGCGCTGCCTGCTGCCGGAGCGTCAGCTTCCGAATCACCCTCTCCTACAATCTCCGTGATGTTCGGCAGATTCTTTAATACATTGAATGTATTCATAAATGCCGCTTTGAGGCCCTGGCTTCTGGAAATTCCGTCCTGCACCTGCGCGCCGTAGGCCGCCACTTTCTGCTCGGACTGGTTATACCGTCCGTTCTGATAGAAATACGGCTGAACGATCACCGGCATGACTTTCGTGAGACCGAAACAGAAGAAATTGCGGTTCAGGTCGCGGACCTCCGCCGCTTTTTCCTCCGGATCATTAAAGCTTCCTTTTGTGTTAAATGCACGGATATCCGGATAGTCATCATAGATCGTCAGATCCGGTACCCATGCATAGCTCGCGTACGTCGGATCACAGACCGTGACATCGTAACCGTTCCGGTCAAAGAGAACCGGCATCACCTTGAGCGCCTCGTTCTGCTTGTCCGCGAGAAGCTCTGTCTTCCGGCGGTTCATCTCCGCCGGCGTATACTCATACCCGCCGAAGAGTCCCGGCGTTCCGAAGATGGTCGAGCCTCCGAATGAGATCGTATTCGGATAGTAGGTAAATCCGTCAAATTGTTTCTTTAATTCCGGTTTTTCATTAAATATATATGGTACAAACGGTCCCATACCGCGGTCGAGCATAAGAACGATAACATTTTTTCCGGTCTTGCTGAGCGGAATCGTCGCCTTCTGCGCTTCGCCCTGCGCGAGGAGACTTTCCGCCTGCGCTCTCGCCTCTTCCACCGGTCCTCTCGCGGTGACAAGCTGGAAAACGGTCATCGCGGAGATCGCAAGCGACGCGGCCAGAACCGCGCCGCGGATATGAATGCGGATACGTGTGAAGCTGCGTAAAAGGATGCCTGAGTGGATCTGTGGGCGGTGGCCGGCGCCAGTGCCGGAATAATCACGATAAACAAACACGATCCCTGCTGCAATCAGCAGCATGAGTACGGTATTGAGGATCCTTTCCACAAGCGAAAAGCTCATTCCGTCATCGTACTGGAGCGCCGTCGAGAGATTGCCGAGCCCCCGACCGAAGAACATATAGTTCACAAGAGCCGCAAGGCAGGCAGTCACCATCAGGCGCTCAAAGATCACCTTTCCGCGATGATTGGCCAGCCAGTAAAAGACTCTCATCCAGACACAGAAAAAGCCGACGGCGATGCAGAAGCTTGAGCCGACATACCACAGCGGATTGTGAAAGTCGTGAATATCTATGAATTCCTGCGGCGATGCCTGAATGATGGCGGCCGGGATCGCACCGCCGATCAGCACCGCGAGGAAGAAGCCGCAGGTGCGGAAAAGTCCCGGATTCGGTGTCGCACCCGCCGCGCCGGTCCGTTCCCCCGAAGCGGCATCATTTCCGTCCGGAGCGGCATCATTTCCATCCGGCGCAGCAGTCTTTCCGTCCGGAACAACAGTCTTTCGGTCCGGAACAGCAGTCATTCCATCCGGAACAACAGTCTTTCCGTCCAGCTCCGCAGTCTCATCTGCCCGTCTCTTTCTTCTGCGTTTTTCAATGATCTTGTAGACAATCGTCTTCACCAGTGAAAAGAGGTTATTCAGTGTCCAGTAGAATACCAGTCCCGCCGGGGAGGTATAGAGGAAAAAGAGGAAAAACAGCGCCATCACGTTCAGCTGAATTTTCGTCTTTAACGGATACCCTTTTGTGAAGATCGCGCAGGAGATCAGATTCACACCCGTCATCAGAAACGGGAGAACATTGATCCGTGTTCCGAATGCAAAAAGGAGCGCGTCCGGTGCGCCGAGGTCCGCGATCGGGCCGAAGCTGACACCCTGAATCGTCACCAGATTCGAGAGAAACCGGTACGCCGAGATAAAAAACGGGATCTCAAGGAACAGGGAAACAGAGCCTTTGATCGCATCCGTCGGACGGTAGTTGTTCTGACGGTAATAGGCGTTCAGCATCATCATGCGCTCGTCGCCGTCGAACACCTTTTTAATGTGATCGACTCCGCGCTTCAGCTTTTTCTCCATATCCCGCGCTTCAGCCTGAACCGCGTCCGCGCGGTCATAGAGCGGAAGCACCAGGATGTTGATTGCAAGACTCAGGGCTATGATGGAGAGCCCCGGATGATGCGTAAACCGGTTTGCAGTGACAAAGATGACCTCAAAGAGTAGCCGAAGCGGCTCGATGAGAATCGTGTAAAGAATATCAATCATGTTCATAATCGTAACAGTTCCAAATTCTGAAAGCAATCGATGGACCCGCATGATTCTGCACACGGATCCATCCATACTATCTGTTTATTTTTTTCTGTATTTCATCCCTTCCCATGAGGAAGAAATATTTCCGCGGATTGGTCATTCTCGCGGGTTCGTCTTTCCCACGGATTTGTCATTTCCGCGGATGCGTCATTCCCATGAATCGTCATTTCCGCGGATGCGTCATTCCCGCAGTTCGGTTTTGTCCGTCCGGGATTCTTCCGGGAAGACCGCCTTGTGGTTCAGCACCTTCCAGTTATCCGGATTCCAGATGTCATCCCTCACCGCAATCCAGGTGTCCGGTTTATACTGCGTACCGTCGTTGACATTGATATCATAATGATTCGACGCAAGGATGTACTGCGGATGCGCCGTCTTCTCGGCGTCCGTGATTTCTTTTCCCGTGAACGGGTTCACCGGATCCGCGATCACATCCTTCACCGCCAGCACGGCGGCATCGGCGTTGGTCATAAAGGTGCTGTCCGTGGTAAATTCCTTCGCGCCGAAATCCTTCACCATCAGAAGCGGACAATAATACTCCGCATCGTAGATATTTTCCGAACCCTTATAGGTGTCATATCCATCGAGAATAAGCTGAGGGAAACGATTTCTGCCAAAACCGTGGTCGGAGACAAGGATGATTTTCGTGTTGTCGTAGACGCCCTGATCCCGAAGATAGTCAAACCATTTTCCGAGCTCCAGCATCACGCCCATGTTTGTCTCGTAATCGCCATACTGCAGCGATCCCTTGACCTCCATCTTCCGGCCGTTCACGGTGAAGCGCTTCCGGTGCGCCTTATCGTAGACAGTATTGTCGATGGAGCTGCTCACCGTGTAATCCGGCTCCTGCAGGAGAACACTGTTGTGCGTTGAATCGTTCTGCATCATGAGAAATGTTCCGGCGCCGGTGTTTCCGGGATCGGATTCCGCACTCGGTCCGGCATCATTTCCCACCACTTTCGTGATCTCCGGAAGCTTCTGCAGCACTCTGAAGCTGTCCATGAAGGTCTGGTTGATTCCCTCCTGCTGGGAGGTTCCGTAGATCACCTGACCTTCGTCCTCCGATTCCGCAAGCTTTGCACCCGGCGCCTGATTGTACTTTCCGGCGTTGTAGAAATAGTTCTGCGCAAAGAGCGGGGAGGATTTCATCAGCGCATAGAGGAAGAAATTCCGCTGATTGTCCGCGCGGACGCGCTCCGCACCGCTGTGGTCGCTGAATTTCCCCTGTGTGATATAGGCGTGAATATCCGGATAATCATCGTAAATGCTGATATCACTGTTCCACTGATAGTTCGCGTACGGCGGGTCCGTAACAGTCACATCATATCCGGCCTGTTCAAACATTACCGGAAGCACGCGGAGCGCTTCGTTATGCTTGTCACAAAGGTTTTCCTGATCGCGCTTATTGAGTTCCACCGGCGTGTATTCATATCCGCCGAAGAGTGCCGGCACGCCGAAATTCGTATGACCGCCAAAGGAAACCGTATTCTCATAATAGGTGAATCCTGCAAACTGTTCCTTCAGTTCCGGCTTCTCCTGCATCAGATACGGAATGTGCGTGCCGAGGGCACGGTCCAGCATGAAAACAATGACATTTTTCCCGTTCTTTGAGAGCGGAAGAACCGGATCGGCATCGGTTGCCCGGATCGCATTCTTCTGCAGTGACCGTGTGCTCCCGTCAATTCTCTGTCCGTGGACAACCGTCATCACGCCGAGGGCAATGACGCCGGTGAGAATGCCCATGGAAAAGTGTTTCTCCGTCTTCCGGAAATGAAGAAAAACGAGGACTCCTGCGCCGGCCGCAGTCACTGCCGCCAGATTGAGAAGAATGTCCGGCATCAGGATATTCGGCACTTCATCATACCGGAGCGAATTGCTGAGGTTTCCGTAATCTCCCGGAAAGGCCATATAATTTACGGTCGCGGCCGCGCAGCAGACCGCAAGAACCCGCTCCAGCGCCAAACGTCCGTCCCGGTTCGCGATCCCGTAAAATACGCCCATCCAGACCAGAAAGAATCCGGCGGCCGTAAGAAGAGAAATCGCGATATAAAGGAGCGGATTGTAATAGGAAAACGTCGAGACGAATTCCTGCGGACTTGCCGCGATGACACCCGACGGGATATGACCGCCGAGAAGCAGCGTCAGGAAAAGACCGCAGAGACGGAACCGAACCGCGTTCGGCTCCATTTGCCTCCGGCCCGGCCGGTCGGAATGCCGCGCTGTGATGCGCTCCGCCATCCGGAGTTCATACGCCATCCGGAAGAGCGGCATCATAAACCCGACGCCGATGATGGCAGTGACAATCCGGCGTTCCGCAATATTGTCGTAAAAGAGGAGGCCATAGACTGCCAGCGCCGCACCGCACACGGCAAAGAGCACCGCCAGCACCTCTCTAGGATGTTTTAATTTATAGAAGATCGTCTTGATCAGCGAAAAGAGGTTGTTCAGCGTCCAGTAAAACACAAGCCCCGACGGCGAGGTGTAGAGGAAAAACAGAAAGAACACCGCCATGGCGTAAAGCTGTATCTTTGTGCGGACCGGATATCCTTTCGTGAAGATCACACAGGAGATCAGATTCACCGCCGTCATGATGATCGGGAGAAGGTTGACCGGCTGCGGCAGGGCCCCGATTGTGATCAGGCCGTCCGCATTTCCCAGATCGGCGATCGGTCCGAAACTCACACCGTGAAGAGTCTGCAGTCCGGACAGAAAGCGGTAGGCCGCGATAAAGAACGGGATCTCCAAAAACAGGGAAATGGATCCCTTGAAGGCATCCGTCGGCTTATAGCTGTTCTGGCGGTAATACGTCTGCAGCACCATCATGCGCTCGTCGCCGTGAAACACTTTTTTGATGTGCGCGACACCCCGGTGAAGTTTCTTTTCGATGTCGCGTTCTTCCGCCTGCACCGCATCGGCGCGGCGGTAAAGCGGGAGAACGAGGAAATTCATCGTAAGACTCAGCACGATGATGGAGAATCCCGGATGATTCGTAAAACGGTTCGCCGTGACAAAGATGATCTCGAAAAAGAGCTCCAGCGGCTTGATCAACAGGGTGTACAGAATCGCCGATACGCTCATCCCTATGCCTCCTTATCCGGACGTTCCGCAGGATTCAGTTCACGGTATTTCTTCATCAGATAATCCACCGTGCGGACCGCGCCCTCGCCCATGTGCTCCCACGCCTCGCTTCTGGCTTCGTCTCTGCCTTTCGCGTAGCGCGTGTCATTCAGGCATTCGTCGATGATCGAGTGCAGCATCGGCAGATTCAGTCCGTTCAGCTCATGACCGATGCGCGGAAGGATTCCCGTCGTCCAGAGCGGCGTATCCAGCCACCAGGCGTCATAGACACTGGTGTCAATATTGGCTGCCGTGTAGATAACCGGCTTATCGTAAACCATCGCAAATTCAAAGATAACGCCGGAGAAATCGGAGATCAGAATGTCCGAGCGGCGAAGAACCTCAAAGTTGTCATTGTCACGGTTCCACTCGATCCGGTCGGATTCCGGATATTTCTTCATAATGGTCTCGATCATGTCCTTCTCCGCAGTGTAGGACTGCGGGTGCGGGCGGACAATGATGTGATATCCGGTCTCCAGAAGCACCTTCAGAATCTGATCGCCGTATTTGGAGAAGATCGCTTCCGGCCCCCAGGACGGCGCAAGCAGCACGGTCGTCTCATGTTTCGGCGCCGGTCCTGCCTTCTCAAAGCGCACTTTCATCTCATCCATGTACGGGATACCGACCTCGACCAGATCCTTTGCCGGGAGATTGCGGAGTTTTTCGAGATTCCGCACATCCGTCGCCTGATACTCCCCGGAAAGAAGGATGGAATCGTAATAGTCGATGCCGAACATGCGGTAGAGCGTCGCTTCGCTCGCCGCATGAAGAATGTGGACATAGCACTGCACTTCTTTGGAGCGCTTCCACTGATAGACATCCAGTCCCGGCGTCGTGGAGAGGACAATGCCGGCTTTCAGGAAATTGAGTTTCGCAAACGCGCGGTTTCCCTCACCGATGAATTCGCCGCGAATGTGCGGATACGGATTCTGAAGGCCCGGATCATCCGGCGATGCCGTCATGTAGACGACGTCCACGCCGCGCTTGTCAAACTCCCGAAGAACAGGTTCGAAGATATTCCAGTACCGCTTGTGATCGGCAAACACCACAAACGGAATCCGGTTCGCATTCATGTCCACCTTTTTTCCGCCGCTCAGGATGAATCGGAGCTTAACGATCAGCATCCGCGCGGAATAAATTCCCGCACCGACAAGTCCGATCAGAATAGTAAACAGCATGCTTCCCGTGCCTGGGTCAATATATAATCGCATAAGAAACTCCCTTTATCTGTAAATATCGCTATGTGCGCTGTGACTCTGCTCTGCCTTTCCCGTGCCCTGGTGTTCCGGGACGTTTGCGTACAGGATCAAAGTCCTCCAGCGGACTTCGGCTCCCCATCCCCGCGGAGCATTTTTTATAGAAAATGCCGAGTGCTTTCCTATGAAATAAAACAAAGCAGACCGTGCGAACACAGTCTGCCCTATTATATACTTATTGTTATGTTTTTGGAATAAGGTTTCACGTTTCTTCGGATTGTTTATTGTTTCCGGCAGTCGTTTCCAGTCATTGTTTCCGGAGATCATTCCCGGTCATCGTTCCCGGTTATCGTTTCCGGGGATCGATCCCGGTCATCATTCCCGGTTATTGTCCACGGCAACAGCTCCCGGTAATCGGAGATAAACCGATCGCAGAGTGCGCGGATTTTCTCACGATCCGCCCTGCTTGCCGCATCCTCCACTCCGATGGTGAAAAAACCGTCCTGCTTTGCGCTTTGGGCTGCAAAATAGGTGTCCTCGAAGACAGCGAATTCCGATGAAATGCAACGGTTCCGTTTTTTCGTTTTCCCGCTCTGACTCCGCTCCGGTAAATGACGCATTTCTCCTGTCCCGAGGCGGTCTTCATCGATCACCCGCTGCAGAATCCGGGCCGCCTCCCGGTAGATCACCGGCTTAGTCTTATCCGTCTGAAACTCCGAGCAGGTCACAATCCCGCAGATGCAGTCATCCAGCCCGAGCCGTCGGAAGGCGGCATAAACCGGTTCTTTTTCATTGCTTGTCGCAAGAATGACCGGAATTCGGTTTTTCCTCAGATTCCGGAGAAATTCCGCCGCGCCGGGCTTTCCGGTGACTTCATCCCGGTAGAAGGTGTCGATGATCGAAAAGATATGCCTGCAGACATCCTCGTTGCTCTCCTGCAATCCGTAATGATCGATCAGATACTGCGCCGCCTGCACCGTCGATTTCGGAAAAAGAATCCGGTCCAGGTCTTCCTCCGCGCAAATCCCTCGTTCCGCCAGATAGCGCCGTCCAAGTCCGGTCCAGATCCCCATGGAATCCAGAATGGTCCCGTCAACATCCATGATGCAGCCGCGAATCTGCTGCGGCAGTATCGCACTGCTTCCTGACGTATGGCTTCTCTCCAGTCTTCCGGATGACATTGCTTTCTGCCCGATCCGGCCGTCCATCGCTTCCCGTCCTGTCTGTTCTTGTGCCTTCATGATGATACTGCTCCCGCTGCGTTTTTTGTTTGTTCGGTCTGCCGGTTTCGCACCTTTTCCGGTTCGGATCGGTGCACTGCAAAGGATGGCTTTTACGATTCGAATCGGTGCGCCGCCAAAGATCGCTTTTCGCTTCGGATCGGCGGCGGTTCTTTGATCTCCGCTTCCGATGTTATGGTCTCTCAGCAGAGTGAACCATACGTTCCACCGCCGTCTTCAATTCCGCCGTCGCCTCATGGATATCTTCTTTCGCAAAGATCGCGCTGATGACCGCCACGCCGGCAATTCCGGTTCCGGAAAGCTCTCCGACATTGTCCTTTGTGATTCCACCGATCGCAATCACCGGGATGGACACGGCCTCCACGATCGCTTTTACCGTGTCATAGCTGACTTCTGTTGCGTCATCCTTCGATCCGGTCGGAAACACTGCGCCGACACCGAGATAATCTGCTCCCGCCTGTTCTGCGCGGATCGCCTGCTCGACCGTCTGGGCGGAAACGCCGAGAATCCGGTCCGGTCCGATGAGAGAGCGGACATTGCCCGCCTCCATGTCACTCTGACCGACATGAACACCGTCCGCACCGACCTTCTTTGCAAGCATAACGTTGTCATCCAGCACAAACGGAATATGGCGTTCCCGGCAGAGAGCCCCGATCTCCCGAGCTTCCTGTTCGAAACGTTCCTCATCCAGTTCTTTCTCCCGGAGCTGAATGAACGTCGCCCCTCCGTCAATTGCCTCTCTGACCTGATCGATCAGTGTTCTTCCGTTCAGCCAGTGGCGGTCGGTGACTGCATAGAGCAGGAGGCTCTCTTTGGTACAATTCATGCTGTCTTCTCCTTTTTTCTCTCAGCAAATCTCATATCTTGCACATTTATTCAGCATCGCGCCGGTCATGTTGTATACGGCATCAATGATACGGTTCCGGTAGGTCGCATTGCCTTCTCCGTCTTCCATGCGGCTCCAGCCGATCTCTCCGGCCACCCCCATCGCGCAGACCGCGGCGGCCGTTGCACCCAGCATATTGCGCGGATTGGAACAGATAAACGCGTTGATCAGCGCGCCAAGCTGACAGCCCGTTCCGGTAACCTTTCCCATCTCTTTTTTGCCGTTCCGGATGACAAAGCACCGCTCCGCATCGGCAACCAGATCGATCTTTCCGGTGATCGCAACGATACAGTTTTTGGCTTTCGCAAAGTCTTTGGCAAACTTCACCATGACGTCCAGATTGTCTTCCGTCACAACGTCCGCAGCCGACGCATCGACACCTCTCGTCGAGCCGGAGCCATCCGCCAACGTCCGGATCTCGGAGACATTGCCCTTGATCACATGGAAATGAAGGGAATCCATGAGCTCCAGCGCCGTTTTGGTCCGATATGCGCTTGCACCTGCGCCGACCGGATCCAGCACCATCGGATGACCGAGCCTTTCCGCAGCTCCGCCCGCGATGTTCATGCCGCGCACTCCCCGTTTGGTCAGTGTGCCGATGTTGATGTAGAGCCCGGAACAGATCGATGTGATCTCCTCGACATCGCGCGGCTCCGCGGACATGATCGGGCTTGCGCCCGATGCCAGAAGCACGTTCGCGACATCATTGACCGTCACATAGTTGGTGATGCAGTGGATCAACGGTGAATTCTGATGAACATTCTCCAGATACTCTCCTAACATAGTTTTCCCCTTTCGTTTATTCGTTCATAAATATCTTCCGTTTTTTGTGCAAACAGGGCAGCGCCCTGACGGACGCTGCCCTGTTTGCATTTGAACTGATATTCGTCAAATCCCTACGTTGGCATTATCCAAATCAGGTTTCGGTCGAAACGGCCCAGTTTCCTCTCAGCCCGCTGCCGCGAGCTCCCGTCAGTTGCAGTATATCTTTATTTCTTCGATGCCGTGTGCTCAGGCCTGAAAGTAGTATCCTACCCCCCATTTGGTGTGAACATACTTCGGATCGCTCGGCTTCGGCTCAATCTTTTCGCGAAGCCTTCTTACGTGAACATCCACTGTGCGCACATCTCCGCCGGAAGCCGCGGCCCGGTTTCCCCATACCAGTTTCAGAAGATCCTCGCGGCTGTAAACCTTGCCCGGATGCGTCATCAAAAGCTCCAGAAGATCAAACTCTCTGGCGGTCAGGTTAATCTCTTTTCCCGCTACAAAGACCCGTCTTGTCTCCGTGTTGATCTCCATGTCCGATGCCTGGATCACCGCTTTTTTTACATCATTTCCGGCACTGGCCTTCTCAATCGCCTTCTGTGCCTTTGACGCGCGCCGCAGGATACCCTTGATTCTTGCCTTGACCTCCAGAATATTGAACGGTTTTGTGACATAATCATCCGCACCGCTCTCAAGTCCCATGATCTTATCCATGTCCTCGCTCTTGGCTGTCAGCAGAATGACCGGCATATCCGAAAATTCCCGGATAGACTGAAGCACTTCCATTCCGTTCATCTTCGGAAGCATCACGTCAAGAAGCACACAGTCATATTCCTGCGCTTTCGCCAGTCCCAGCGCCTCTTCTCCGTCGTACGCACAATCAACCTCGTATCCGTCCTGAAGAAGGCTGAACCGGATTCCCTTTACGATCAGCTTTTCGTCATCCACTACCAGAATCTTAGACATTTTTCTTCCTTCCTGCTGTTCTCCTCATCTACACTGCGATCCGGTCTTTGATCTTCCCGAATGCCCCCTTCTTAATCCCGGGAACTTTCATGATCTCCTCAATGCTGTCAAACGGCTTCTTCGCCCGGTACGCGATGATATCCTCCGCCCGGCTCTTCCCGATTCCGGGAAGCTGTTGAAGCTCCTCTCCGGAAGCGGTGTTGATATTGATTCTGCCGCCATTTAGCGGATAACCGTTCCCCTGCGCAGTCCCTGCCGAATTGGTCCCGCCGGCAATGCCGGCCGCCGCATTCACCGTCTCGTTTTTTCCCGGCACCCGGATCTGCAGACCGTCGCTCACAGGCATCGCAAGATTCACGGAATCCTGTGATGCATCCGGCGCAAAACCGCCCGCTGCCGCGACTGCATCGCAGATGCGGCTCCCTTCCTTCAGGAAAACCACACCGGGCGATACCACATGTCCGCAGACGTAAACCGCAAGTTTTTCCGCATCCGGCCGGTGTTCTCCGGAATCGGGGCCGGAGTCGGGGACTTCTTTGCCGGGTGATGCGGTCTCCTGTCCGTCTTCACTGCTCAAATCAGCCGGATCCGCGCTCTCCATTGACTGCTCCTCACCGTCAATGGTAAATGTTGTCTGTGTTCTTTTTCCCGGACCGGTAAGATATGCCGCGGCCATGATCAGAAATGCCGCCGCAATCACCGAAATCCGGATGCACTTTGTTTTGATCGGATTCATTTTCTCCCTTTCTCAAAAAAGAACGGAGAAAAAAGTCCTGCCTCCCTATATTTTAACGGAGACAGGACTTAATGACAATAGCCGCGGGCATTCTTTCTGCCCGAAAGATACGGACATATATTACTTTCTTCGGGATTTCGCGGCGCGGAGAAGGTGCTCCGCAAGGATCGCCGTCGTGACACCGCCGACGCCGCCCGGAACCGGCGTGATCATCTTCACCTTGTCCAGAATACCGTCAAAATCGGCATCCCCGCTGATATTTCCCTCCTCGTCGACATTGAAACCGACGTCGATGACAACCGCATCCTTCTTGACATACTCGGCGGTGATCAGATCCTTCTGCCCCGCACATGTCACCAGAATATCGGCTTCGCGGCACCGACGGTCCATATCCACCGTCTTGGTGTGGCAGATCGTCACCGTCGCATCATGCTGCAGAAGCATCATTGCCAGCGCACGTCCGACAACCTTGCTCCGGCCGACAATCGTCACATTCTTTCCCTTCAGTTCAACTCCCGCATGCAGAAGGAGACGCACGATCGCCTCCACAATCGCTGCCGCATAGCCTCTTGCGTCCCAGCTGAAGACACGCGCCACATTGATCGGAGAAATGCCGTCGAGATCTTTCATCGGGTCAATGGTGCCGTAAACTTCCTCTTCCGAGATGTGCTCCGGGAACGGACGCATGAGGAGAATTCCGTCGATGGCATCGTCGTCGCTGATCGCCTTGAACTCACGGACAAAGTCCTCCGTCGTGATAGATTCCGGGAAAACGTAGGACTTCGCATCCATTCCGTAGGCCTTCATGCGGCGGACCGCATTTCTCTCATACGCAATGCTGTCCGGTTTCTCGCCGATGCGAACCGTCGCCAGCATCGGTTTTTTCTCCATGGCGGAAGCCTCCGCAATGAGTTTTTCTTTGATCTCCGCGGCCAGCGGCGCGCCTTTTAAAATCTTATTTGTTTCCAAGATGATGTTTCCTTCCTGTTTTCCTTTTTTCTGCTTGCTTATCCAATCATCATGCCGGATATCATCTCCGCAATGTAAACCGCTGCGATGGCCGCCACCGCTACCACGACAAGACTTTTGCCCCGATAGCCGAAGAAGCACGCCACTGCCGTTCCGACCAGTGCCGAACAGATGGATCCGGTCGAGAAAAAGACGTCCGGAAATGTCAGCGCTCCCAGCACCGCATACGGCGTATAATCCAGAAATGACCGGACAAACCGGCTTTTGATCTGTTTTCGAAAGACCGTGACCGGAAGAACCCTCGGCAGGTAGCTGACGAACGCCATGATGGCCACACAGATCAAAACTCTTGTCAGATCATACTGCATGTCTGTCCTCCTTCTCTTCCGTTCCGGTTTCCCCAGCATTTTCCATGAACGTTACTGATTCACTGTCCGGTTCCGTTTCCGCCGCAGATTCTCTCACCGGCGGTTTGCTGTCTGCGGAGCAGGAATCGTTCTCCTCCGGCTTATGGTCTCCGGAGCCGGAATCATTTTCCTCCGACAGATCTTTCGGAAAAAACTTTGCACCGATCGCCGCGCCGAAGACCGTTGCGATAATGATCCGGAATCCCGCGGAAATAAAGGAAAAGGCCGGGACATAGCGCAAAAACAGATTCATTGCAACCGCGCAGATGATCACGATCAGAACATTTCTGCTCTCTCTTGCGGGCGGAATGATCAGCGCAATGAACATTCCGTAGAGCGCAATTCCCATCGCGCTTCGAAGTTCCGGTGTGAGAAGTCCCGTAATGGAAGCACCGGTCCACGTTCCAAGTGTCCATCCGACCGTCGGGAGTGTGATCAGCCCCATCAGATACGGAAAACGGAGTGTTCCCTGCTCCATCGAAGCCACAACAAAGGTTTCATCCGTAATTCCGTATGAAAAAAGGAGGCGCTTCAGCGTCCCCATCTTCTGGTCAATTCTCTGAGAGATGGAAAGCGACATCAGCATATACCGCAGATTGATGATCAGAACGGTGAGCCCGATCTCGACGTACCCTGCCCCTGCAAAGATCAGATTCGTTCCCGCGAACTGTCCCGCACTGGTCAGGTTGGTCAATGAGACAAGCACGGCCACCCACACCGGAAGACCGCCCGCAACTGCCATGAATCCATAGGTAAATGACACCGGAAAGTACCCAAGACCGATCGCCAGACCGTCCTTCAGGCCTTTCCTGTACACCTGTTTCCAATCCATCTCACATTCCGCCCCCTTTGGCGGTCATTCATTTGTTCTCAGTTTCTCTTCCACCCGGCGTACTCCGCATCATGACACCGGTTCAGCCACGCGATTCCGTCTTCAATTCCTTTCTCATCAAAGGAAAATGTCTCTGACTTTTTCTGGTCATCCGGCGTGAAATCATAGGCAAACGGCTCCGGCCACTCGACCACCCGCAGAACGGTCTCTTCTTTCGCATCATCGCCTTCACCGACGGTGACGGAAGCCTTCTCCATACGATAGCGCATCCCCTGATAGCTCCCCGTAAACTTTTCCAGTTTCAAAAAGCTGATCGGCATCACATCGTCCCGTTCAATCATTCCGTCTCCTCTCTGACTATTGTTACATATTGTATCAGAAGTTATGGTTTTTGTTAATAACTATTCCTTCAGGGAATCTTATATAATATCAGGTAATCGTCGTTATTCATTTAATGCATACTGCAGAAAACGCGGATCAAACGGTTCTCCGGGCGGCTTTCTTACCGGAACCGGTATCGTCTCACCACGGCCTGAAGACTCTTTCTGCCATTATATTCATTGATTTCCGGATAATAGACGATGTCCACTGTGGTCCGGCCGCCGCGTTCTTCCTCAAAGCAGTCTCCGTCAGTGAAGACAACCGCTTCCATCGCGTGACCGTCCGGCTCCACCAGCGTCATTTTGACCACATTCCGGTTTTTCCCGAGAACGCGGCAGCTTCGGATACCGAGTCCCGCCTCCGCGAAGATCGGTTTGTCATTGGCCTGGCCGAAGGGCTCCAGCATTTCCAGCTCCCCGATCAGTTTTTCCGAGACATATCCGATCGGCATCGGCACATCGATCCAAATCTTCGCCGTCAGATCTTCCTCGCGAAGACCGCTGTTCTCATTGAGTCTTCTGCGGAACTCATCCACATTTTCCCGATCAATGGAAAGTCCCGCCGCCATCGGATGCCCGCCGTATTTCAGAAGAAGGTCCTTTACTTCCGTGAGTTTTGCGAACATGTGATAGTTTTCGATGGATCGTCCCGATCCCTTGACGGACGTCTCGCCATCGGTCAGTACAATCGACGGCTTCTGATATTTTTCCCTCAGCCGTCCGGCAATGATGCCGGCCAGCGACTCATGACATCCCGGAAGATACACCACCAGAACCTTATCGTTTTCGTACTGCGTCTCCACGATCTCCGACGCGCGAACCGTTTCCTGTTCGGTCATGTCTTTCCGCTCATCGTTCAATTCCACAAGGCGTTTGGACAATTCCTCAATGGTAAACGGATCTCTTGAGAGAAACAGCTCTTCCGCGATGTCCGCCGACTCCAAACGGCCGCCAGCGTTGATGGCCGGTCCCACTACAAAGCCGATCGCATACGAGGTCAGCGTATGCTGTCCGGCACCGGTCTTTTCAATCAAAGCGTGCAGGCCCGGATTCTCGGTGCGCTCCACCGCCGGAAGTCCGTATTTCACGATGATCCGGTTTTCATCTATGAGCGGCATCACATCCCCCACCGTGGCGATGGCCGCAAAATCCAGATATTTCATCCAGTCGCTGTCGGGCCGGCCGGCATTTCGGAAGAGCACTGCGATCAGCTTCCATGCGACCACCGCGCCACAGATCTCCAGGAACGGATATCCGCTGTCCGAGATCTTCGGATCAATCACGACATCTGCCGGCGGAATGATTTCCCGGTCTCCTTCTTTCGGGACCTCATGGTGATCTGTGACGATCACCGTCATTCCGGAAGCTTTTGCCTTCTCGACCTGTGCAAAGGCACTGATCCCATTGTCACAGGTAATGACCGTGTCAATGCCGTCTGCAAGCGCCTCATCGATAATGGCTTCGTTGATGCCATATCCGTCTTTGATCCGGTGCGGAATCCGATGATCAACGTCCGCTCCAAGCATGGACAGGGCTGACACCAGAATATACGTCGAGCAGACACCGTCGATGTCATAATCTCCGACCACACGGATCCGCTTCCCTTCACGGATCTTCTGAAGAAGAATCTCTGCCGCCCGGTCTGTGCCTTTGAGGAGCGCCGGATCATACAGATCCTTCAGAGTCCCGTTGAGATACCGGTCGATGGCCTCATCTCCGACAATCCCGCGGTTGGTTAGAATGCGTGCCAGAACCGGATCAATGCCGAACCGATCCGCGATATGGCGGAAATCCGCTTTTTTTGTGTATACCATCCATTGCTGCGGCGCTGTCTGTGCCATGTCCTTTTGCTCCTGTCTGCGTTATCTGCGTGTTAATCCTGTGCCGGTTTTTCCTGTGCCAGTTATCCCTGTGTATGTTTTTCCTGCGCCATTTTATCCTGTATCTGATGTTCCTGCGGCAGTTTACCCTGTATCTGTCTTTCCGCGGCAATTTACCCGGTATCTGTCCTTCCGCGGCAGTTTATCCTGTATCTGATGTTCCTGCGGCAGTTTACCCGGTATCTGTCTTTCCGTGTCAGTTTATCCTGTATCCATTATCCCGGATCAGTGTTCCCTGCTATGATCTTTTTCTCATAGCGAATCAGATGTGGTATTCTTTCAGTTTTTTTCTTCGCTCTTTGTAATCCGGAAGAATGCTCTCCACAATCGCCCAGAACGACGCAGAATGGTTCATTTCCTTCCGATGGGCGAGTTCATGGACAATCACATAATCCCGGAGTTCCTCCGGCAGAATGGAAAGCCGCCAGTTGAAATTCAGATTTCCTTTCGCCGAGCAGCTTCCCCACCGGGTTCTCTGATTGCGAATCGAGACGCGGCCGTACGTAACGCCCATGCGTCCGGCATAATATTGAAGACGTTCTTTCAGGACCGGAACAAATGCGTTAACCTTTTGTTTCCTCTCATCCTGTGACAATTCTTCCAGCTGTGTTCCATTTTCCCGCTCTGTCAGCTTTTTCGCCATATGCTGCACGATCCATGGAAAATGTTTCCGGGCGAGTTCCTCGACATCCCTCGTCTTTGTCCGCATCGGAGCGCGAAAAACCAGATTGCAGTCACGGCCAATCTCAATAGAGATGGTTGCGCGACCGCTCCGGATCATCTGATATGGAATCCGGTACTCTTCCACCATTTCCAATGCAGAACCGGCCGCATCCGTCTGTTCATCTCCGAATGCCGGAATTCCATTGGCAAAACCATCCGCAAACTTATCCTTATCCGCAGCTCCGGCAATGTTTTTTCCCTCCGCTCCGTCGTCTGGGCTACCGGACGTTCTGTCCGCCAATACCTTACCGGAGCGGCTCAGAAACTCATCCGGTGTATACTCGCGCGGTTTCCCTGCGTTCAGAACGGAAGCAAGCATCTGCTCAAAGGTTCCGCCAAGCTGTCCCGGAAGCGATCCCAGCGTATGTCTTCCCGTAGCAGATTCTTTTTTCGGAATTTTTCTGATCTTGTCTGCGCTGACAAGCAGATCAATCTTCCGATTAAAGTCCGAACTGTCCGGCCATGCCCCAATTTCTCGGATCTTCCTGGGATTTATCCGCAAATACTGCATAAATTGCATCTCCCTCTTCCTGGATTGTCTCCGCACATTCCTCCAGGATCTTCTCAAAACATGCACCGGCCTCTGCCATCGGAGAAGATGCATCCGCACAGTGCGTGACACGAATACAGCCATTGCCGACATTTCCCTTCAGAAGGTCGCGAAGCGCATCCATGGTCATGGCATAATCATTCGGAAACTCAAATTCCTTTGCAAGAATCTCATGAATTTCCTTCTCAGACTGCATTTTATTCAAATCGATTTCAATCAGTTTCATCGTTTTATCCCCCTGTTTGATCGGTTGGTCCAAAACGTAATTATAAATGATTTTATCGGGAAAGGGAACGGTCAAATAACCTCCTCTTTTAAACGCCTCTTTTAAACATCTCTTTTAACCGCTTCTTTTTGTTCAACTGTCTTCTGTCAGAGCGTCTTCTGTCAGAGCGTTTTATATCACAGGGAAATGCGAAGCACTTTCCTATGACATAGAAAAAAGGCTCCGGATTTCTCCGAAGCCTCTCATTATGCGTGTGACATGATTCGAACACGCGACACCTTGGTCCGTAGCCAAGTGCTCTATCCAGCTGAGCTACACACGCATTTCCAACTGATCTCTCAATCAGAACAATGACTATTATATACCTTTCGTTCTGAAAGTCAAGCAAAAATATAAAATTATGAATATTTATTTTCGCGCCGCTGCTGGTCACCGGAAAGTGACATTCCCTCTCAGCAGCGTGTGTAAACCTTGCGGAACGTTTTATGTTCCATGGGTGGTGCGAAGCTCTTTCTTCTCCAATTACTCAAATTTTTTTTGAATTCACAGGTTTTATCATCCTCAGATCGAACGATTGCTGTGAAACAAAAAAAGAGACAGCATACGCTGTCTCCAATCGTGGACCTTCAGGGACTCGAACCCGGGACCTATCGGTTATGAGCCGACTGCTCTAACCAGCTGAGCTAAAGGTCCAAAAAAATGTATAAAAAAAACTCCTCCAGTTGGACTTGAACCAACGACATCGTGATTAACAGTCACGCGCTCTACCGACTGAGCTATAGAGGAATAAAGGTAAATGGTACATACCTTCAAAACTGCTTACTGATTGAAATATCTCCGATTTTTGAAACCTTCTGGATAAGCCCTCGACCTATTAGTGACAGTCAGCTGCATGCATTACTGCACTTCCACCTCTGCCCTATCAACCTCATACTCTTTAAGGGGTCTTACTTCTTACGAATGGGATATCTCATCTTGAGGGGGGCTTCACGCTTAGATGCCTTCAGCGTTTATCCCCTCCCGGCTTGGCTACTCTGCCATAGGATTGATTCCTAACAGATACACCAGCGGCCAGTCCATCCCGGTCCTCTCGTACTAGGGACGGCTCCTCTCAAATATCCTGCGCCCGCGCCGGATAGGGACCGAACTGTCTCACGACGTTCTGAACCCAGCTC
>NZ_JONJ01000018.1 GCF_000711825.1 [Clostridium] aminophilum DSM 10710 | reverse complement strand
AGTCAGCTTTCTTTTTCTTGAAAAGTTCTTATCAGAATCAATACAGAACGACTTAGCATTTGCTGAAACCAGCTTTATTTTGTCCACCAATAAATCTTTTACTTGTTTTGGATTCATATGCGCCTCCTTGAAATTGAGAATTATGCTTACAATTTCAAGGGCCGCTTTCGCTACATTAAAACTAATCAGTAGCGAAAGCGGCCGCACATTTTTTGAAACATGTCAAGTATTTATATAAAAAAAGAGCCCTATATCACTTAAGATATAGAACTCTTATTTCTGTCATCTTAACTTAATGACATTGGCTCAGCGCCCCGGTCTTTTTTTTGATCTTTTTTTGTCCTTATCTTCTTCATAGGTGACGTTTACATTCCTCCGTCATGCGGCTGCCGTTCCATATTGACAAACTTTGTCAGTTCCGGCTTCCACATCAGCTCGACGGTTCCGATCGGACCGTTTCGCTGCTTTGCGATGATGACCTCCGCCACGTTCGGCTTCTCGGTCGCCTTGTTGTAGTAATCATCGCGGTATAGGAACATAATCACATCGGCATCCTGCTCGATCGCTCCCGAATCTCGAAGATCCGACATCATCGGCCGGTGATCCGGTCTCTGTTCACACGCTCGTGAAAGCTGGGACAGCGCCAGAACCGGCACGTTCAGTTCACGGGCCAACGCCTTCAGCGAACGGGAGATCTCCGAAATCTCCTGCTGACGGCTCTCGGAACTGTGTCCTTTGCCCGAACCGCTCATCAGCTGGAGGTAGTCGATGATGATAATGCTGATACCGTACTCCAGTTTGATCTTGCGGCATTTGCTCCGCATCTCCGAGAAAGAGATGCCCGGTGTATCGTCAATCATGATCTTGGAATTTCCGATCACGCCGATTCCCTCTACAACCGCATCCCAGTCCGAATCATTCAGATCTCCGGTACGGAGTTTCTGCGAATCGACCATTGACTGCATGGACAGAACACGGTTGATCAGCTGCTCCTTGCTCATCTCGAGACTGAACACAAGGCACGGGAGATTCTTCTTGATTGCAACGTGCTGAACAACGTTCAGGACAAATGCAGTCTTACCCATGGACGGTCTCGCCGCAATCAGCACCAGATCCGACGGCTGAAAACCGGAGGTCCGGTAATCCAGATCTATGAACCCCGACGGGACGCCGGTTACCGTTCCGGTACTCTTCGACGCCTTCTCAATCTTGTCCAGAACATTCAGCGCCACATCGCTGATCGGAACCAGCTCACCGGTTGTCTTCTTCTCCAGAACATCAAATACCGATTTCTCGGTGTGATCGAGAATCTCGTCCAGCGTGTCTTTTCCCGCATAGCAGAGATTCTCGATCTCCTCGTTCATCCGGATCAGCTTGCGCAGAACCGACTTTTCATAGACAATCTCCGCATATGCCTTCGCATTGACGGAAGTCGGAACCGACGTCATAATATCCCGGACAAACTCCAGGCTTGCCACCTCCGGCGGGACGTTTTTTTCTTTCAGACGGTTCTGTACGGTCACGATATCGACCGGCTTTCCGCTCTCAAAGAGCTCAACGATCGTATCAAACATGATGCCGTACTGCTGCTGATAGAAGTCCGCGCCCGTCACCGTCTCGGCCGCAGCCATGATCGCTTCTTTGTCCATCAGCATCGAACCGATCACTGATCGCTCGGCATCGACACTGTTGGGAAGGACCCTTTTTACCAATGCATCTTCTGCTGCCATCCGTTCCTCCTGATTATCGCGTCACGGGAAGAATCAGGCCTCTACCACGTGAACATCCAGCTTTCCTGTCACGTCGCGATGCAGACGAATCGGCACCTCGGTTACGCCGAAGCTGCGGATCGGTTCCGGAAGAATGAGTTTCTTCTTGTCAATGTCCATCCCGAGCTGATCCTTGATCGCCTTCACGATTTCCTTGGTGGATACGGAACCGAACGCTCTGCCGCCCTCGCCCGCCTTGATCGACAGGGTGATCTTCTTTCCGGCAAGCTCCTCTGCCAGCTGTTTTGCCGCTGCAAGCTCTTCCGCTGCGATCTTTGCGTCATTCGCCTTTCTCAGCTTCAGATCGTTCAGATTCTGCGGAGTCGCCTCCAGACCAAGGTTCTTCTTGATAATAAAGTTTCTTGCATAACCATCGCTGAGCTTTACGATATCACCCTTTTTTCCGACGGATTTTACATCTTCCAGTAATACTACCTGCATGTTATATTTCCCCTTTCTCACTCATCTCATCGATAAGCGCTCTGAGTCTGTCCCGCGCCTCGGCGGTACTGATCTCTTTCACCTGTGCGCCGGCAATCGTGCGGTGTCCGCCGCCGCCGAGCTTTTCCATCATAACCTGAACATTGACTTCGTCAATGGAACGGGCACTGTAGAAGACGGTATCATTGACCTGCGTGATCACAAAGGACGCTTTGATGCCGGTGATATCCAGCATTTCATTGGCCGCCTGCGCTCCGACCACCGTCGGGCTTTCGAGGCCGTCAGCTGGACACTCCGAGATCGCGTACGCGCCCTTGTAGATCTCCATGTTCTGGATGGCCGCCGCCTTTGCGCGGTAATCTTCCGGCTTATCCCGGAGGAGTTTTCTCACGCGCACGACATCTGCGCCGTTCCGGCGGAGAAATGCCGCAGCTTCAAAGGTGCGGACACCGGCCTGATTCATGAAATTGTGCGTATCGATCATGATGCCGGCATACATTGCGTCCGCCTCCAGCGGCTTCACACGGATTCCGTCTCCGATATACTGGAGAATCTCCGCAACCATCTCACAGGCGCTGGACGCATACGGCTCCACATAGGACAAGGTCGGATTCTGGATCAGTTCCGCGCTCTGGCGGTGATGATCGAGAACGACGATGGTGCTGATCTTCTTCAGCAGATCCGGCGCTTCCGTAATGCTCGGGCGGTTGACATCCACCACAACCAGCATGGTGTTGCTGTCCGCCCATTCCGCCGCCTCCTCCGCTGTCGCGAAGAGATCTTCCGGATAATCCGGATTGCCGCGGAATTTCGCCATGATCGGACGGACGGAGGAATTGACGTCATTGACCACAATACGGGACTTTTTGTTAAATGCCTGGGCGATACGCCAGATACCGACCGCCGCGCCGAAACAATCCATGTCGCCGATCCGGTGCCCCATAACGAGGATCTTGTCCTTGGTATCCATGAGCTCTCGCATCGCATGAGCCTTGACGCGGGCCTTGACGCGGGTTGTCTTCTCTACCTGCTGCGACTTTCCGCCGTAATACCGGATGCGGTCGGCATCCTTGACCACCGCCTGATCGCCGCCTCGGCCGAGCGCCATATCGATCGCTGCGCGGGCATACTCATAGTTCTGAAGATATGTCCCGCCGTTCATTCCGATACCGATGCTCAGCGTTACCGCCATATCATTACCGATATTGACGGTTTTTACGTCCTCGAGAATTGAGAAACGGTTCTCACGAAGTTCATCCGTATACTTCTGCTGGATAACAAAAAAGTATTTGTCTTTCTCCAGCTTTTTCACGATACCTTCCATGCGGTCGATGTACTTGGTAATCTTTCGGTCGATCAGCGCCGCCAGAAGAGATCTGCGGACCGCCTCGACGCTCTCCAGCGCCTCATCATAGTTGTCCAGATAGATCAGGCCAACCACCGGTTTTCTGCGGTCCAGCTCCTGCTCATAGGTAAGGAGCTGTGTCTCGTCAAACAGAAAGATCCCGTACATACGGGTCCCGTTAAAATGGTCCATGCCGAGGCGGATCTGCGCCGAATCGTCGATCAGAATCGAGCGGATGCCGACTTCATAGAATTTGCCGCTGTACTCCGTGTGAAGACTGGTGTCGTCCTCCACCTTATAGAGAGTGTTCGCATTCAGCTCCGGAAAAAACGAAGACAGGAATCTGTGATGACCCTTCTCCTCACGGATCAGATTCTCAAACTCCCGGTTCGCCCAGAGGATCCGTCCCTCCTCGTCCGCCAGCACATACGGAACGCTCATCTCGCGAAGGAGCTGGTCCTGCACTTCGGAATACTCCGAAGAAAAACGGACCAGCCCCGCTAAAATCTGTCTTCTGCTGTAGAGCAGGAGCCAGCCGGCGATCAGCACGCCCACGAAAGTGAAGCCCGCCATCGCCGCTCCGGCCTGCGGACTGACCAGCGCGACTGACAGATTGGAGATCACCAGAATCGCCGCCATGATCAGCGGCCATGTCAGATACGCGCGAAACAGCCCCTGCGTTCGGATTCTACCTCTCATTTCATTGTTCCTCTTATCACCGTACTGCCTCACAGATGATATCTGCGCACTTCTGCGGATCAAGAAGCGCTGTGTTCAGAAGAAGATCATAGTTATTGCGGTCTCCCCAGCGCTGACTTGTATAATTCTCGTAGTGGATCCGGCGTTTCTTATCGATCTCCCGCATCATCTTGTCGATGTTCTCCTCCAGTTCGCCGTACTCCTTGAGTGCCCGGCGTTTCCGGCTCTCGTAATCAGCGTAGATGAAGACGCGGAGAACATCTTCCCGGTCTCTCAGAATATAGTCCGCGCAGCGGCCGATGATCACACACGGCCCGCGCTTGGCCCTCTCGATGATCGCTTTCTTCTGCGCAAGAAAGATCTGTTCCGCCAGCGGAAGCTCACTCGGTTTCGGTTCCCGCGGATAGGCACTTCCGTAAATAGTGCCCACCGCAAAATTATAGAGAATGCTGGATGTCAGCTTCTGCTCTTTTGCCGCCACCGTCTCCGCCGGAAAGCCGATCTCCTTCGCCGCCGCGTCGATCAGTTCTTTATCGTAAAACTCGATATCCAGTTTTTTCGCGGTAAGCAGACCGATATTGCGTCCGTCGCTGCCGTATTCACGGCTGATCGTAATGATATTTTTCTTCATGATTGACCCCCCTGTTCTGATTTTTGAACTGCCGCAGCTGTATCTTTGCGGGGTTTCTCTTTGCCTTAATCATACCATAAATCCCGAACAGAAGGAAGAAGGGCCGCCCGAAAAACGGACGGCCCTTCTGATGTTTGATGTTTAATCCAGTATTCGACGTTCTGTCGTTTCCGATTACTCTACTGTGTACGGAAGAATAGCAAGATGTCTTGCTCTCTTAACAGCTACAGTAAGAGCTCTCTGATGCTTTGCGCAGTTTCCGGTAATTCTTCTCGGAAGGATCTTACCTCTCTCGGATACGTATCTCTTCAGCTTGTTTGCATCCTTGAAATCGATCGGCTCTGCCTTGGATCCGCAGAATACGCAAACTTTTCTTCTTCTGTGCATTCCACCGTTTCTTCTCGGTCTTGCACCTTCCGGTCTTTCTGTCTTATTGAATGGCATTTTATTTCCTCCTCGCGGCTTCCGTATTAGTTGAACGGAAGGCCCTCATCTTCAACTCCGTCAGGAATATTTATGAAACCATCGCTTGTCGCCGCTGCAGCGCTTGCCGGCGCCGGACGATCCGGTGCATAGGAAGCGGACTGCGGTGCGCCCATCGGTGCGGAGGATGCGTTCTTGCTCTCCGCGAATTCCTGATCTTCAACGATAACTTCTGTCGTATATACTTTCTGGCCGTCTTTATTCGTGTAACTGCCAGTCTGAATTCTTCCGGATACTACAACCTTAATTCCCTGATGGAAGTATTTCTCCGCGAATTCGCCTGCCCTGTCGAAAGCCACACACGGAATGAAGTCTGCAGTCTGATCGTTTCCGACCTCCGCGCCTCTTCCGGATCTGCGTCTTCTGTCAACTGCGAGGGTGTATCTTGCGATCGCCATGGAACGCTCACCCTGAGAATATCTCACTTCCGGGTCTCTTGTCAGTCTACCCATCAGAATTACTTTATTCATACGATCACTCTTCCTTATTTATGCTTCCGGTCTCATGCATAAGTATCTGAGAACTGGCTCCATAATACGGATTCTGGACTCGATCTCAGCCGGTGCTGTCGGCTCAGCGTCGAAGTGGATGAAATAATAGAATCCTTCTTTTTCTTTCTGGATCTCGTAAGCGAGCTTCTTCTTGCCCCACTCATCGATGTCCTTGATCTGGCCGCCAAAACGCTTTACAAGCTCTTTAATCTGCTCCAGTGCGGCAGCTCTCTGCTCGTCCTCAAGCTTACTGCTGAGAATTACGGCTAACTCATAATTGTTCATGTGTTTCAGAACCTCCTTGTGGTCTCTGACCCCCTGACTCCAGCAGGGAGTAAGGATTGTTGGTATATCACGGCTAACGATTATATCAGAGTTTTCGCAAGCCCGCAAGCGGTTTTTTTATCAAAAAAGATGCTTTTAAACCGTTTCTCCCGCATCGTCTTCTCCGGACGGATAATCGGCGGATATGCAGCGGAAACGACTTTTACAACTTTTCGGGCTTCCGCAGTCCGCGGGTGCTTTTTTCCACGATCCGACGGGCAATCATGATCTGGTGTCCGCATCCGAGACATTCCAGGCGGAAATCCGCTCCGACTCGGAGAATTCTCCACTCAAAACTCCCGCACGGGTGCTGTTTTTTCAGTTTTACGATATCGCCGACTTCATACTCCACTTCCGGTTCCTCCGCTCAAATTCCGCGTTTCATGCTTTATTTCATGCTTGTTTCTTTTCTCGATACCGGTGGTTTTCCGCCGGTCCTTCATGACTCTCCTGCCATCATTCCGGCCCTTCCCCGTTTCCCGGTCAAAGCGTCATATTCTCCATCTCCGCCAGCCCGGCAAATACACGGTCGATATCCTCCGTGATGTTGAGCACATTCTTTCCGATGTGAACATCCAACGGATCGCGGTTGATAACCGCAAGATATTTTCCGCCAAAATAATTGATAAAGGACGCCGCCGGATACACCGTAAGCGATGTACCTCCAATGATCAGCATATCCGCGCCGGAGAGCACGCTCACCGCGCCGGCCACCGCATCCTCCGGAAGACTCTCACCGTAAAGGGTGATATCCGGCCGGATCACACCGCCGCACTCGCAGTGCGGAACCGGTTCTTTCGACTCAAACACATAGTCGGACGGGTAGATTTTCCCGCACTTCATGCAGTAGTTGCGCAGCGCGCTCCCGTGAATCTCATATACCTTCCGGCTTCCCGCCTTCTGGTGCAGACCGTCGATATTCTGGGTCACCACGCCAGTCAGCTTTCCGGTCTTCTCCAGTTCCGCCAGATACCGGTGCGCATGATTCGGTTTAATCTTCCTCGTATCCATCTTCTGCCGGTGAAACTCAAAATACACCTTCGGCTCGTGCACAAGACAGCGGTTGCTGAGCAGATACTCCGGCTGGTATGCCTCGAAGCCGACACTCGGCGTGTTATACAGTCCGTCCTTGCTCCGAAAATCCGGAATCCCGCTGGCGGTCGATACGCCCGCGCCGCCGAAAAACACGATCCTGCTGCTCTCTCTGATCCACTCATTCAGCTGTCTGATCTTATCATCCATAATCCATACCTCTTTCCCTGAGTGTAAACCTTCACGCATATAGCTATTGTACTACGTTTCGGACATCCGTGCGGCACGCCTTTCGGAAAATGATCCCGAATGCATTTCTTTTCCTTATATTCCGTCATAATTCCAAGTTTTATCGACTAATACACTGGATTTTGTAGGAATTGTACAGAATGCGGCTTTCGCGCTTGCTTATAGGAAATTCGTAGTATATAATAACACAAGCCGAATTTCGGGACATTTCCGGTCGATAATTTAAATAGGAAACAATCCGGATCAAGGCACACACAACTGTTATCAAAGATGCGGCACCGTCCGCAGAATATACAGACGGAGGAACAGACATGTCCGAACAATTATTACACATAGAAAACCTCGCTGTCAACGTTGAGGACAAGGAGATTCTTCACGGCGTATCTCTGGATATCAAGCCGGGCGAAACTCATGTTCTCATGGGCCCGAACGGCGCGGGAAAATCCACTCTCGGCTATGCGATCATGGGCAATCCGAGATACACCGTAACCGGCGGTTCCATTCAGTTTAAGGGCGAGGATATCACCAACGCCCCGGTCAACAAGCGCGCGCAGGCCGGCGTATACCTCTCCTTCCAGAATCCGCTGGAGGTTCCCGGTCTTACACTCAGCAGCTTCATCAAGACTTCCGTTGAGCAGAAGACCGGCAAGCACATCCGTCTCTGGGATTTCCGCAAGCAGCTCAAGGCTGCCATGAAGGTCCTGAACATGGACGAGTCCTATGCAGACCGTGATCTCAACGTCGGCTTCTCCGGCGGTGAGAAGAAGAAGGCAGAGATCCTGCAGCTCCTTATGCTGAACCCGGATCTTGCCATCCTGGATGAGACCGATTCCGGCCTCGATGTCGATGCAGTCCGCACCGTATCCCAGGGTGTCGAAGAGTACCAGAAGAACCATGACGGCGCTCTCCTGATCATCACTCACAGCACACGTATTCTGGAAGCTCTGCACGTTGACTACACCCACGTGCTGGCGGACGGCCGCATCATCAAGGACGGCGACGCTTCTCTCGTTGACAACATCAACGAGAACGGTTTCGAGCAGTTCCTGAAGTAATCCGGAAAACGAAGCTGCCTGAAAGGAGATACCGATCAATGGGCAATAACGAAGAAAAGTCCCAGGTTGCGGATGTCGACCGCAGCCTCTACGACTTCCGATATGAGGAAAAAGATGCTTACCGCATCGAATCCGGACTGACTCCGGAGATCGTAAGACAGATCTCGGAGGAAAAACATGATCCGGACTGGATGCTGGATTTCCGTCTGAAATCCCTTGAAATCTACAACCGTCTTGAGGTTCCTGACTGGGGTCCGTCCATCGCGGGTCTGGACATGGAAAATGTCGCAACCTACGTCAAGCCGAACACCAAGATGGCGGCCAGCTGGGACGAGGTTCCGGACGATATCAAGGATACCTTTGAGAGACTCGGAATCCCGGAAGCAGAGAGAAAATCCCTTGCCGGCGTCGGAGCGCAGTATGACTCCGAGCTGGTATACCACAATGTCAAAGACGAAGTTTCCCAGATGGGTGTTGTATACACCGATATGGAGAGCGCTCTGACCGGCGAGTATGCCGATATGGTCAAAGAGCACTTTATGAAACTCGTTCCGCCGACCGATCACAAGTTTGCGGCGCTTCACGGCGCGGTTTGGTCCGGCGGCTCTTTCGTGTACGTTCCGAAGGGCGTACACCTGGATATCCCGCTTCAGTCCTATTTCCGACTGAACGCGAAGGGCGCAGGTCAGTTTGAGCACACCCTGATCATTGTCGACGAGGACGCATACCTTCACTTCATCGAGGGATGTTCCGCTCCGCACTACAACGTGGCCAACCTCCACGCCGGCTGTGTCGAGCTCTACGTCGCAAAGGGCGCAAAACTCCGCTATTCCACCATCGAAAACTGGTCCAAGAACATGTATAACCTGAACACCAAACGTGCCAAGGTCGAAGAGGGCGGTACCATCGAGTGGGTATCCGGTTCCTTCGGTTCCCATGTTTCCTACCTTTACCCGATGAGTATCCTGAACGGAAAGGGTTCCAGAGCCGACTTCACCGGCATCACCTTTGCCGGAAAAGGCCAGAATCTGGACACCGGTGCAAAGGTTGTCATGAACGCGCCGGACACTTCCTCCAGCATCAGCACCAAGTCCATCTCCAAGGACGGCGGTGTCAGCACTTACCGAAGCTCTGTCGTCATCACGAACAAGGCAAAGGGGGCAAAGTCTTCCGTTTCCTGCCAGTCCCTGATGCTCGATGCGATCTCCCGCTCCGATACCATCCCGGCGATGGATGTCCGTACCATGGATGCCGATGTCGGCCACGAGGCAAAGATCGGACGAATCAGCGATGAGGCTGTCTTCTATCTGATGAGTCGCGGCGTCTCCGAAGAGGATGCGAGGGCGATGATCGTCAGCGGTTTCGCGGATAATGTATCCAAGGAACTTCCGCTGGAATACGCGGTTGAGATGAACAACCTGATCAGACTGGAAATGAAGGGCAGCATCGGATAAGGAGGGCACTATGAATATGACGATTAACCGACTGCCTGTTCCGACCTGGAATCACCTCAAGATGAACCAGGCAGATCTCTCCGGCATCACTGCCGTGAAAGAGGGAAATCTGACAGTCGTAAAACCGGAAAATGTTGCCGAGATGAAGGCAAGCAAGCCGGTATATCTCGATCTGGCGACCGGTTCCGGCCGCGACGTGGATAAACTGATCCACGATGCGGAGGTTCCGTGCCACCGCTACAGCGTAAAGAAAGGCGAGCGCACCGCAGATCCGGTTCGTCTCTCCTTCCGCTATGAAAAAGACGCGCAGGACATGAGCAGCGTCGAGCTGACCGCCGAGGACAACGGTTATCTCTGGGTAATCGAAGATTTCAGCGGTATGGACGCGAGCGGCTTCGCCGGCATCCAGACCAAAATCCGTGCCGGAAGAGGCGCGGTTGTCCGTCTTGTCCAGATTCACAAGCTGGGCGATGACCTCACCTTTATCAACGATGTCGGGGGCACCTTTGACGAGAGTGCCAAACTCGAGCTGATCCAGATCGTCCTGGCCGGCGGAAAGATTTATCTCGGCGCACAGGCCGACCTGATGGGCAAAGCCGCAGAGCTCGAACTCGACTCCGCATACATGATTGAGAAGGATCACCTTCTCGATATCAACTACGCCGTCAACCACATCGGCAGAAAGACCGTCAGCAACATCAACGCCAACGGAACCATTGCCGATACGGCGAAAAAGATCTTCCGCGGCACCATCGACCTGCGCAACGGCGCGGTCGGCGCAAAGGGCAATGAGATGGAGAACATCCTTCTGATGAGCGACAACATCGTCAACCAGACCATCCCTCTCATTCTCTGCGACGAGGAAGATGTCGAAGGAAACCACGGTGCATCCATCGGCAAGCTCGACGAAGAGCTCCTCTTCTACATGGAGTCCCGCGGACTTTCCACCGAAGAGATTTACCGCATGATGAGCACCGCTCACGTCGAAGCACTCCTGAAGAAGGTCAACGACGAAATGACAAAATGCGACGTTCACGGTTTTCTGAAGGGAGCTGTTGAAGAAGAATGACAAGCGAAGCAAGACAGCGTCAGGATCGTCTGATCCGGAACGCATTTCCGATTTTTGAGGATACCGATCTGGTTTATCTGGACAGCGCAGCGACGACCCAGAAGCCGGACTGTGTCATCCGCGCAACCCGCGAATTCTATGAGAATGACAACGCGAACCCGCTTCGCGGTCTCTACGAGCTGAGTCTTCGCGCAACCGAAGCGTATGAGGATGCCCGCCGAAAGGTGGCTGATTTCATCGGTGCAAAAGACCCGAACGAGATCATTTTCACCCGCAACGCAACAGAGAGTCTGAATCTGATCGCGCACACCTGGGCAGATGACAATCTGAAGCCGGGCGACGAGATCCTGATCACGATCATGGAGCACCACTCGAACCTCCTTCCGTGGCAGCATGTCGCAAAGCGAACCGGCGCTGTCCTGAAGTTCCTCGAGTGCGATAAAAAGGGCACCATCACGGAGGAAATGTTCCGTGCGGCTCTGACCCCGAAGACAAAGCTGGTCTCCATGACACAGATTTCCAACGTCCTCGGCGTCCGGAACGATATCAAGACCTTTGCCCGCATCGCTCATGAAAACGGAGCTGTTTTCTCCTGCGACGGCGCACAGAGCGTTCCGCACATCAAAGTGGATGTCTGTGATCTGGATGTCGATTTCCTCTCCTTCTCCGGTCATAAGATGCTGGGGCCGATGGGCATCGGCGTTCTTTACGGAAAGATGGAGATCCTTGAAAAAATGTCTCCGTTCCTGACGGGCGGCGAGATGATCGAGTATGTCACCCGCGAGAGCGCAACCTATGCGGAAGTTCCGCATAAGTTCGAGGCCGGAACGGTCAACGCGGCCGGAGCGGTCGGACTCGGTGCCGCCATCGACTACTACAATGCCATCGGCATCGATGTGATCGAGGAGCGCGAGGATTACCTGACTGTGCTTGCCATGAAAGAGCTGAGCCGGATCCCGCACCTGAATATCCTCGGATCCGATGATCCGCTGAACCACCACGGAATCCTCTCCTTTACCATTGACGGCGTTCATCCTCATGATATCGCCGCGATCCTGGATTCCTTCAAGGTCGATATCCGTGTCGGGCATCACTGCGCACAGCCGCTCCTGAAGTATCTCGGATCGATGTCCACTGCCCGCGCGAGCATCGCATTCTACAACACCGAAAACGATATCTTCCGTCTCGCGGAGGCGTTAAAGACCGTCCGCGGCAAGATGGGTTATACGGATTGACAGAAGAAAACAGATACAGTATGATATGGCTTGCCGTCCGGGAGAACCTTGTGTTCCCTCTGCCGGCAGGCTGTTGTATATCATAAGGAGCGTATTCCATGAATAATTTTTATAATGAAATTCTCACGGATCACAACCTTCATCCGATCCATAAAGAACCGATTGAGAATCCGAACTATGAGTTGGAGGGCGTCAACCCGTCCTGCGGCGACGATATCATCCTTCAGCTTCGGGTAAATGACGAAGGCGTCATCGAAGATGCCGGATATACCGGCGACGGCTGCGCCATTTCCCAGGCTTCCGCCGATATCATGTGCGACATGATCATCGGAAAGACCGTTCCCGAGGCGGAGCATCTCTCGGAGATCTTTCTTCGCATGATCCGCGGCAAGATCACCCCGGAAGAGAAGGAAGAACTGGAGGAAGCCGGCGCCCTGGAGGATATCTCCCATATGCCGGCCCGCGTAAAATGCGCGGTACTCGGCTGGCACACCATGGACGAGATGTTCAAGGACCGGGATGACAAGTAATAAAATATCACACACTACAGATCCGAAAAAAACCGTGTCCGGTCGCATTGACCGGGCACGGTTTTTCGCTTGATATGCTCCGAATAACAGCCTGACCTATCCTCTGTATCGCACCGGCTGTCCGAATTCTTTCCATAACTTCGTCAGCAATTATTCTGTTATTTTGAATTGATCTCTGATCCACTCCGTATATTTTACCAGCGCTGTCGGCACCGCATACGTTTCGAAAAGCTCCTGCGGCGTCACCCACTGAAGCGGCACCTCTCCCACTGCGGGCTTTCTGACCCGGACAGCGAATCCCGTCATATGCCATTCGATATGAGAAAAGATATGTTTCGCTTTTGGAAGAAACTCCAGATCCAAAACGTCAAAACCGCCGGGAAGCGGATTCCCGGCCGCACCGCCGAGTAACTCCCTCACCGCCGAAAGTACCTCTTTTGAGCTCTTTTTCCCCTCCAGAGCCGGATACTCCCACAGCCCTGCCAGAAGCCCCTTTTCCGGTCGCTTCCGGAGCGCGATCCGCCCCGTCTCATCGACCAGAAGGAGGATCGTCCGTTCCTCTTTCCGCCGCTCTTTCTTCGGCGGTATGACCGGATAGCGGAGTTCCGTGCCGTCCGCATGCGCCCGGCAAAATTCCCTCCACGGGCAGCGTCCGCACTCCGGCGCGCCGTTCGGAAGACAGACCGTCGCTCCCAGATCCATCACCGCCTGATTGAAATCCCCCGGCCGGTCTTCCGGCATAAACTTCAGAAACCACGCCTCCGCCTTCTTCTTCGCCGTTCCGGTCTTGATATTCTCCTCTTCTTTTGTCATTCTCGCGTAGACGCGGAGGAGATTGCCGTCGATCGCCGGCGTCCGCTCGCCGAATGCAATCGAGGCGATGGCCGAGGATGTGTAATCGCCGATTCCGGACAGCTCCGAGAGTTCTTTTTTGGTCGGCGGCATTTGCCCGCCATGATCCTCCATAATCTGCACAGCCGCCTTATGAAGATTTCGGACCCGGCTGTAATAGCCGAGTCCTTCCCACAGTTTCATGTACTGCTCTTCCGGCGCCTGTGCAAGCGCGCGGACGTCCGGCAGAGCCTCCGTAAATCTCCGATAATATTCCTTCACCGCTTCCACGCGGGTCTGCTGAAGCATAATCTCCGACAGCCACACATGATAAGGTGTCGGGTCCGACCGCCAGGGAAGCGTTCTCCCGTTCCGGTCATACCAGGCAAGAAGCATTTCGGTTTTCATATCACGATTCAAAGACATAGAATTTCCTCATCCGATTCCGCCGTTGACCGCGCCCAGAAGAAAGACCGCCAGCGACAGAATACAGAACAGATACTTATAGAGCGGGTAGAACCAGCTTCCCACACGGCGTTCCCGTCCGAGGGATACCGCGTCGACAACCGCATCCTTTCCCCATACCCACGCGAACATCACGCCGGCAAGACCAGCGCCCAGCGGGCAGATATAAATGGATACAAAGTCCATCCAGTCGGAGACAATTCCCTGAATACAGATGGAGATGATCGCACCGATCACGCCGACCAGCGCCACCGACAGCACACGGCTTCTTCCCAGATGGTCCTGTACCGCGGCGATCGGCACTTCAAACAGATTCACCAAAGAGGACATTCCCGCCAGAAGAACCGCAACAAAGAAGACGATCACCACAATCGGGCCGCCCGGCATCGACGCAAACAGATGCGGGAGATAGATGAACATCAGGCCCGGCCCGCCGGAAAATGCCGTCTCTCCGGCTGCTGCCATGGCCGGCACGATCACCAGCGCCGCCAGCATTGCCGCAAGGGTGTCAAACAGGGCAACTTTCCATGCGCTCGCCACCACATCCACATCGTCCGAGAGATAAGAACCATAGATGATGGTTCCGTTCCCCGCAAGCGACAGGGAGAAGAAAGACTGTCCGAGCGCATATACCCACATCATCGGGTCCCGGAGCTTCTCCGGATCAATCGTAAACATATGGCGGTACCCCGCCGCTGATCCCGGCTGTGCGGCCACATAGAAGACCAGCGAGATAAACAATGCATAGAATACCGGAATCATCAGCTTATTCGCCTTCTCGACACCGCTGGCAATGCCGAGCACCATAATGACCAGCGTCACCGCGATGGCAATCACCAGCCAGTAACTGTTGCCAAACGCCGAGGCCGTATGTCCGAATTCCGACGCAAAGCCGGAAATTCCCGCGGCCACCGCCGAATCGCCGTTTTCCTCCGCGATCTCCATCGCCGCGTCGCCCAGATGAAGCACCCGGCCGGTCACCGCGTAAAAGGTGTATTTGAAGATCCAGCTGACCACAACCGAATAACCGATTGCCATCATAAAGGCGCCGATCATCGGGATAACGCCCAGCATTCTACCGACTTTTCCATAACCGATGGACGCCCCTGCCCTGGAAAATGCCCCCAGCGGACCGGATCTCGCTTTTCGCCCGAACGCCATCTCGCCGACCACGCCGCTGAATCCGATCAGTACATCAAAAAGGAGGTACGCCGCCAGAAATGCGCCGCCGTAGTTTGCCACTCTGCTGGGAAAAAGCCAGATATTTCCCATACCGACCGCCGATCCGATGCAGGCGATGATGAAGCCGTATTTGGACTTCCAGGAATCTCTGGATTCACAGGCTGCCGTGGTGTTATTGTTTTCAACTGATGTCATGTAATCCTCCGTCATATGTCATATTCACGGATATTATATTAGATTCTTCGCTTTAAAGCAATTATATCGGGCCTTAACAAAGTCCGCAAGCGGACTTCGGCTCTCCCCTCCCTCACTCCCGAGGGAAGCCTGCGCACTTTGTGCACCGCCGCTGATCACCGTCAGGTGACAGCGTCCTTGGCGAAGCTCTTAGCGAGGTTTTCTCGAGCTTAGTGAATTTGCTTACAGCGGCGTGCGCATCCTCGCGGAGCGTTTTCATTTCATAGGGAATTTCGGAGAAATCTCCTATAAAACAGGAAACCGCGCAGAATCTTCCGCGCGGTTCCTCTTCTGAATGCTGTATGTAATTCAGGATTACTTCTTCATGCTTTTCAGCACATCCTTCACGGCGTCATAGGGCTCACCAAGAGACATAAAGGTAAATGTCCCCGTACAGAGTACCCTCTCCGTCTCATCCATGACATCGACCGAAACTACGATCGCACGCTTTCCTCTCTTCAGAACTTTTGCCTCGGAGATCAGTTTCTTTACGCCGATGCCGGCGCGGAGATAGTGAAAATCCGCATCCATGGTCGTTACTTTGTAGCCATAACTGCTGGCCGCCATGCCGGCGGTCGAATCCGCCATGGTAAAGAGGCAGCCGCCGTGGACGGAGCCGATGGGATTCATCAGATGTTCCGTCACGGTCAGTTCGCCGCGGCAATGGCCGGCAGAAAGCCGGACGCCCTGAAATCCCATCTCATAGGCAAACGTGTTATCTTTGTTACGGTTTTCCCGTATCTTTCCGAGCTGTTCGTCGGTAAGCTGTGTCATTTCTTCCATCTTGTAAATTCCTTAATAACTTTTGTAATCAAACCTCTCCTGCGGGCCTTGCACCGGGCGTTCTCCACTTTCGCAGCACCATAACGTTCCGGTGTCCGTACCCTGTCAGGGGATCATTTTTCACTCAGTCGGAAAATTCTCCGACGCAGTCTGTTTCTCTTGCTTTCTTCCATGCGGCAAATGCACGGTCTTTTCCCTGCACGGCGAGATCTCTTCCCTGCGCCGCCAGCACCTTGCTTTTTGCCGCTCCGTCATCCAGCAGCTTCTGGCACCATTCCTCCGCCCGGGCGATCCGCTCTGCCAGCTCCGGATTCTTCTGTCCGATCTTTTCCTCGAAATCCAGAAAAGCGGAGGCAACACCGAGACCGATGACAATGCCGCCGGTCAGGACTTTCAGAATTCCCTTTGCGGTCCGGCAGCATGAAGATCCGCAGCTGCATTCTTTTTCCATCTCAATGATGGTCTCGTCATCCTCGTCGAAACGGCAGCCGTCTCCGTCGTGACCGTCCACCCCCTCGCCATGTCCGCCGCAGCAGCATGAGTCCTTGCTGTCTCCGCATCCGCGGCCCTTTCTGATATCGAAAATACCGCTGACTGCTACGCCGACGCCGGTCAGAATCACTGCTGTTTTTATTACGTTTTCGAATTTCATACAAACCGCCTTTCTTTCGTCTTCCGTACACGATACCCGAACATTATACCCGCATTGTCTCATTTCCGGTCTGTGATTGATGAACCCGGATTACTGAAACGCCTCGTCCGCATATTTCCGCAGCTCATCACGGAAATCCGGATGTGCCACCCTGATCATCTCCTCGGCTCTCTCCCGGAGCGTCTTGCCGAACAGATTGGCCACACCGTACTCCGTCACTACGCACTGGATCATCGTTCTCGGAACGGAAACCGTGCTTCCCTGCGGAATAAACGGAACGATATTGGACTGAAGGGAACCGTCTTTCTTCTTGTGTGTGGAATTGATGCAGATGTATCCTTTTCCGCCTCTGGACCGGAAGGCTCCTTCCAGGAAATCCATCTGTCCGCCGATTCCGGAGAGCTGCCTGGTTCCGGAGGACTCACCGTTCTCTCCGCCGACCAGATCCAGCTGAACGCCGCCGTTGATGGAGATGAAATTGCTGATTTTCCCCATAATCTCCGGCATATGCACATAGTCCAGGCCGGCCGGTTTGAAGAGTTCCGGATTCTCCGCGATCCAGTCATAGAATTCCTTTGTTCCCATCGCCAGATTCCAGGTGGACCGGCCGGTATCAATCTCTTTCTTCGCGTTGGTCAGTTTTCCGGCTTTCCACATTTCCATGAATGCATCACTGATGGTTCCGGTATGGCAGCCCAGGTCCTTCTTATCCGACTCCGCCAGCATTTTCGCCACGGTGAACGGCACCGTTCCGACACCGAAAGAGAGCGTCGCCCCGTCCGGGATCTCCGCCACCACATTCTTCGCAATCTGAATATCCTCTGCGCTCGGCTCACGATAGGTGCGGATCGGAAGATCTTCATGCTCTCCCTCCACGATGTAATCCGCCTCCGAGAGGTGAACACGGTGGGAGCCGTCCACGCCCTGGAGGGTCGGATACTTCTCGTTGATCTCAAAGATCACCACTCTCGCGCACTCCATGATGGTCTTCCAACCGTAGCTTCCGATTCCGAGACCGCAGTAGCCATTCTCATCCGGCTTCGAAACCGGGACGAACGCGACATCAACCTTCGCCATCTTCTCCCGGTACATCTGCGGAAGATAACGGAGGATCATCGGGGAGAACTGAACCAGTCCCCTCTTCTGAAGTTTCCGCTCGTAGTCGCCGATGTGCCAGCTGTAATAGGAAAATGTCTCCTGCTCCGGATCGCACTCTACCGTCTCAATCCGCGGATGAATGATCAGACCGCCGCGGATCCGGATATCCGAGAGCTCTCCTTTGCGCTTCGCCAGCGCCTTATCCAGAAGTTCCGGGAATCCGGCGCCGAATCCGTAATCAACCCAGTCCCCCGGCTGAACCGCCTTGACCGCCTGTTCCGGAGTGACCAGTTTTCCAGCAAATGTATGATTCATTGTATTCTCCATTCCGCCGCCTTCACCGGCGGCTTCCTCTCTTTTCTGTTATTTTATCACAACCCGGCATCATTTCGTCAGAAAAAGACGGTGCCGCCTCCGGAAATCTATCCCGAAGACGGCACCGTCCTACTTATTCGTACTTTTTATTTTTATGGGAGGAAAATGGTTGGATCAGTAAGCGAGAGCCTTACCGTCACGGCGCGGGTCAGCACCGCCGCGGAGGGTTCCGTCTTTCTTGATCTCAATACCCTGAACACCGCCGAAGAAGAGCTGCCAAGCACCCTTGTCGGTTACCTCGTGGCCCATCTCCTGCAGTTTTGCTGCGGTCTCGGCAGTCACCGGCTTCACGCCGTCGGACTCGTAGCAAACCTTCTTTGAGGAGTTATCATAGATTCTCGCGCAGTCGATCGCATCCTGAATGTCCATATCATAATCGATCATTCTCTGAACAACCTGAGCGATGGTCGGGAAGATACGGGTTGCGCCCGGAGTTCCGATGGTCAGGAACGGCTTGCCGTCCGGATACAGAACGATGGACGGGGACATGGAGGAAAGCGGTCTCTTTCCGCCGGCTACGCAGTTTGTGCTCTTCGGATCCGGAGAGAAGTCATCCATCTCATCGTTGAGTACAAATCCGGTTCCTTCCGGAACGATCTTGGAACCGAAGCCATAGTTTACGGTCTTTGTGCATGCTACCATGTTGCCTTCCTCATCGATTACGGAGAAGGAAGTGGTTGCATAGTGCTCCAGCTCGTCGGACGGAACAGCCTCATAAGCGCCGCTCTTTTCCGGATCGATCTGGCTCCAGCGGGACTTTGCATAGTCCTTGCTGGTGAGCTGCTTCAGCGGAACATCGACGAAATCGGTGTCTGCCATGTACTTTGCTCTGTCGGCAAATGCGATCTTGAACGCCTCAGAGAACAGGTGAACATACTCCGGAGAGTTGATTTCCAGAGACTTCATGTCCGCATTCTCCAGAATGTTCAGGATCTCGCAGAGGTGTGTACCACCGGAGGATGCCGGCGGAAGGGAATAAATGGTGTAATCCTTGTAGGTACCCTTTACCGGTTCTCTTTCCTTAACCGTGTAATTCGCGAGGTCTTCCATGGTCATAACGCCGCCGTACTTCTTGGTGGCATCCACCATCTTCTGCGCAATCTCGCCCTTATAGAATGCGTCTTTTCCGCCGTCGCGGATTGCTTCCAGTGTCTTGGCAAGATCCGGGTTGCTGATGTGATCGCCGATCTCGTATGCAAGTTCCAGATCGTTCAGGTAGATCTTGGAGAGATCCGGCATCGCATGGATCAGGTTGTAATTCTCATCCAGCTCTTCCTTGAAGGTTGCACCGACAACGTAACCGTCTTTCGCAAGATCGATCGCGCCCTGGAAGATATCATTTCTGGTTACCTTATCGGAACCGTACTTTTCCAGAAGGAACTCCATTCCTGCTACTTCACCCGGTACCGCAACCGACTGGCCGCCGTACTGGCTTGCCGGAGCTGCCGCTGTCGTCGGATCTGCGCCGTCCGGTGTGTAATTCTTTACTTTGCCGTCTTCACCGAGCCACATCTCCGGAGTTGCTGCTGCCGGAGCAGTCTCTCGGAAGTCGATTACCTTGACTTCCTTGGTCTTTGCATCGTACAGCGTCATGAAACCGCCGCCGCCGAGACCGGAGAAATACGGCTCTACCACACCGAGTGCGTAAGCAGTCGCCGCTGCCGCGTCGAATGCGTTTCCGCCCTTCTGAAGAACTTCAAGACCGGCCTTGGATGCATACCAGGAGCATGCTGCAACCGCGCCCTTGGTTCCGGTGGCGTCGCGGTCATCCTTCTTCTTCTCCAGTTTCTCGTCGTAAGGAAGCCATACATCTTCACCGTGGAATGTTTCCGGCTTCTTTACTTCTTCTGCCTTGGTTTCTTCAGCGGCGGACTCTGCTGCTGTCGTCGCTGCTGCTGTGGTTGCTGCTGCGGATCCGTTTCCGCATGCTGCGATGGAGCTGACGCCCATCATCATGGCGGCAGCAAGTGCAAGTTGTCTTTTCATAAATTACTCCCCTCTTTTGGTAACATATGAACGTTGACAGGTTGCTGTATCACACCGGACCGGACAGCCGGTCCGGTGCCTTACATATCCCGTTTCCGGGAAAATGTACCATCACTTCAGGTAGAAGCCGACTTTATTGTCCAGCATTTCCTGATAACTCGGAATGCCTTCTACGATAATCGCCTTATCCGGCTCGTTGTTGCCGAGCGCGGCGATGTATTCCGAAATTCCCTGCAGGTGACGGCCTACACGGAGTTCCATCGGAAAACTTCCGGAGCTGTAGTCTACATAGAGAAGTCCAAGACCGTAGTTGACCACATAGCACGGATCGATACCGGTCTGAACCAGCGCCTCATCGGTCTTTCCGCGAAGACGGCCCTGGGACGGGTTTCCGGTCTCCATCAGAAGCGCATACGTATTGGTGAAATCACCCAGCTCACGGTGGGTCAGACCGTGCAGGGTTGCCGGAGACGGCTCAAGGCTCATGGCGATGTCCTCAAGCTGAAGGTTCAGAACACCTTCGGAGGCGATGCCCATTGCTCTCTCGTGCGCGACCGTCGCATTGTTTACCGCGTACTCCGGACTCGACTCATGAAGGTCGATCTCCATGGTGATGTCATCCGTGGTGATCAGGTTCTTAACCGCATACGCGACCTGCTCGGATATGGTTCCGTCTTCCACGCCCGGATAGCAGCGGTTCAGGTTTCTTGTCTCCGAACCGGACAGAGACTGACCGGAAGAGCGGTGTGTGTAGATATCCGGATCCGGCCACTGATCAATCGGGTTGGTTGCACGGGATCCGTACTGGAAGGTTCTCAGCTCACCGGTTTTCGTAGTGTAATGCATGTACTGCGGTGCGCCGTCAAGGGCATCATTGTGCGTCAGCGCCGACTGGTTGACACTCGGGATGACATAGACGGTACCCTTCTTCACCTTCGCGTTCTCCTCGATCACGATGCCGGCCATGTGTCCTGCCGGTTCATTCGCGTGAGTGGAACCGAGTACCAGAACCGATCCGCCCGGCTCTTCACCCTTGAGCACGTAAATCTCGGTATCGGCGATGGTTCCCTTGAGTCTCGGGTTGTAATCCGAGAGCATGCGCACTTCGGTTACCCCGTCGCCCTTCACGATATCTTCTTTAAAATGACGTTTGGTATAAAAGCTGTTTCCTGCGATCCCTCCGACAATGGCGGCAGCGACCAGAATAGCAGCTGCGGATGCATATTGTTTCTTCATGGTCTGCCCTCCTTATTTGATCAGAAAGATTCTTAACACAAGCGGAATGAGAATCATCGCGGCATTGATCTGATCGACAATTCTCTCCTCCTTGAAGATCATGTTATACAGCGTGCTCACAAAGACGAGCGCTGCGATCGCCAGATAAATAATTGTGATAACTGACATGGTTGCACTCCTTTCTTCAGAACAGGCCAGCGATCATCTTGGAGTTCGCCAGGACAAATGCTGCATATACCAGAAGAATCACGATCGGAATGATACATTTCTTCAGAATCTTCGTGTAATCCTTTACTCCGACAACCTGTGCGGCAAAGAGTCCGGCCAGAGCGGTCGGCGGCATCATATCGCCGACGGATGCGATCAGAGAGATTGCAGCCAGTACAACGACGGCATTTCCGCCAAGGAGCGAAGCGTAAATGTACGCGAACGGCACGCCGAGAACCGAGCATGCGCCGTAAGAAGAAACCGCGCCGAACAGCGGAATGCTGATGCAGCATGCGAGAAGCCAGAGAGAGGACGGAATTCTGAGGCAGCTGGTAACAATGAGGCCGCGGACACCGGTTGCGGTCATCACCTCGATGAACATTCCTACGCCCATCAGGATACCCATAACCGGAGCTGCAGTACGGATTGCCGCCGGAACGCTCTCCAGAACGTTGATCTTCTTACCGGTAAAGAGTCCGGAGATGGCAGACAGAAGGAACATCAGCGGCATGCCGATATCCTCTCCGATCTTGACCACCTTAAAGAGGATCATCAGGATCACCAGTACAAACAGCGGAACGTAAATGCGGAATCCATACTGTTTTCTGACCTCGTCCTGCTTTACCAGAGCCGGTTTCAGTTTTTCATAGTCAATGTTTTTTGCCTGCTTCCATCCGAGCATCAGTACAAAGAGGACAGCAAGCGGGAATGTCAGAAGTGCCAGCGGGCCTTCAAAACCGACATACGGAACGTCAATGCCGGCGCAGATGATCAGCGCTGCGGTATTGACCGGCGGAGCGATCATGCCGAGAAGAGCGCCGACGGCGATAATCGAACCTGCCGTAACCGCGTCAATTCCCATCAGCGTCAGTACCGGCGCCATAATGGATCCCGCGGAGAGAACCGCTGCGGTGGAAGATCCGGTAATCATACCCGGGAACATGATGATGAGCATGATCAGGATCAGAAGAACGGCCGGAACCTTGTGGAATTTCTCGATAATCAGAGAACTCAGCGCATCCAGCGCACCGGAATCCTCGAATACTTTCATGAAGATCATCGCGGTTCCGATGGTGAGAATCGTGTCAACATAACCAAATTCGCCCTCGACCATCATACGGATACCGTCGATGCCGAGTCCGCCTTCGAGTGCACCCAGAACTGCTGCGAGAAGCATGGATACACCAACCGGAAGTTTAAAGGCGAAACATCCGATCATGAAGACACCGAGCATGATAAGGAATGTAATCAGATAGCCAGTCATAGGTATCTCCTTTTTCAGGTGAGACCCGGAATGTCTCCCCTAAAGGCATTCCGGGTGTGTTATGAAGTTGTTATTGTATAAAAAGCTTTTTATATTCTGGAAAAAGAAAAAATTAGAAAAATATATGTGAAACTAAATATCCCCAAAAGTTACCGTTACCGGGCGGCTTTCCGGAAGAAAGCCGCAGAACCGGTTTTTCTTTATTGCATGATTTTCCTGTCAGGATTTCCCTGTTACTTGGAAACGCCGAACAGGCCCTGAAGTGTGGTCAGCACATCGGTGATCTTATCGACATATACGCCCTGAGCGCCTTTTCCGTCGATGATTCCCTTCATCAGTCCGTCGGAATCGCCCTCGGAAACAACGATTGCCACATCAGCAGCCTCGAATGCCGGCTTGATGAAGCTGTCGGACAGGGTGCCGCGTCTTGCGGAGCCGCCGGTGTGCATTGCAAGAACCTTGGTGCCCTGGCTCTTTGCCTTCTCAAGAAGTGCCTTTGTGCGGGCAAGCTCGCCGTCCGCATCAATTCCTGCAGCACCCAGACCCTTGGAGGATCCGCCCACCGCAAGGATCAGCGTCTTGCAGTCTGCCGGAAGATCGTCAGCCTTCAGGGTTCCGTTGGTCTCGATGGTAAGTCCTGCCTTTGTGCAGAGTGTCTTTACAATGTCAACGTCTGCGGACTGACCGATGCTGGTCAGAACAGCCGGAGTTTCCAGAGATGCCTCTGCCTTCGCATCGCTCTTTGCCGCGTCCGCTGCCTTGGTCTCCGCAGTCTTTGTATCTGCTGCCTTTGTCTCCTCGGCTTTGCTCTCTGCTGCAGCCGCTGTGGTCGCTGCAGCCGCTGCTGTCGTTGCTGCCGCCGGTGCGGAACTTCCGCCGCATGCTGCTGCGGATGTCATTGCTGCTGCCATTGCAAGTGCAAGTACAAGATTTCTCTTTTTCATGTTTTTTCTCCCTTTCTGCTGGTTTTCAGTACCTCATTAAGAATCGGAATTCTCTGCGACATTTTCACAGTTTTCATCCTGATGTCTTTAAGATTACAGAATTCAACTTCAAATGTCTATTTTCTCTCATTTTTCTCATGGATTGTTCGTCGGAAAAACTCGTATTTCTCTGTGATTTGCGATAAACTTCTATATACATTGTATTGATTGCAACATTTTTTAGGAGGACCACATCCGAATGCTCATTCTGCTTCTGCTTTTGACCGCGGCCTATCTCATCGGTCTTCTTTTGGAAAATGAATTCAACCGGCGGGCGCTTTCCTCGTTTCGTTATGTCATCCACGTCAACGGGATCCGCGGCAAGACATCCACCTGCCGTGCAATCGACGCCGCTCTCCGGACACATTACAGGACCTTCACCAAGACCACCGGGACCGACGCGGCCTACATCGGAGTCGACGGAACGGAACATCCCGTGAGACGATTCGGTCCCGCCAACATCCATGAACAGATCCGCACCATACGGAAAGCCCGTCGGGAAGGCGCCGAGATCCTTATTCTTGAGTGCATGGCCGTCCGCCCCGATCTGCAGAAGATCGCCCAGGATCGGATCCTGCAGTCCAAAATCAGCGTCATCACCAATGTCCGGTACGATCACACCTTCGAGATGGGGGATACACTCCCGGAGATTGCCGAATCGCTGAGCGCTGTCATTCCGGATCACGGCATCCTGATCTCCGCCGACCCGCATGCCGAAGAATACTGGGGCGAAAAATGCCGCCAACGGGGAACAAGGCTCATCACCTGCCCATCCACCGATACCGCCGCCGAAAATGAGGGCATTGCGCTGGCCGTTGCCCGCACTCTCGGAATTCCGGAATCCGATGCATGGGACGGACTCTCCCGCACAAAGCAGGATTTCGGAATCCGAAGAGTCTACCGGCTCGGAGAAGTATCCGGAAGACAGCTCGCTTTTCTCAATCTGTTCTCCGCCAACGATCCCCAATCGACGGAAAGCAATCTGGCCGACGAGCTCCGGGGGGCAGCAAAAGGCAGTCCTGCCGACGAACTCCGAGAGGTGGAAAAAAACAGTCCTGCCGGCGAACTCCGGGCGCCGGCCGAGGTTATCTTCCTCTACAACCACCGCCCGGACCGTCCGGACCGCGCCATCCTGTTTGCGAAGCACTTCGTGCTGCTCCACCGCGACGCCCGCTGGTTCATCTCCGGAAAAGGAGGTGCACTTGCGGCCCGGCTCTTCCGGGAGGCTGGCGCGGAAAATATCCGGATTCTCGGGGAGAAAGAGCTGACGCCGGAGGTGCTCCGGAATATGATCCGCACTGCGGATCCGGCCACGGATTCTGAGCGCGCCGCTGCTCCTTCGGCAGTTTCCGATGACTGTCGCCACCCGGACGCCAATGCATGCTCTCCGGCAGACAAAATGGTTCCCGCCGCCAGATCCGAATGCATTCCCCGCATCCTGATCACCGGTATCGGAAACATCAAAGGTCCCGCCTATCATCTGATCGAGACGCTGGAATCCGGCCGGACCTGATTACAAATCAACAATCCGGTTTCAAAACAAAGCCCGCATTTTTTAACGGCGAACATTCTATGAAAGAAGGAACCACATGAACGAAACACTCCTGATCGGCATCATTTTCGCCCTGATCTTTACCGAATTTACCGATCTGTCTCCGGGCGGCGTCATCGTCCCGGCATATTTTGCGCTCTATCTCACAAGCCCCGTGCGGATTCTCACAACGGTGGCCGCCGCCCTTGTGACAATGCTGATCGTAAGTTTTCTGTCCCGGTACATGATCCTCTACGGCAGAAGACGGTACGCCGTTTTCCTGATCTCTGGCGTCCTGCTGAAGGTGCTGATGTCGGCGCTGATCGGCGGCACGGCACTCTCCATCGGTAGCCTGATCCCGGGAATTCTCGGCCGTGAGATGGAGCGGCAGCACATCCTGCCGACACTCCTTTCACTGGCGGTGGTAACCCTTGCCACCTATTTTGTGATCCTTCTTCTGCGGTAGAGAATATCTCCGACGAAACCCTGTTTCCTATCATCCGAAAAGAGGTGTCCCTTGTTCCTGTCATCCCGTTTTTCGGCGCTCTCCGATTCCAGGAAACGCCTGATTCTTCTCAGTCTTCTGACCGTGTATCTGGGCGGAAGCTGCGGCCTCCTTCAGGCCACGCGATACCGCGCTCCCAAGCCGTATGCGGATATCATGCTTCAGGCCTCCGAACAGCTGAATACTGCGTTCGGTGCAATAAAGGATCTCCGGCTTTCGCTGGGACATCCCATCGACAAACTCGATGATCCGAACGAAACCGGAATGATCGGCGATCTTTTGACCGATATCACGACCACGCACGGCATTCTGGAAGCCAAACGCTCTGCCGCCAATCCCAACAGTGCCGCCATGGTCACAGATCTTCTGATCCGGTGCGGCGTGAAGGAAGGGGACTACGTCGCCTGCAATTTCTCCAGCTCTTTTCCGACGCTGGACCTCGCAACAGTCTGTGCACTGGACAGCATCGGAGCCCACGGCATTATCATCAATTCCGTCGGTGCCTCCACCTATGGAGCCAATCTTCCGGATCTGACCTACCTCGATATGGAACAGGAGCTTCTCGGGAAGGGATTGATCCGGAATCATGCAGAATGGTTCTCACTGGGCGGGGCAGGTGATGTCGGAACCGGTATGCCGGAGCAAGTGACGGAAGAGATCGTCCGACGTGCGCGTTCCCATGGACTTTCCTATATCCACGAACCGGATCTGTCCGCAAATCTGGAGATCCGGAAGGAAATCTACGCGGCCGTGCCGGAAAAACCGGTGTGCTTCATCAATGTCGGAGGAAATCTCCTGTCCTTCGCCGGCGCGGAGGAAAAACTGACGGCGGCCGACGGCATCGTGACAGAAGACCGGTCCTCCTCCGAACCGCAGGGCCTGATCCCGTATTTCTTCCGCCGTGGAACCCCGGTCATTCATCTTCTGAATATGAAGACGCTGATGCCGGCCAACGGTCTCCCCTACGATCCGGTCCCGCTTCCGGCGGTCGGCGAAGGAGATGTCTACTCGGAACTGCGCTATGACCGGAAAATTGCCGGTTTGCTCGGTGCGGGATTTGTCATTCTGTCGTTTCTATGTTTTCGGATCTTTCCGAGGCGGCACATACCGCTGTAATATACGTTATCTTTAAATCTTCTCTTCATAATCAATTATGGAAAATTTATGTTTTTTAAGAAAATGGCGAAGTAGTAGAATAGATGGTCACAATATACCGCACGCGACCATAAATTGACCGGCAGATTCTTAACAGTACAAATGATTTCGGTGTTCTGAGTAATCACATGCCGGAGTTTATGAATAACAACACTGAACTTTTGACCCTTACAACATTTTTCATAGGGAGATCCGTATGAACAAGAAGGTATTAAAAGCAGATCGTGATGCAATTGCAAACGGAGTAAACTTTATTCAGGAATCGCTGAAAGCAAGGGATATTAGCAAGCGAAAGATTGCTCAGACCCTTTTGACTTCTGAGGAGGTACTGGCCAAGATTTTGGAATCAGCTCCTGCGGAAAGTGATATTGTGATAGAAATCAAGGGGCATTTTGGGAATCTGGCAATTCAGATAAAGTCAGCCTGCGAAGTTTTTGCGGTTTCTGATATCTATGAGAATCTCAGGATTGATGAATTTGATGAAGACGCAGGCGATGTTATCAGAAAACTTTACGATAAGTTATTTGCAGACACCCTTTCCATACGTAATAGCAGGGGAAAGACCACCGTCACGTTTCCTGTAAAAAAATCTCCGTACTCCAGTCTGGTCTATACGATTGCTGCGCTGGTACTTGGTATTCTGACGGGATTTCTGATCCATAAGTTATTTCCTGCGGCAGTCGGAAAAAACATCAGCACGATCATCATTACACCGATATATACCATGTTCATCAATTTCCTGAAAATGATCGTGGCTCCGCTTGTCTTTTTCTCTGTGGCTTACAGCATTGCTGACTTCACGGATCTGAAAGCACTTGGGAGGATTGCGTTCGAGATGGTTATCTTTTATCTCATGACCTCTGTCATCGCGATCTTTGTTGGATATTTCACATATCAGCTTTTTCCAATCGGAAATACTGATCTGGCAATGGCGGTTTCCGAAGAGACCGCAGAGTCGACACTGCAGAAAGCGGAAAGCGTAACAATTTCCATCAAGGACACGCTTGTAGGCATCATACCAAGTGATATCATTACACCATTTCAGAAGTCCGATATGCTTCAGCTGATATTTTTGGCTGTGATATTCGGCGTAGCTGCGGCCTCTCTGGCAGGAAAAATGCCGGAATTCAAAAGAATGCTGGGAATTTTTAATGCTGTTTTTTCCAAAATTACATCTGTGATAGTAAAATTAATTCCCATCGTTGTCTTCTGCTCTATGGCAAAAATGATGATCGCAATGGACTTTGGAACTCTCTTAAATGTATTCGTATGGACACCGGTTGTTTACTTCGGAGACATTTTGATGATCGGAGTGTATATCATCCTGTTGGCAGTGTTTGCCGGTCTGGCTCCGCACAAATTCCTCAAAAAATATTTTCCCGCAATGGTTTCCGCATTTACCTGTGCATCGAGTAATGCGGCGCTCCCCACTTCCATCGAGCGATGCGATAAAATGGGAATTTCGCCGAAGATTTATTCGTTTTCCCTGCCACTGGGAGCAACGATCAATATGGATGGAAGCTGCATTTCACTTTTGATATCCGCTTTATTCTGCGCAAAGATCTTCCAGATACCGGTCACTCCGAGCGTACTGCTGTCTCTGTTTATTTCGATCATGGTACTTTCTGTCGGAAGCCCCGGTGTTCCGGGCGGAAATCTGGTCTGCATCGCGCTTTTGATTCCGCAGATCGGTGTTCCGGCAGAGGCAATAAGCCTTATCATGGGATTATACCCGCTGGTTGGAATGATGCAGACCTGCACTAACGTAACCGGAGACGCAGTGGTATCCACGATCGTTGCCAAGCGAGAAGGACTTCTCGATACGAAAAAATTCAATTCATAACACGAATTGCTGCAGCAAAAGCAGTTATATCAGCGGTGCTGCTGTCTCCGGATAACGTTCGTGATTCTCAAATACCAAGAGCCCGGCGGGGTAATCCGCCGGGCTCTTTGCCTGTCTTTATGCTCTTTGATTCTTTCTCGCATTCTCGCCGTGACCTCATTATCCGGCAAGTATGGAAGCTTTTGCTGTTATCTATTAAACGTATTTTTTGAACGGGCTGCGGTCCGGATGGGGCAAAATGGACCGCTGACCCCGTCCCTCAGTTCCATCCGGGGTCAGTCTACACCGACCGCCTTACCGTCCTGGCGCGGATCGCCAACGCCGGTGATCGTGCCGTCATCGTTGTAGATGATGGAGTTTACGCTGCCGCTCGCCGCGGTCTTGATCTCGCCATGGCCCATCTCGGTCAGTTTTGCGATCGTGTCCTCCGTTACGGCATACTCTTCGTATCCCTTCAGGTTCTTCTCATAATCCAGTTTGTTCTTGTTGCTGCAGTTCCAGATCTTCGGAACACAGATCGCATCCAGAAGCGTCATCTTGTGATCGATGACACGGGAGATGGTCTGTGCTACCGAGGAGAAGATGCGGGATCCGCCCGGAGTACCGGTAACCATGAACGGCGTGCCGTCCGGCTTCAGTACCACTGTCGGACTCATGGATGAAAGCGGCTTCTTGCCCGGCTCGATCACATTGACACTGTCTTTATCGGTCGAGAAATCATCCATCTGGTTGTTCATCATGAATCCGCAGCCCTTGACCATGACGCCGCTGCCGAAGTAGTAGTTGATGGTCTTGGTGATCGCCACGCAGTTGCCGTCGATATCGCCGACAGAGAAGTGTGTGGTATCGGTGTGCTCAAAGAGTGTCGGATCATCCGGTGCAGCCTCTTCCATCGCCTTCTCCGGATCAATCTTCTTCGCTCTCTCATCCGCATACTTCTGGCTGGTCAGGCCATCAAGCGGCACGTCCGTAAATGCGGTATCCGCCATATACTTCGCACGGTCCGCAAAGGCAAGCTTAAATGCCTCCGTAAAGGTGTGAACGTACTCCGGAGAGTTGATCTTCATGCTGCCGATGTCATAATTTTCCAGAATATTCAGGATCTCGATCAGGTGCGTACCACCGGAAGACGGCGGCGGGGAAGAGATAATCTTGTATCCTCTGTATTCCCCTTCCACCGGCTCATGCTCAAGAACGGTGTATTTTGCCAGATCTTCCATGGTCATGACGCCGTCGTACTCTTTCAGAGTGTCAACCATGGCCTGTCCGATCTCACCCTTGTAAAATGCATCTGCGCCTTCATCAGAAATCTTCTGAAGTGTCTTTGCCAGATCCGGATTGTTGATCACCGCGCCCTCGCCGTACGGAAGATCATTCTCGTCCCAGTAGACCTTCTGCATCTCCGGGAACTCCTGTGCGGTCTGATAAGCGTCATTGATGGCATTTGCGCAGTAGGTGGATACCGTAAATCCCTCGTTCGCAATGCGGATCGCCGGAGCCATAACCTCTGCACGGGTCATGGTGCCGTACTTCTCCAGCATGTAGAGGAGACCGGCACACTCGCCCGGAACACCGGATGCCAGGCCGCCCTTCTTGGTGTTGCCGTTCGGCTCGCCCTTCTCATCCACATACTTATCCAGCGTTGCGAGTGCCGGAGCAACCTCCCGGAAATCGATGAAATAATTCGATCCGTCCTTCATATGGATGGTTGCAATGCCGCCTCCGCCGAGACCGGACGTAAACGGTTCGCAGACGCCGAGCGCAAATCCCATGGCTACCGCTGCATCGACGGCATTTCCGCCCTTTTTCATGATTTCCGCGCCGACCTGAGACACCTCATACTTGGATGCAACCGCAACCGCCTTCTTGCTGGTTGCATCGCGTCCGGTTGTGATCCGGTTTCCTTCCGCGTCCACCGTCTGGAAATCCGCAACACTGTATGCCGGTGTCAGAGCCGGTTTTTCCGCCTTTGTCTCTGATTCCGCCGCCGCGGTTTTCTCCGCGGCAGCTGTGGTGGAGGTCGCCGCCGTGTTTCCGCAGGCTGCAAGGCTGGTTGCCATCGCTGCGGAAAGCGCCGCGCTGACTACTCTGCGCAGTTTTTTCTTCATACTTTCTCTCCTTCCTTTGTCATTCCGTCCCCCTCTGATTCCGCAGCCGTTCCGGCTGCTCTATCTCCATTTCCATCCATGCCGGCTTATGGCTGCCCTACCGGCCGCGCATATGATAGAAATCAAGAACATACTGAATGATACCGAGTTGCACACGGATCCGCTCGGCTTCCGGCTTTTCTCTCGACGTCTCAACCGTGATGACCGGAATATGAAGCTGTTCCGTCACTGTCCGGTTGATGCTGCCTTCCGGCGGTGATCCAAACAAATCCAGTTTGACGCCGATTTCCGGGTTCTGTTCGGAATCGGCGATGAGACCGAGCGTCAGATCTTCGATCCCGTCCAGAGAACCGGCGATCACACTTTCGCCGAGCTGGTCGATCCCGTCCGCATGTTTTCTCGCCTCATGCAGATCCAGTACCAGATCTGGACTCTTCTCCCGGATATCCCGGAAGAGTGCCGCAGCAGTCACTTCCGCTCCGCTTCCGTTGTTCTCTCCCGGAAATGCCCGGTTGATGTCTTCATTCTCTCTTGTGGTCCGCTTTCCGTGTTCCGCTCCGTACCGGTTCACCGCTTCAATCAGGTAAATTTCTCCGGCAGAGAGTTCTTCTCCCTGTGACAGTGTCTCTGCCAGCTTCCGGACCGCCCCCTGACCGGCTGTTTCATCGCCGTGGATCCCGGCTTCGATATAGAGAACCGGACCTTTCTTTCCGCTTCGGATGTGAATCACGGTGTTCGGACCGCTTCCCGACGGAATCGTGTAACTCTCGATGCTTTGTTCCGAAGAATTGATAATATTCCGGTCTGCTATCCGCTTTTCTTCCGGTTCTTCGGTATCGTTCCCGGTCATATTCTCTGTATTTTCAGATACATCCGAATTCCTTTCATCTGTTTTGGATAACAGTTCCGGTTTTAAAGCATCATTCCCGTTTTTGTCTTCGCGGCATTCCGAACCATTCAGACCGGTTTCCTGCGCCGTCCGACTCTGAATCGCCGCAGAAAAAGCGGAAGATCCGCAGCCGGCTGCCGCCAAAGCAATCCCTATCGCAGACAATGCTGCCGGAATGTGTCTCGACATACCTGCTCCCTCGATCAACGGCCCCGGAAAAACGATTCCGTGTTGTCTTTTCATACGTTATTTCTCCCGAAACGCAATCAAATCTGAATTTTCATTTTTATGCCGCGCATAATCTTATAATTACAGAATTCTACACATCTTGTCTATTTTCTCTCATTTTTCTCATTTTTATCTTCACAGAATTTCTTCCCGTCTGCGGGATTCTGACCATACCTGCGCTGCAGTTTCCGGACCGCTGCCTTCAAATGTAATGGGGACGAAGTCCCAAAACAGACTTCGCCCCCATTACATTCATTCCGAAAAAATCCGATCCACATCCCCCGACGCCGTATTATGCCTAATGCTCGTTTTTCCAACGGTACAGCGTTCTGGGCCGTCCCATCTCACCGTACGAGTAATCCTGCTCGATTCTTCCTTCTTTGAGGAGAAACTGAAGATAGCGATACAGCGTCTTTTTCTTGATGGTCGTCGCGGTTTCGATCTCATCGATATCCCGGAAAGCCGCTTCTCCCTTCAATGCTTTCTCAATCTTGGTCAGCGTCACCTCGCTGATTCCCTTTTCGTGGAAAACATCCTGCCGTGAGATTTTCTCGCCGTTATCATTCTGCCCTTCCCCCGCAGCCTCGCTTCTGACCGCCCGGTCATCTTTCCCGGGCGTGCGGTCAGGTAGCCTCTTTGCCGCCAGCTGAAGATGAACCTTGATCCGGGAGATCAGATCGATCGCTTTGATCGGTTTCAGGGCATAATCATCTGCACCGGCTTCGGTAAAGCGCTGAACCACACGGTCGCTCTCCTCAATCGTGAGTACGACAATCGGCACATCCGGAAGAATCTTCCGAAGCTCGCTGACGGTACTGATCCCATCTCTTCCGGGCATATGATAGTCCACCAGAACCAAATCCGGTATCTGACTGCGGATCACATCCATCGCCGCGTCATAGCCGTTTGCCATCAGCGGAATCCACCCCTGAAATCTGCAGATCTGTTCCAACGTATACAGAATATCCGGATTGTCATCAATCGCCAGAATCCTCACCGTCTGCGCCGCCATTTCCGTCATGCGCGTCCTCCCTTACTTCATCCAGCAGGATTTTCACCCGCGTGTATTGATTCTTCTCACTCTCTATCTCAATGGTTCCGCCGTGGGCAGTGATCACCTGACGGGTAAATGCAAGCCCCAGTCCCGAGGATCCGGCCCCGGAATAACCGAGTTCAAAGGCCTGTGTCCTCTCATGCTCTGTCATGCCGTGTCCATTGTCCTGCACCATGATCTCGATCCCGCCGTTCTTCCGGCCGACGGTCAGATCAATTCGGCCCTTTTTCTTGTCCACCGCTGCATAAGCATTGTTGACGAGGTTGATGACCGCGCGGACCAGGCGAATCCGGTTTCCAAGAATCTGCGCCTCCGGACACGTATTTTCATACCGGATCATATCTGCGGGTATCGTGATGGAAACCTGCGCGAGAACATCATGAAACAGATCGTCCGTATTCAGCGGTTTTTTCCGGTTTTCATAAAGAATCTCCGAGATCATCACACTCATATTGCTGAGCGCTTTTGAGATCTTGGCGAAATATTCCCGGATCAGCGGATTTTCTTCCATCATCTCCGCGAGGCTGATCAGCCCCTGAACCGTGGTCAGTGGGCTTTTCAGATCATGTACCAGACTCTGCGCCTCCGTCGTACTTCGCATATTCAGCGCCTCGATCCGCGATTCATACAGATTCTGCTGCGCCCTTCTTGTCTCTTCCCCGGCAATCCGGAGCTTGTGTTCTTTCCATAAAAGGGCAATCTGCATGGCCGATGCGAAGGTAAAGATCGTCGTCAGGCATACCGCAAAAATCGTCAGTGTATCTTCCTCGCCCATCGCAAAGGCAAAGGACTTGATATCTCTGGACACTTCTCCGCGGCCAAACCCGTAACGGGTTAATGCCGGCATGACGTCTAGCCACTGAATACTGAGCAGCATCGTCATCACGACGATGACTTTGTTGAACGGACTGACGCCGAAGAGATTCATATATGACAAAAGAAGAATCACACTGACGGTAAAAAGAGCCGGAAAACCGAAATCATAGCTTGCACCGTGGATGAGATCGATCAGCCGGTACATCCCTAAAATGAGACCGAATGTGAGCCAGACATTCCACTCAAAGCGCCGTTTTCCGGCTTTCTTGAACTCGATTGACTCATCGATCAGAAAAGCGCCGAGATAGTGCGGCATCATTCGGACAACGTTCATCATGACCAGCATCAGCGCCGCAAGGATCATATCGGAACACCGGTCTTCCTCCAGCCCGCGTCGAAGATGATCATAAATTCCGAACTCATCGGGCCGCACGATGAGCGGTCCCCAGAGTCCCAGCAGATAAACGCCAAAACCTATGCGAAGTTTCTCCGGGTCATAGAGAATCTCATACTTGCCCCGATGATACACGCTCACATTCTTATCCACGTCTCCTCCTGTATCCTGAAACATTTCTTCCACTATAACACTTACTCCCGCCTTACGGCAAATGCCGTCCGCATGGATCTGTCTTTTGCGCCGCGCTCATCTCCGCCGATTGTTCTTTTGCCGATTGTTTATAACCGTGGAATGACCATTCTCACCCCTTCAATTCTGAAGAGAGCTCTCCGTCTTTTTCCGCCGCCGGTCACCGCATCAAATACATAGTCAGGACCGCGTAAAACGACATCTTCCTCTCAGCAGCGTGCATGTCCCCGCAGAACGTTTTATATCACCGGAGATTTCAGAGAAATCTCCTAACGACATAAAAACGGCCGAAATCCTCTGCAGGGCGTTTCGCTCCGGCAGCAATTCCGGCCTGATTTCAATTCTCGGGTTTTGTCTTATCTCTCATTCGGCATCCGCCAGTCATGATGATTGGTATGCAGAAGTTCTTCGGCCTTCTCCGAGAGCGGAGCTCCCAGGAAGTCCTGATAAACCTGTTTGATGGACGGATTTTCGTGAGAGAATCTCAGATTGCTTCCGCTGTCCTGCATATAAAGGATCGGGGCGCGGAGTGAAGCCATCTCAAAGCCTTCGCGAATCGGCTGACCGCCACCTCCGACGCAGCCTCCCGGACAGGCCATCACTTCCACAAAATCGTAGGACACACGTCCCTGTTTCATCTGCCTTAACAGCTCGTTCGCGTTGCCCAGCCCGCTGACAACCGCAACCTTCAGCGTCTTTCCGCCGAGTTCGAATTCTTCTTCCTTCCATCCCTTCATGCCGCGGACGCTCTTGAACGCATCCGGCTTCGGGTTCTTGCCGTTGACCATGTAATAGGCCGTACGGAGCGCCGCCTCCATAACGCCGCCGGTGGCGCCGAAAATATTGCCGGCACCGCTTCCGACACCCAGAGGAAGATCCGGATCGGATTCCGGAAGAGATGTCACGTCAATCTGGTCTGCACGGATCAGTCGCGCGATTTCCCTCGTCGTCAGCACAACATCGACATCCGGGTCGCCTTCCGCATTCTTCATGCTCGGATATTCCGCCTCTGCCTTCTTCGCAACACATGGCATAATCGCAACCACAAAGATCTTCGCCGGGTCCACACCGAGAAGATTCGCATAATAGGTCTTGATCAGCGCGCCAAACATCTCCATCGGGGACTTGGCCGTTGAAAGGTTATCGACAAATTCCGGATAATGCGACTTACAGTAGCGAACCCAGCCCGGACAGCAGGATGTAAACATCGGAAATTTCTGGCCCTCCGGATGTTTTACCTTCTCCAGAAGTTCGCTCGCTTCTTCCATAATCGTCAGATCCGCGCTGAAGTCGGTATCAAATACATAGTCAAAGCCAATCTTGCGCAGACCGCCGACAATACGGCGGAAAGTCGCAAATTCCGGATTGATCTTGAACGACTCGCCCCATGCGGTACGGATCGCCGGTGCAACCTGCGCAATCGTGATCCGATCCGGATCTTCCAGTGCTTCCAGCACGCGATCCGTGTCATCACGCTCACGGAGCGCGCCGACCGGACAATGCGTGATGCACTGTCCGCAGAGGACACAGTCTGCGTCTTCGAGACGGTAAAGTCCGGTCACATCGACCGTGGTACGGCTGCCGGTATTGACCAGATCCCATACATTTGTGTTCTGAATCTTGTCACACACCTGAATACAGCGCATACACTTGATGCATTTGTCATAATCCCGGATCAGCGGGAATTTTACATTTGATTTCTTCTTCGGAATATTCCTCTCATACAGCATACGGAAAATATTCAGGCTGTTCGCCACTTTCTGCAGCTGACAGTTTCCGCTTCGGTTGCAGATCGCGCAGTTGGTGTCGTGTTCGGACAGGATCAGTTCCACATTGGTCTTGCGGGCATCGCGCACCTTCTTTGTGTTGGTATGGATCTGCATACCGTCCTGCACCGGATTATTGCAGGCGGTAAACAGTCTCTCGTAACCTTCCACTTCCACGACGCACACACGACAGGCGCCGATTTCATTTAACCCCTTCATAAAGCAGAGCGTCGGAATATGAATACCTGCCATGGCGGCAGCGTCCAGAATGGTAGTTCCCTCTGCGACTTCCAGGTCTCTGCCATCGATCGTAACTTTTACCATTTCGCGTCTCTGCCTCCTTTAAATACACCATATCCGAAGTGATCGCAGTGAAGACATCTGCCAGACTCCTGACAGGCCTCTTCTCTCGTCATTCCCAGTTCCATGAGTTTGAAATCGTTGCGGCGTTCATCGGCCGGACGCTCGTGCATATTGATTCTGCCGCACGGCGTATTGTCGCTGAAGCGGACCGGCGGTACCTGAACTTCCGTCGTGATCGCGTGGAAATATCCCAGATATTCATCGATATTCGCCGCCGCAACCTTTCCGGCCGCAATGGCACGGATACAGGTCGCCGGTCCGGTCACGCAGTCACCTCCCGCGAAGATTCCTTCATTGTCCGGAATCTGACTGGTGTCAAATGCAGTAAGACGGCCTCGCTCCAACGGCAGACCGAATTCTCCGAATTTACGGGAGTCAATTCCCTGTCCGACCGCAACAAGCACCAGATCGCAGGGCATCCGGATATCTTCCCGTTCACTGGAATCCTTCACGGACGGTCTTCCGTCTTTGATATAACTGGTCATCTGCTGGCGAACCCAGAGTGCCGCCACTTTTCCTTCCGCATCCTTCTCAATGCGAAGCGGCGCATCCAGTTCCATCACTTCACAGCCATCCGCGATCGCTCCCTGAACTTCTTCCGGAAGCGCGGTCATATCATCGATCCGGCGGCGGTACATGATGTGTACGCTCTTGGCACCACAGCGGATCGAAGTTCTGGCAACGTCCATCGCAACGTTTCCTCCGCCGATCACCGCAACACGCATTCCGGTGAAATCCGGATACTCGTCATCGCCGATGCGGCGGAGAAGTTCTACCGCCGAGATCACGCCGGAGGCATCCTCGCCGTCGATTCCCACTTTACGGTCCGTCTGTGCGCCGATGGCAACATAGATCGCGTCATATTTTTTCCGGATATCCTCGATCTTGATGTCATTTCCGATGCTGACGCCACATTTCGCTTTGAAGCCGGACTTCATCATACCGTTGATCTCGTGATCCAGGATTTCTCGCGGAAGACGGTAGGACGGAATGCCGTAGCGGAGCATACCGCCGAGTTTCTGGCGCTGCTCATAGACCGTGACATCGTGGCCCATGATAGACAGATAATATGCCGCAGACAGGCCGGACGGACCGCCGCCGATCACGGCAACTTTCTTTCCGGTCTTCTCCATCCGTTTCGGAGCCTTGATCTCTCCTTCATGCTCCACTGCAAACCTCTTTAAACCGCGGATATTCAGCGGCGCGTCGATCATCATCCGGCGGCAGCGGACTTCGCACGGATGCTCACAGATCAGGCCGCAGGCTGCCGGCATCGGATTATCTTTGCGGATCAGATCGACTGCATCCTGATATCTGCCCTCATGCACCAAGGCGATATATCCCGGAATATCCACGTGCGCCGGACACTGCGATACGCACGGTACCGGCTGGTTCTGCATTCCCTTGCAGCGGTTTCTGGTGATGTGCTCCACATAGTCGTCGCGGAATCCCTCCAGTCCGCGCAGAACCATGTGCGCACCTTCCGCTCCGATCGCACAGTCGGCGGAATAATAGATACTCTTTGCCGTCTTCTCGATCAGATCCAGCGTTTCCATGGTTGCCGTTCCGTCCAGAACAGAATTGATCAGCAATTCCAGCTGTCCCAGACCGACGCGACACGGAACACATTTTCCGCAGGACTGTGCATGGCACAGATGAAGAAATGACCATGCCAGATCCACCGGACACAGTCCCGGCTGGCTGGCGGTAATACGACGCTCCAGGTCTTTGTACAGCTCTTCCACCGTCTGCTGGGCCTTGTCCTGGGTTACGATGCTAAGTCGACTCATTTACCCGTTGTCCTCCCATTTTCAAAACACTCGCAGAAACGGAGTCATATCGAAGCCGCACTGCGGGCTGTTGGTTGCCGGTTGTTATTAAATTAACTTTTTGGAACAAAATTATCTGAATTTATTATACGCTTTATGGGGATAGCGGTAAAGAGAAAGTATATAGAATCATCCGGAGGCATTTGCCTGTCTGAGGTATGCGTATCCCCTCACGCTGGTCTGGCATGAGATGCCCCTCCAATCTTTCAACACCTTTGTACGTACAAAGCTGCTTCAGAATTGTTCTGATATCTGCTTTTAATTGATGGTAGATAATTTTTGTTTCATGCGCGCTTCATTTCTCTGTTGAGAAACTCGCACCGTGCGCATTCAACAGACTAAAATCCAGAACAAAAAAAGAGAAGCTTCTCAGCTTCTCTTCCTCGAGGCGACAACCAGATTTGAACTGGTGATCAGGGTGTTGCAGACCCACGCCTTACCGCTTGGCTATGTCGCCATATTCTGTTGCGATACCAAAGTATCGAAATGACCCCAACCAGATTCGGACTGGTGTTACCGCCGTGAAAGGGCGATGTCTTAACCGCTTGACCATGGGGCCGTATTGATTGTCCCACACACAGGATCTGGTGTAAAACAAGCTCCTCCAGTTGGACTTGAACCAACGACATCGTGATTAACAGTCACGCGCTCTACCGACTGAGCTATAGAGGAATAATTGCTGTCATATCAGCAACAAAGGTAGTATATCGAAAAAGCATTCATCTGTCAAGCATTTATCTGAAGATTTTTCCCTATTCCTCTTCCAATGGAATGCCCGGTATTTTTCCGGATGACATTCGTTTTCGAAAGCCTCCATGGAACACCACGCGGAACCTCTCACGCATCGTACTTCGGAACCTCTCACGGATCGTTACTCAGAATCTACACGAAACGTTACTCATACGTCACCGTTACTCTTGCAGGTTATATCTGGTTATATAAAATTATTCCTTTCTGACATTTTCGATATTGTCAACCTGATGCTATATTGACAGATATCATATAGAAGAGCTATGGATTCAGCGCTGATCGGAAGCTCAGAACCCCGTGAGAACGTTTTGGAAAAGAGAAAAGGAAAAGGATATGAAAACAAATGAAAGGAATCAGTACCTGTTAAAAATTGCGTATACCGGTCTTATGGCCGCACTTTGCTTCGTCGGATACGCAGTCTTCCCGGCCTTTAACGCGACTGGAACGAAGATTCACCTCGGAAATGCGTTCGTGGTGCTGGGTGCACTTCTTCTTGGAGGTCCCTACGGCGGAATGGCCGGTGCAATCGGACTGTCACTCGCCGATATTCTCGGAGGTTACGCGGCATCTGCGCCGAGAACATTTATCTGCAAGCTTCTGATCGGCCTGATCGCCGGTTTTGTGGCACACCGCATCGCAAAAATCTCGCAGAGCCACCCGAAATCCTACCTGATGCGCTGGTCTGCGATTTCCGCCGCGGCGGGTCTCGGTGCCAACTGTATCATTGAACCATCTATTAAGTATCTGTGGTACACCATTCTAACCCCGAATGCAGACAAGGCGGAATCTGCAATTCGCGCGCTTCTGGCGATTACTACCTACGCGACGATTATCAATGCCGTTATCAATTCCATTCTCGGCGTCATCGTGTATCTGGCGGTCCGACCGATCCTGTTTCGGATTGGCTTTGCGGATGTGAGCGAAGCAAAAGCGGTGTCCCCGTAAGATGCCGCATCAGCATTTCGAATATATCCGGACTTTGCGCACTTAGAGCGAGAATATAACCAAAGACAGGGGCATCCTCGGCGAACATGTTTGCGGAGCGTCACTTGAAAAGGTAAATGCTTAATTTCGAGGTATTATCAGTTTTGCAAAGGTAACTGCATAATACCTCGATTTTTTATGCCTGAAAAGCGGCATGGATGAACCGTATATTTCCTGTCGGATACTCTGTGCCTGTTCCTGTTGATTTCCCTCCGGATAGAAGAGTCTACACGGTCAAGTTCAACCGCAATCTTATGAATAGATTTTCCATCGTTAAGACCTGTCTGTATAGCATAACGTTCGTCAAAAGTTAAATGTTTATTTTTCATGATGATACCTTTCTTAAAAATAGATTTTGATATCACCAGTCATTAGATTTAATGCATCATTGTCGGCATAAATGATAGCAAATTTTCAGAGCCGTCATAAAACTTATCCACAGAGGCAAAAAATAACAGATGATTTTTTACAAGGAGATGTCGATATTTCTCATATGATACTCGAATAAATGTAGGTATGCGGAAATATCATTGGTATCACGTGAAAAAATATATTGTTCAGGAGGTATCTATGAAACAGATGTGCAACGCTGCAAACGTAAAAAAAAGACTGCTGGCTATGTTATCAGTAATTCTTATCATTTTTTCTCTAGTGATTCTGCCATCAAGAAAAGTTAGTGCAGCAAATAAAGTAATTAATACAACTGCCAGCGTTGCAAATATTCAAAAATACGGGAACGTTGTTCTTGATATTAAGTGTTCTGATTTTCTGTCATCAGGCTATGAATTCGGAGATATACTAAAAGTGAACTTTTTGAACCAGAATTTGAAGCTCCCACTATGTAGCAATTATTCTGATGTTGATTCAGGTACTGCAGGGATTTTTGTGAGACAGGAAGATGAGTTTGTCCTGCTTGCAATCAACATGAAAGATTTTGCCACAACATACGGTATTGCCACTAAAAAGACAGCCGCTGACAATTCTGTATCATGGCAACCTGCAGACGGTGCAACAGACAGGATAGAAGTGTCTATCTCCATGGATACAAAAGGTGGATACTATGGCGAATATCTTTTGCATCAGTTGAGCTATACCACAGACAGATCCGATTATCCAAACCTTTCTGATGCCCAGTTTGCTAATTTCAGAGAAGTGACAACTTCAGGAATCAGAAGAGGAAGATTGTACAGGTCCGCTTCACCTATTAATCCTAAATACAACAGGAACATATATGCAGATGCAGCCATCAGGCAAGCTCATGTTACAACAATAATGAATCTTGCTGATGACCCGGAAACAGTCGCTTCATACCCCGATATCAATACAACATACTATTCACACCAGAATTATATAGCTCTGAATATGGGAGTTGACTTTGAAGCTGATGATTTTAAGCAAAAACTGGCTAATGGACTCAAATTCTTCATTTCTGATCCAGGAGTATATCTTGTTCATTGTACAGAGGGAAAAGACAGAGCGGGCTTCGTTGTTGCTGTTTTGGAATGCTTAATGGGTGCTGCTTATGATGAGGTGACTGCCGATTATATGACAACTTTCTATAATTATTATGGAATCACTACGGATGATGAAAGATATAACAGTATTCTAACCAGTAATCTTGAAAAGACTCTGAAAAATGAATTTGGTGTGGAAAATCTTCGCAGCGCGGATTTAAGTGCAGAAGCTGCTGAATATCTAAAATCTACAGGGCTTACTAATGAAGAAATTGACACTCTTAAAAAAGACCTTTCTGAAACAGCAACGGCTCTATCCTCTGTTACCGAAATAGTTCCTGATAAGGATGTCACTTCCGGTATTTATGTAGTTAAGCCAGGCGATACACTCTCTAAAATTGCCAAAGAAAAATATGGGGATTCAAAAGACTGGACCTATATTTACGAACTCAATAAGAATAACATTTCCAATCCGGATATTATCTATATAGGACAGAATTTGAAGCTGGCAAATTAAAGAAGATATATACCATGTATATATTACTGTTTAACAAGGTGAAATAGAATGAGCAAACGCCTCCATGAATAATTCAGGTTAATGTTTTTTAAATGGGGATGCGGGTACCCACCGCATCCTTTACTTAACCCAATATTTGCAAAAGTAAAAGCTCATCTATGCATTAAGTAGTGCAATTAAGCATTTAGTATTTCAATTATCAACATGTTTGCGGAGGACGCCTCTGCCTTTTTGATGTTCCACGTGCTCATCCCTGATAAGCCTCCCGGATAAGTGCTCTATGCATCCCGCACCTAAGAAGCAGAGATCGCCGATTGGCAGACCGCTTCCTCAAGCAAATGATCGGAGCCGATGGAGCCCGGCCAGATGCCTGCACAAGCGGAGCCGACCCACG
>NZ_JONJ01000017.1 GCF_000711825.1 [Clostridium] aminophilum DSM 10710 | reverse complement strand
TCCGCGGATTCTGCATTGGCAAGAAGAACTGGGTCATGATCGATACCATCAGTGGAGCGAAAGCCAGCGCTGTCCTATACAGCCTGGTGGAAACAGCCAAAGCGAATAACCTTAAACCCTATGAGTATTTCAAATATCTGTTGGAGCAGATCCCCGAGCATGGTGAGTTCGAAGATAATTCCTATCTGGAAGATCTTCTTCCGTGGTCAGATAAACTGCCGATAGAATGCAGACAATCGAAGTAAAAGACTGTTTCAGCCATCCCTAAGTGGGATGGCTTACTGTTAACCAAGCACCCACTATTTACCGTTTACCTTTGATCTATGTATAAGAGAAATATTTTCATTTTGTAAGAACTTGGTTTCGGTGCGGTCGAAGACCGAAAAAAAACACACCATCCCGCTTACAAGACAGTGTGTTTCCCATAGACTTTACGATCGCCTGATGATCGTACTGATCTATCAAGGCTATACTATACGCATATAACTTAACTGCAATATACTCATATATCTCATATATCCCATTTATACATGTAAACGCACTCTCTAGAAAAGCATCAACATCTAGTGAGATTGATTTTCTTTTATGGCTATATGTTGTTGTGGTTTTACGTTTATTCCGTCGGTTCTTTTGCTTTTTAAGACTTTTTGCAACCAAAGTGCAACCATAAGTTAATAGTCTTCTTTCAACCGCTTTTCAATATCAGAAGCACTGTATAATACTCTTGTTACTATAACAACTTCTTCTTTGAACACATAAAATACCGAATAGTTATCTACCAGCATGCGCCTTAGTCCTTGCGAGCGTTCTGGTTCAAAATCTACCAGTCTGAATTTCTCTGGGAAAAAGCCAAGTCCAAGCGCAGCATCAGCTATTCTGTTGTACTGGCCCATAGCATTTTCCGGTGATTGCAAATTCAATGCGATATATTCATATATCCCATTCATATCTGCCAGTGCTTTCTCAGTGATTTTTACAGGATATTCTCTCATCTGTGACTCTCTCTAAAAGCAGCAAATGCTGACTTTGCATCCTGTACTCGGCCTGCTTCAATATCATCAAAGCCTTCCTGTAATTTTGTATGAATCTCTGCAGTCGTCATAAGATCTGCATTAATAGCATCCAGAGCCTGCGGTAATGCTACTTTAAACGGAATGCCTCCTGTAAGCGTAATTTGCTTTAAATACATATCAATAGCTGTAGACATTGGGATTCCAAGACGTGAAAGTACATCTTCAGCTGATTTTTTCGTTGTAGGATTAACTCGTAAATTGAGTGTTGCTGTTTTCTCCATACTTATCAACTCCTTTTTATTTATTGTAACGCGATTTGCGTTACAATTCAAGATGCATTTATATTTTTTCACTGAATGTCGATTCTAATTGTCTTTTGCACAATCTAATTTCTGCAAAAAAGCTACCTTACTAGTTCATTTTCTTTTATCATCAAAAGCTTCCTAAACATCTTAGGATTATTTAAAACTATAATGCAAAGACGTTCTCTTGTCCGTGATATATTTTGATAGAATAGTTTTGGGAACAAATAATCAGGATTGGGGTGCTCTTTTCCCTCCAAATCGCCGTCATCACTATACCTGAAATTATTATCCATAATAATAACCACATTATCGAACTCTTGTCCTATAACTTGATGAGAATTAATATTAGCAGAATAATGATCTATTCCATTAGAAACAAATTGTGAAGGCGTAAATGTAATAAACGTATAGCCTTTATTCTTGTATAACCTTAGCAACTTGTCAGACTCAGTTATATCATTCGCATACATGATATCTATGCAGTCATAATTCATGGGTTTCCGCGGAACTTCTGTCAATCTAAGCATTGTTCTGATAAATGAAAAAATAACCTTATTTGTTCTAATTCGATCCGATAATTTCATCTCCTGAAAGCCATCTATATTTCTTAACTTTTGCGGATTATTTCTACGAATTTCTTTTTTCGACAAGCATTGCGCAAAATCATAAGAAAAAATACACCCCTCAATTATTCCTTCATTATAAAGTTCCAAAATACTAGCCAGTGTTGAGGCATATAATCTTTGTGTCTCATCCACACAAATAAAATCAAACTGTTCTAATGTCTCCTTTAATGCTGACTTTGCTTCTATAATAGACAAGTCAGCTAGCTGTTCATCTATGATTTTATGCCCTTCAGCCAAAATACCAGAATGTATAATACAAACTCGCCTATCGTTAGATAAGAATCTCGCCATATCATATAACAATAGTGTTTTCCCAGTCCCTGCGCTTCCACGTATGCCCCAAAGCTTGTCACCGTCCAATAATCCCTCAAGAATACTTTTTTTTATAGATTCCTGCTGATTCGTCAAAAAATACTCTCCATCCAGAAATTTCTTAGGAGTATTTATTGGCGATATAAGGTAATCCTTTGGTCGAAAATGCTTTTCAATATCCTCTGTATATGGATTTTCTACTTCATGTAAGTTCCCTATAATATCCTCGAATGTAGTTTCGACTAATGAATCATTTACAAGTTTTAAAATCTTATAGTGTGTATTATCCACTTGCATATATGTATAACTGTAAATTGTAGTAGCCACATTTGATAAATAATATCTGTTCTGCTTCAGCTGTTTTATTATTCTTTCTTCTTCAACTACCTGTTCTTTTAATTCAACATTTACAGTTATCCCATTCTTTCCAATTTTCAAAAGATCAAATTCTTTAGATATCTGTGGAATTGTAAAAGAATAAAACCAATCATCAAAGCAGTCTTTGCTTGCATGAAAAAGCATTAAATTTGCAACAATAATTCTTATTAATGCTATTTCACTTTCTCGAATTCTTAACTTTTCTTCTCTCCATGAAATATTCTTTTCGAATAATGGCAAGATTTCTGGTTCAACATTTCTAGTTAGTGCATACAAATTAATAGCTCTCAATTGTAGTCTTCTTCTCCCGTATACCTTTTTTATAAACAACTACCACAAACTATGATTTTATTTTTTCATTTAAAAATATAATTCCTTCAGTAATCGATATGCATCTGCAATTATATAAATTGTTCACTGCACGCATGAATGCGTCTTCTGAAAGTTCATCATAGTGATAATCTCGTAAAATATCGTTTGTTGTTTGCAAACATTCATCCTCTGTCTGACTACCGTTCTGCAACGCAAGAAGAATTGCTGTTTCATTCTCGGAAAAGTTAATCTTAGTTAATGATAGTGCACTAAATACTGCCCCTAATATTGACGCAACAGAAACGAGTTTATTGTCAGATGTAGCCCATTCTGCACCACTAATACCAAGTCCAATAAAAGCAGAAGCTATTTCTTCAAACATCCCATTTTTCAAGTTAATAACAACATTAAAAGGCTTTCTATCCCTACTAGTTAACCCATTCTTTGTGTTTATAGTTAAATAACAAAATTCTAGCGTACTTGAATGGAATAGTTCATCTCCAACAGTAATCTCTAAAAAACCTATCTTTTCTAACTGTTTTTCAAATGTATCAGCTTTAACAAGCGACACATTATAACGAGCAGATAATTCTTTAATTATTACATTAGCTGGCGTGTTATAGCTATAGTCCTTATCTTGTACATTGTTACTCTTCAGCTGTTCCTGCAGTTCCTGAAAACTTTCTAGTGCGCTCTGCAGGTTCTCAATAATATCGCCAGCCAACTCATCTGGTGATGGCAAATTGTCAAGATCAGCAAGCGATTTATCCTTGATCCAAAAGATATCAAGGCTCGTCTTATCTCTTTCTAAAATGTCATCGATCTTATACTTGCGCCAACGTCCATCTGGATTCTCTTCCGACCAGGTTTCGTGACGCTCATAACGATTCTCAGGATTATAACATTTAATAAAGTCCTGCAGATCAGCGTAATTCATCGGATGCTGTTTCAACGTAAAATGCACATTGGTTCTGAAGTCATAAATCCATACTTCTTTTGTCTGCATCTCAGGGCAAGCTGGTTTCTTATCAAAGAATATAACGTTAGCTTTAACACCAGGCTTATAGAAAATGCCTGTAGGCAATCTTAATATTGTATGCAGGTCTGTTGTCTCAAGCAGTTTCTTTCTGACTATTTCTCCGGCTCCACCTTCAAAAAGGACATTATCAGGTACAACAACTGCTGCCTTACCAGTTGCTTTCAAAATAGTATTGATATGCTGCACAAAGTTCAGCTGCTTATTTGAGCTTGTAGTCCAGAAATCCTGTCGATTATATACAAGATCTTCTTCCTCTGTCTCATCATTCTCGTTAGTAAATGTAATAGATGACTTCTTACCAAAAGGAGGATTTGTCAGAACATAATCTACGCGATAACCTGGGTCTGATAATAATGCATCGCCAAGAGTTACCGGAATTTCTCCGTATATATCTCCAATATTATGAAGGTATAAATTCATAAGTGCTGTCTTAAATGTAGCTGCTACAATCTCGTTACCGTGGAATGTCTCATTCTTAAGAAACTCCTTCTGCTCACGGTCAAGTGTATAGTTCTTTGGATCTGCAAGATAAGCCTGTGCTGCAAGAAAAAATCCACCACTTCCACAACATGGATCTGCAATAGTCTTTCCTGGCTCAGGGCGCATACACTCCACCATTGCCTGAATCAGAGATCTCGGTGTGAAATATTGACCTGCACCACTCTTAATATCTTCAGCATTTTTCTGAAGCAATCCTTCATAGATTTCACCTTTGACATCAGATGACATAGCTACCCATTTTTCGCCATCAATCATCTGAACTACTCTATAAAGAATTGCTACATTACTAATCTTGTTTACTGCACCCTTAAAAATTTGACCAAGGATTCCTTTTTGTTCACCCAGTTTTTCAAGTGTATTCTTATACTGAGTCTCTAGTTCTGCTCCCTTAAGGGTATTCATATCAGACCAGGTATATCCCACGGGAATCCTTGTCTCTCTTCTATATGGTGGTTTTGAATATTCATCTGACATCTTAAGAAATATAAGATATGTCAGCTGTTCAAGATAATCTCCATATGAAACACCATCGTCTCTAAGAGGGTTACAAAGGCCCCATACCTTAGATACTATAGCGGATGTATTTTCACTCATCATTCTTCTCCTTCATCAGTTTCAAACATTCATTATGCAAAGAATTCATTAGCATATATATGAACTTTACATCACATGTCATTTCCTTATATTCATGGACATACCTAGAAACCTCAAAAGCCTTTCCAATCTCCTTCAACGTTAGATCAAATTGTTCTTCTAAAGTATCCTTGCGTATTCTTTCCTGTATACTTTTATCTTCAATTCTGTTAAAAAGTTTATATAAATTATGCTCTCGAAGTTGCTTCTCATTTTTAACTGTATGTGTGTATGTCAAAATCACCTTCAGAAACAATTCACACGTAAAAGCTGCATTAGAAATCATCGGAATACTACACTCAATCAAATGTGGCAAAAGTATCATAGATGCCTGCATATATTCTTTTGCACTTTTATAAGCAGATTCGGCATATTTTATGAAGTCCTCCTCCGTTCTTAATTCTTTACGAAGATTCTTATCCATTTGAAAATACGCCATTACAGTCTCCCTTCAAATGCTTCCTTTAGAATACTTTGACGCATTGCTTCTGCATGTTGTAAAGCTTCATCAACTGTCAGTTGAATTGAATCACATACAGAAAAGCGTTCTTCTATGCTATCAACTATTCGTTTAGCTTCCGCATCTGAAATATTCGGCACCCTTGAATCTCGAATATCATCTAATCCAAGGCCAAGCTTCCCAGCTCCACGTTTATTCTTTAATAAATCCTTTTGTCCTAATTCACTTCTTAAAAACCAAGCATACATCTCACTCTGCTCTGGATTCTTAAAACGAATCATTGCAATATGCTGATTAACATACGCTTCTTGTATCTTGTTTGTAACCAAACCAATGCTTCCTAAGTCTGCAGTTATTGATACAAGTACATCGCCTGGTTGTAGGCGTGATCTCTTGCCCTCTGCTTTTTCTGGCAAATTCACGTATTGCCTGTCTTCTAGCTTAATATCAATAGATGTTCTAGTAAGATTACCAATCCTTATAAATAACGCTCCTTTGTCAGCATAATACTTCGCCCACCCTCTTGATCCGCTAGTTACAAATTCAGATGCATTCCTAATTGTTTCAAAATGCTTAATGCTTGAAAACGCTTCTTTCAACACTGCCTGTCTATATACCGCCAACTGTTCCTTTGTTTTGTTTAAGGTATCGACCACATTATCAAGCGAGGAGAAAAGTTCCTCAATGCTAAAGACAATACGTTGTTGCTCATCAAGTGGTGGCACGGGTACTGGAATCTGTTTCATTTGTGTCTGTGTTAACTTCAATCTGGTAGTTCCCGAAACGTATCCTTTGTAGTTGAAACTATTCAAATAGTAGCAAAGAAATTTACTATCTCCCTTAACTTGAAGGATATGAGCATGGTTATTAACCCATGTTTTCCCTGAAACAATATATGCCTTGGAAGCAAATGCATCCAAAAATGGTGCACCATCTTCGCCCAAAAGAACATACTCTCCGTCTGTAATGTAATCATCTATATATCCAACCTGGCCTGTAGCTCCATAATATGGATATAGCTCGTTAACGCTCTTCCCCTCAATTCGTTTGCTTCTCTCTTTACTATTTAACGGTTTTCGTAAACTATCACATATGTTAACCGCTTCGACTAAGGGTACATATTTCCATCTATTATTCATGTATATTCCATCCTTAAGCTACTAACTCTATATTCATCTCATTTAATATTTCTTCATACTGATCACCAAAGGCATCATAAAAAGCCGCCAATCCACCATGTTTATCAAATGGTGTAAGATCTAGATCCTCTGGCAATATGCTCAGCGATGCAATTATGTGATCCTTAATAAGCCTCAGCCACTCCATCTGCTCTTCCGTGAAGTGAACAGCACCGGTATTCTTGCGGAATGTCCATTGCATGAAGTTATAATTTACCTTATCCGCAAATGGTGACAGATTATCTGTGTATCCCATCTCAAATCTGATCAAGGCAATCAAGTCCGTAATCTGACCCAGCGTACCTTTCTTGACCTTATCAGGCTTCTTCATTGCATAGGAATCCCACAAACGTTCTACAGTTATACCCTTGGATTGAAGCTTTTCATATAAAGCTTTAAGGCCTTCTATCGCCATCGGTCTATCTTTGTATGTCTGATTATAGATAATACGAAGAGCTATAATATCATTCTTATTCTCTTCAATAAACTCATGAAAGGACTTGATCACATTGTCGGCATTATTAGCCTTTTGCGTATCGAATCCCGAGAATAAAACATGGTCAATGTTTTCATCATCTATAATCTGATCATGACTTCTGCGAACGTTCTCAATATATTCTCTGACATCCGGATTATGAAAAGGCTCTGTAGCTTCTTTTATCAGTTCTCTCTTAGCCTCTTCGAGTTCTTTCTCATCAGGCTCATCTTTGCCTGTTGTCAGAACTGCCCTATCATGAATTACATCTACATCAAAGGCATTCAACAATTTCTCTGCAACAATTCCGGCAGACTCTCCAACTACTTTGGCAAAATTCTTCTGTTCGGAAACTGTCATCTGTGCATTCAGACGGATTACTCTATTAGCCAATGAAGTAAGCGTATCTTCATCTTTGGCACCAAGAGCCACATTCATCATAAGTTCCTTCATAGACACAGTTGGCTTTCTTTCAAGCGGTCTCGTATCAGTTTTTTTAGATGAAGTAACACCTACAGCATCAACTATTACAAAGTGATCTTTATTACCGGTAGCGGACGGAGTAACCTTCTGAAGGTCATCAGCCTTTAACGTTCTGGTGCCTCTGCCCTTCATCTGTTCAAAATAATTTCTGCTTCTTACATCACGCATAAATATCAGACATTCAATAGGCTTGACATCTGTACCTGTAGCAATCATATCTACAGTTACAGCAATACGCGGATAGTAATCATTCCTGAATGCGCTAAGCACAGATTCAGGATTATCTGCCTGATAAGTAATCTTCTTACAGAACTCATTACCTTCACCAAACTCTTCTCTAACAATCTGGATGATATCGTCTGCATGACTGTCCGTCTTTGCAAATATCAGTGTCTTAGGCACTTCTTTTCTATGTGGAAACAAGTTTGTAAACAAGTTTTCCTTAAATTCATGAATGACAGCTCTAATCTGGCTTGGATTCACAACCTCTTTATCAAGTTTTCCCTTTTTGCTTCCTGAATAATCTTCATCCTCATCCATTTGCTGCCAGCGCATCTCTCGAGACAGTCTGTCCCTATACTCAATCAAGCGCTTCATTATTTTGGCACCATTCTTAGTAATATCTGTCTCGATCAGGAATATATCTTCCCCGACATTGACACCATCAACAATAGCCTGCTCTCTTGGATACTCACTTACAATATTTTCATTAAAGAATGCAAATGTTCTCTTATCTGGAGTAGCTGTTAGACCTATAATAAACGCATCAAAATATGTCAACACCTGGCTCCACACGTTATATATAGATCTATGACATTCATCAACAATAATGACATCAAAAAACTCAGGGGGATACTTCTCGTTATAGACCACTTCCTTCGGTACTTTTGATTCCGCTGTTACATATTCATCAAAAGGTACTTCTTCTGCACCTTCATCAAGTTCCTCCCCCTTCAGTATGGAGTACATTCTCTGAATTGTACTAACACATATCTGAATGTCATTAGGAATGTAAGAGTTCTTTAACCGTCTCACACCATAGAGCTGTGAAAAATTTCTGGAATCATCATTAGGTGTGTAAGCAAGGAATTCTCTTTCTGCCTGTTCACCCAGACTCTTTGTATCAACAAGGAAAAGGATTCTGTTAATCTTGGCATACTTAAGTAACCGATACGCAGCTGTAATAGCTGTAAAGGTTTTTCCCGCGCCTGTTGCCATCTGAACCAATGCCTTTGGTCTGTTATCCGCAAATGACTTATCTAGGTTATTAATAGCGTTAATCTGACACTTTCTGAATCCGTTGGTATCAAGTTCCGGAAAATGTTTCATATTATTTCTAACGGTATCCTGCGCTGCCAGAAGAGTCTTCAAAGTCTCTGGTCTATGAAATGAAAAAACTGTTCTGGAGCGATACTTGATATCTTTGTAATCTGTAAACCTTACAAGCTTATCTGTAGCTTCATAAGCAAATCGAATCTGATAATCCTGCTGTACCCATTTAAAGGTACTGTTGGCATATCTGGCCGACTGGCCTTCAACAACTGTTATGTTTTCTCCAGCTTCTGTCTTCTTGGCTTCGACCACACCCACAGGAGTTCCTTCTACAAAAAGAGCATAGTCCACCGGGCCTGTACTGGTAGGGAATTCTCTAACAGCCACGCCTATACCTGCAGTAAGGTTTAACCTCTTCATATCCTGGATAATCCATCCGGACGTAACAAGCTTCTTATCAATTTTCTCTCTTGCTTTCGCTTCAGGACTCATTTTTGCCAGCCCCCTCTTCATCATTAACAAATTCACAGACGTCTTCTATATTACAATTAAGCGTTTTACAGATTTTTTCTAAAACTTGCGTACTTATATGCTCATTTTTTCCTAATTTAGCCAACGCATTTGTAGTGATTCCTGATTTAATTCTGAGATCCTTTTTCATCATGTCTTTATCAATCAGGAGTTTCCACAGTTTGTTATAACGAATTGCCATAACTTTTTACCTTTCATGTTTGCTTACAAACCTCGATTTTGAGGCATTTCACCACAAATATAATTATAACAGAGCAGTCAGCTTTCATCAATTCAAAATTGAATATTTCAATCTGCGTGAAAACTCTTCAATAACAGCATCTTCTCACAACTTCACACAAATAATGATATTGAAATTCTAAATGATGCAAATAAAAAAAGAGGCCTCCAGCATCACTAAGATACCAGAGGCCAGCACCACCTTCACTACCTTATCCAAATTCGCGAGCAGTGTACTCTTGTACAATTTTGCTCGTTGGGGAAATTTTCCCCAATCCCCATAAAACAGATTTTTCAAATCTGGCTGCGCTCTTAAACGAGCTTTATTACGCTTTGCTATATTTCTAGGAATCACAATTTTTATAGAATCCATCCAAGATTTCCAGAATCATTCTCAGACATTCCAGCTTTTCTAATTCAAGTTCATCCACAGATTTAAGTGTCAACAAATGTTCATCAATCAGCTTCATCTCATTTTTGATAGCATCAAAAGTTTTGATATTCCCAACAACAGAAATCTGATTGTACATGCAGCTTTGTGCTACGTAATCTTGGATCATCAGACCTGAAAGTCTGATCCTGTTAAATATAATTTCTTTCTCTTCCGGCGTCACTCTAAAATTGACACATGCAGACTTTTTTCGATTTTTCTCATCCTTCTTTTTCGGTTTTGTATTCTTTAGCAAAGTATCCCGCCTGTAAATTTTCCTATGTTCTTTACTATCACTCATAGACTAATTCTCCATTCTCTTATAATCCTGATTGAGTTTATCTGCCATCTTACGCTGTTTCGATGGATACAAATGAGAATATGTCATCGTAACCGACATGCTCTCATGGCCTAATCTATCAGCTATCTCCACTGGAGAAAAACCTAGCTCAATAAGATGTGCCACATGGCTATGTCTTAGATCATGAATACGTATCCTCTTCACCCCTGTCTCCCTGACACCACGATCCATCTCATGATGAAGATAGGATTTTGAAACATTGAAAAGTCTTGTATCATCATCGCATTTATAAAGCATAGAAAAGTAATCCTCCATCTCATCGCATAAAAAGTCTGGCAGATCAATCACGCGATTACTCTTTTGTGTTTTCGGATCTGTAACATAGATTTCACCCTTTAAATGCTGTAAGGACTTATTAATCGCTAAGGTCTTTTTCTCCAAATCAAAGTCTCCTCTGGTAAGAGCCAATAACTCTCCACAACGAATTCCACACCAGTACAATATTTCAAAAGCATAATAAGAAACCGGCTTTTCCTTCATGGCTTCCTTGAACGTTTGATACTCTTCTCTAGTCCAAAACAGCATTTCTTTAGCTTTGGATGACCCCATAGAGCCAGCAATCTTTACCGAATTATCCTTTAGTCCATAATATCTTACTGCATGATTAAAAAGAGCTGACAGCTGCGCAGAAATTGATCTGAGATAGGTTGGCTGGTAACGCTTTCCCTCCTCATCTTCCATCTGCAATATCGTATTCTGCCACTGAATCACATCCGTCGGTGTAATATCAGAAAGAGCCTTATCTTCAAAATATGGAATAATCTTGGTACGAAAGGCATGTTCCTTGGTAAGCCTGGTATTGTATTTGATTCTAGGCCCAATATCATCGAAATACGTCTCTACAAATTCCGTGAATCCCATATTGAGATTCTTAGACTTCTGAAGCAGGAACTTTCGCTCATACTCCAGTGCCTCACGCTTTGTTTTAAATCCTCTTTTATGGAGGACTTTTGTTTTATTTTGCCAATTGGTGTACCTGGAGTAAATCGTCCAGGTACCTATAGCCTCATCTTTACTTACTGACATAGTTTTCCTCCCTTCATTTCTTCATGCATGCTTCTTCTTAGTAAAAGCGATTAATCTTACCTGCCATTGTAAGAAGTTTGGGATTCTCGGTTTTCATCTGATCTGAAAGTTGTTTGATAATGGCATAGCCTTTACTTCTGGATACTCCCCAGTCAGCACAGACTTCATCAACGCCTACATACATTGGTTTTGTCTTTGTGATTTCCATAAATAAAATCTCCTTTCCGATTTCATTTAAATTACTATTGATATCATTACCGAATAACAAACATAATCGCGCATATATTCCACCACCTCCTCTGACTTTCTTAAATCTATGCAAAAATAGGCATAAAAAAATGCGTGGGAAGAAAATCAATTCTTCTCACGCATCTTAAATGCCTTTGCTTTTCTATATTAATAGTATCACTGCTCTTTTCCCGTGTATATGTCCAATGTCGGACGGGACGAGACAAAACGAGTCAAAACAAGACAAAACAGGACATTTTATTAAATGGCTGATTTTTGCAACCATTTTGCAATCAGACAATTTAAAAATCCTGTATTTATGCCCGTTTCCAGCGATAATCCATTATTCAAACTCGATCGTTGCCGGCGGCTTATCCGTGCAATCGTACAGTACACGGTTCACTCCCTTGACCTCATTGACCACTCTGGTGGCAACGCGGGAGAGAACCGGCCACGGAATCTCCGCTGCCTCCGCCGTCATGAAGTCGGATGTGCAGACCGCGCGAAGCGCAATCGCGTAATCATAGGTTCTTCCGTCGCCCATAACGCCGACGCTTCTCATGTTGGTCAGAGCGGCAAAATACTGGCCAAGGCCCTTCACGCCTGCCTTCTCCACCTCTTCGCGGTAGATCGCATCTGCCTCCTGAACGATGCGGACCTTCTCTGCGGTTACCGCCCCGATGATTCTGACGCCGAGACCCGGGCCCGGGAACGGCTGACGGTATACCAGATAATCCGGAATACCAAGTTCCTTGCCCAATGCGCGAACCTCATCCTTGAACAGCATGCGAAGCGGCTCGATGATCTCCTTGAAATCCACGTGTTCCGGCAGACCGCCGACGTTGTGGTGAGACTTGATGGTTGCGCTGTGGCCAAGACCGGACTCGATCACATCCGGGTAAATGGTTCCCTGAACGAAATAGTCCACGGTACCGATCTTCTTCGCCTCTTCCTCAAAGACGCGGATAAACTCCTCGCCGATGATATGGCGCTTCTTCTCCGGATCCTCCACGCCCTCAAGTTTCTTATAGAAACGCTCCTGCGCATTGACGCGGATGAAGTTCAGCTTATACGGGCCATTCGGTCCGAAAACAGCCTCCACCTGATCGCCCTCATCCTTGCGGAGAAGTCCATGATCAACAAAAACGCAGGTCAGCTGCTCACCGATGGCCTGAGCCATCAGGACGCCCGCAACGGAAGAGTCTACGCCGCCGGAAAGAGCAAGAAGGGCCTTGCCGTTTCCGATCTTGTTCCGGATCTCCTCGATGGTGCGCTCCTTAAAATCGGACATCTGCCAGCTGTCACCGCAGCCACAGATCTTGTGAACAAAGTTGGACAGGATCTTCTGTCCTTCCTCGGTATGATTAACTTCTGGATGCGCCTGGATGCCGTAGAACTTCTTCTCCGGATTCTCCATGGCCGCAACCGGGCAGACATCGGTGTGAGCGGTTACGCGGAAACCTTCCGGAATCTTTGCCACATAATCGGTATGGCTCATCCATACGATGGAATCTTTCTTTACGCCGTCAAACAGCATGGAATCCTCTGCATCGACGATCATTTCGGTCTTGCCGTACTCACTGGTCGGAGCCGTCTCAACAACGCCGCCGAGAAGGTGGGATGTCAGCTGGTGACCGTAGCAGATGCCGAGTGTCGGAATGCCGAGCTCAAAAATCTCCTTCGGGCACTTCGGAGACTCCTCTTTATAAACACTGTTCGGACCTCCGGTGAAAATGATGCCTTTTGGGTTCATTTCCCTGATTTTCTCAAGTGACAGTGTATTCGGGTGAACCTCACAGTACACATGACACTCTCTTACTCTTCTGGCAATCAGCTGATTGTACTGACCGCCGAAGTCCATAACAATGATCATTTCTTTTTCCACGGTTATTCCTCCTGATAATTCCTGCGTGACGCACGAACGTACATTATCCTGCCAAATATCACGGCAGTCGCCATAGTCTCATACCATCACGGGCTCTGACTCGTTGCTCGCGAAATAGACTCATCATATTATATGTTAGACTTCCGTAATTGGCAAGCAGGTGTTCAAGAGTCTCTCCCCTGAGTCTCTCCTCAGAGTTTCTCACGAATTCTGGGGCGCAGGCTTCTCTCCGCATATGCTGACATGATTCCTGTCCCAATCCGGCGCATTCTTACGGAGAGAGCAGCTCCGTGGGATCGTCGGCTCCGATGGTTATAGTTTTCTTTGGAAATTGCCTTCCATCGGAGCGCTGAATCTGTTGCCAAATGTCCTTCAAACAGGTGACCGGTACCGGATTACAGATACCGCTTCACATACTCACCGGTATAGGACTTCTTCACCTTTGCCACCTCTTCCGGCGTTCCCTGTGCGATCACAGTGCCTCCGTGGTCACCGCCGTCCGGCCCCATATCAATGATGTAATCCGCAGTCTTGATGACATCCAGATTGTGCTCGATGACGATCACGGTGTTGCCGCGGTCGCTGAGCTCATGCAGGATATCCACCAGCTTGTGGACATCTGCAAAATGGAGTCCCGTCGTCGGCTCATCCAGAATATAGATGGTCTTTCCGGTTCCGCGGCGTGCCAGTTCCGTAGCCAACTTGATCCGCTGCGCTTCACCGCCGGACAGCTCTGTCGACGGCTGTCCGAGACGGATATATCCGAGTCCGACGTCGTAGAGTGTCTTCACCTTGTTGTAGATCTTCGTGACATTCTTGAAATAATCCAGCGATTCCTCTACTGTCATATTCAGAACATCATAGATATTCTTCCCCTTATAGCGGACTTCCAGCGTCTCGCGGTTATATCGTTTTCCTCCGCATACTTCACACGGAACGTAGATATCCGGCAGGAAATGCATCTCGATCTTCACGATACCGTCGCCGGCGCAGGCTTCGCACCGTCCGCCCTTTTTGTTAAAACTGAACCGGCCCTTGTCATAGCCTCTGGTCTTCGCATCGCTGGACGCCGCAAACAGATCGCGGATCAGGTCAAACGCGCCGGTGTAGGTCGCCGGATTGGAGCGCGGCGTTCTTCCGATCGGCGACTGATCGATGGCGATCACTTTATCCAGCTGGTCAATGCCGTCGATCGAATCAAACTCGCCCGGAATGGTTCTCGCCCGATTCAGCTGTCTCGAGAGCGACTTCAGAAGAATCTCATTGACCAGAGAGCTCTTTCCTGAGCCGGAGACGCCGGTCACGCAGGTCATCACGCCGGTCGGGAAAGAGACGTCAATGTTCTTCAGATTATGCTCCCTTGCACCGTGAACCGTGACCCATCCGGTCGGCTTTCTCCGCTTTTTCGGAACCGGAATAAACTTCCGCCCGCTGAGATAATCTCCGGTGATGGACTTCGGGCAGTCGATCACATCCTGCACGGAACCGGCCGCCACCACTTCTCCGCCGTGTTCGCCGGCCCCCGGGCCGATATCCACCAGAAAATCCGCCGCCCGCATGGTATCTTCATCGTGTTCAACCACAATGACGGTGTTTCCGAGATCCCGGAGATGCCGGAGGGTTCCGAGAAGCTTGTCATTGTCCTTCTGATGAAGACCGATGGACGGCTCATCCAGAATATACGCCACTCCCACCAGTCCGGAACCGATCTGGGTCGCCAGGCGGATTCGCTGCGCTTCGCCGCCGGACAGCGTTCCGGTGGAACGCCCGAGCGAAAGATAATCCAGACCGACATCTATCAAAAATGAGATGCGGGAGCGGACTTCTTTCAGAATCGGTGCGCCGATCTGCTGCTGCATCGGCGTCAGCTCCAGGGAATCGATAAAACCGCGGAACTTATCGCAGGAGAGCTGTGTCGCCTCATAGATATTCTTTCCTCCGACCGTAACCGCCAGAGCGCCCTTTTTCAGTCTCTGTCCGCCGCAGGCCTTGCACGGCGTGATCCGCATGAAGGTCTCCATCTCCGCTTTCCCGGCCTCACCGACATATTCGCGGTAACGGCGCTCAGACGTGCGGATCAGTCCCTCATACTCCACTTCATACGTACCCTCGCCGGTTCTTCCCTTATAGTGATAGCGGACTTTCTCGCCGTTTGTTCCGTACATGACGATGTCATGGATTTTTTTGGAATAATCCCGGAACGGCGTGTCCAGACTGAATTTATATTTCTCCGCAACAGCGGAAAGAATCGCCCCCGTCCAGCTCTTCGGATCCATAACCGACTGCCATCCCGGCACGGCGATTGCGCCCTGATTGATGGAAAGCGATTTGTCCGGAATCATCAGATCCTCGTCAAATTCCATCTTATATCCGAGGCCGACGCAGTCCGGGCAGGCACCGAACGGATTGTTAAATGAAAAGCTTCTCGGCTCGATCTCCTCAATACTGATCCCGCAGTCCGGACACGAAAAATTCTGACTCATCGTCATCGGCTCGCCGTCCGTCACATCAACGATCATCAGTCCGTCCGAAAGCTTCATGACGGTATCAATGGAGTCGGAAAGACGTTTTTCAATCCCTTCCTTCACGATCAGACGGTCCACCACGATCTCGATATCATGTTTGATATTCTTGTCCAGCTCAATGGTCTCGCTCAGATCATAGAGATTTCCATCCACACGGACGCGGACATAACCGCTCTTCTTCGCCTGATCGAGCACCTTCTCATGGCGTCCTTTTCTTCCGCGCACGATCGGCGCCAGAAGCTGAATCTTCGTCCGCTCCGGAAGCGCCATAATCTGATCCGCCATCTCGTCTACGGTCTGACGCCGGATCTCACGTCCGCACTTCGGACAGTGCGGAATGCCGACTCTCGCGTAAAGAAGACGGAGATAATCGTAGATCTCCGTGACCGTTCCCACGGTGGAACGCGGATTGTGGTTGGTGGACTTCTGGTCAATGGAGATGGCCGGCGGAAGTCCCTCTATACTTTCCACATCCGGCTTTTCCATCTGTCCGAGAAACTGTCTCGCATAGGAGGACAGTGACTCCATATAACGCCTCTGCCCTTCCGCATAGATTGTATCAAACGCAAGCGATGACTTACCGCTTCCCGAAAGGCCGGTCAGAACCACCAGTTCGTCTCTCGGAATGTCCAGAGAAATGTCCTTCAGGTTGTGTGCCTTTGCCCCACGGATTTTTATATATTTTCTTTCTGACATATGTGCCTCTTTTCTGTCGCACAGAATCTCTTAACCATACTCCGGCTTATCTCTATGAGGGCCGGAGCCGAACCGCTTCCGGTGCCAGGCTTCCCGATCACCATGTCACGGCTCATCTCCATCATTCCGGAGCCGAGCTGCTCCCAATGCCCGGCTTCCCGATCCGGGATCCGGCACCTTTTCTCCGTTTTTCAGATAACGGCACAGCCATCCTGCAATGACTGTGCCGTTATGATACTACATATTATTCCTTTTTGCAAACATTTGTTCTATTACCTGCCAGGCGGGAACCAGAACGAGATAAACCGCAAATGCCATCCCCATGGGCGGCGCTCCGACCACCTGAAGCGGGATCGCTCCGGCAATCGACCACGGAATCAGCTCCGCCATCAGAACAGCGGTATTCTCCAGCCAGATCGCAAATTTCTGCCGGTCCGGCTCAAGATGCGAACAGAGCTGATGGGTCAGAATGGTCGCCAGCGTCTGATTGCACGCGATCATCGACGAAAAGATACTCACAAGCCAGGTTGCCCCAAACGGCGAAAGTTTTCCGGCGAGTCCGCCGATCTTATCCTTGATGCCGTCCAGAAGCCCCGTCCCGTCAAAGATGCCGGAATACGAGGAGGATAAGCCCACAATCAGAACCGCGCTCATCATGGAGACGATGCCGCCGCCATCGATCAGTTTTGCAAGTTCCGGATTCTCCGCGTGGTAACCGAAAACCGCGATCTTTGCCGCTTCCAGCGGAGAAATGTGCTGAAGCCCCACCGCGATCACGAATGAGACCGCCGCCGTCACCGCCAGGACCCGTTTTGTCCCAAGCCGGAATACGGACAGAATCAGCACCAGAACAGCCGGAAATACGGCTGCCGGATGGATCACAAAACCGTTCTCAAAAATCGCGGTCACATTCATCATTTCCCCGGTACCGCCGTCCAGCTGTCCGAGGACAAAATAGATAATCACAGTCAGAACAAACGGAACCGCCGCGCTCTTCATCATCAGGCCGATATTTTTATAGAGATCGGTCTTTGTGAGTTCCGCGACGAGATTTGCACTGGACGAAACCGGTGATGCCCGGTCACCGAACATGATGCCGGACAGCATCGCGCCGCCCAGAAGCACCGGCGAAATTCCCATTGCAATTCCCATCGTCACGCTGATGACGCCCATCGTCGCCGCGGAACCGAAGCTGGTGCCCGTCATGAACGAGACCAGACAGTTCAGGAGAAATGCGATCGGGAGAAATATCTCCGGAACGATTACCCCCGACGCATAGCAGATAATTGCCGGGATCGTTCCCGCCGCCCTCCAGAGACCGGTCACCATGCCGATCACCACAAAGACGATCAGGATATTTTTCACTGTAAGAACGCCCTTTATGGACATCTTCACCACTTCGGCCGCCGAGAATCCCCTGGATACTCCGTAAATCAAAAAGATTCCGTAGCCGATCATCAGCGCGTAAATCGTCTTTACGCCGGCCGCCACGCAGGCGATCAGCGTAGCCGCAAACGCGCCGATCGTTATCATACTTGCCATGTTTTGTCCTCTGTGCACGGGCAGACGGGCCCGGCTGCCTGTTGGTTCTGTCTGCTGTCCGTCCGGTCAGTTGATCGCATCGAGCAGATACGGTGTTACCTGATATACGTAGTAGTTGAGCCAGTTGGAGTAAAAGGTGTTGGCCATGTTTCTCCATTTCAGAATCGGTTTGGAGAACGGATCATCGTGTTCAAAATAGTTCACCGGAATGGACGGATTCATGCCCTTCTTCAGATCGCGGTGATACTCGTTGGAGAGCGTCATGCGGTCATATTCCGGATGCCCCTGAATAAAGATCTGTCTTCCGTCCCTGCGCATCACAATGCCGACGCCCGCTTCCTTCGACTCCGCAAGAATCAGCAAATCCGGATGTTTCAGGATATCTTCCCGGTGAACCTCGGTATTGCGGGAATGCGGCATATAGAAATAGTCGTCCAGACTGCGGACCAGCGGAATCTTACGGTTCAGCACTTCATGCTCGTACACACCGGAAAGCTTGGTCTCCCGCTGATATTTCGGAATTCCGTAATGATAATAGAGACCGGCCTGGCACCCCCAGCAGATGTGAAGCGTCGATGTGACATTGTGTTTCGACCACTCCATGATCTCCTTGAGCTCGTCCCAGTAATTGATGTCCTCAAATTCCATGTTTTCCACCGGCGCGCCGGTGATGATCAGTCCGTCGTATTTGTGCTGTCTTGCCTCATCAAAATAAATATAAAACTTGTTCAGATGAGTGTAGGACGTATGCGTGGACCGGTGAGTCTGAAGCATCAGGAAGTTGACATTGACCTGCAGCGGGGTGTTGGAGAGCGCGCGCAGAAGCTGCGTTTCCGTGTCCTCTTTGATTGGCATCAGGTTGAGAATCAGAATCTCCAGCGGTCGGATTTCCTGACTGACCGCTCTGGTCTCGTCCATGATGAATATGTTTTCCGCTTCCAGGATTGATTTCGCCGGAAGATCATTCTGTACTCGAATCGGCATGTCTTTTCTTCCCTTCTACTGCTTTATGTCTTCGTGTTTCTGCCGGATCTCTGCCATAGCGCGGCAGTCGCGTCCTGTAAATCCCCGGCCTTCTTCGAAATCCGTGATTCCGCTTTTCAGTAAATTCTTTGAAATCCGTGATTCCGCCTTTCAGTAAATTCTTCGAAGTCCGTGATTTCGCCTTTCGGCAAATCATACCGTTCCCGCCGTTCAGGCCTGCATTCCCATCCGCGCCATGAATTCTTCCTCCGACAGAATCGGAATGCCCAGTTCCTTGGCTTTTTTATTCTTGGACGAGGTCGATGCCGTATCATTGTTGACCAGGATCGTGGTCTTGCCCGTCACACTGCCGGTCACCTTTCCGCCCCGCTTCTCGATCTCCTCCTGCAGGAGTTTGCGGTTGGAAAAATGTTCCAGCGATCCGGTGATGACGACCGTCTCCCCGGCAAGCGCTTCCGGATTCACGTCGTCTCCGGGAGCCTCCCCGCTCTCAATGGTCAGTTCCGCGAGAAGCTCATCGATCTTGCGGTTGTGCTCTTCATCCGCAAAATATGCTGTCCATGCGTCGGCCAGCACTTCCCCGATTCCGTCGACTTCCGTCAGACGCTCCTTCGATGCGGTACGCATCGCCTCGAAGTCGTCTCCGAAATGACGGCAGAGCATCTTCGCATTCGCAAGACCGATTCCCGCGACGCCGAGTCCGTATACCACGCGGTAGAGCTGCGTGTGGCGGGCGTTATTTACCGCCGCCTCCAGATTCTCAAACGATTTTTCGCCGAACCCTTCCATCTGAATGATCTCATCGCGGTGGTTCTTTAAGCGGAACATATCCCGGTATTCGTGAATGCAGTTCGCGGCGATGAGTTTTTCCAGCGTTGCCTCTGACAGACCGCCGATGTTCAGCGCATCTCTGCTGACAAAGAGCGAAAAACTCTTGATTTTTTTCGCCGGACACTCGCTGTTGGTGCACCAGAGCGTGGATGCGGTTCCGTCCTGACGGATCTCCGTCCTTCCGCCGCAGACCGGGCACTTCTCCGGAATATTCTTTACTCCGCTTCTTGTCTTGTTCTCCGCGATCTGCGGAATGATCATGTTGGCCTTAAAGACCGTGACCGTATCGCCCTCGCCGAGTTCCAGTTCCTCCATAATGCTGATGTTGTGGACACTGGCGCGGCTGACGGTCGTTCCCTCCAGCTGAACCGGATCAAACACCGCCACCGGATTGATCAGACCGGTCCGGGAAGGACTCCACTCGATATAGCGGATCTTCGTCTCTTCCGTCTCATCCTTCCATTTGAATGCGATCGCGTTGCGCGGCGCTTTTGCGGTTCTTCCGAGAGAATCTCCGTAGGCTATGTCGTCATAGAGAAGAACCAGTCCGTCCGACGGTACGTCGTTGGTCTTAACCATCTCCGCATACTTCCGGACGGTCTCCGGAATCGTCTCTCCGGTTACCGCTTCATAATGAACAACCTCAAATCCCTGATCTTTCAGCCATTCAAACTGTTTTTCCCGGGAATTTGCAAAATCGACGTCTTCCGCCCTGACCAGACTGAACGCGTAAAAGCGGACACTCCGCTGCGCGGTGATCCGGCTGTCCTGCTGCCGGACGGAACCGCTGCATAGATTGCGCGGATTCTTGTACTTTGCGTCTGCATCACCGATGGCTGCATTGATTTTCTCAAAATCCGAATACAGGATGACCGCCTCACCGCGCAGGATCAGCTGTCCCCGGTACGGAATGGTCAGCGGCACATTGACAAAGGTCTTCGCATTGCCGGTGATCAGCTCACCGATCTCTCCGTTACCGCGGGTCACCGCCCGGGAAAGCCTGCCGTCCTCATAGGTCAGAACGACCGTGAGTCCGTCCATTTTCCAGGAAAGGAGAGCCTTGTGATCGCCCGCAAAAGCGGCGAGTTCCGCCACATCTTTGGTCTTGGATAGAGAGAGCATCGCCTTTTCATGGCGCACTTTCGGCAGTTCACTGACAACCTCGTAGCCCACATTCTGTGTCGGACTGTTGGCAAAGACAATGCCGGTCTTCTGCTCGAGTTCCGTCAGCTCATCATAGAGCCTGTCGTACTCGAAGTTGGTCATGATCTCATTGCCGTCCGCATAATATGCCTTTCCGGCCTCGTTCAGAATCCGGATCAGCTCACGAATTCTCTTCGTCTCCTCGGTTCTTTCTGCGTCTGCCATCCTCGTCTCCTGTTCTCCGGGTAATTGTGATCTTATGCGCCGTGCTGAAATGCACGTCTTTTCCGCCGGTTCTCTTCCCGGCCGTTCTCTCCGCCGGTTTTGCGGAAGAACCGCTGTTCCTGCTGCGGTATACTACATTGCCGCTGCTTCCGGAGCGGAAGACCGCCGCGCCGTCCCGGCCGCTGTTTCTTCTGCGTTCCTCGTCGCGGTCATTTCGGCCGAAATTCCGCTCGCCTCTTGCAAACCGTTCCCGCTCTTCGCGCGCCGCACGTCTTGCGTGACCGCTCTCTCCGAGTCCTCCGGATGCATCCTCATCGCCGTATTTCTCGATATCGGCGTACATCATCTGCATTTCCTTCTCGCTGGCCTCATCACGGGAATCAAGAAGCTTCATCAGCTCCTCCAGCTCTTCTCCGGCCACCTCGCGGTACTCGCCCTTTTCCAGATCGCCGAGACGGATATTCATAATACGGATACGCTTGAGCGCGCGGACATGATATCCGAACTGCTCGCACATCCGCCGGATCTGACGGTTCAGTCCCTGTGTCAGAACGATGCGGAATGAACGGGTTCCGGTCTTGGTCACCTTACACGGTCTTGTGGTTGTCTCCAGTTCCGGAATATAGACGCCTGCGCGCATCCCGCGCAGAAATGCCTCATCGATCGGCCGGTTGACGGTGCAGACATACTCTTTCTCGTGCATAAATCTTGCCCGGAGAATCCGGTTCACCAGATCGCCTTCGTTGGTCATCAGGATCAGTCCGTCGCTCTCTTTGTCCAGACGGCCGATCGGATAAATCCGGATCGGGTAATGCAGAAAATCCACGATATTCTGCACACGCACATCGCCGTGATCGTCATCTTTCGTTGAACAGATGATGCCTCTCGGCTTATTGACCGCCAGAAGGACCGGTCTCTCCTTCCTGTCTTCAATGTTCTTTCCGTTCACCGCAACCGTCTGCCCGTTCCGCACACGTGTCCCCAGTGTCGCCGGCTCACCGTCCACGGTAACCGCGCCCTCGTCGATCAGCTTGTCCGCATCCCGCCGGGAACAGTAGCCGACCGCGCTCAGGTATTTATTCAGGCGCATTCCCTGCGCATCCATATCCATCTCTTTTGTCATGTCACACCTCACCGTGATATCCCATCACTATGCTTTCTTTCAATGTATTACACTAAAATATACTATTCTGCATTATATCATTTTTTGAAGGAGATTCCACTGAATCTTAGCATTACGTCCGTTATTGCGGAAGCCGCCATAGTCTTATGAAGGACCAGGGGTATCCTCGCTATTACAGCAGCCTCCGGAGAGCATTTTTTCCATAGCAAATGCGAAGCGCTCTCCATGGAACACAAAATCGGGACTCCGTTTCCAACTGAAACCGGAGTCCCGTAATCTCTGCTGTTCTTCTCTTCCGTTTTTCTGTGCGTTCTTCTCTGGCGTTCTTCTCTGCCGTTCTTATATCCGGCGTCTGTTTTTTCCCGCCTTCTGATAATACTGTTCTTTTTCAGAATACATATCTGCATCCGCAAAATGTTCCAGCTCGTCCAGAGAAGCATCCCTGTAATCGGAAGCCGCGGCATAGCCGACCGCCATCGACATATCCCTGGAGTAAACGCCGCGCCACTTATATGCATTTTTATGGATTTTCTTCCGCAGACACTCCGGATCATCCGTGTAAACCAGCGCCATAAATTCATCTCCGCCGGTCCGGTAGACTCTTCCGGTTTTATGTACGGTAATGGCCAGACAGGCTGCGGCGCCCTTGATCAGCTCATCCCCCGCAGTATGTCCCAGAGTGTCATTTACCGTCTTTAATCCGTTTACGTCGATCACAAAGATGACAAAATCATCCTCCAGCGGTTTCCTCCGCAGTTTATCCAGATCTCTCTCATAACACCTGCGGTTGTGAAGTCTGGTCATTTCATCCGTCATGGTAATCCGGATCAGCGTCTGCTCTCTCTTCTTTTCTTCATTCACATTTCGCGTCGTGTAAATCACAACGTCCGGTGCCGAGTCCGTTTTCGCATCTACCGTGATGTACTGCGCCCGGAACCAGCCCCTGTCAATGTCCACAAAGTCACCGCTGATGATTTTTTTGCCGGTCAGGCGTTCTCTGACCGTAGTGATATTGGTAAAGGACAGGAAATCATCCATCTGCTCCGGCATGACATGCTCCTTAATCCTCTGACTCATCTGTGTATGTGTCTGTGACCGCATATCGATTCCGATCTTTTTCTGTTCCGGATCCCGGAGCGACATTTCCGTATTATCCGTAAAATCGATCAGATTGACATTGTCATAGATTCCCGCCATCGAATCCAGGACCTTCATTTTCTCCTGTTCGTTCTGTTTCTGGGACTGAATCATCTCATTCTGCTGAAAAAGCTTTGCAAAATTGTCCTTGGCAAGTCTGATTATGATGTACCCCAGCGCTGTCATAATCAGCATTTCGATTGTGAATCCGCCCATGACGTTAAAAAAATATCCCCGGACCGATTCAAAATCAGATCTTGTGTAATAGAGCGATGTGCCTGCCCATGTGGCACCGGTCATAAACACATAGTTTACCGCAACCGCATAAAAATAAATCACCTCATCACAGAACAGCACGCCCATCAGCGGCACAAAAAACCAGGTAAGAAGAATATCTACCTGATGGAGCGACATATATACGATGATGATATCCAAAGCTGTCAGCGAGAAAAAACTTGTCGCCCTGGATTTCGGAAAGCGCCGCGCAAGAAAATAATGAATGAACGCCAGGACGGCAACCATCCCTGAGATATTCAGACAGGTCCGGTACGTGGCATTCCGGAAGATGCCTGCCCGGATTCCGAGCGCAATCGCAGGACCGGTCAGAATGATCATTCTCAGAATACCGCTCAGATAATGATTCAGCCAGATCCGGCTTTCCAGAATAAAATCCTGGAGTGATTTTGCCGATGTTTCTTTCATTCCTGTATTGCCTCTATTCTTTACTCCGATGCCACAAAAGCATCAATGGTTCCATTGAACGACGAATTCCAGTAGATATCCCACTTTTTGTAGACAATATCTCCGGCTCTCTTCTTGTCATACGCCGGACGCGACGGGGTATCTACCGTCCAGTTATCGATATTGGTATCATCAAACTGCGGTGCATTGGGATTGGTGGTGGAGATGACACCGGGCGTAAACACGCCGGTGGATGCGTCAAAGGTCCCCGCATCCTTATAAATCTGCTGATCCGTGTTGGAATTCTCCATGTACCACACCATGGCTGCCGCATAAGCGGCTCTTGCATTGGCCTGATTTGCAGCGAGGCGTGATTTTCTCAGAACTTTTGAAAAAATCGGCACGCTGATCGATACCAGCACGGCAATGATCGCAACAACGATCAGAAGCTCAGCGAGCGTAAAACCATTCTTTTTCTGTCTGCATAATCTCTTCATAAAAACTTCTCCTGTCCAATGAGGTCACATATCTTTCATGCGCAGCGCTGAACATTTCCCGGCTGATCGCATTCTCATAATGATTATTATTCGTCATACCCGCCCGGTTATATAAGCCGATCCGACTCTTCATGCTTTTTTCTTTTAGCAAAAGGACAAAGTCCGCCGCTGGTCACCGCAAGGTGACATCTTCTCTGCTGCGGCGTGCGCATCCCCGCGGAGCGTTTTTTTGTGGGAGTCATCGGAAACTCCCGATGACTCCCACAAAAAAAAATCCCCTGGAGAATCAATCTCCACGGGATCTCTATTCATGCGCCTGATAGGAATCGAACCTACGCACGCGGCTCCGGAGGCCACTGCTCTATCCACTGAGCTACAGGCGCATCACAAGTATAATACCATCAAATGGTATTCTTCGCAAGAGTAAGTTTTCTGTTTACCGGACAAATAAAATACGGTATAATATTCATTTGCAAATCCAACCGGTGTCAAACCGGTACGGAAACCGCTCAAACACTGTTTTTACCGCAGCGGATGCCAAGATCCGCCGAAGGCATTTGCGTCAGGGGAAATATCAGGGATGTTCCCCGACACATGATACATTGACAGAAAGGCAAATCATGAACGTTAAAGATTTTGATTACGATCTTCCCCAGGAACTGATCGCACAGGATCCGCTGGAAGACCGCGCTTCTTCCCGTCTTCTGGTTCTGGATAAGGATACCGGAAAAACCGAGCACAAAATTTTCCATGACATCATCGATTATCTGAATCCGGGCGATGCACTGGTCATCAACGACACCAAGGTTATCCCGGCGCGTCTCCACGGTGTAAAGGAAGACACCGGCGCCCACATCGAGGTTCTCCTTCTCACCCGTAAAAAAGACGACATCTGGGAGACGCTGGTAAAACCGGGGAAGAAATGTAAGCCGGGCACCGTGATCTCATTTGGTGACGGTCTTCTGAAGGGAACCGTTGTGGATGTCATCGAGGACGGCAACCGCCTGATCCAGTTCCAATATGAGGGAATCTTTGAGGAGATTCTGGATCAGCTCGGCCAGATGCCGCTGCCGCCGTACATCACCCATCAGCTGAAAGACAAAAACCGCTATCAGACGGTCTATGCGGAACACGAGGGAAGTGCTGCCGCTCCGACTGCAGGACTCCATTTTACCAAAGAACTTCTTCAGCGGATTGAAGACAAGGGCGTAAAGATTGTCCATGTCACTCTTCACGTCGGTCTCGGAACCTTCCGCCCGGTCAAGGTGGACACCATCGAAGAGCACCAGATGCACTCTGAGTTCTACATCGTCTCTCAGGAGGCGGCGGACACCGTGAACGCGGTCAAGAAAGCCGGCGGACGCATCATCTGCGTCGGCACGACAAGCTGCCGCACATTGGAATCCGCAGCGGATGAAAACGGCATTCTCCATGCAAAGAGCAGCTGGACGAGCATCTTCATCTATCCGGGATACAAATTCAAGATTCTGGACTGCCTGATTACCAACTTCCATCTTCCGCAGTCCACTCTCGTGATGCTGGTATCCGCGCTCGCCGGAAGAGAGCATATCCTGAACGCGTACAAAGAAGCCATCGCCGAGCGCTACCGCTTCTTCTCCTTCGGAGACGCCATGTTCATTCACTGATCAAGAACTGAGCTGCCTTACAGCGGCGTGCGCATCCTCGCGGAGCGTTTTTTTATAGGGAATTTCGGAGAAATTTCCTATGAAAAAAGAGAAAAGCTGAGGCCCCGACCGGGAACCTCAGCTTTTTCAATTCTTTCTCATATCACCGAACCATAACAGTTCTGAATCTGTCCGATTTTTCTCCGGAACATCCTCTTACTTTTTCGAAGAACCCATGAAATCCGGAAGTTCTTTTCCTTCCTTGATCCACTCGTGAAACTCCGCGATGGCAGTAAACATGCAGTCACCGGAAGAATTCAGCGCCGTCTCCACAGAGTCCTGAATCACGCCGATGATGAATCCGACGCCGACCACCTGCATCGCGATATCATTGGAGATACCGAACAGGGAGCAAGCCATCGGGATCAGCAGAAGCGATCCGCCGGCCACACCGGAAGCGCCGCAGGCACCCAGCGCACTCATCAGCGAGAGCAGGATGGCCGCCGGAATGGATACCTGCATTCCGAGTGTATTGCAGGTAGCAAGGGTCATGATCGTGATGGTGATCGCCGCACCGTCCATGTTGATCGTCGCCCCCAGCGGGATGGACACAGAATAGAAGTCCTTGTCCAGACCGAGCTGATCACACAGTGCCATATTGACCGGAATGTTCGCTGCCGAACTTCTGGTAAAAAATGCCGTGATACCGGACTCTTTCAGACACCGGAATACCAGCGGATACGGATTTCTTCCGATAAAGACAAAGGCCACCAGCGGAGAGACAACCAGCGCCATCAGAAGCATGGTGCCCACCAGAAGAATCAGCAGTTTTCCGTACTGCGTAAAGATTGCCAGACCGTTCTCGGCTACATTGGTGTACACCAGACCCATAATACCGAACGGCGCCATGTTGATGACCCAGCGGACAATCTGCGATATCGCGTCCGAGACATCCAACATAAACTGTTTCGTTGTCTGCGAGCCGATGCCCTTCATCGCAAAGCCGAAGAGGCATGCCCAGAGCAGAATTCCGATATAATTTCCGTTCACGATGGAACCGATCGGGTTTGCCACAATGTTGCGAAGAAGCGTATCCAGAACCTCACCGAGTCCCTGCGGAATCACTTCCGACTCTGCCGCATCGCCGAGAACAATTTTCACCGGAAAAAGCACACTCGTAAAAACCGAGAGCACCGATGCCATAAACGTGGTCAGAAGATACAGCAAAATCACGGTCCCGAATCTTCTGTCCAGTTTGGATGATCCCTGCGCCAGTGCACCTGCCACGATCACAAACACCAGTACCGGTGCGATCGCTTTCAGCGCGCCGACGAAAATGGTACCGAACTCGGAAATCCAGGATGCGTTCGGAAATACCAGTGCGAGAATTGCGCCGATCACCAGTCCGCAGGCGATCCTGACAATCAGGCTCACACTGTTGTAACGGTCGGCCATTCCGCATAAAGCGTTCTTCAGACTGTTCATACTTTTCCCCCTTAATTGAAAGGTAATGAATTTTATTAAATACGCTGTTGCATGATTTAACACATATATTACCACGATTTATGGAAAAAGAAAACAGAAATTCTAACGCTTTAATGCCAAAAAGCAATTTTAGTTAAAACCGTAGAATTTTTGTGCGATTTTGTACGCCGCAGACGACACTTTGCGGCCGCTCTTTCCCGGAATATTCATTCCCTGTCCAAGAAATCCCCAACGGAGGCGGAGCCACAGGCGCAGATTTTTCTCCCGGAGTTCCTGCCACAGTTCTTTTTTCTTCTGAAGGTTCTCCGGAGTGCCGGAGCGGATCGCCAGAATCGAGCACACCGTCATCATGATCTCCAGATAACGGGTCATGTAATTCCGGAGTTTCGCCGGCTGAACCTTTGTGACATCGTAATAACTCATCATCAGCCGGGTTACCAGATACTGCTGGTCAATTCTTCCGATCATGACCTGCTCATTGACGGACTGATCATCACGGCCGATGAAATAGCGGTAGAAATTGACATCCAGATAGTACATGCTCTTCACATGCGGAAGCGGCTGATATACGAAAATATTGTCGACATAGAAGGTGTGCTTCGGAAGCTCCAGTTCAGCCTCGCGCAGCATCTGCACGCGGTAGATCACCGAATGCATCAGGATATACTGTCCCAGATGGAAATGCTTGACGTCTTCCCAGGTAAAGAGCTGCTCGATCGGGAAGGCGGAGCGGTAATTCATAACCTTCTTGCGGGCCGCGCCCTGCTTCTCGTAGACGAAATTGCAGATCAGCATATCCAGTGTCTGATTCTGCTGCACGAAGCGGCGAAGCGTATCCATCACCTTCATCAGCGAATCGTGATCAACCCAGTCATCGCTGTCCACAACCTTGTAGAATACGCCGGTCGCGTTCTTCAGTCCCGTGTTGACGGCCTCTCCGTGTCCGCCGTTTTCCTGATGAATCGCACGGCAGATTCCCGGATAATTTCTCTCATACTCCTGCGCAATCTCCAGCGTGTTGTCCTTCTGTGAACCGTCGTCCACGATCAGGATCTCAATCTCGTCTCCTGCCGGCAGGAGGGATTCGATACAATGTCTCATGTACTCTGCCGAGTTGTAGCACGGAATTCCCACCGATAATATTTTCATGATATTTTTATCTCCTTAAAGTATTCATAATAAACCCGTTAAATTATACTATAATCGGGGATTCTTTTCCATTTACGATATTTTTACTACAGCAATAGTTCTCATGATCTCATTTCATAGAATGTCCCCTTTCATAACTATTCATAATTTGTCATGATTTGTCATAATTCGAATCAATATAGCAATTGTTTACGTCTCTGTCCTATGTATCGATAATGCATGACACAGAATGTCACGCTCAAAAGAAAAAATCTCCTGTCCCTGCGATCACGCACAGGCAGGAGATTCGAGTCAGCATTTACTTTTTTGAATATTTCGTGCCCCTACCAGTTCCATATTTTATAACATAGCCGGCATCCATCAGATTATTCAAATTTCTAACAGTTTTGTCTTTACTCCAATTAAGTTTTTCTGCTATTTCACTGCTACTATAACGCATTTCACGGTTCAACAACTCTATCAATTTATTTTCATCTGATGTAACCGACATTGTTGCAGATAATACAGGAAGCGTGACCGTAATTGAATTATCTTTTATTTCGAATCGCGGCTTTATTGGGCAATCTTTGTATGCATCCACAATTCGCTTTATTCCGGTGCCAAACATTTCAATATAATGTAATCTAAAGAAAATGTTTCCTAATACAGGATTTCTTAATGTCGAAATATTACCATGCAAATATTCATCCTCGCTAATTCCACTTGGCAATCCACCTGGTGAAGCAATCTCGATCCTATCGTCATACATCGATATTCTAATATTTGCATTTATATCCCATGTTCTATGCACTAATGCATTTGCAACTGCCTCACGAAATGCTTTTTCAGGAACCTTTTCAATTAAAACTCTATCAGCACCTTTAATCTGCTCATATTGATAGTATCTTCTATACATAGCAAGAGCCTTATCATACTGCGTGATTACCGACATATGAATAAAACTTTCTCGATCGAGTATTTCATCAATAGAGTTACCAAAACGTGCAACATCAATTCCGGAAAAATCATTTTTATCGGCTAATAGTGAAGCTGCATTATTCAGCCGCCCCTCTTTTGTATATAAACCTAAAGTCCTAAGCGTATCGTCATTAACTTCTGTTACTCCTAACTTATCAATAAGACTTTTCTCAAGCTCATCAAAAGTTATATCCTTAGCATCATTAGCCAAAGATTCAAAGTATAAGTTGTTTCCCTCAAGCGTAAGACGCTTTAATTCAATCTGATCAACCTCAACAGAAGCAGTATCACTTCTTCGATATGCTTTTCCTTTGTAAAAATATGGCTTATATCTTCCCTCATTTACTTCTAACGTTATAACATTATTTAATCGATTAATTGAAAGGGCATAATCCGGCTTAGGCGAAATTGAATCATTGATTTTGTTTTCAATGTCGAGACATTTCTGTTCCGGATCATTTATACCAAGAATCGCTCCATCATCGGCAACTCCAAACAATATTTTTCCAGTCCCAAAATTAGAAAAAGCACTCACTGTTTTTAAAAACGAATTCGTCACTTCTGATTTATATTCCAGTGTTCTTGTTTCCTTCATTAAATAATCCCCCCTCTACTCATCGCAACTTTATATTATGATAAAAGCGGCGCAAATGCAACGTATTTTTTTGCGTTGCATTTGCGCCGCGTGATAATTTTCAAAATCAGCAAAAGCTTCACGTTTAACGTTAGCGTTTTTGCAAAACCATCAAACTTGAAATCCTGAGTTCACATCCAACCGATGTCCGTACGCTGATTCCATTTCTTAAAGATATGGAACAACATTTGTCATTCAAATACCGGGAAATCGTAGCGGATGCCGGATACGAAAGCGAAGAATCCTATCTTTTTTATTGAGAGAAATGGTTAAACGGCGTACATCAAATCTCAGAACTATCGAGCTTTATTAAAGGACTTATATCATTATGGTATAGTGGGCATACGCGATCCCTTCATTTCTCCGGAAATCACAGCATATATACAGTCCATGCGGACGAGTATAGTGAAAAGCGCCTCGTTTTGAGGCGTTTTTAAAAAAAATAGGAGTGTTATTCTATGATGTCAAGTTTGATGTGGTTGATTTCGCTCATTTCTTTCCCCCAAATGGACGTGGAAATATCTATGCAAAAATATGTATCCGCTATTTCCGATATATGTTCTCCCTCTGGATTTGCCGGGGTTCTACTATCGAAATGGGCAAAGAGGAATGCTAGGCAGTTTCCTTGCGTATGGTGGGCATTTACTCTATTATGAAGCCTATTTTTCAGATAGTTTGATGTCATTTCCCTCACTATGAAACATATCGCAAAATCTGCATTTCTGTCAAATCTGTATTCTACCTCATTTTATGTATTATATGTAATATATGGCTTTTATATCTTTCTATTCGTTTTATGTTTTGTATGTCTTAATATGTCTCGGTCTGTTCCTTCTGATAATCCTGCTATACGATTTCCTGTCTTTCCACTCGGAATAAAGTCCGCAAGCGGACTTCGGCTCCCCCATCCTCGCGGAGCATTTTTCTTTCATAGGGAATTTCAGAGAAATTTCCTATGAAAGAAAAACAGGTATTTCCCCTACGTCCGCCGTTATGGGAAATACCTGTATGATAAATTTTGAGACATTCCGAACATCACCAATTCAGGAAAATATCCATCTCATGCCATTTTTCGCCGCCCCATTCGGATGCGGATTCTCCAAGATCACGGAAACCGAACTTCCGGTACATTTTTACCTTTTTTCGTTGCAGGTAAGAACCAGCCGCTTCCTTTCCTTTTTTTCCTCCCTGCGGCAATAATTCCATACGATTTCTCTTGCCAGGCCAATCTTTCGGAATTCCGGCAGCACATCCAGTCCCAACAGCATGATATTCCGCCCCTTCGGGTTATGCAGGGATGCATCCGTAAAGAATTCATCCCGAAAAACCATCTCATCCGTTGCAATGCCGTCAAGAAATCCCGCCATCTTCCCGCTTTCTTTTTCTATCGCAACATAGAACAGATCCGGAGCAACGCTGATCCGCTCCATCTGAGAATCTTGTCAGATATATAAGGGCAAGCGTAAGCTCATCGATCGCTTCATTTCGTGTTTTCTTATCCATTTCTTCCATGCTCACTTCAGCTGATCCAGCGCCTCATTCAGGAGTTCTGTTCCCGGGAGCACAAATCTTCCGTCCCGTAGGATATCGGTCTTTGTCCCGTCCGCGCGGACCGCGGTGAGAAGGCCGAGTTCCGGATACGGAAGCGTAATATCTGTATGGCAGCCGAAATATGCTTTTTCCGGTTCGGATGTGCGAAGCGAGGAGATCTCATTGTCCTTCGCGATCATTTCCCTGCCGTCCGGATTCAGGACTTTCACATCTTCCATGTAACTGTAGCAGGTATCGCCGAAGGCAAAATGCGGTCCCGTCTTCTCCGCGATGAGGATCGGGAACTTGTCCTCAATGCCGTATTTTACGGACACGGCGTAGGCTGTCGTGTTGGTTCCGATAGCGAATTCTCCCATCGGAAGCACATCGTGATCCTTCATGATCACGCGCTCCACAAGGTCATGTCCCTCTTTCTCCGTCTCAAAATTCCCGCAGGAATATTCCACGGCTTTTCCGTCCTCCACACGGATCCGGAGATCCCGGAACTGGAACTCGTCGATGTACACCTTTCCGACGTGAAGAAGGCCGGAGGTCCCCTTCAGGACCGGCGAGGTGAAGACTTCTCCCAGAGGAATGTTGACGTCCGCCAGACAGTTCTCAAAACCGGACTGTGTTTTGCGGTCTGCCAGCGGGTGAAGTTCGATCCTAAGATCCGTCTCATTGCCGTCTTTGCCCTTTACCAGAACGTAGGACGCCTCGTCGAGGCAGTCGATGATTTTCTGCTGAACGCCACGGTAGAGTTCATGATTCAGCGTGTTGATCGCGATGGTCTCGTCGAAAACTCTGCTGTAAAACTCCAAGCCGCCGCGGTCTTTTCCGATCTCCGGGATCGGCCAGGCGATGATGGTAAAGCTGGTGGTTTCCTCCGGAATGAACTGATTCTGCAGCATCCGGACTTCGCTGGCGCTGCGGGTCCGCAGTTTTTTCTGCCGTTCGCTGTATGTCCATGCGCTTTCTTTAATGACCGGATCAAATCCGTCCTCACCGAAGGTCTCCATCACGGCCGGTCCGGCATAGACGGCTGCAAGATCCTTCAGCTCTTCATAGGCTCCCCGCATCACTTCCAGCTTTCGCTCTTTCACCGCCTTATCCAGCCACTCCGCGTCATCCGACCGGTGATCGTACATATACTGGCGGTTTGCCGGCGTGCCGTAAAAGCCGTTCGTTCCCGAAGCCGCCCGGTTCATGGATCCGAAGGACGCTCTCGGGATGATCGGTTCCAGGCCGAGGGCCCGGAAATTTTCCACCGCATAGCGGACGATCCGCTCGAATCCCAGATGCCACCGGAGCATGACGGTCTTCTTTTCTTTAAAGGAGCGATGGGATACTTCAAATCCTCTCGCGAAGCCGTCCGACCAGTAATCCGCCATCCGGCGCACCTTTTCTTCCGGCAGGGAATTCAGGTACTTCGCGGTCTCGATCTCCGTCTCCGAGACATATTCTCCGAACCGGTAGAGATAAGACAGATCGTTCAGATCGCTCTCCATGATGATCTTCTTTGCAAAATCCGCATCCGGGTCCAACGTCTCCCGGAGGCGTTCCGGCACAAAACGGTCACAGTAGTCAAACTCAAAATAATAAAAGATATTCCGGACGTTTGAAATCCGCTTTTCGTCCGTGATCCCGCTCTCCGGATCCATGACAGAATTGCAGACTTCAATAAAGAGCTCCATCAGGATGGTCAGATCCATACGGCGGTTCTCAAACGCGTACGGAATTGCACTCCGCATCTCCGCCGCAAAGAACGCCATCTCTTTCCCGAGTTCCTCACCGAACACCTTCTGCGTATAGTCCGGATTGGCCATACTGACGTCGTAGTTCTCCGGCAGAATATCCTCGTATAATCTCCGGTTCCACTCCGCCAGCTCCGCTTCCGGCATGGTCTCAATTTCTCCGGAAGCCGTCCGGTCTGCAATCTGTTCTGCCATCAGAAGAAGCTCCGCGGTCCGCCGGAAGAGACTCCCCCGGGTCTCATTTCCCGGAAAATGTTCCTGCTCTGCAATCTCACGGATTCGTCCCGCAGCGAGCTGCTCTCTCTCCTGTACGGCTTCATTGTCCTCGCGAATCAAATCGTAAAATCTTTTTCTCATTCTGTCCTTTCCCGTTCTTCTTCCGGCCATTCTCTTTCCGGCCGATCTTCTTTCAGCCGATCTCTTTCCGGCCGTTCTTCTTTCAGCCGATCTCTTTCCGGCCGTTCTTCTTTCAGCCAGTCTCTTTCCGGCCGTTCTTCTTTCAGCCGGTCTCTTTCCGGCCATTCTTCTTCCGGCCCTTTTTTCTACAGTCTCAGTCCCACAAGGCTGAGCAGAATCCAGAAAATCGCCAGCACACCGCCCACTGCGATGCCGATTTTTGCCATAATATAATTCTTGTCTTTTTCCTTCAGCGCGCGCCAGCCCCAGAACAGGGCAGCCACGGAAAATACCAGACTCGTGAAACAGACAGAAACCGCCCAGGCCGGTGTATTTCCCTGATTCTTCACGCTGACCGTCATGCCGGTCACCGCGAATACCAGCGCCGCCGCTGCGGTCCCAAGACTGAAATATCCGTTCTCCGCCATCTTCACGCGGATATACGAGATCCGGTTGTCTCTTCCCCGCCGTAGCGTATTCTTTTTAAACATTGTCACGCCTTTCCTTACGGCCCGCCGCTCTTCTCCGAATGCCAAGCAGCATCTTCAGAATATATACCGCGATATATCCGATCAGTCCTCCGAGAACATTCAGAATCATGTCATCCACATCAAAACTGCCGACCTTGAAGGCCAGCTGCGTCGTTTCAATGGAGAGGCTGAGCATAAAACTTAAGAGAACCGTTGTAAAACAGCTTTCCCCGATTTTCGTGATGATCGGCAGAATAAATCCAAACGGCAGAAAGCAGATGACATTGCCGTAGGTATTCAGGAAAAATGCGCTGAAGCCGAGTGTTTTCCTGTACTCATAGAACCGTCGGATTTCCCGCAGCGGAACAAGATTATAGGAATAATCCTCGTGCGGCCCCCGACCAAGCGCGTCCGAGAAAAACATGATATACACCAGAAGGATCAGATAGGCAAAAAACAGTGCCCAGCTGATCCTCTGGTGTAGTTCTCTTTTCTTGATCATACTCAGAATGTGATATGCTTCTTTCTCTTGAGAAGCAGGGATCCGCTGATAATGGAGAGAATGCCGCAGGTCACGCCGACTGCGATTACGATCGAACCGACGACAATGCCGGTGATGCCTGCGCCTTCCATCGTCTTATATACTTTTTCCATCTTATCCATGAATATCATTCCTTTCTGATTCGTTTGGATTACGCTTCCGCGCCATACTGCTCATAGTAACGGTCAATTGCTGCCTTCATGGTATCGTCGATCACAACTTTGCCCATGCACTCACGGTTGTAGAGCCGACCCACCACATCCTTCATGGTAACGATCGCCGCAGTCGGGAAACCGTAGAGATCTTTGATCTCATCCAGCGCACATTTCGTTCCCTTGCCGCGCTCCATGCGGTTCAGAGAAACAATCAGTCCCTTGACCTCAATCTTCGCCTGTCCGGTGATGATCGGGAAGGTCTCCTCGATGGATTTTCCGGAGGTGGTGACATCCTCGATGATAACCACGCGGTCTCCGTCCTGAAGCTTGCTTCCGAGAAGAATGCCGGTATCGCCGTGATCCTTCACTTCCTTGCGGTTGGAACAGTAACGGACGTCTTTTCCGTAGAGTCTGCTGATCGCCATCGCAGTGGCAACCGAAAGCGGGATGCCCTTGTAGGCCGGCCCGAACAGAACATCAAAATCCAGACCGTAGGTATCGTGAATGGCTTTCGCATAGAATTCGCCGAGCTTCATCAGCTGCGAACCGGTAACATAAGCGCCGGCGTTCATGAAGAACGGGGACTTTCTGCCGCTCTTCAGCGTGAAATCACCGAATTTCAGAACATTGCTCTCGACCATAAATTCAATAAACTGCTCTTTGTAGTTATCCATTGCTCTTCCTTCCTGTTAATACCCGGATGTTTATTTCAGTTGCCTGCTTTCTGCCGCTTACTCCTGCTGCCTATTTCAGCGGCCTGCTTTCTGCCGCTTACTCCTGCCGCCTATTTCAGCGGCCTGCTTTCTGCCGCATGCTCTCTGTCATTTACTCTTGAACAGCACCGATCAGTTCCCGAATATCCTGTACATCATATTTTTCCATATATGCCTCGATTCCGGCAACGATCTTTTCGGTGGTCTTCGGATCGTGGAAATTCGCGGTTCCGACGGATACGGCTGTCGCGCCGGCCAGAATGAACTCGATCGCGTCGTCCGCATTCATAATTCCGCCCATTCCAATGATCGGAATCTTTACTGTCTGAGCGGTCTCGTAGACCATCCGCACCGCCACCGGCTTGATCGCCGGGCCGGACATTCCTCCGGTCTTATTCGCCAGGGCAAAGGTTCTGCGGTTGATGTCGATCTTCATACCGGTCAGCGTGTTGATCAGAGACACCGCATCGGCGCCGCCTGCCTCCACCGCTTTAGCCATCTCACGGATGTCGGTGACATTGGGCGTCAGCTTCATAATCACCGGCTGCTTCGCGATTTTCTTGATCTTCTTTGTGATATCCTCCGCCACATGCGGAACGGTACCGAAGGTGATTCCGCCCGCCTTGACATTCGGGCAGGAAATGTTGATTTCGAGCATATCCACCGGCGCGTCGGAAAGCTTTTCCACCACTTCGAGGTATTCCTCCTCCGTGTGTCCGCAGACATTCACGATGATCTTCGTGTCAAACTGTCTGAGGAACGGGATATCGCGTTTGGCAAAGACATCATATCCAGGGTTCTGAAGGCCGATCGCATTCAGCATTCCGCCGTATACTTCAGCGATGCGAGGGGTCGGATTTCCCGGCCACGGAACGGCCGCCACGCCCTTTGTCACTACCGCGCCGAGCCTGTTCAGATCGACAAATTCACTGAACTCGGCTCCGGAGCCGAAGGTTCCCGATGCGGTCATAACCGGATTTTTCAGCGTCACACCGGCAAGCTCTACCGAAAGATTTCTCATAACTCTACCTCCTCGGCGTCAAATACCGGTCCGTCCGCGCAGATTCTCGTGTTATGGACATTGCTGTGTCCGTCAATCTCCTTTGTCCTGCAGACACAGGCGAGACAGGCGCCGATTCCGCAGGCCATCTTTTCTTCCAGGGAAATGTAGCACGGAATTCCCTTTTCTTTCGCGTATGCCTTCAGCGCGCGAAGCATCGGAGTCGGCCCGCAGGCGTAGATCACGTCTGCCGTCAGTCCGTTTTCGCGAATGGCATCGAGGACATTGCCCTTTGTTCCAAGGCTGCCGTCCTCCGTCGCGAGATAAACGTCGGAAAATCCCTTGAAATCATCTGCCAGAAATGCATTCCGGTCGCGGTATCCGAGAACTGCCGTGCAGCTGCCCGGATAATGCTTTGCGAGGTTCAGAATCGGCGGAACGCCGCTTCCGCCGGCAATTACCAGTGCTTTTTTCTCCGAAAGCGGAAAGCCGTTGCCGAGCGGTCCCATAATCTCCACGGAATCTCCCGACTGATAGCGGGAAAACTCTTCCGTTCCCGCGCCGGCCACACGATAGACGATCCGGAGGCTCTCCCCGTCCTCTGCGACATCACAGATGCCGAAAGGCCGCGGAAGAAGTCTTGCGCTGTCTTTGGAATACAGAGCCGCAAACTGTCCCGGAACCGAATCTTTTCCGGCTTTTGTGCGGATCCACATACTGAACATTCCGGGTGTGAGCATCTCCTGACGGATCACGGTTCCGGTTTCTCTGACTTTTGCCATTACAGAACCCCCTGAATATCCGAAATCATGTCGATGACTGCCTGTCTGGATGCGTCCGCAAAATGCTCCGCTCCGAAAGATGCATACTGCTCCTTCTTGTACGCGGTGATAATTCCTCTGGAGGAATTGACCACGGCACCGAGGCCGTCCTTGTCGAAGCAGTATTTCAGATCTTCTGCCGTGCCGCCCTGTGCACCGTAACCCGGAACCAGGAAGCATGTTTTCGGCATCATTTTCCGAAGATCACGGATCATCTCCGGATAGGTTGCGCCGACTACCGCGCCGACGTTGCTGTAATCTCCGTCCATGGAGGACTCGCCCCACTCGTTGACCTTCTCGGCCACATGCTCATATAACGGTCTTCCGTCGATCAGTCGGTCCTGGAACTCGCCGCTGGACGGGTTGGATGTCTTGACCAGAACAAATATACCTCTGTCATATTCATTGCAGACATCGACAAACGGCTTCACACCGTCGGTGCCGAGATACGGATTGACAGTCACAAAATCCGTGTCAAATCCACGGTATGCCTTCGATCCGATCTTGACTTCGCCGAGGTGACCGATGGCGTATGCGGTCGAGGTGGAACCGATATCGCCTCTCTTGATATCGCCGATGACGATCAGTCCTTTTTCCCTGCAGTAGTTGACGGTTTTCTCATATGCCATCAGACCGTGGATGCCGAACTGCTCATACATCGCGATCTGCGGCTTTACGGACGGGATCAGGTCACAGACCGCATCCACGATGGCTTTGTTGTACTGCCATACTGCCTCTGCAGCGCCTTCCGGCGTCTCTCCGTACTGCTCAAATGCCGCCTTCAGAATATGCTCCGGGATATAGCTGAGCATCGGATCAAGTCCGACACAGATCGGTGCTTTCGTCTCGGCAATTCTCTGCATAAGTTTCTGGATCATAATGTACATCCTTTCCTGCAATTATATATCTTCGTTTTTCCCCGGCGTCTTTTCCTCCGCCGGCTTTTCTTCCGGCATCTGTTTATCCGGAATTCTTTCCTCTGCCGGCTTTTCTTCCGGTATCTGTTTATCCGGCGCATTTTCCTCCGGCAGTCTCTCTTCCTCCTGCCGGAAGAGAATCGTCCGGACATACCGGAGATTCTTCATCTTCAGTCCGCGGAGATCCAGGCGAAGCGCGGACGCTTCGTCTTTTTTCATGTCCATGGAAAGCCACATTTCATCCGCTGCGATCATCATATGCGCAAGCATGATTCCCATACTGACTTCCGTCATGGTCTTTCCGACAAGTTTTGTCTCCAGATTGTTTTCTTCCAGAATATGGACGCAGCTCCCGTTCACCGCAAATCTCCATGGCTGGAAATTGAGGGCTGACGGGGCAAGTCTTGCCGCGAGAAGAACCTTCCGGACAGGGTCCGGCGGATCATTTCGAAAAAGACAGAGTTTTCTGAGAGGAATTCGATCTGCCCGGAGACTGTCTCTGGTCAGTCTTCCTTCGGGATACCCGAATCCGAGAAGCATGACGAATCTTTTTCCGCCGCGGTCTTTCATCACCGGATGAAGCAGGCCGAAAAAACAGCTCCCGAGTCCGTGGCACTCCAGATAAAGCGCAACCTGTTCGAGGATATAGCCGGCATTCTCGGCATATCCCTCCTTTTCTCCGGACCAGACCGCCAGAAAGTACGGTGCCTCTGTCCGGATCAGACCGCGAACCGGAGCATTGCGTTCCGTATTGTCCAGAATCTCGGCTTCCACCGGGATCGTATCATCCAGGCGAAGAGTCTCATCAAAATACCGCAGGATTCTCTCCCGCATACTGTCGGTGATCATCTTTCTGCGATACTTACGAACAGATCTCCGAACCCCGATCGCTTCATACAGATTCATCATAACTCCACTAACCAGCCTGCGTTCCGTCCCGCTCACCGTCATCTCATCCCGGTCTTCCGGGTACAAAACCGCAGATTCTCCTCGATGATATTCTATCACGTCAAATATCCTTACTCAACCAAAACTATGAGGATGCGCCGCTGCGTGTTATACTCATATTCAGAAAGCAAAATCCGCAGGCAGCAGAAAGGAGTCCCTATGTCCGATACCGTCTATTCTCTCAAAACCCGCGCCGAATTTTCCGCCACGCGCAAAGAACTCAAAGCGCTGGAATGGCTCTGTCAGATCTGCCATACGGAAGATCCCGATATGCTTCCCTGGCCGAAGGAAGTTCCGGAATGCCTTTTTTTCTTTGGCTCCGAAGATGACGAGATTATCGCCGCGCTCGGTCTGTACCGCCTTGATCCGGACTCCTGTGAGATAAAAATGATGACATCCCCGGAACACCGGCGCCGCGGTCTGTTCTCCGCCATGATCGACGAGCTGTATTCCCATCCGGAGTATAACGACACAAACTTCTTTTTCTGTGTCCGTCCGGACGACCGCATCACCCGGCTTGCCGTGGAATCTCTCAATCCGGAGAAGCTTGCGGATTCGTTCCGCATGGATCTGAATCTTCCGGCACCGCAAAAATTCATGTCGGATCCGACGGATTATGAGGTTCCGCCGCTCTTTATGACCGTTTCCCGGGAAGAACCCTCCCAGCTCTTCTATCAGTTTGCGCTGAAAGGTCCCGTCATCGTTCCGGACGCTGCCTTCTGCCGGGCAGATCTCACTCCGCAGGGCACGGGAGCCTGCTTCTTCAATTTTGAGGTAAGGCCGAAGCTTCGCGGAAAGCACCTCGGCGAAACCGCGCTCCGCATGGTTCTCCGCGATCTTGCGTCCCGCCATGTGGATCACCTCTGGCTTCATGTGGAGGAAGACGCGGAACCGGCGGTCAATCTGTATAAAAAAACAGGGTTCCGCGTCACGGAAACCCTGTCGATGTATCTTTTCTGATCATTCAGGGGGATTCTCACAGAATCCCCTTGTCTTCGATCTTGCGACGGATATCCACCATTCTCCAGTCCGTCTGGGCAATGGTCTCGGCGCATTCCCGAAGATCATTTTCCATTTCCTGCGCATCCTCCGGTGACATCTGCTTCTTGTATTTCAGCTGATGCTCCAGACTTGCCCAGAAATCCATCGCGATTGTACGAATCTGCACTTCCACACGCATATCACGCTTCCGGTCCGCAAAAAAGACCGGGATCTCCACGATCATGTGATAGCTTCGATATCCGTTCTCCTTCGGAGACCGGATATAATCCTTCACCGCAATAACCTTAATGTCATCCTGATGTGCCAGCATACGGCTGATATCATAGATATCGTCGATAAATGAGCACACCACGCGGACGCCCGCCACATCGTCCAGATTCCGTTCCATCGATTCAATCGTAACCGGAAGTCCCCGGCGCTGAAGCTTCTCGATGATGCTTTCCGGTTTCTTTACGCGGGTCTTCATCATTTCGATCGGGTTTCTGGAATTTCGCACCGACAGATCATCGTTGAGAACCTCCAGTTTGGTCTTTACCTCCCGGATCGCACATGTATATCGCATCATACTCTCACGGAACTGCTGCGGATGATCGGCAAGCAGCTCCGGAACCTCAAACTCGGCCGGCGCATTGATCGCAATCTGGCTGAGTTCTCCATTCGGATTCGGATTCGCATTCATTCTGATTATCTCCGTATCAAGCTTTTTCTACGCAGTCCGCGGCATTGTCCAGCCACGGTGCCTCCACGTATTCCACTTTACCCTGATCGACCATCTTCGCGGTTTCCACGTTCATCGGCATTCTTGCCAGAATGTTCACACCGTACTCCGCTGCGGTCTCATCCAGATGGCTCTCACCGAATACCGGAATCTTTTCTCCGCAGTGCGGACACTCCAGATAGCTCATGTTCTCCACCACACCGAGGATCGGAACATTCATCTTCTTTGCCATATTGACTGCTTTTGCGACGATCATGGATACCAGTTCCTGCGGCGAAGTCACAATGATGATTCCCGCAAGCGGAAGTGACTGGAATACCGTCAGCGGAACGTCGCCCGTGCCCGGCGGCATATCGACAAACATGTAGTCAATATCCTGCCAGAGCGCCTCGCTCCAGAACTGTTTGATCACGCCGGAAACGACCGGTCCTCTCCAGATCACCGGTTCGGTCTCCTTCTCCAGAACCAGATTGGCGGAAATGATGTGAATTCCGGTCTCCGACTCTCTCGGAACCAGAAGTTTCTCATTTGCAACCGTCAGCTGTCCCGTGATTCCGAAACTCTTCGGAATCGACGGTCCGGTGATATCCGCATCCAGAATGCCCACATTGTATCCGCGCTGTCTCATCTTGCATGCCATCAGGGATGTCACGAGAGATTTTCCGACACCGCCCTTTCCGCTGACAATTCCGATTACCTTCTTGACCGAACTCTCCGGTGCAAGGGGTGCCAGGAAATTCTTCGGATCCGGCTGCGGGATTTTTCTGCCGTGTTCATTATACTTATCTGCCATAAATAATCCTCTCTGTATTATCTGTCTTTAAATCAATTCTATTATTGTAGCACAAATCTTCCCGCATCACAAATTTTCCCGATCCCCGGATTTCAGCAGCTCCCGGTTTTCCGATTCCCGGATTTCAGCAACTCCCGATTTTCTGAATTCCGGATTTCAGCAGCTCCCGATTTTCTGAATTCCGGATTTCAGCAGCTCCCGTTTTCCCGAATCCCGGATTTTAACCACTCCCGTTCTCCCGGATCCCGCTGCCAGAACTCCGGATCCGTATTCCGGCCTCTTACGCCCTGGCACCTGTCTCCTCACCTCGGAACGTACGGAACAGGCCAAGCGCCTCCATCCGTCCGGCAAGCAGCCGGAACAGAACCGCATTGACCGGGCACTGAATCAGATTCTTCAGCGCCCGCATCGGAAGAAGGGCGAGAAAACCTTTTCCGTAGAGCAGCGAAAGCCAATATGTCCCGAGAAGCACATTTACCAGAAGACATACGGCGAATTCCGCAGCCAGAATCCTTCGAAACGAAATCTTTTTCCGGTAAAACACCGTCCCATAGATCAGTCCCGAAATCATCGCCGATACCGTAAATCCCGGGAAGAACGGCCCGGTCGGCTTGATGAAATATTTGATGACATCCAGCAGTCCGTTATAGACCGCACCGACAACGGGGCCGAACAACAGAGCGACGATCTGATTGACCAGTGTGCTGAAACCGATCTTCAGATACGGTCCGATGTCCAGCGTAAAATATCCGAGGACAATCGAAGCGGCCATCAGCATGGCCGTCGCCGTGATGACCCGGACCCTTCGAAACTCTTTCAAGGATAAACGATAGGCTGCAAACGTTTTTTTCATAAGAAAAACCTCCTTCAAAAACGACAGCCGCCGCATGAGGAGGTTTCTCCTGTAAGCAGCGGGATGCGAAATCAAGGTCGCGATGCTCTCTTCGCCGTTCCGCTCCATCCTCCGGGATCTCCTTCCCCCGGAAAAACGGGATCCAACACGTTTACCGCATTTTCCCCTTGAATCGGAACCATGGCCGGCATCTTCGTCCGAACGGCAACTCCCCGTCCGTTCGGCACTTTGCGCCTTCATTTCTACTCTGCAATTTCTTTAATTGTCTGTTACATCGACAGAACGTCGATTCGATCACCCAAACCGCTTTCCACGGCCTCCGTAATCGATTCCAGCGCTTCCATCTCGTCGTCACCGTCGCAGATCAGAAGAAACGGATCTCCGCAGCGGATATCCTGCGATACCAGCGATACCACGCAGTCCATGCGGACATCTCTTCCTTTGAATTCCATCCTGCAGCTGCACCGATGGCTCTTCACCAGTTCCACCAGCATGCGTGACGGGTGAATATGGAGCCCGTCCGGATTACGAAGAGTGAGTTCTCTTGTCACCATGTGTACGTACCCCTTTTCTGTTCAGAACGGATTCAGTTTACCACACTTTCCGCTCCGGCACAATTTCCCTGTTGACAAATTATAAAACCGACGGTATTATAATGCCAAGTAAACCAATATGTTTTAAGTGTATTGATTGTTTCATCTATCTTTTCAAGGAGGACCTGACCATGGCGATTTACAATAGCATCACAGAACTTGTCGGAAATACACCGCTCGTAGAACTGAAGAACTTTGAGGCTTCTCATGAACTGAACGCAAAACTTCTGGTCAAGCTGGAATACTTCAACCCGGCCGGAAGCGTGAAGGACCGTATCGGCAAGGCGCTGATCGAAGATGCGGAAAAGCGCGGAGTTCTGAAAGAAGGCTCTGTTATCATCGAGCCGACCAGCGGCAATACCGGCATCGGCCTCGCTGCTGTCGCAGCTGCCAAGGGCTACCGCCTCATCATCACCATGCCGGAGACCATGAGTGTGGAGCGGAGAGCTCTCCTCAAGGCTTACGGCGCAGAACTCGTGCTGACCGACGGTTCCAAGGGCATGAAGGGTGCCATCGCCAAGGCGGAAGAACTTGCCGCAGCGACACCGAACAGCTTCATTCCGGGCCAGTTCACCAACCCGGCCAATCCGCAGGCGCATTATGACACCACCGGACCGGAAATCTGGAAGGATACCGACGGCGCCGTGGATATCTTTGTTGCCGGCGTCGGAACCGGCGGTACCATCTCCGGAACCGGAAAGTACCTTAAAGAGCAGAATCCGAACGTGAAGATCGTTGCGGTTGAGCCGGCCGGTTCTCCGGTTCTCTCCCAAGGCACCGCAGGTCCGCACAAGATTCAGGGAATCGGTGCCGGATTTGTTCCGGACACGCTGGATACCGAAATCTATGATGAGATCATTCCGGTTGAAAATGACGATGCTTTCGCTGCCGGAAAGGACATCGCGCACACCGAGGGAATTCTGGTCGGCATCTCATCCGGTGCCGCACTCTTTGCCGCTGCCGAGCTTGCAAAGAGACCGGAAAATAAGGGTAAGACCATTGTCGCTCTTCTTCCGGACACCGGTGACCGTTATCTTTCCACTCCTCTCTTTGAGGCATAAGAAACAGGATACACTTTGCTCACGCGCAGACGCCGCAAAAAGCGGTGCCTGCGCATTTTCATGTCCCGGCAAAATACCGTTCCGCCGAATCCGGGTTCGTTGACTCCCAGTCCGCTGAATCATGAGGCGCCGAATCCCAGTCCGCCGAGTCCCGGTCCGCTGAATCCTGAGGCGCTGAATCTCGATTCACTGACTTCCGTTCAGCATTCTGACAGAATTCCGAATCCGAAACCGGCTTTATCACGATAACATAGTCAAAAAACGGTGATGAACTTCCGGAATCGCATTGGAATTTCCGAAAACTCATCACCGTTTTCTATATTGTTGCCCTTACATCGGACACTGTATTCATCGCCCGTATTGGAATCCTTCCCCTGTTTTCCGGTCCGGATTCCGATGATTTTCACTCTTTTTTTGGTATTTTCCGCATCAGATCACATAATTATCGGTTTCGGCGCTGTGATACTGGTCGACGATGTCCGCCAGCGTAATCCCGTCCAGATACTGATTGATCACATCATTCAGACCCTTCCACACCGGGAGCGTCTCACAGAAATCGCTTCTCGAACAGTTGACCACATTGGTCGCCAGACACGCAACCGGCGCAAGACTTCCCTCGGTCAGACGCAGGATCTCCCCCACCGTGATCCGGTCCGGTTCCTGCGCAAGCTGATAACCGCCCTGAAATCCGCGGTTGGAGACCAGGATATCCGACTTGTTCAGAATCGGAACGATCTGCTCCAGATACTTTTTGGAAATATCCTGTCGCTCCGCAATATCCTTCAGCGCGATAAAGCCTTCATTCCGATGCTCTGCCAGATCCAGCAGCATTCGAAGCGCATATCTTCCCTTCGTCGAAATCTTCATATATGAATTCTCCTTTGATTGTTTTGAATATATCCTACTAATACTATATGTATTTATAATATTATGATATCCGGTCTTTGTCAATCAGCGGCCGGAGCCGGACAATCATCAGCGCTCCCGCAACACCGATCACAAGTCCCGCAATCGCGCCCGCAATCAGAAGGATCGGAAGGTAATAAAAAATCCTTCCGCTCTCCAGCACCATCGCCGCCACCGCCAGCTGTCCGACATTATGTGCAATGCCGCCCGAGATACTGATCCCCTCAATCCCGAGAAAATCGGTTTTCCGGAGAAGCACCATGACCGTAAAACTAAGCACTGCTCCGGCCATGCCGTACATCATCATCGAAAGACTTCCAAAGGTAAAACCGACCAGAGCCACGCGGATCAGCGTAATGGCAGCCGTCCGTTTTGCTCCCAAAAGGAAAAGACTTACGATCGTAACCAGATTCGCAAGTCCTGCTTTTACTCCCGGCACACCGAGATTGATCGGTATCATTGACTCTACGTAACTGAATATAAATGCCGCAGCGATCATCAGTCCGCACAACGCCACTTCTTTTGCTGTTGAAGATCTGCGCATCTTTTCTCCTTGACCCTGTTATACTGAAATGATAGGATTATCAGACGGCCTGTGAGCGGCAAAATCCCTCATTGCCTATTGGTTCTGTCAGACATATGATAAATGGAACCCACTGAAATATCAACCGCATTTTTATCAGGAGTATCATGAAGATTCTGCAATTATTTTTTCATTTTTTCTTTTCCGGAACTCATATCCGGTCCGCCAAAGAAGGTTTGAACGTCAACTTTCAGACTTCCGCATCCGCTTACCGGCGTATTCTGATCGGCGCCGCTGCCGCGCTGATCCTTGCGGTATCCGCGCTCTCCGGCTGTTCTTCCGCGCCGAAGGAACCGATCAGCAGCTCGCAGTTCATGCTGGACACCTTTGTCACGGTGACGCTCTATGACTCGGAGGACGAGGAAATCCTCAAAAACTGCTTCCGGAAGATCAAACACTACGAAGACATTTTTTCCACCACGATCGAGACCAGCGAGGTTTACCGCCTGAATCACCGGACCGCGGATCAGACCGAATTTGATCTCTCCGACGACACGGCGGATCTCCTTGCGGAGGCGATTCGTTACTCGGAGGTTTCCGACGGCGACTATGATGTGACCGTTGAACCGCTGTCTTCCCTGTGGAATTTCTCCGGCGGCCGAAAGGATCTTCCGGCTGACGGGGAGATCCGGGAAGCCGTATCCAAAGTGGATTACCGTAACATCCGTCTGGAGGGAAATCATCTCACATTCCTGTCGCCGGATACGACCATCGATCTCGGTTCCATCGCCAAGGGATATATTGCCGACCGGCTGAAAGATGATCTGACCGCACAGGGTGTGGGAAGTGCCATCATCAACCTAGGAGGAAATGTCCTCTGCATCGGTCAGAAAGGAAACGATCCGTTTAAGATCGGCCTCCAGAAACCGTTCGCGGACCGGAGTGAGACCTTTGCCGCGCTGCGGATCAAAGATCAGTCGGTCGTTTCCTCCGGCGTATATGAACGGAATTTCTTTGTGGACGGCAAAAACTATCACCACATTCTGAATCCGAAGTCCGGATATCCGTACGACAACGGTCTGATCAATGTGACCATCGTCTCCGACCGTTCCGTCGACGGCGACGCCCTCAGCACCACCTGCTTTTCCATGGGGCTGGAGCGCGGAATGGAACTCATCAACCGGATGGACGGAGTTTACGGATATTTCCTGACCGATGACTATGTCGTTCACTACACGGACGGCGCAAAGGATCTTGTCGAGCAGGTAGACCTTCCGGAGGAAAAGAAATGAAGATGAACCGACAGAAAAAAAACACGCTTCTTTTGCTTGCCGCCGTTCTTCTCATCTCCGCCCTCTCCTGGACGGTCTACGGTTTCGGAACCGGTGCGTTTCAGAAGAAGGAAACCAAAACGGTGGAGGTTCAGGTGGACGGTTCCCGTTACGGCCGTTATCCGCTGGATCAGGACACGGAATTTGAGATCAAATGCATCAACGGCCACGTCCATTTCATCATCAAGGACGGAAAAGCGGCCATCACGGAATCCACCTGTCCGGACAAGGTCTGCGTCCACACCGGCTGGATCTCTCAGAGCGGCGAGCTGATCGTCTGCCTCCCGAACCAGGTTGTGGTGACCGTTCTGTAACCAGTCTGAATAGAATCCTGTACAGCCGCAAAGAAATGCCGGAATCATCGGTTCATCGAAGTTTCAGTTCCGCAAGCTTCCCGTTCATCCGGTCATTTTCTTCCGCGGCTTCCGCATCACCGCCGGCAAAAGCGGGGAACTCCCCGCATACATCCATGCCGATGATCCGGCGGTTTGCCCCCTCGCTCTCTGTCTGTGAGCATCCGCCCCGCATTTCATATCCTGCGCAAATCCGGAGAATCTCAAAAAAGAGATCCTCTCCTAAAATTCCCTGATCCCAGTTTGTCCGGAGAATATCCACCGAAAAGACATCCTTATCCACTGAAAAATAAACCGGAAGCGCGTTTCCAGTGAACAGCCGCCGGAGTTTTTCCATCAGCGGTCCGCTCTCCCCGGCCTGTGCGGCCCCAATCTCTTCTTCCGGTATCGTCACGATCCGGTCTCCGAATTCCTCTGTCAGGTCCTGCGCCGTCTCCCGGATCATTTCCGCCGGCGGCCCGATCAGAAGAACCTTTTTCAGGTGCGGTTCCTCCATGAGCGCATGGCGGAGCCAGCTCCCGCAGCTCAGAAGCTCCAGACCGAACGCCGGAATCTGCATATCCGTGTGATGGTCGAAATCCACCAGAATATAATCCTCATCGATCATCCCGGTAAACAGGCGGCTCATATAATGATAATTGCCGGAGTCAAAAAAATGGATTCCTTCCGCGCCGTACGGCCGGATCCGGTTCAGGATCTCCTCCCGCGCCATTTCATCCAGATAACTGTCGGTTCCGCGGATACCGGAAAAATCCATCCGGATAAATGATCCCCCGCGGTAAAATGTCTGCTCCCGATAGCTGTCTGTGAACTCCAGCAGCATTTTTGTATCTGTCTTTTTTTCCATATTGCGATCCATCTCCATCCCTTCCTTTTCAGAGTTCCGGCCGCTCCGTCTCTTCCAGCGCATACCGGACAAATGCTTCCGCCGCCGGCGAAATCACATCTTTTTCCGGATACACCACGCCGATCCGCACCGTCTGCCTCGGCTTCAGTGACAGCACCGCCACCTCGCTCCCGTGTCTGCGCGCAATCAGCCTGTTTTCCATGCAGACGCCAAGTCCTGCCTCTGCCATCGAATAGCCGGCAAAACGGTCCATTGTGCTGTAGCACACATTCGGCTGAATATGATACTTTTCAAAAGTCCTTGAATTGTCCGTCTCTTTTCCCGGATAAATGTCGATGAAAGGTTCTTTTTCAAACTGAAAGATCGGAAATTCCTTCCATTCCGACGCGGGATTTGACCGCGGCACAATCGCGACCAGCTCATCCTCCACAAGCGGCACGAAACGGTGATGTCCCTTTCGCTCGGAACAGATACAGAAATCCCCTTCATGGTTATCCACTTTTTCCGACAGCTCGCTGCTGGTTCCCTCGAGAATCCGCATCTCAATGCCGGGATGCAGTGCCGAGAATCCGGAGATCAGCCTGGTAAGCCACGGATAATACGCGTCATAACTGCTCCCCGCAACGACAAGTCCGGTTTCGATCCCGTGAATCGACCGCACCCTGTGTTCAAACCGTTCGCCCCAGTATGCCATCTCACGGATGCTCTGCAGCAGCATTCCGCACTCCGCGGTCGCTTTTACTCCGTCCCGGTTCCGAATCAGAAGCGGCGTCCCGGCCTCCTTCTCCATGGAGGCGACAAGCCGGCTGACGCCTGACACCGTATACCCCAGCATTTCCGCAGCCCCCGTGAGACTGCCGACCTCCAGCACTTTCAGAAAAACTCTGCACTTCTCCGTATCCATACCGGCCTCCGACCTTTAACTTGATATTTTATCAAGGCAATCTTGATTTTATCTCGATTTACTCAAATATATTCCTGTGCTATCTTTCTGTCAAGAAAGTGAAATATTCCCTGCAGTACACATCCTCACGAAATGCCATCGGAAACCCGTCCGTTCCTTCTGACGGGCATCCCGGCAGGAATTCCATCCACGGAAAGGAATACTCATCATGACCGAAAAAAGAGCCGAACTCCTCATGGTTTTTATCATCCTTCTGCGAAGCACATCCTTCGTCTTCAGCAGACTGGGGCTTGACAGCCTCGGAATGTTCAACATCCTTGCGCTGCGGTATCTGATCGCATTTTTCCTTGTCGCAGCCGTCGTTCCGGGTTTTCGCAAAAAAGTCACGCTGCGGACTGTAAAAAAGAGTGCCGCAGTCTCTGTCGTCTACTTCCTTGTCATGACGTGCGAAATGCTGAGCATCCGGTCCATCGGCGCATCTGCGACATGTTTTCTCGAAAATACGTCCATCGTCATGGTGCCCTTCATGACCGCGTTCCTGCTTCGCAGACTTCCGAGCGCATTCTCGGTTGCCGGTTCCATGATTGCACTCTCCGGCGTTGCCATGATCTCCCTGCGGGACGGACTGTCCGGGCTGAACACCGGCATCGGCTGGAGTTTTCTCGCCGCTTTTCTCTACACCGTCTATATCACCATGAACGCAAGGATCTGCGACGAACATGACGGTCTGGAGATCGGAATTCTGACAAACGGCTTTCTCGGTGTCTTCGGGCTTGCATCCGCATTTCTCTTCGAGTCCCCGCGGCTTCCTGCCACCTCCGTGGAATGGATCTGCATCCTCGGACTTGGAATCCTCTGCTCGGCGCTTGGCCTTACACTTCAGCCGGTTGCGCAGAGCTATATGCCGGCCTACCGTGCCGGCATCCTGAACGCGATCACACCGGTCTCCGCCGCCATCCAGAATTATCTGATTCTCGGCGAGTCGCTCGGAATGACCGGCATGGTCGGCAGCTCACTGATTATGGTGAGCGTTCTTCTGCCGAAAATATGCAGTCTGCCGGTCTTTTCCGGAACAAGACACCTGATTCCGCTCCCAAAGTCCTGAGAAGCCGGCCGATCACGGCGAAGAACAAGACGCTCGCGGGCCTTACGCGCCGTCGCTGGACTCTCACCCTCCTATCCGAATAGGACTATGATAAATCTCGCGCTGGCTTTGGGCGCCGCCTCTGAACTCTCATCCTCAGCTCAATTGCCATGACATAAAAATTGACAGCCGTATCTCTCCGGTCCCCCGGGAGATGCGGCTGTCTTCATACACACATCCGGTATTTATTTCTGTTTCTTTGCCTCAAGATAGTCATTCAGCTCCGCGTTCCTGACATTTGTGATAAACATATGTCCCGGCGCATGCGTGATGACCAGCGGAAGCTTCGCGTTCTCGATCGCCGCCTGAGGCGTGACGCCGCAGGCCCAGAATACCGGGATCTCGCCTTCCTTAAACTCCACCGGATCACCGTAATCCGGCTTCATCACATCCTTGACACCGATTGCGGCTGCGTCGCCGATCTCAACCGGTCCGCCGTGAACATTCGGATAACGGTCTGTGATCTCTTTCGCTTTCTGCGCATTCTCCGGTGTCATCGGTCTCATGCTGACAACCATCGGCCCCTCAAACACCCCCGCACTTCCGCAGGCGATATTGGTCTTGAACATCGGAACATTGCATCCCATGGAGATATGGCGAACATCGATTCCGGCTTTCAGAAGCGCCTCTTCAAACGAGAAACTGCATCCGATCAGGAATGCCACCGAATCCTCCGTCCAGTATTCAGAGACATCCGTCACCTCATCCGTAAAAACACCGTTCCGGTAAATGCGGTATCGCGGAACATCGGTTGTGATGCAGGCGCCTTCGCCCATATCATGCACATCCGGCGTTCCCTCAATCACTTCGAGAATCGGACACGGCTTCGGATTCTTTTTTGCGAACTCACGGAATTCATCCGCGTATTTTTTCGGAAGAATCACCAGATTGGCCTGCGCATATCCTGCGCACATGCCGGCCGTCGGATAGTCGATCTCACCCGCACGGATCAGTTTCCAGATTTCTTCCGGCGCTGTCTGACTGTAATCTTTTCTCATAAGCCCCATCCTTTCAACGGATACCGAAGGTTTCCTTCTCCAGTTCTACGGTAAACTCCTCTTCTCCGACACGGATCCGGAAAGTACCTGCCGGAACCCAGTAAATATAATCTCCGGCCGGCGAAAGCGCGTTTTCCTTTAACGCTGCCGTGAGAGCGGCTTTCGCCGCGGCCTGCACCTCCGGCGCAGCCGACGGAAGAGTTCCGGCATCCTTAAAGCGGATAGTTTCTTCATTCTTTTCTTTTTCGATCGAATCACGAAGCGAAGCAAGACGGACGTTCTCCTCATGGAGAAGTCCCTGTGCCTCCTCGACCGAAACCTCCTTAAAGCGGAGCTTTACCCCCGGTTTTGCCTGTGCGACTTTCGGGAGATCCACAGTGATCACGCACGCGATCTTGGTATATCCGCCGGTGGTCTGATGGTCGGCCATCATGATAATCGGCTTTCCGTGAGACGGGACCTGCACGGCTCCGAAGGTGATGCCGTCGGAGATAATGTCTCCGCCGTCCACATGCTCGATGACTTCGCCTTCCAGACGGCATCCCATGCGGTCCAGCTCACTGGTGAACGCATACTCTGAATTCAGGAAGGTCTCCTTCCCTTTATCGGTGAAACAGTCATCCTGCGGTCCCATGATCACACGGACTTCGATCTCTTTCGTCGGCATAACCTCAGCTTCCGCAACACGCCGTTCCATGTGGTCCAGCACACGAACCGGGGCGCGGAATCCGATCTCATCGCCCGCTTCCAGTTTTCTTCCCTGAAAGCCGCCGACTTTGGATTTCAGATTGGTGGAGCGGCTTCCCATCACCACCGGAATGTCGAGTCCACCCGCAAACGCGATGTATGCGCGAAGTCCGGTCTTCAGTGCTTTGAATTCCAGGATATCGCCCGCATGCACGGAGAGAGCCCGGTACATGGCCGCCGGCTGTTTATTGACCGCAAAGCCGAGGTCCGCGCCGGTCACGGCAATCACATTGTCTTCCGTAAACTGAATGGACGGTCCCATCATCGTGACTTCCAGAACAGCCTCGCCGCAGTCATTGCCGACAAGAATGTTCGCAATCTTTGCACTGTGCTGATCCATCACGCCGGAAACGGCCATTCCGGTTTCCTGATAGCCGATCCGCCCCAGATCCTGCACTGTGGTGAGGAAACCGCCGGTCATTATTTTCATTCCCATTACTGTTCCTCCCTGCTGTATGTCACATACTGATAGGTATTGTCATCCACCTGTTTCTGAATCGCATCGTACTCCGCGCGGTCCACAGCGCGGAAACGGATATACTGTCCCGCCTCAAGCAAAACCGGCTTTTCCCGCTCTGCCTCATAGAGTTTCAGCGGCGTTCTTCCGATCAGCTGCCAGCCTCCAGGAGAGTCGATGGGATAGATTCCCGTCTGCTCGCCGGCAATACCGACACTTCCGCCCGGGATCCGCACACGCGGACTCTTCAGTCTCGGTGTCGCGATCGACTTATCCATACCGCCCAGATACGGGAATCCCGCCACAAATCCAAGCATATAGATCAGATAATCCCGGCCGGTGTGAATGCGGATGACGTCATCGGTCGAAATGCCGTTGTGTTCTGCTACATTTGCCAGATCCGGTCCCTCTTCTCCTCCGTACAGAACCGGGATCTCAATCACGGTCGGCGGCGGAATCTCGATCGAATCCAGACTTCCCATCAGCTTGTCAAACTGCTCTGTCAGCTCATGAAAACGGATGGTCTCCGGATCATACTGAACCAGTAGCGAGCGGTAGGTCGGAATGGTTTCAATGATTCCCGGAATTCCGCTCTTTTTTATCGCAATGTTGAACGCGCGGATGTCGCGGTTGATCTCAGGGCTGATGCTGTTTCCGAATTCCACATCAATACTGCTGTCGCCCGCGAGAAGATATCTCACATTACTCATTTTTCCTGTATTATCCTTCCTGCCGGCGGAACGACATCCGGTCCCCCGCCGGCAATATGTCATGTCATTTCATCGCCAGAATCATCCGAAGATGGTCAGGATCGTCGGTACCGCCTTGATTCCGGTGTAACCGGTCAGCAGAACGACGCATACGCCGAGTACCAGAAGGATCGTCGGATGGTGGTAATCCGCGCCGACAATGTCCTTTCTGCGGCTTGCGAGAAGAATAACCGCCAGCGTAATCGGAAGGATCAGGCCGTTGACCGATCCGGCAAGTACCAGAAGCGTTGCCGGCTGGCCAAGGAAGGTCATAATGACAGTGGACACGAAAATGAAGCCGATCACGAACCATTTCTCATTCTTCATGATAAACGGATGAAGGGTCTTCAGGAACGAAACGGACGTGTAAGCCGCTCCGATGATGGAGGTGATCGCCGCAAAGCAGATAACCATACCGAAAATGAAATGACCGATGTTTCCGGCGCCGGCCTGGAAAGCGGCTGCCGGCGGAGATGCGGTCCAGGAGTCGGTTCCGACGATCTGCGGTGCTGCGGTGACAACGCCGAGAACGGCAAGGAACATAAGGATACGCATGGTTCCGGATACGCAGACGCCCATGGTTACGGACTTGCGGAACTGTTTCAGATCATCCACGCCGGAGTATCCCGCGTCCAGAAGTCGATGCGCGCCGGAGAAAGTGATATATCCGCCGCAGCTTCCGCCGAGAAGGGTGATGATCGGGAATACGAGTGTCGGGAACTGATTCAGTTTTCCGACGCTTGCCACTGCCTCACCGACCGGCGGTGCGGAGCGGAGCATTACATACAGAACGACTACGATCATGATCGAGCCGAGATATTTGGTCAGACGGTCCATTCCGGATTTTGCATCCTTGGACAGGAATACCAGAATTCCGATTGCGCCGCCGATGATCGTGCCCGCCTGAATCGGAAGGCCGAACATAACATTCAGACCGGTCGCCGCGCCGCCGACATTACCGATATTAAATACGAGACCGCCGATGGAAACAAGGATGGCGATGAATACGCCCAGTCCCGGAACAACTTTGTTTGCAATATCCTGACCTCTCATGCCGGACACACCGATGATCGACCAGATATTCAGCTGCGTGGTGACATCAAGAAGAATGGTGGTGATAATCGCCAGTGCGAACAGTGCGCCGTACTCACCCGTGAATTTAGCGGTCTGTGTCAGGAAGCCCGGACCGATCGCCGAAGTTGCCATAAGAAATGCCGCGCCCAGAAGGGCTGTCATGCTCTTACCTCCGGACTGGACCGGCGGTTTCGTTTTTACAGCTGCATTGTTATCTGCCATACTTTTCCCCTTTCCGTGATAACTCACCTTAACCCAGGTTTCTGACTTCTACTCCTTCTTTCTCCAGTGTGTCGCGAATGTTCTTCACAAATTCCAGAGCGGACGGATTGTCTCCGTGAACGCAGATGGAATCTGCCTTGATCGGAATATCCACGCCGTTTACGCTGGTTACCTTCCCCTCTTTCACCATGCGAACGGTTCTGGAGATTGCAAGATCCTTGTCATGGATCACTGCCCCCGGCAGCTTTCTGGAAACCAGTGTACCGTCGTCATTGTACGCGCGGTCCGCAAATACCTCACTGGCAGTTCTGAGTCCGACTTCTTCCGCCTGCTTGATCATCTCAGAGCCAGCCAGACCCATGAAAATGATGTTCTTATCAATCTCATAGACTGCTTCCGCCATCGCTCTGGCAAGCTTCGGATCTTTTGCCGCCATGTTGTAAAATGCGCCATGCGGCTTGACATGCTGCATCGGGATCCCGCAGCTTCCGGTAAATGCCAGAAGTGCACCGATCTGATACTTCATGTAAGCCTTTGCCTCTTCCGGTGTCACAACCATCTGACGCCGTCCGAATCCCATCAGATCCGGAAATCCCGGATGTGCGCCGACTGCCGTCCCGTTCTCTTTGGCAAGGCGGACCGTTTTCTCCATTACCACCGGATCACCCGCATGATAACCGCAGGCAACATTGGCCGAGGTGACATACTTCAGAATCTCCGAATCCATTCCGATCGTATAATTTCCGAAGCTCTCGCCCAGATCACTGTTCAGATCAACATGATACATAACCCTAACCTCCTTCTACCATATCCGGAATCCTTTGATTCCCAAAACCATATTGATTATACCTCATAATTTTCATTTTTTCCCTATAACTCGAAATTTTTTTGTATTTTTTTGTACTTTGCAATAGTATAACTGACAATATTCTTTATTTGGAGTAATTTCAAAGATTTCAAAAAGAAAAATAATTTTATTGCTTTATCATTTTAAATATTTTTCAGTGTAAAGTCTGCAAGCTGACTTCGCTTCCCCCATCCCCTCAGTCCTGAGGGGAGCCCCGCGGACTTTGCGCGCCGTCGCTGGTCACCGTTAGGTGACAGCTTCCTTGGCGAAGCTCTTAGCGACACATATTTCACTTAGCGGCTTTGCCGCTTAGTGAAATAGCGTGCTGCGGCTGGTCTTTTCGAGCTTAGTGCGTGCCATGGAAATTCACTTAGCGAGGTTTTCTCGAGCTTAGTGAATTTGCTTACAGCGACGTGCGCATCTTCGCGGAGCGTTTTCGTTTCATAGGGAATTTCGGAGAAATTTCCTATGAAACGAAAACGTCCCGGTAGCGGCGTCATGCCGCTTCCGGGATCAGCTTTCTTTCTTATTCTCTTGTGTCCATCCGGTAAAAAGTCCGGTACAGTTCTATTTCTTCTGCGGTTTCTTTGCTGGAAAGGAAGACAACTTCTCCCTCCCCGGACGAATCGGACCGGAGTCCGTATTCTTCCAGTTTCCGCTTCAGTTCCCGGGCCGTTCCCTCGCCTCCGTCATAGAAGCGCACGTCACCGAGCACCTCACGAATCTGCCGGCGTACGAACGGATAATGCGTACATCCGAGAACGACGCTGTCCACTTTTCCGCGGTACGGTCCGAGAAGTTCACTCATCATCGCCTTCAGATCCGGGGCGTCCAGACTGCCCTTCTCAATCCTTCCGGCCAGTCCCGGACACGGAACCGCCGTCACATCCGCATCCTTGCCGTATGTGCGCTCCAGTTTCTGGAATTTTTCCAGTTTCAGTGTGACCGGCGTCGCGATAACCATAATATGTCCGTTCCGGTCATCCTCCGTCGCCGGCTTCAAGGCCGGCTCCACACCGATCACCGGAATTTCGGTGAACGTCTCACGCAGAAAACTGATCGCCGCGCTGGTCGCTGTGTTGCAGGCGATCACAACTGCCTTCAGTCCCCGCTCAACCATCGGACGGATCATGTTCATCGTCAGCTGCTGCACTTCTTCTACCGTCCGCTCTCCATAGGGCGCATTCGCCGAATCGCCGAAAAAGACAAAATTCTCATTCGGAAGAAGCGCCGTGCAGTCTTTCAGCACGCTGATGCCGCCGACTCCCGAGTCAAAAACACCGATATAACCTTTGAAATCCTCTTTCAAAACATATGCCTCCGTGAGAATCTGATGATAAAAGCCGTCTTCTTTCCGAATCCGCACCGGCCCCGGCAGGAATCGAATTCATACGGCCGATAAAACAAAAATGCAGATCTACTATAGCACAGATTGTCTTCTCACGTTACTCTTTTTGTCTTAGCCTCCCCGCGCCGCCCCGATATGCCCCGGCCGGTCCAAACGGGCTCATGCCAGTTTCCGCGCAAGACTCACCAGCACATCCACCATTTTCCGCATCGAATTCACATTCAGATACTCGTAGATTCCATGGTAATTCTCTCCGCCGGTGGATAGATTCGGGCACGGAAGGCCTTTCCAGGAAAGCATTGCTCCGTCGGTTCCGCCGCGGATCGGCACGGATACCGGCTCAATCCCCTGATCGCGATATGCCTCAGCCGCCGCATCCACCAGTTCCATGTGCGGCCGGATCTTTTCGATCATATTATAATACTCATCGCGCAGCGAGACTTCAACCGACGCGTCCGTCTGTTCCAGTTTCCGGTTCAGCGTATCCGCCGCCTCCCGGAAAAGGCGTTTCTTTTCCCCGAACTTTTCTTTGTCGTGATCACGGATGATGTATGTCATGCGGCACTCGCTCTCATCTCCCGCCATGTGGCAGAGATGAAAGAATCCTTCCCTTTTCTCCGTGTTTGCCGGAATACAATCCGGCAGAAGACGGTTGAATTCCATCGCCACAAGCTGCGCATTGATCATCTTGTCCTTTGCCTCACCCGGATGAATGTTCACGCCATGGATCAGCACCTTTCCTTCTGCCGCGTTGAAATTCTCGTATTCCAGTTCGCCAAGCGTTCCGCCGTCCACCGTATAGGCGGCATCCGCCCCGAATCCCGGAATATCAAAATTCTCGGTGCCGCGGCCGATCTCCTCATCCGGTGTAAAAGCAATCTCGATCTCCCCGTGCGGAATCTCCGGATGCGCGAGGAAATACTCCGCCATCGCCATGATCTCCGCGATGCCGGCTTTGTCATCCGCACCGAGAAGCGTCCTTCCGTCCGCCACGCACAGATCGCATCCCACCGCCTCCAGAAGTTTCGGGAAATGTCTCGGCGAGAGAACCTTCCCGTGTCCGAGTTCGATATCCCCGCCGTCATAATTTTCCACAACGCGGGGTGTGACATGATCATCGCTTGCACTCGGCGCAGTGTCCATATGGGCAATGAAGCCGACCTTATGCCGCTCCTGCACGCCCTCCGAAAGTGTCGACGGAATCCGCGCGTAGACATAGCAGTTTCTCGTCAGCCGGACATCCGCCGCTCCCATTTCATTCAGTTCCTGTTCCAGCACAGTCGCCAGATCAAACTGTTTCGCCGTGGACGGCTGACTCTCCGTCTCTTCCGAAGACTGTGTGCTGATTCGCGCATAGCGCATAAACCGTTCCAAAACATCCATATCGTTTACTCCCGGGATCCTCACGGCTGAAGTTCGGCTTTTTTCCAGAAATCCACCGGCTCATAATCCTGAAGCATTGCCAGAAATCCGGCCTCCTCCAGTTTCGTCTGGATCATGTCGAGAATTTTCTCCGACTCCGCCGTGACGGTGTGATAGTGATAACCGGACGTCGTGTTCTTCAGAAGCTTTGATTTTCCGGCGCCGATCGATTCCAGATACCGTTTGATATCATAGCGTGACTGGATATTCAATTCCCCACGTATTATGCCGTAGACCTTGTGATATACGAAGACATCCTCCACACAGCCTCCCATATCAACGATCAGTGAAAGTTCATTTTCCACTTCCTCATCCGTATGGAACACTTTGAACACCCGGCTCGCACGTTTTTTCTCTGTCAGAATATATCCGCGGTTGGTTGAGTAGATCTCCCGTCCTTCCGCCCGGATCAGCGCGATATCCTGCACGATAACCTGCCGGCTCACATTAAACCGCCGGGCAAGATTGCTGCCGGATACCGGGCGCTCACTGCCAAGCAGCGCTTCAAGAATCTCTCTACGTCTCTCTTCTCCGCTCATCCCGCACCTCCTCGTCTGTATACTCAGTATCATACCATACTTTGACGCTTTTCAGTCGTATCAGATTGCGTGAAGATGTTTCAGAGAAATGTCCAGGATCGGTGCGGAATGCGTCAGTGCTCCGCTCGAAATGAAGTCCACCGGGAGATCGCGGATTTTTTCGATGCTTTCGCGGGTGACATTTCCGGAGATCTCGATCTCCGCCTTTCCGTCAATGATGCCGATGGCTTCTTTCATCGTATCATGCTCCATGTTATCAAGCATAATGATGTCTGCGCCGGCCTCCACCGCCTCGCGAACCTGCTCCAGCGTTTCCGTCTCCACCTCAACCTTGCGTACAAACGGCGCATACTCCTTTGCCATCCGGACGGCTTCCTTCACGCCGCCGGCTGCTCCGATGTGGTTGTCCTTCAGCATCACGCCGTCGGACAGGTTATAGCGGTGATTTGTTCCGCCCCCCACACGAACGGCATATTTCTCGAAAATGCGGTTGTTCGGCGTTGTCTTCCTCGTATCCAGAAGCCGGATTCCGGTCCCCTCCAGCAAAGCCGACGTCTGACGGGTATATGTCGCAATTCCGCTCATCCGCTGAAGATAATTCAGGGCCGTGCGCTCACCGGACAGAAGCACCCGGATATCGCCCGTCACCACTGCCAGAAGGTCGCCTTTTTTTACCTCATCCCCGTCCTTTGCAAAGAACTCCACTTCGGTCTTATCATCCAGAAGCTGAAACGTTCTCTCAAACACCGGAAGACCGCAGATCACGCCGTCTTCCTTGCAGATCAGATCAACACTCCCCTTCTTTTCAAACGGCATCACGCTGTTCGTCGAGACGTCCTCCTGCGTGATGTCCTCCCGCAGTGCGCTCAGAATGAGCGGATCCGCATTCAGTTTCATCGTTACCGTATCCAACATATCCGTGCTTTCCCTTTCCCTGTTTTTCTCATCATATCGATATCGCATTATTGTTCGAATCATGCGAATCGCCCCCGCGATGTCCGGTCCTGTAGCAAAAACCGCCAAAGACTTATGCCATCACGGTTTCACACCTCCGTCCGGGCAGTTACACCGCGCGGTACGCCGCAGCGCTCTCACGGCCGCCGTTTGCCTCGTCGATCTTTGCCTCGACCAACGCAGAATACTTCCTCTGCAGTTCTTTTTCGTTGCGGTATTCATCCAGACAGACCATCTCAAACGCCGCCGGATCTTTCTTTACCATATCCCGCTTCTTCTCGATATCCTGTGCCGCGCGTTTTGCAAACACAAGGCTTTCCAGAAGCGAGTTGCTCGCCAGACGGTTCTTTCCGTGAACACCGTTACAAGCGGTCTCACCGACCGCATAGAGCTGTTCCATGGACGTTCCGCTCTCATAGTTCACCTTGATGCCGCCCATGAAATAATGCTGCGCCGGCACAACCGGAATACATTCCTTTAACGGATCATATCCGTTCTGTCTGCAGTACTCCACGATATTCGGGAAATGTTCCCGGAGTTCCTTTTCCGGAATTGTCCGGAGATCTTCCCACACGAATTCGGTTCCGTCCTTTTCCATCTGCTTCCGGATCTCCCGGGTCAGAAGATCTCTCGGCAGAAGCTCATTCGTAAAGCGCTTCATGTTCTTGTCGTAGAGCTTCGCGCCCTCTCCGCGGACAGACTCCGAGATCAGAAAACTCCGTTCCTCGGATTCCGCATTGTAAAATGTCGTCGGATGAATCTGAACGTAATTGATGTTCTTCAGCTCCACGCCATGACGGATGGCGATGGCAAGGGCATCTCCCGTCAGATGGCGGAAGTTTGTCGAATGGCGATATAAACCACCTATTCCGCCGGTAGCCAGAACGGTTTCATCCGCCTCAACCTTCTCCAGCGTGCCGTCTTTTCTGCGGATAATCGCCCCATAGCACACATTGTTTACCGAAACCAGATCCACCATGGTGGTATACTCCATCATGGTGACATTGTCCAATTTCTTGACCTGTTCAAGAAGATGGCTTGTGATCTCTTTTCCGGTGATATCCTCATGAAAGAGAATCCGCTTTTCCGAATGGCATCCCTCTCTTGTGAACTCCAGCGCACCTTCATTGTTCCGTGCAAAACGGACGCCGTAGGCAATCAGATCCTTCACTACATCCTGCGAAGAGCGGATCATAATATCAACCGAGCGACGGTCATTTTCATAGTGCCCCGCCTTCATCGTATCTTCAAAATAACTCTCATAGTCACCGTCATCCTTCAGCATACAGATTCCGCCCTGCGCGAGATAGGAATCGCTGCTCTCGAGATCCGACTTTGTTATGATGGTGATTTTCATATCCCGCGGCAGATTGAGCGCGCAGTAAAGTCCCGAACATCCACATCCGATGATCAATACATCTGTCTTCATTTTCCCCTCCAAACCCGGCTGTACCGCCGGAGCTGACTGTTTGCCGTGTGCGCTAAAGTCCGGATGCTGCGTCCGTGTATCACACAGCCCGGACATCTTGTCCGTGTACACTGCAATCCGGATGCTGCGTCCGTGTATCACACAGCCCGGACACTTTGTCTGTGTTCGCCGCAGCCCGGATTCTTTGCCCGAATGAGCGGTCTGCACAGATCACGGCTGAAACTACGCCGGATTATAGCACCCTTTTTCTTTACTGACAAGTCAGTTGTAAATATTATCATTGTCAGCTGTCTTGACAGTAAAATATTCGTTGTCTATAATGGGGGACTGTAAACTTCCTTTCAACGAAACGAAACATGCTGTGCGGACCGCATGTGTTCCGCACAGGCCGCCGGGACTTCCCGCAGGCAGCAGACTTATCATCCGCTCAGGCCGCCGGGACGCTCCCGCAGACGGCAGACTCATCATCCGCGCCGGTTCCGCCGGTGCGGCAAACAGGAGAACAGTATGACCACAAGAGAACTTCAGGACGAAATTATCCGTCTGAAAAAAGAAAAAGGCATATGCATCCTCGCACATGCCTATCAGAGTCACGATATATGGGAAGTTGCCGACTACGTCGGCGATTCCTACGGTCTTGCCGTCGAGGCTTCCAAAGCGCCGCAGAAAAAAGTCATCATGAGCGGCGTGCGTTTCATGGCAGAGACCGTAAAAACGCTCTCGCCGGAAAAAACCGTGTATCTGGCCAATCCGATGGCGGGCTGTCCGATGGCGCAGCAGATGGACCGCGAAGCCGTCCTCGAAATGCGCAAACAGTATCCGAACGCCGCGGTTGTCGCTTACATCAATACCACCTCGGAGCTGAAAACCGCCGTTGACGTATGTGTCACGTCTTCCTCCGCCCTTCGAATCATCCGTTCCATGCCGGAAAAAGAGATCCTTTTCATCCCGGACTGCAACCTCGGCGGATGGATCGCGGCTCAGTGTCCGGATAAAACCTTCCATTTCTTTAAGGGAGGCTGCCCGACCCACATGAGTCTGAACGCCGGTGATGTAGCCAAAGCAAAAGCCGCTCATCCGAACGCCCTTCTTCTGGTTCATCCGGAATGTCTTGCGGAAGTCACCGAACAGGCGGATTACGCCGGCAGTACAACCGGAATTATGAAATACGCGAAAGAAAGCAGTGCAAAGGAATTCATCATCGGCACGGAACAGAGCATTGTACAGCACCTGCAGTTCGACTGTCCGGAGAAGAAATTCTACTCCATTTCCCAGAAATGCGTCTGTCACAACATGAAGATGACCACGCTCGTCGATCTCTACAACATCGTTGCAGGAAAAGGCGGCGAGGAAATCACGCTTTCCGATGAGGTCATCCGTGGAGCGAAAGCCTGCATTGACCGCATGATCGCACTCGGCGGCTGAACCATCCTCTGTTCATCCAGACTGTTGCAGCGGGGTACCGTTTTTCCGGTCGCCCGTTCCGGCGGGGTACCGTTTTCCGGTCGCCCGTTCCGGCGGGATACCATTTTCCGGTCACCCGTTGCGGCTGGGTACTGTTTTTCCGGCCGCCCGTTCCGGAGCCGCAATAAACCGCAGTCTCACACTTCACGCCAGTCTCCGCTCTCTTCCGACCCGTCCGGCAGATCCGGAGCCGGCGTGTTTTTCTGTATCTTCTGAACCAGTCCCAGCGCTCCCTGAAACATCAGAACCGCCAGTTCCTCCGAGACCTCCTCCAACGGGCGTTTCTGTTTCTGCAGAAACCATTCCGTGTACACGGCCACGAGTCCTGCCACCGCAAAGTCCAGCACCATATCAAAATGCTCCCGATCGATGTACTCCTGATCTCCGAACCGTTCCACAAATGTTGCTTTCAGCATGGCCATAACCTTCACCAGAACCGAACTCAGATCTTCCTTGGTCAGGAGCCCCCCGTAAAAATCCAGATTCTTCTCCACCAGTTTTGCAAGCATCATAAAGAACTTCTCCGGCCTGCGCATCAGTGTTTCCAGATCCATATCGTGGATCGCCGCCCCGAACTGCCGCACCAGCTCATCCTCGATCTCGTCCTGCACCGCCGCCGGATTCGCATAATATGTGTAAAATGTCTTCCGGTTGATATCGGCCTCCTTCGCAATCTCTGTCACGGTGATCTGACTGAGCGGCTTTCTTCCGAGAAGCCGGAACATCGCCGAGAGAATTTCCTTTCTGGTCCGGTCCGTGCGTCGATCACAGCGCTTTTGTCCCCGTCCCTCCCTGTCCGCAGATTGTTCGATCATTTTTTCTCCTTCTCCCTGCAATGTAGTGTTTCCCTCCGCATAACGCAGTTTATTTCTCTTTTTCTTTTCCTGTTATTCAACATTTATTGGACATTATGTTGTTTTTTACTCATCTGATACTATTCATGATGTTGAATTATAACTCATTTCATTGGAAAATAATAGCCGTGCAAAAATAAGAATATTACATGAGGAGTCACCTATGTCTGAATATGAGATTTACATTGATGCCTCGGTCGATGTGCCGGCCGATGTGCTGAATGATGGAAATGTCCACATTGTCCCGATGCACTACACCGCAGACGGCGCCGAGCGCGTCATGGAACGCCCGCTCAACGATGAAGAGATGAAGGCCTTCTACGACGAGATGCGCGCCGGTGTTGTCATGAAAACCAGTCAGATCACCCCGTTTCACTACGAAGAAGCGTTCCGCGCCGATATTGAAGCGGGAAAAGGCATTCTTTACCTTTCCCTTTCTTCCGGCCTGAGCAACACCTACACATCCGCGCTGACCGCCAGAGAAACTCTTCTCGACGATCACCCGGACGCAAAGATCGAGGTTGTCGATACCCTCGGAGCAACCGGCGGAATGGGACTTCTCCTGATTCTCTCGGTTCGCAACCGTGAAAAAGGGATGTCCATTGAGGAAAATGCCGCATTCCTGCGCGATCATGCGCTCGATGTGGTCTTCTGGTTCGTCGTGGACGATCTCTCCTTCCTTCGCCGCGGCGGCCGAATCTCCGCAGCAAGTGCGATCGCCGGAACCATGCTGAATATCAAACCGATTCTGAAGATCACCGACGAGGGAACCCTCACCGGCGTCTCCAAGCAGCGCGGCATCGCAAAAGCGCTGAAATACATGGCTTCTCTCTATGAAAAGAGCCACGAGCAGACGATCGCCGATGATGTCATCATCTGTCATGCAGACGATATCGGGCGCGCAGAGAAGATCCGTGACATGATTCTGGACATCAATCCGAACGCCAGGGCAAGAATCACGTCTCTCAGCCCCATCATCGGTGCCCACACCGGTCCGGGTATGACCTGCATCTGCTATCTCGGCAACCGGAATATTGTCTGACGGAACAAAGTCCGCAAGCGGACTTCGGCTTCCCCGTCACCGCACTCGGAGAAATCTCCTGCTACCGCAAAGAAGGTGCTGTGCAGCCGCCGGAATTCCGGCTGCTGCACAGCACCTTCTTTTGCCATATATTCAGAATGTTTTTCAAAAAGCCCACTCCGGATCATCATCCGGATGGATTTTTCTTTCAAACACTCTCCATCCGTTGGTTTACCATTCGTAGTTCCAGACTTCGCACTGCATGACGCCGACATCTTTTCTGCCGGTATAATCCTCCAGCACCTGCGCAAGGTTTCCTTCCCCGTAATAAAGATAATCTTCCAGATAATCACCGGTCTTTGTGATTACTCCGACACATTTATCCGACCGCAGATGCTCCGTACCGTACCCCTCAAACAGTACGCCGAAACGCAAATCCAGATCCAGCACCGGCACACGGATGAACCACCTCTCCGCACTGATGAATGTGCGCTTGTCGATGGTCAGAATATCCAGATCATCGCATAAATGCGTGTAAATATTTCCCGTGATCCCAAGCTGGCTTACCCTGATATCTCCAATCTTCTCAAAACTCATACTTCTTCCCCAAAAGTCTTATGTCTTTTTCTATATCGTTTATCTCAGGGGTGAGACGCCGTTTCCGCGCCTCACCGAATGTTTTTCTTTTTCGAAGTTAAGTGCCTGATGTCACCCAAACATCCGTCACTCCGCATCGCGTCTGCGAGAAGCTCCTCCTCTTCTCTCTCGCGCCTCTCCGCTCTCGCGGCGGCCAAAGCTCCGCTCTCTCCTCTCCCGAGCTTCTCCGTTCTCCCGGCGGCCGAAGCTGCGTTCTCTCTTCTCCCGCGCTTCTCCGTCCTCCCGGCGGCCGAAGCTGCGTTCTCTCTTCTCCCGCGCTTCTCCGTTCTCCCGGCGGCCGAAGCTGCGTTCTCTCTTCTCCCGCGCTTCTCCATCCTCCCGGCGGCCGAAGAATCTTCCTCTTCTCTCACGGCGTTCGCCGCGCTCCATCCCGGATGCGCCAACCTCCTCAGATCCTGCGTTTCGAACCTCCGCGGTCTCCGCATTTTCCCGGACTTTCGCGCTGTTTCTCTGATCGCCGGTTCGCATTCCGCCGTTTCTTCTTCCGAAGCCTCTTCCTCTCCGGTCTCCCGAAAAACGGTCTCCTGCAAAATTAGCTCTGCGCTTTCTTCCGAAACCTCTGGTCTTCCGCTCCAGGACGATCGACCACTCGGTCTTCAGCTCCTCAATCTGATTCTTCAGGAGGCGCTCAATATCCGCCAGTGCGCCCATCTCTTCCTCACTGCAGAGGGAAATCGCCTCACCGGTCTGTCCCGCACGTCCCGCACGTCCGATACGATGAATGTAGGACTCCGCCTCTTCCGGTAGATCATAGTTGAACACATGGCTGATCTTCGGAATATCCAGTCCGCGCGCTGCTACATCCGTCGCGACCAGAACATTGACCTTGCCGGAGCGGAAATGTTCCAGCGCGCTCTGTCTCTGTCCCTGAGTCTTGTCTCCGTGAATCGACGTGGAATTGATGCCCAGCTTTTTCAGCTCGCGGACAAGCCGGTCCGCTCCGCGCTTGGTTCTGGTAAATACAATCGAGCGGGTAACGTCGGTCCGGTCAAGGAATTCCTTCAGGATCAGTTTCTTGTTGTCTCTCTCCGTGAAACAGATCTTTTGATCCACCGTCTCCGCCGGCGTGGATTCCGGGGCAACCTCGATCTCATCCGGATCCTGCAGAAGTTCTTCGGCGAGTCTGCGGATTTCCTTCGGCATGGTCGCGGAGAACAATGCCGTCTGCCGCTCTGCCGGGATCGCTTTCGCAATCTTGCGGATATCACCGATGAATCCCATGTCCAGCATCCGGTCCGCCTCATCCAGAACAAACATCTGAATGTCCGCGAGCGACACAATGCCGCGCTCCATGTAGTCCATCAGTCTTCCCGGCGTCGCCACCAGGATGTCACATCCTCTGCCGATTGCCGCAATCTGCGGTCCCTGCTTTGCGCCGCCGTACACAACCGCGGTGCGAAGTTTCAGGTATCGGCCGTATTTTTTGAAATTGTCGAAAATCTGGACTGCCAGTTCTCTGGTCGGGGTGAGTACCAGGGCCCGAATCATCCGGGAATCCCTGTCTCCAAGATTCTGAAGGATCGGAAGAGCAAATGCCGCCGTCTTGCCGGTACCGGTCTGCGCACACGCAATCATGTCGCGTCCCTCCAGCATCAGCGGAATCGCCTTCTCCTGGATCGGTGACGGCTCTTTATAGCCGGCTTTGGCGATCGCATTTTTGATTTCTTTCTTCAGATTCATTTCATTGAATGTCATTATAATTATCTCTCTTTCCTGCTGGAACGCAGCAAAAGCAGTGCCCTGAAACTCACAGTGCCCGGGCGTCCTCGCCCTGTTTTTTATACTGTTCCGCTTTTCTCATACGTCCCGTTTCCGGTTTCCGTTTCCGCATTCTATATCTCCGCAGGCTACATTTGCCCGCTTCCGGTCTGCATCATATGAGAAAAAAAGAAGAGAATTCTTATAAATGTACAATCATATAACACAAAACAAATCCATCAAAGAAATAAGCTAACCAGACCGGTGCCTGATCAGCTTATAAATTTACTTATAATAGAATGAAAAGACTTGTTGAATCATAACACATCGGAATAGAGATTGCAAACGAAACCGCTCCGTTTCTTGTACTCTTCCCGATACATGGTTCTATCTCCGGTTATGGAGGCGTACCGCCAGTTCTTTTCCCGGAATCTTCGGCGTGTGAATCCGCTTTCCGGTCCCGGTCTCGATCCGCTCGCGCCACTCTTTTTCCCGGTCATCCAGCACGTCTCTCGGCACGACCCATCCGCCCCGCTCATCGCGGAAAATGTAGTAATTCCGGGAATCTTCACCGACTGCCCGAATCTCTTCATAGGAAATCGGTCCTGCCTCCTTCGCATGATCCGGAAGAGAAAACACCGCGAATCCATCCTTATAGAATTCCAGTCTCGTCGACGGATATCCCCGTCCGGACGCCTCAATCGCATCGATCAGTTTATTAGCCGAGTGATTGGCCGAAACATATTTTGCCGTCAGATGGCAGCCGCCCACTGCCAGCAGAAGGTAGCTCCACCAGTTCGGCATGCTCACGGTTCCGAAACCGATCAATGCTAGCGAGATCACCACCCGGAGCACCTGCTCTTTCACCCGGAACAGATCGCACTGCATCCGCGCAAGCCCGGTCAGCGTTTCCCTGGTGTGCGTCATCTCCACCGCGATCAGACCGTTTCTCTCGTCACTTCCCAAAATCTTACTGCTCAAAATCCGCTTCTCCTTTGATGTCCCGGTATCTCTTCTGCTTTCATTTGCCCCGCGATTTCCGGCCCCGTTCCCGTCACGCCTCTCTTCCTTCAAGGATTGCGGAAATTGCTCTCACATCCGGTAAAACGTAAGACGGTTTCCGGTCGGTCTCCCGCACCATCTTCTCATCGGTCTCCCCGGAAAGCACGAGAACCGAGACCGTTCCCGCATTCTGCGCGACCGCAATGTCGGTATAAAGCCGGTCGCCGACGCAGCAGATCCGGCGGTTATCGATCCCCCGCTCTCTCGCGATCACGTCCACAATATTCCGGTTCGGTTTTCCGATATAAAACGGTTTCACGCCGGTAGATGCCGTCAGAAGCGCGCAGATGCTTCCGCAGTCCGGAAGAACCTCATCGTGCGGCATCGGGCATACCCAGTCCGGGTTCGCCGCGATGAACGGCGCGCCTTTTCGCAGGAAATGTACCGCCCGTTCCAATTCACGGTAAACCAGTTCCGTGTCAAATCCGACCACCACAACATCTGCATTTTCGTCATCGATCTGCGCGCCGTAGCGTTCCAGTTCCGCACGGAACGCTTTCGTTCCGACCACGCAGCATTTCTTTCCCGAAAAATTCTGCTGAAGATAAAGCCCGGTCGCCATTCCCGACGTGAACACATTCTCTCTTTCACACGGGAACCCGAGTCGTCTGAGACGATCGATGTAATCCGCGCCCGCCCGGGACGAATTGTTGGTCAGATAAATGTACTGTTTTCCTGTTCTCTTTAGTGTATGAATAAAATCCACGGCGCCTTCAAAAACGTCATCTCCAAGATACAGCGTCCCGTCCATATCAAGGATGAACAGTTCGCTCTCTTTCAGTTTCTCATAATCTGTTTCTGTCTGTAATTCTGACATGATGACACCTCCGCATACTTTGGTATTATACCACATAAGCCACGAGCCACGCGAGCATTTACGCTCATGTGGCAACGGCATGACATCACAGTCGCGAAGCGGCTGTTATACCACAGAAGGCAGGTGCCGGGCGAGCGCTTGTGCTCATCCGGCTCCCTGCCTTCTGTCTTTTATCTCCTGTCATCTGCTTTCTGTCTTTTGCCCCTGAATCCGGCCTTCGCTTATCCCCCTTTATACCGCTATCATCTCTTTCGAAATGCCGTCAGTTTCTCATTAAGTTTCCGGTGAAGTTCCGGATCTGCAAGATACTCCTCCTCGATCCAGTCATATACCGGAGCGCAGGCCGCTTCGAATGCGTCATGATCGACGTCATTCCACGTAACACCCTTATTTTTCAGTTCGCTGATCATATTCGCCTCATCTGCATCGCACGAGGTCTGTTCCCATTTGCCGCAGTCTTCCGCACACTCATCGACAATCTTCCGGTATTTTTCCGGGATGGACTGATAGACATCTTCCGGCATAAACAGCCATCTCGTCGCGATCAGATGATGGGTTTCCGCCACATTTTTCACCAGCTCATACGGAGCTCCCGCGCCGGCGAGCGTCGAAGTCGATCCTTCAAAGCCTTCCACTTCTCCGGAGGAAATCGCAGCCAGACAGTCTGTAAAAGACATCGGCTGAGCAATCGCTCCCATGGCTTCCAGCGTTTTCACAAAAAGCGGAGAGGAGGTCGCCCTCATCTTCACGCCATTCAGATCTTCCGGCTTCGTGATCTCCCGGTTGGTGATCAGGTTGCGGAAGCCGAAGGAAAAATGTGTATCCAGAACATGAATGTTCTCTTTCGCCAGCTTCTCCCGAATCTCTTTCACGACCTCCGAATCCATAATATAATTGTATTCTTCCGTGTTTTCGTAGAGCATCGGTCCGACCAGCACCGCACAGTCACCGACATACTCCGCAAACAGAGACGGTTCTTCCAAACCGATCCAGTTCTCCCCGTTGACTGCCTGTGTCACAGAATCCCCGTAACAGTCCAGCTGATTCTGTCCGTAATACGTCACCGATACATGGCCATCCGTCTTCTCCGTAATCTCTTTGGCCAGTTTCTCGGACGCCTTGTAATTCCATTCCGTCGGCTGAAAGACGTTCGAAAACTTCAGGTCAATGTGATATACCTCATCCGGATTCGTGATTGCTGCAGACATCGCATCCGCCGACGTCCCCCTGCTCTTTTCCTCCTGCGTTCTCCCGCAGGCCGCAAGCAGTGATAACGAAGCGGCCGTAAGTACGATGGTAACCGTGCGCTTCTTCATGTGACATTCCCCCAAATCTGTTTCCCGCCTCGATTCTGATGGTTCCTTCTAATCCGTCTTCCGTGCTAACTTCTGTTAAATTATATTATTGCCGTTTTTTAACTGCAAGTATGTTGTGTCGTATTCTGTAATTTTTCCATCTTTTAATTCGAGACGATCTCCCAAAACCATCCGCCCAACGGATTCATGCCGGCTCAGCCGTCGCAAAATTCCACGGCGAGTGCGCCGGAAGCCTGCCTGAGAGTGTATTCCGGAAAACTCTCGCGGAACCGTTTTCCATACTGCAGAAAGTTCGAAGCACTTTCCTGTGGTACGGAAAAAGGGGACCCCGGCTGTCACAGCCAATGTCATTAAGTTAGTATTGTATCCCGAGGCTGAAACTTTAAAGAGGGTGCTGAAATTGTTCCGGCATCCTCTTTTTCCATGTCTTTTTCCACGACAAATAGACGGATGCAAATCCGTCTGATAAATACGTGTATAATCTATGGATTTATGCTACTCTATAAAGGAAACCTTTAAAGATTCTTGCGGATTGGTATCTTTCCCGATGCCGGTCAAGCCTGACAGGTACAAGATTTCTTGATATGATGGTTTCCAAATTGGGTGGAGATGTAATACCGCGGTAGAACTTTCTGCACATGTGAGCTGCAACTGAGAAGTTAGCTTTATATGTATAT
>NZ_JONJ01000016.1 GCF_000711825.1 [Clostridium] aminophilum DSM 10710 | reverse complement strand
CAGGATATTTGAGAGGAGCCGTCCCTAGTACGAGAGGACCGGGATGGACTGGCCGCTGGTGTATCTGTTAGGAATCAATCCTATGGCAGAGTAGCCAAGCCGGGAGGGGATAAACGCTGAAGGCATCTAAGCGTGAAGCCCCCCTCAAGATGAGATATCCCATTCGTAAGAAGTAAGACCCCTTAGAGAGTATGAGGTTGATAGGGCAGAGGTGGAAGTGCAGTAATGCATGCAGCTGACTGTTACTAATAGGTCGAGGGCTTATCCAGAAGGTTTCAAAAATCGGAGTATTTCAATCAGTAAGCAGTTTTGAAGGTATGTATCTTTCTGAGGTTTCAGGATCACGGGGTGTGGCTCAGTTTGGCTAGAGCACCTGCTTTGGGAGCAGGGGGTCGCAAGTTCGAATCTTGTCACCCCGATTAATATGTATGCGCGAGTGGCTCAGTGGTGGAGCACCACCTTGCCAAGGTGGGGGCCGCGGGTTCGAATCCCGTCTCGCGCTCTTTTCTTTAGTCATTTGGGATAGCGAAAGCTATCCCATTTGTGCTATCTGGAGTTCTACATCCAATCTGTTGTACGAATCCGCCGGAACAATCGGTAATCGCTTCCGTCTGCCGGCTGTACTCGAACATCGAACATGGTTTCAAAGCTTTAAACAAAGTTTCAAATCTTCTATATCGCTTTATTTCTGCAGCATCGTTCTTTCCGGAAACGGATATGCCGTTGTGTGTAATCATCGTTGCGTGTAAGTATCTTTTTTAGCTGTATTTTTTTCAGAATTACATGCTTCATCGTGTTTTATATGAGCTGACGTTCTCGTTTCGGGAACGGAATCTCACTTTATTCAGAGATTCCCGGACTGATCCGAGGAATCATTTCAGTATTTCTAAAGCAAATTTCTAAAGCATTCATCTAAGAAAATACCAGAGTAATTATCAGCAGTATCGTCAAGGAATCAAAAAGAAATCAGCAAAGCATCCTCAAAGATATCACCGAAGAAATCAGCAAAGCATCCTCAAAGATATCACGAAAGCAATCACCAAAGATATCACGAAAGCAATTATCAAACGGATATACGAAGATCTGCCTGTTCAGCAGAGAAAAGGAGGAAAAACGGACAAAATGAGAGCGAATGACTACGATCGGTATCGAAGAGAAGCGCGTGCGTATAACCGGCGTTTGATCGGGAATCCGCCGGGAGGCCCGCTTGCCGGATTGGAACGGGAGGAGTATGAACGGCTTCTGAATCCCGGCGGCTCCGGTGTAATGGGGCAGATTTTCATTCCGAAACTGCATTGCTGCCTGCCGATTTATCATGGCATGCAATCGGAGGTCTGCCCTGACGGAATGGAGCACATGCCGGGATCTTCCCTTCCGGTGGGTGGGCCGGGAACTCATACGGTCCTTTCGGTAAATCGGTCCGTATTTCCGATTGGAATTACGGGAAAAACTGCCTGCCTTTCCGTCGGGGATGTTTTCCGCATTTGTGTACTTGGGGAGACGTTGATTTACCGGATTGAGCGGGTAAGCATTGACGATTCAGCCGCACCGATGGAATTCCGGATTGATCCGGCAAAAGATTGCTGCACGCTGTTTTCACTGCATTGCCGCGGAGATTTCGGGCATTGGATTCGAATGCACGGAGTACGACGGGAGCTGTTTCCGCTGACGGAAGAGAAACGGATAAGAAGGTTGTATCAACCCGTGTTTACATCCCTGGAAGAGCGTCGTTTTCCGGTCGGTCTTCGCACTTGGGCCACAGATGTGGGACGAAACGGAGAGATTTGGAATCGTCACGTGGATGGATCAGGACTGGCGCTGTGATGTGAGTGGGGGTACGGCGCCCGGGGAAGGAGAGGACTATGCATAGAACAGAATTATGGAAAAGAATAGCCGGTGCAATGATTACCGCCGCTCTGATACTGTTTGGTGGCGGTGGAATGCAGTCGACGTATGCAGCGGAAAGCTCCCTGATGGGAATCAATCAGTATGAGAAAGGCGTAAAAGGCGGCGTATCTCTCACCACTGGCAATACTTACCATTTTGGGGGATACTCCTGGATGGTCGCGGAACAGGGGACGGGATATGCGGTGCTGCAGTCAAATGGTGTGACATCCGGCTGCTGGCCGGGATATGTGATTTCCCGGTTTGGAAACGGTGTGGAATATAAGGCAGACATTGACGGTCAGGACATCAGTGGTTATGACAAAAAAACGAGAGCGCTTTATGAGGCCATTAAAGGGGCCGAGAAGAGTGCTTCCTATGGAAAAGGCTTATATCTGGTGGGTATCTCCAAACTGGGAGTGCCGGATCTCAAACATTTTAACCGAAAGGGGACCGCAACGAGCGGAGGTTATCGGGCACCCCTTATGAACGCGGCCAGATCATGGACGGGAACCTACTATAACAACGGATATGCGTCAAATAAAATGCATGATACGGCGATCTGTATGTATCCGGATGGAAAGCTTCATTCGGAATCGGATACATATCAGGGAATGCAGAGAAATGTCGCACCGGCATTTAATCTGGATACATCAAAAGTCACGTTAAGCGGATCGGATCTTTCGGTTGCGGCATTTACGGAGAGTACCGGAATCCGGGCGTCCGTGGCGGTTGCATCGCTCACGGCGGGGCAGACAAAGGCACTCGGTCAGGTGATCTCCGGTGTGACTTATACCGACGGAACCAATGCGGGGAGATCGGCAGTTTACCGGATCAGCGTCAATGTCGGCACAATCAGCGGAACAAATTGGATCATTCCGAGTTCCGGTACGCCGAAGACCGCAACCCTGACCATCACTGAGATGGGAAGCGGCAGGAATCTTTCGACAAAGAGGACGGTGAACATCACACCGGATGTGAGTGGACTGAGTGTCACGCAGGGAATCACTTCGGTCGAGGAAGGAGCTTCTGTACCGCTTTCCGCGCTGTTTTCTTCCGTACAGTATTCAAATAAAGCGGACGCGGAATATACGGTATCTGTGAAGACCGCAAACGGCGGATATATAAAAAACAATAATTATGTTGCCCCGACAGGACTCAACCGGAAGCTGGCGGTCACGCTCACGGTGAAAGACAATACATACAGCTATGTGTCGGAGAAAAACGTTTCGATCGTACCGCGTCCGGCAAAAGAAATCCGGATACAGAGAAGAACTACCTTTCCGGGAGCTTTGATGGAAGGCTCAACAGCGGATCTGTTGTCATTGATCGAGGTGACAGGCTATGACAGCGGAGATCAGTGCGACGGACCGGTCAGATTTGAACTCGTGAATGCGGATAAAGGTGCTGCCGAGGGAACGGTTTATACCGCACCGAAAGATCTGGCAGAGCCGATTACCGATCGGATCAGCGTGAAGGCCAGCGGATCAGCCGGTGAAGTGGATTATGAAGGAAGAACAGCGGCTTTGGACGTGAAGATTACACTTGATCCGAACGGCGGAAGCGAAAATGCAGTCGGCTTTGATGACAGTTCCTGGTATTCGTTTCAGGATCCGGAGTCAAAAATCGAGTGGATGTATAAGTTGGATTCCAACGGCAATGTCATCGGATTATATACTGAGAACACCGGGATCGGCGGACTGTTGGATTCCGGAAAATGTCTGAATGTTCCGGCAAAGATTAACGGAAGGCCGGTTGCGGCAATCGGCGGCGGAACGGAGAACCATCCGTTTGTTCCGGCGTCCTGTTCGGAGTGGGCAGGAATATCGTTTCCGTCTTCGCTTCAGGTGATCAATGATTATGCGTTTGCCGGAAATGCCGCATCTGCGGATGTCACGATTCCGTCTTCGATTCGGGCGATCGGTCTCAAAGCGTTTTACCGGTCGAATCTGACCAAAGTTCATTTTCCGGAATTTTCCGGAACGGTGGGATCGTATGCTTTCGGCGGATTGCCGAATCTGAAAAAGCTGAGCGCAAAGGGAAGCGGAGACGGAATGATTCTCTCGGCGGCATCTTTCGCCGATACGGCGTTGGAGAATGTCATTCTGACCGGCAATGTTGCGGTGCACAAGAAGGCGTTTCGTGACAGCAGACAATTGAAGCGGCTTGTTCTGAACGGCGTAATCCGCATGGAACCGTATGCTTTTTCGGATGCGGAGACGTTGGAGACATTACATCTGTCCGGATCGGTATCCATCGGATCTTATGCGTTTCGAAACAATGTCTCGTTGCGGAAGGTGATCCTGCCGGCAGGTACATCCCTCGGGGAGTATGCGTTTGACGGCTGCACCGGACTCCGATCGCTGGAAGCGGACTGCGATCTTACTCCGCATTCATTTGAACATACCGGGAATATCACACAGATCGTTCTCGGAGAAGCGTGTGAATCGGTGGCATACGACTGGGAGGGAAATCAGACGTCTTTTCAGGGAAGCACGGAGGAATCGTCCGACGGGGATGATTCGGACGGGCAGCGGAATGAGGACCGGGTGTTTACCGATCCCGGAAGAATTATTTACGCAAAGAACAGCGCCACGCGGTATCATTTCCGGAATGGGGAGCCGGTACGGAGCTGTTTTGGCGCATCCGGTACGGTTCAGGTATACATCCCGTGGGACGAAACAGATTCCGCGGAGGGCGAAGCTTTGAACGAAGAGGATATTTCCCTTTCGGGCATGAGTCTTTGGAAAAATGATGCCTGGAGGAACTTGAAAAATGCCGGAAACCTGACCTCAGTCCGGATTAGGCCGGTCGGCTCGCTGAGTGAAGAGATGAAACGGCATGGAACGGATCCGGAGGAAAGAAACGGAAGAATTCAGACCGGGATTGCCGCGCATTATCGCGGAGTCATTTTAACAACGAAAGAATTAGACAAATCGAAACTGACAGTCAGAAAAATGTATGAGGAAGAGGAAGGCGAGGCATATCCGGAGGAGCATTTTTATGCTGTCCGCACGTCCGATGTTCAGGAGATGCTGAATGGAGAATCGGAATTGTCGGAAGAACGGATCGCCGCCTTTGAGCCGGTTCTGGCAGCGGAGAGTGATCTGAAAGCCGGACAGTCTTACGGAACATTGTCGGTCACGGCACTTGTGTTTTCTGACCGCAATGGATCAAGGAAGTTCTATGCCGCGCCGGTTTCCGTCCGCGTGGAAAAGTATTCTGCGGAAAGATATGCGGAGTACACGTACGGTTCGTATGATGCCATCACATCCGCACTTGCGGAGCTTGAAGAACGGATGAAAGAGATTGAGAATGCTCTGAAGAATGCGGGAGCAGATTCGATGGAAACGCTGATCCGGGAACTGGAAGACGTGCGAAAGCAGTATATGAAGCTGGTGGGGGCGCTTTCTGCCTATGTCAGCCGGAATACGGCGGATCAGTCCGGATATTTCGGTACGACGGTTGCGGAGGACGGAACCAGGACGGAAGTGGTCTTTCTGGAAGGCAGAGCGATAAAGTATCAGAAAACCGAGGTGTCGGCTCCGGATGGCAGTCCGGTCTATCAGGCACGGTATGATGCGGATGGTGACGGAGAGACAGAGGATATCTGGTTTTCCGTAAAACATGACGGTATCCATCTTACCGATTCAGACGGAAATGAAGTAAAGGAGGATGGCACGCCGGCTGCGGAAGGAGAGCAGGGGAAGGTATATGAGGCTACCCTCGGGAATCTGAAAAAGGAGCTCGCAGCGCAGATCGGAGAAATCTGTGAACGGCTGGATGACTGTGCTGCGGGCATCCAGGCGATGAAGGAGCATCTGCGGGAGGCCGGAGCGGAAGCGGAAGTTCAGGAGGGTGACGATGATTTTGAAAAAATTGTCCATGCTATCGACGAGCTTTCCTCAAAACTGAAAGATGCACAGAGTAAGGCGGAAGGCTATCAGGATGCTCTGAACTCGGTGCTCCGCTCCCTGATGGAAAAAGAAGGCAAGGAAGACAAAGAAGATAAAGAGGATAAAGAAGATAAAGAAGATAAAGAGGATAAAGAAGATAAAGAAGATAAGGAGGACAAGGAAGAAAAGTCACGGTCAATAGCCCAGACCCTCGAGGCGATCTATGAAAAGATCACAGCACTTCGGGAAAATATTGCATCCGCGGAGGAAAATGCCGCCGGACTGAGGGAAAAACTGGACCGCTCGGATGACAGTGCGGCACAGCTTCGGGACCGGCTGAAACAGAGGGAAGACGATATTGCTTCTCTGAAGCAGCAGGTGGAGGCGCTGATCCGCACCGCAATGGAGTATACGGATTATACAAAAGACACAGAGGTGAATCGGAACAGTGCGTCATATGCTTCCGGCTATGATACCGGTTTTGAAAGCGGAAAGGGAAGCGTCAACACGGAGGTGATTTACCGCAGCGGATATGCCGAAGGTTATCGGGACGGAACCCGGAATGGCGGAAGCGGTTCGTCGGGAAGCGACTCCAAATCATCCTATAAAAAGGGATATTCCGACGGACTGGCGGACGGCATGCGATCTGTCGACCCGGACAGCATATATCACAGAGGGTATGAAACCGGATTTGAGGCGGGAGCGGCAAGTGTGAGTGTCGGTACTGAAAAAGGAGCCGGATATGAGTCGGCCTACGATGCCGGATTTGCCGCCGGAAGAAGGGCGGCTGCGGAAGAATCGGAAAAAACAGGAAAAACGGAAAGGAAGACTGAGGCGGAGAGGAATCTGGCGGAAGAAAGGAAGAACGGTCCGGAAAACCGGGAGATGGCATCCGCCAGGACACCATCGGAAACGAACCCGAAGGGACAGAAGGACCAAAGGAAGAACGGCAAAATTCCGGTATTGCCGATGAATCTTACCGCGGTTGGGAGGAGCAGAACTACGGGAGCAAGGGAAAACAGTGATGGAAGATGGGATGCAGACAGTGAAAAACGTGTTGATGTAGGCGTTGGTGAAAATGGTGATGGAGGTGCGGATGTAGACGGTGATGGAGGCAGGGATGTAGACGGTAATGAAGGCAGAGATGTCGGCTGTACGGAAGGCGCGGATGCAGGCGGTGCGGATGGAAGCTGTGATGCAGGCAGAGCTGAAAGCAGCGAGTCCGGATCGGAGCCGACGATGGATACGGGGATGAAGGATGCTCCGGTCACTGCATTTCTTCTGATGGCAGCCGGAGTAGCCAGTCTGATGACCGGTTTTCTGTGTCTCAGAAAGAAAAGAAAAAAGAAGAGAAAAAGCATTTAAAAAGTTCTTGCCACAAAATAATTGCTGTGATAATATAACGGAGTTGACTATTATTCACGCTGCTCGGATCCTTAAGGTCGGTGCCTGAAGGTTCAGGTCCCCGAGGGAATAGAAGATGACAGCGGAAGAAAAAACCAAACGGAGGAAAAAATCATGAGCGTTATTTCCATGAAGCAGTTACTTGAGGCAGGTGTTCACTTCGGACATCAGACAAGAAGATGGAACCCGAAGATGGGTGAGTTCATCTACACAGAGAGAAACGGAATCCACATCATCGACCTTCAGAAGACTGTTGGCAAGATCGATGAGGCTTACAAGGCTATGGCTGAGGTTGCTGCAGAGGGCGGCGACATCCTTTTTGTTGGTACAAAGAAGCAGGCTCAGGATACTGTCAAGGCAGAGGCTGAGAGATGCGGAATGTACTTCGTAAACGAGAGATGGCTCGGCGGTATGCTGACAAACTTCAAGACCATCCAGACTCGTGTTGCAAGACTGAATGAGATCAAGAAGATGGAAGCTGACGGCGTATTCGAGGTTCTGCCGAAGAAGGAAGTTGCTGGTCTCAGAAAAGAGCTTGAGAAGCTTGAGAAGAACATCGGCGGTATGGCTGAGATGAAGAAGATCCCGGCTGCTATCTTCGTTGTAGATCCGAAGAAGGAGAGAATCTGTGTATCTGAGGCTCACAAGCTGGGCATCAAGCTGTTCGGTATCTGCGATACCAACTGTGATCCGGATGAGCTTGACTATGTAATCCCGGGCAACGATGATGCAATCAGAGCCGTTAAGCTGATCGTTTCCAAGATGGCTGATGCAGTGATCGAGGCAAAGCAGGGCGAGACTCAGGCAGAGGTTGCTGAAGAGGCTGAGGCTTAATCAGTAATATTGAGAACGAAAATCAATTGCATATAGTTGAGAGGAGAATACCGCAATGGCAATCACAGCAAAGCAGGTAAAAGAATTACGTGAGATGACAGGTGCCGGAATGATGGACTGCAAGAAGGCTCTGACAGCGACCGATGGCGATTTTGATAAGGCGATCGAGTTCCTGAGAGAGAAGGGACTTGCTGGTGCAGAGAAGAAGGCAGGCCGTATTGCAGCTGAGGGTGTCTGCGAGGTTAAGGTTTCTGCAGATGAGAAGCAGGCAGTTGTAGTTGAGGTTAACGCTGAGACTGACTTCGTAGCAAAGAACGAGAAGTTCAGAACCTACGTTGGCCAGGTTGCAGATCAGGCACTCACCACTTCCGTTGCTGACATCGATGCATTCCTTGCTGAGAAGTGGGCACTGGATGAGTCCAAGACCGTTGCTGAGGAGCTTTCTTCTCAGATCGCGATCATCGGCGAGAACATGCACATCAGAAGATTTGTTCAGGTGAAGGAAGACAACGGTATGGTTGTTTCCTACATCCACGCTGGCGGTAAGATCGGCGTTCTGGTTGATCTTGAGACAACCGTTGTAAACGATGAGATCCGTGAGATGGGCAGAAACATCGCAATGCAGGTTGCAGCTCTTAACCCGAAGTTCACCAACAGAACCGAGGTTGATCAGGAGTATCTTGCTCACGAGACAGAGATCATCACGGCAGCTGCAAAGAACGAGAAGCCGGATGCAAATGAGAAGATCATCGCTGGCATGGTTCAGGGCCGTATCAACAAAGAGCTCAAGGAGATCTGCCTGGTAGACCAGACTTATGTTAAGGCTGCTGACGGCAAGCAGAGCGTTCAGAAGTACGTTGAGGAAGTTGCCAAGGCAAACGGCGCACAGATCACAGTAAAGGGCTTTGTTCGTTTTGAGACCGGTGAGGGTCTTGAGAAGAAGAACGAGGACTTCGCAGCAGAGGTTGCAGCTCAGAGAGAGGCAGCAAACAAGTAATCTGCGCAGACAGCGTTTTTTTGATATTTCGTATGAACTTTCGGCGGCACCGGGGGATTTTTCCCGGTGCCGCTGTTTTTGTTTCATAGGAAATTTCTCCGAAATTCCCTATGAAACAAAACGCCCCGCGGACTTTGTTCTGGTATAGAAAGAGTGAGGGTAGAGGGGGCCAAAGCCCACTTGCAGACTTTGTTCTAAGCTTCGTGTATGTTTCTGCGCGCAGTGCAATTTGAAAGAAAATATGCTATACTTTGATTCATGAATAAAGGACTCGTGAACGGCGCTCGGGAGTTTTCAAACGTTCTTCCGGAACTCACCGATGAAGGGAGGGACGGACGGGGAGGAGATGTCAGCAGACGGGGCCGCACGATCAGGGAGAGGAGAAAAGCAATGGTAAAGCATATTATTCTCTGGCAGCTGAAAGATGAATTCAGCGAGGACCGGAAAAAAGAGATTCGCAGAGGAATCAAAGAGGGACTCGAAGGCCTTGCAGGCAAGGTTCCGGGCCTTCTGGAGGTTCATGTCCGCACAGAGTTCCTGGAATCTTCCACGGCGGATGTCATGCTGAATACAACGCTGGAAAGTCCGGAGGCATTGAAGGGTTACGCAGTACATCCTGCTCATGTTGCGGTAGCGGATACGAAGGTTCGCCCTTATACCAAAGCAAGGGTCTGCATGGATTACGAAGTCGAATAACCGGAATCTGGTGCCGCAGGACGAGGGCAAGGAATCCGAGAAAGCGAATCAATAAGGTGAAATCCGGGAACTGCTTTTCTGATGTCAGAAAGGCAGTTCTTCTTCATGTCATAGGTGTAAGAAAAACGTCATGGATCATGACGCGCCGAGTGTGGCAAATTGTCTAAAATTGTGTTATCATCAATAAGATTCCAAAATAGAGTTTTTATGCGCTTTTAAGGGATTTTGAATTCAAAACAATAGTAAAATCAGGCAGAAATGACTGTCAAAAGAAGGAGCAGGAAGAGGATTACGATGGACTGTTTACTGTGTTATCCCAGTTCAGAGAACCTGACAAGGGAAAAATGTGAAAAGGTTCACAACATTCTTGCGCGAATGTCAGAAAAGTATAAGCTCAGAATTGTGCCGGAACCGATGAAAAGTATTTATTACAAATGCCCGGATTTCAGCCGCAAATTCCGTATTTACAAGAAAATCCGGGATCGTGAAAGTGGTGGAGATGCGTATCTCGAAAAGGACGAGGAGATCATGCTTCTCTCAGAATGTCGGGATGACGAAGAAAAACAGCTCATGAAGGAGTGCATATACGCATATCAGTATGAGTCGGGCGTTGTTCTCAAGGCGTTCCATGAGAGAGAAAAGAAATTCAGACGAGAGGATGCACATGAGCAGCAGAAAGAGCGACAGGAATCAAAGAAATCTTCATGAAAACACCGCCTGGGTCGCGGTTCGTTCCGTATTTACGATTCTGAATGCGATGGTTCGTACGCTCATCGTTCTGACGCTCTCGACGGCGGTGATCGGTGCCCTTTTTCTGGGTGTGAAACTGATTCCGATATACAACAGTTATAAGAAGCAGGTTGCGGGCGTTGTCGAGCAGAGTACGCTGGATACATTTCGGCTCCAGGAGGCAAGTTATATCTACGATGTGAACGGAGATGCCCTTGCGAAACTGACCGGAGACGAGGATTCGAGCTATCTGTCTTACGATGAGATTCCGAAAAATGCGGTCAATGCGTTTATTGCCATTGAGGACCGCAGCTTTTGGGATAACTCCGGCATTGATGTCAGGGGAATCATGCGTGTTCTGGTGAATTATCTGAAATCCTCCGGCGATGAGATGCACGGCGCGAGTACCATTACCCAGCAGCTGGCCAGAAACCGTTTCCTGACCCGTGAGATCAAGCTGGAACGTAAATTCAAAGAGATGCTGATTGCCATGGATCTGACGAAGAAATATACCAAAAAGCAGATCATGGAATTCTATATCAATGATATCAACTATGCCAATTATTATTATGGCCTTGAGGCTGCGGCAAAGGGGTATTTCGGGAAAAACGCAAGGGATCTGACACTGAGTGAGACCGCCTATCTCTGCGCAATTCCGAACTCGCCGACCTACTATAATCCGTACAACCATCCGGAGCGCGCATTGACCAGAAGAGACAAGATTCTGGATGATATGTGTTCCATGGGATTTATCACGGATTCCGAGTGCAGGGCAGCAAAGGCGGAGGAGATCTCTGTCTCAAGGCATCGCGTTCCGCTTCACAATTACGAGACGACGTATGCCATTGACTGTGCGGTTCGCTTCCTCATGAAAAAGGACGGATTTGATTTTAAGTACGGTTTCCGCTCCACGGATGAATACAAGAAGTATCAGGATCATTTCAACGAACTGTATGAGCAGGAGAGGAATGCGCTGTATACCGGAGGTTACTCCATTTACACATCGCTAGATCCGGATATGCAGACGAAACTTCAGGGGGCGGTTGACGGCGTTCTCGCCTTTAACGATCAGACGGCGGATAATGGAATCTTCAGCCTTCAGGGTGCGGCGACCGCGATGGATAACAGCACCGGAAAGGTTGTGGCCATTGTCGGCGGAAGAACGCAGGAGACCTCCACATATACACTGAACCGTGCCTTCCAGAGCTATCGACAGCCGGGAAGTACGATAAAACCGCTGGTGGTTTATACGCCGGCGCTGGAAAACGGATACACGTCTTCCACGACGGTAACCGATATCAGCATTGATGCCGCGAAGGAAAAAGGTGTCGATGTCAGCACGCTGACCGGAAATACCATGCCGCTTCGAACCGCACTGGAGAAGAGCCGAAACGGTGTCGCCTGGTCTATTTACAGTGATCTGACGCCGGATCTCGGAATGGCGTATCTGACGCAGATGCGGTTCGACAACATTGTCCCGGATGATTACTATCAGGCGACCGCTCTCGGCGGATTCACGCATGGTGTGACAACCGAGGAGATGGCCGGAGCTTATTCGGCGCTGGCGAATCACGGTTCTTATAAGGAACCGACCTGTATTGTGCGTTTGGTTAACACGCAGGGAAAAGATATTTTTGAAGAAACCCCGTCGGTTCAGGTATATCAGCGCGAGAGTGCGGATATGATGGTCGATATGATGAAGGGCGTTATCACAAGAGGAACGGCTGCTGCAATGGGATGGAACAGCCCGGTTCAGGCTGCGGGAAAGACCGGAACGACGAACAACAGTAAGGATGGTTGGTTCTGCGGTGTGACTCCTTATTATGCCGTATCGGTATGGGTCGGATATGACAAGCCGAAGGCACTGTCGAACCTGTACGGTGCAACCTATCCGGCGGCGATCTGGAAACAGGCGATGATGAGTCTGGTGGAAGGAAAAGAGGGCGTTCAGTTTGAAGCGCCGACGTCGGATCGCGGCCTCGGATCTTCGGAGTACCTTCAGGGTCATGAATCCTCCTTCCGCATTGACAACCGCAATTATACGACGGCGGATTACCGGTCGGATCACGCGAAGGCGGACAAGGCGCTGAAGATCATTTTAAGTCTTCGATCGGGAGAAGGACAGTATGGTTCGGAAGACCGTGAACTGGCAAAGAATCTGATTGCCCAGATGAACAGTGAATCCATGAAAAAGAGAATGGAAGCGCTTGTAAAATATGGCACAGTCGGAAGAGACAATCCGGCGGAGACGGCAGCGGTCGTTCAGACGCTTCCGGAAGGCGCGGACCCGGCCGCACAGGGCGGTGCGGAAGGACCTGGCCCGGCGTCTGAGCAGGCACAGAATGCGCCGCAGCCGAATCGAAATCAGCCTCAGGAGGAGCCGGCCTACGGACCGGCAGCGCATCCTGTCGAGATTCCGGTCGGACCGGCAGCAGGATAAAAAACTGCGTGGCTGAGAGCGGCAAAAGAAAGGAAAAGAATGAGGCGAAACGCGCTCTGCGGGTTCCGCACTTTATCGCGGCAGTCGTCAGGGCTCTGTGCAGATACGGGCTTTGGCGAGTCAGCCGTGGAATAACAACAGAACAGGCCCCGAATGCCGGATTGATCCGGCATTCGGGGCCTGTTCTGTTGTTTGTTATGTCATAGGAAAGTTTTTCGCACTTTCCTGTGATGTAATAATCGCTCCGCGAGGATGCACACATTGCTGAGCGGAAGATGTCATTTTGCGGTGACCTCGAACGGTGTCATACAAAGCCCGCGCACTTTTCTCAGATAACCGCTGGTTCAAACAGGCCGAACTTCCGGCATGCGTTGTAGATTCCGTCCTGACCGATCGGGTCGGTGATATAATCTGCAACTTCTTTCAGTTCGGGGACTGCATTTCCCATCGCGATTCCGGTGCCGACAGCGCGAATCACTTCAATGTCATTCATACTGTCGCCGAATGCGACGGCGTCTTTCAGAGACGGATCTTCGCCGAAATACTGTGCGAGGCGGACCAGACCGTCGGCTTTGGAACATCCTTCTTCTACGATATCAGCACCGGTTTGCGAAGAAAAAAGCGGAAAACGGACATTGGGAAAGGTTTTCTGCATTTCTTTCACCTGATCCGGGGATCCGACAAAGGCCAGCGTCCGGACAGGAAGCGTCAGAAGGGCGTTCGGATCACGAAAATGACGCCCGCATTCGCCCCACCGGCGGCGGTCATTGGCCTCGACCGCCTCCGGATTCAGATAATAATCGTCATCCCCGTAGGTCATGCCGATACTGTAGCCGCGTTCCTCACAGAAGGTCATCATGGCGCGGAGAAGATTCCGGTTAAAGTGATGTTCGTAGAGAAGACGGGAACCGGCTGTGATCTTGGTGCCGTTCATATGGATCACAGCATCGGGCCGGATCAGATCAATATATTCGCGGCTGTAGTGGGTATCCATATCACGGCCGGTGGCAAGAATAATCTTCTTTCCGGACTGTCGGAGCAGCTCCAGAGCGCGAAGCGCACTGTCGGGGATCCTTAAATCCTTATGATCCAATAACGTCATATCAAGATCAAAGCTGACAAGCATAGATACCTCCGTTTATATCGTTCACACCTTTATATCGCTCACAATCCTGCAAAAAATAAGACCCGCAGAAGAATGAGATGAAACAAGCTTCGCGGGCAGGACATACAATAAAAAATCGGGGCGACAAGATTTGAACTTGCGACCTCTCGGCCCCCAGCCGAGCGCGCTACCAAACTACGCCACACCCCGTGTACCGGACAATTGTAGCATAATGTTCGGAGTGCGTCAATTATGTGTGAAAAATGTGATATGATGTAATGTATGGCTCTGGAATTGACGCTGTGTATACTCTGGCATATGGCGCGGCAGATATCACGGTATACGAAAAAAACGAATGACATACCATAGGGTGCACGGTCAGACAGAGCTTGGACGAAGCGCACCACGCATGCGAGGCGAAAGGGTCAGCGTGAGGAATATCAGCACGAAGCATTTTCATTGCGAAGTGTATCAGCGCGAGGAATGTCAGCGCGAGGAATGTCAGCGTGAGGAATGTCAGCGCGATGCGTTTCAGTGTGAAGTGTGTCACCGTGTAAAAAGAAATGGGGAGAGAAAAAAATGGACAAACGGAGTGATCAGAAATCCCGCCTGGAGCAGCAGCTGGATTTTATCCGGGAAATCGATAAAGAGAAAGAAATCATCCGGCAGACATATCTTGCCGACGGTTCCAGAAAAGAGGGGGATGCCGAGCATGCCTGGCATATGGCGATCATGACGGCGCTTCTCGCGGAGTATTCGAATGAAAAAATCGATGTGCTTCATACCATCCTGATGCTCCTGATTCATGACCTTGTCGAGATCGACGCCGGCGATACATACGCGTATGATCCGGCGGCAAAGAAGACACAGAAAGAGAGGGAAATGGCCGCGGCAGACCGCATTTTCCGTCTTTTGCCGGAAGACCAGGCGAAACTGTTCCGGGGAATCTGGGATGAATTTGAGGCATGGGAGACTCCGGAAGCGAAATTTGCGCATACGATGGATAATCTCCAGCCGATGATTCTGAATGACGCATCCGACGGTCGCAGCTGGGTGGAACACGGGGTGAGCCTCGCGCCGATCCTCGCACGAAATGCGCGGACGCATGAGGGGAGCGAGGAACTCTGGAAATATCAGAGGGAGGAGATCATCGGAAAACACCTGAAGAAGGGGCATATCCGGCCGGAATGAGGGCAGTCGCGGAATGCGGATGCCGCGGCTGCTCTGCATCGGGATGCGGAGCGGAGAAGTCGGGGGACAAGCGGGAGAGAACGCGGGAGAGAACGCGGGAGAGATCAAAGTTTTTTTCTTGCATATCATTCCATGGCGGTGCTATAATATTCACCATTGTATAAAACATACATATACACCGACATAACGTATGCGGATGCCTGTCTGTGTGCAGGCGATGAAAGAGAGGATTAGACAAATGAAGAACCTGATTATTCCGGAGGGCTACGAGCCGCAGCTGAGTCTGCGCGAGACGCAGGTAGCTATCAAGACAATCAAAGACTTTTTCCAGAGAGAGCTTGCAAAGCAGCTGAATATCATCCGTGTTTCGGCTCCTCTGTTCGTTTTCCCGGAGACAGGTCTGAATGATAATCTGAATGGTATCGAGCGTCCGGTCGATTTCGGAATCGGAGAACTGAATGATCACAAGGCAGAAGTTGTTCAGTCTCTGGCAAAATGGAAGCGATATGCACTGAAGGAGTACGGCTTTGCGCCGGGCGAGGGCATTTACACCGATATGAACGCGATCCGCAGAGATGAGGAGACCGATAATATCCATTCTCTGTATGTCGATCAGTGGGACTGGGAGAAAGTCATCAACCGTCGCGACCGCTCCATCGAGTATCTCGAGGAGACCGTGAGAAGCGTATACAAAGCGCTGAAGGTTACCGAGGATTACATGGCATACGAGTATGAGTACATCGGACGTTATCTTCCGAATGACATCACCTTTATCAATTCTCAGGAACTGGAAGACCGTTATCCGGAGCTTACCCCGAAGGAGAGAGAGTACAAGGCGGCGAAGCTTCACGGAGCGGTGTTCATCGAGCAGATCGGCGACAAGCTGAAGAGCGGCGAGCCGCATGACGGCAGAGCTCCGGACTACGATGACTGGAGCCTGAACGGTGATATTCTCGTGTACTATCCGGTTCTGGACATTGCACTGGAGCTTTCTTCCATGGGTATCCGTGTCGACGAGAAATCCATGGCTTCCCAGCTGAAGAAGGCGGGATGCATGGAGAGAGCATCTCTTCCGTTCCAGAAGGCAATTCTTGAGGAGAATCTTCCGCTGACGATCGGCGGCGGTATCGGACAGTCCCGTATCTGCATGTTCTTCCTGAGAAAAGCGCATATCGGAGAGATTCAGTCCTCCATCTGGCCGGACGGCACCAGAGCAGAGGCACTGAAACACAATATTCGTCTTCTTTAATCTGCACGATGCCGAGCCGTCCCAAATTTGGACGGGGATCGGCGGAATCGCATTTTGCGGATGATACAGAGGGGGATCGTTTTCCGAAAGGAGACGGTCCTCCGTTTTTTTCATAGGAAATTTCTTCGAAATTCCCTATGAAAAAAACGCCCCGCGGACTTTGTTTTGGTATCGGAAATTTCTCCGAAATTCACATGACAGTCGGTCTGTGCTATACTGAATTCAGTGTTTGGCAGGAATCTTCCGGGAACACCCGTAAGAGCCATGCATCGAAGACAGACATAAAATATGTGCGAACCGAGGCGGGGAGGAATCTATGGCAGAGCATTATGATCTGGTAATTATCGGCGCCGGACCGGGCGGGTATACTGCGGCAGAGGTGGCGGTTCAGCTCGGCATGCGGACGGCGATCATTGAGAAGGACAAGATCGGCGGCGCATTTATCAATACCGGCTGTGTTCCGGCAAAGGCACTTCTTCAGGCGGTCAGTGTCTACAGCGATGTCAAGCGCTCGGAAATGTTCGGTGTCACAAAAGAGGGCGCCGGCTTTGATCTCCGGATGATGATGGATTATAAAGACCGGAAAGTGCAGGAGGTTCGCAGGCTCGAACAGAAAAGGCTGATCGGCAGCGGCGTTACCTATATCCACGGAACCGCAAAACTTCACCGGAACAATCAGGTCGAAATCGATACGGCAGAGGGTGTGAAATATGTCATCGGCGATAATGTCATCATCGCGTCCGGGGCCATGCCGCGGGTGCTCCGTGTGCCGGGAATCTATCTGCCGCAGGCCATGAACAGCCGTGCCATTTTGAACGCGACGGAATGGCATTACGATCGCCTTGTGGTTGTCGGCGGCGGTGTGATCGGCGTGGAGTGCGCGACCATTTTCCGGACACTGGGCTCCGAAGTTACACTGCTGGAGAGAAGCAGCCGCCTGCTGGATACGCTGGACGAGGCCGTTTCGGATAAGATGAAGGAAAATCTGGAGGAAAAGGGTGTTCGCGTTCTCTGCGGCGTCTCCGTGAAAGAATTCGTCGAGGTAGATCCGTCGGTCAACAACGGTCCGGTGGAAGTGCACTATATGGACGGCGGAGAGGAAAAGAGCGTGGAATGCGACCGGGTTCTGGTCTCCTGCGGCCGTGAGTCGCGTGTTAAAACCGTTCTCGGAGACGACTGTACGGTCAAATTTGATCAGGATGGTCATCCTATCATTGACCGCTCGTTTCAGACGACGCAGAAGGGAGTCTATCTGATCGGCGACTGCATTTCCCGTCAGAGGCTGGCGCACGTCGCGACATCCCAGGCGGTTTATGTGGTCGAGCATATCGCAAAGAAGGGCCACCGGATGCAGATGACTGTCGTACCCAACGGAATGTATGTCGTTCTTCCGATTGTCCCGGTATGTATCTTTACCGATCCGGAGGTGGCAACGGTCGGGTTTACCGAGGCGGAAGCGGCGACCTACAATATGAAAGTCATCGTCGGGCGCCGGGAACTCCGGGAAAACCGAAAAGCGATTCTGGCCGACAGCAGCAACGGCTTTGTGAAGCTGATCTTTGAAGCGTATACACATACGCTGGTCGGCGCGCAGATTATCTGCCCGAGGGCGGCGGATATGATCGGCGAACTTGCGACCGCAATCGCAAACGGACTGACCGAACATCAGCTCCATACGGCAATGCGCGCGCAGCCGACCTACAGCGAGGCGATCAACGCGGCCATCGACGATGTGTATCGTCAGAGCGAAAAACTGAAAGAGGAGAAAAACAGTTATGAATACATTGGTTTCGGAGCGGATCCGCTTGCTTCGGGAGAAAATGAGGGAACAGAATATTGACGCATGCCTGGTGCCGACGTCCGATCCGCATGATTCGGAGATGGTGACGGAGCATTACAGCTGCAGGAAGTACATCACCGGTTTTTCGGGAAGCGCCGGAACGGCCGTGATCCTGAGAGACAAGGCCGGTCTGTGGACCGATGGCCGGTATTTTGTTCAGGCGGCGCGTGAGCTGCAGGGAACCGGCGTGGATCTCTACCGGAGCGGGGAAGAAGGCGTTCCGGAAATTGAGGAATTTCTCGCCGATTCGCTTCCGGAGAACAGCAGGCTGTGGTTTGACGGCAGACTTCTCACCGAGACTGTGGCGGAAAATCTGGAAAGTGTTCTGAGAGAACGGAGGATCCGCTTTGATTTTGAACAGGATCTGTTTGACGGGCTCTGGACTGACCGGCCGGAGCCGCCGAAGGATCCGGTCTGGATTCTCGATGACAAATATGCCGGCAGGAGTGCGAAGGAAAAACTCCGTGACATTCGCGCGTCCATGCGCAGGGTTCATGCCGACGTCCATGTGGTATCATCCCTCGATGATATTGCGTGGATCCTGAATCTGCGCGGCGGAGATCTCGCAGACACTCCGGTTTTCCTGTCATATCTGATGATTCGGGAAACGGAAGGTTCACTCTATATCGACGCCGACAAGGTTCATGAGGACGTTCGCTCGTATCTTGCCGGAATCGGAATCGACGTACGGCCGTATGGTTCAGTCTTCCGCGATCTTGCGGAGATCCGGGACAGCATGATTCTGATGGAAAAGAAGCGCGTCAGCATGAAACTCTGGCGCAGCGTGGATCCTTCCTGCACAAAGATCAGTCTGATGAATCCGTCTTCCGGTATGAAGGCGGTGAAAAACGGGACGGAGATCGAAAACATCAGAGAAGCCCACCGGAAGGATGCCGTTGCCATGATCCGTTTCATCATGTGGCTGAAGGAAAATGTCGGAAAGCTTCCGATCGATGAGATGGGCGCGGCAGCATATCTGGATGCGCTCCGCATGAAGCAGGATGGGTGCCTGGGCATCAGTTTCACAACCATTGCCGCATATGCGGACAATGCGGCTGTCGTTCACTATCATCCGGCGCCGGAGACAAACCGCGAACTGAAGCCGGAAGGCATGATTCTGGTGGATTCCGGCGGCCAGTATCTCGAAGGAACAACCGATATTACGAGAACCATTGCCCTCGGTCCGGTGACCGCGGAAGAAAAGAAATATTTTACGCTCGTTCTTGCGGCACATCTTCGTCTGGAAAATGCGGTTTTCCATCAGGGATGCCGCGGAGTTGCGCTGGATTATGCCGCCCGTGAGGTTCTCTGGAAGCACGGGCTGGACTACAATCACGGAACGGGACACGGCGTCGCCTATCTCGGACCGGTTCATGAACGCCCGAACAATATCCGCTTCCGCGCCGTATCGAACAATCTGGATTCCGTCAATGCCGTGCTGGAGCCGGGAATGATTACATCTGACGAGCCGGGACTTTACATGGAAGGAAAATGCGGCATCCGCACGGAGAATCTGATTCTGTGCGTGAAGAATGTGAAGAACGAGTTCGGCCAGTTTTATTCCTTTGAGCCGCTGACCCTGGTGCCGATTGATCTGGATGCGGTGGATCTGAACTGGCTCACCGATGAGGACATCGACATGCTGAATGCATATCACCGCAGAGTGAGGGAAGTGATGACGGCGAGATTACTGCCCGGAGAACAGAAGTGGCTTGAACACGCGATCCGGGAAGTTCACCGGTGAGATCCGGGGGAAAACGGCGAAATCGCTCTGACAGTGCAGCGTTGTGAATGTGGCCGGATTAAAGAAAATGTAATAGAAAGGACAGACAATTTCGAAAGAAATCTGAGATAATAGAGCAGGGTGGGTAAAAACCAGCCTGCTCTGTTTATTTCCCGGAAAAGTGCTACGCATTTTCCGGAAAATAAAACGCTCCGCGAGGATGCGCACGCCGCTGAAATGGAAGATGTCACCTTCCGGTGACCAGCGGCAGCAGGTCAAAGCCTGTTTTTCGAGAATTTGCCATCATGTTTTTTGGAGGTAATCATGAATCAGAATAGAAAACATAAACTGGCATGGCGGGCGGCAGCAGGAGTTCTGTCGCTGATGCTGACGACAGCTATGCCTCTTGCGTCCTATGCCGGACCGTCGAACGGTGCCGCAGTTACCGCTGCGCAGGGACCGGGGGCGGGTTCCGCTTCCGGTTTTTCTTCCGGATCGACCGCAGGTTCCGTGACAAGTCCGTCCGGCAGTTCATCCGGCAGCAGTTCCGGTGCGACGATCGGCCGGGTGAGATCCTCCGTCTATGATACCTCAGCGCAGGGAAATATCACCGTCAACGGCACGGCTGCGGTCACCAATCCGATCCGGACCGGAATTTCTTCGGATGCGGCGAAGTTCGGCGCGATCGCAAAGGGCGTGGATCTGTCCCGATGGAACAATGTGACGGATTGGAATGCGGTGGCGAACGACGGCATTTCCTTTGCGATTCTTGCTACCCGAGGAAACGGTGCGGAAGACGTGACGTTCCGGCCCAACGCCATCGGAGCCGCAAAACACGGGATCCGGATTGGCGCATACATTTACTCTTATGCGAAGACGGAAGAAGAGGCTATCGCCGAGGCGGACTTTGTGCTGAAGACGGTTAAGGATTATCCGATCTCGCTTCCGATCTTCTTTGACGCGGAAGATGAGAATACAACCGGAACACTGTCCAAGGCAGAGGTGGCCCGTCTGGTCAATGCGTTCTGCGGACGCATCAAAGAGGCGGGGTATTATCCGGCGCTCTACTGTAACGAGCACTGGATTGCCAACAAGATCGATATGAGCGCGGTGAACTGGGATGTCTGGGTTGCGCGCTACGCGGATCAGTATACATATAAGAAAGCAACGATCTGGCAGCAGTCCTCCAAGGGAAGCGTGAACGGAATTACCGGAAATGTCGATATCGACTATATGTTCCGGGATTACTCCGATAAGGTGAACGGCAACACGTGGAAGACGATCGACGGACAGCGCTATTATTACAAGAACCATGTCATCCAGAAGGCGACGTGGGTCAATGACGGCGCAAACTGGTATTATGCCGACACGGACGGTATTCCGGTAGCCGGGTGGCTGAAAGATTCCGGCAGCTACTATTATCTGAACAGCGACGGAAAGATGGCAACCGGCTGGAAGGAAATCAACGGAAGCTGGTATTACCTGAAGAGCAGCGGCGCGATGGCAACCGGCTGGCGGCAGATCGACAATAACTGGTATTACCTGAATTCGAACGGCGTCATGCAGACCGGAGTGCAGACCATCGGCGGAAAGACCTATTATCTCCGGAGCGATGGAAAGATGGCGACCGGATGGAATGAAGTCGGCGGAGATCAGTATTACTTTGACGCCGACGGTGCGATGGCGACCGGATGGCGTGAAGTGGATGGACGCTGGTACTATCTGAAGAAAGACGGAAAACGGCAGAGCGGCTGGCTTACGCAGGGCGATCTGACCTACTATCTGGACAGCGACGGAAAGATGGCGACCGGATGGCAGGAGATCGGCGGCGCATGGTATTACTTCCACAGTGACGGAAGAATGGCAACCGGATGGATTCAGGGCGGCGGACAGTGGTATTATCTCCGTGAGAACGGTCAGATGACGACCGGATGGATTCAGGATAAGGGATCATGGTATTACCTGGCTGCTGACGGAAAGATGCTTACCGGCTGGCAGACCATCGGCAATATCCTGTATCATCTGGAGAATTCCGGTGCGCTGACGGTGAATGCAGTCATCCAAAACGGACAGACCTGGTATCAGGCGGACGCCGGCGGCGCCTGCACCGAGACGGCAGCGCCGGGAACCGAGGCGACAGCCCCGCAGGCAGAAAATACGGCGCAGGCCCAGCAGCCGGGAACTGTTTCCGTGACCGGACCGGACAGCCGGCAGCAGTCCGGTCCGCAGGGAACGGCTTCTGTACCAGGGCAGAGTTCAGGATCGTACGGTCCGGGGAGTGTCCAGTGAAAATCGCAATGATTTCAGATCTCCATACGGATATCAATGAGGCCTATCCGGTGATCGAACTGACTGCGGCAAGAGCAAAGGAACTGAATGCGGATGTTCTTCTCGTTGCCGGGGATATTTCCGAAGATCCGGACCGGACAATCCGTGAGATGCGGCGTCTGGCGGAGATTCTTCCGGATGTGGCGGTCCGGTATGTTCCCGGAAATCACGATATGTGGAATAAGCACTGTCCGGAGCGGTCAACGGAAGAAATATACCGGATGTATTCCGGCGATATCCTCTGTCTTTCCGGACAGGTGAGCAGTTCCGCAGACCGCGAAAAGAACATGAAAGTCCGTTTTACCGGCGATATCGGCTGGTATGATTACAGCTTTGCATCTCCGGATCACAGCCGGGAAGAACTGGATTCCATGACAAAGGGAGGACGGACCTGGCAGGATAAGTTCTTCAATCAGTGGACCGGCGACAATGACGCCGCATGCAGTGATCAGCTTTCGAGAATCGAATCGCAGCTTTCTGCATGCCGGGAAGGTCCGGTGATCGCTGTGACACATATGCTTCCGATCCGGGAATTCTGCGTTCCCGGGAATCAGGAAGACTGGGGATTTTTCAACGCCTATCTGGGTTCGGAAAAACTGCATGAACTGTTCCGGAAGTATCCGGTGGCCGCAGCGGTCTGCGGGCATGTGCATTTCCGGAAGGTTCTGCAGAAAGACGGAATTCTCTATATCTGCCCGTGTCTCGGTTACCATACGGAATGGCCGCTCTACGGACTGAACGACAACGAACCGGCAACCCATGTGGTGGATGCCATGCAGCTTCTGGAACTGTGATGCAGTCCGGGAAAGAAAGGAAGATGCTGTTCCCGGTTCTTCCGGGGCAAAACGGGCGAAGTGGTGATGTATGTTCTGAATCGTGTGCATTGTTGCATTTTAATTCGAAACATAATAGAATGTGTATGTTCGTGGATTTAAAGTGAACAAGTATGGTAAAAATGGTAATTATCAGGAGGAAACATCATGTCAGAAGGTTTTTTCAGCCGCCTGTTCGGCGCATCCGATAACGGTGCACAGCAGGCCAATTCAGTCGCATCCCCGTATACCGGTGCGAAGAAGCCGGTTAAGGTCGTTGAGACCGTACTCCGTGATGCGCACCAGTCTCTGATCGCAACAAGAATGACGACAGAGCAGATGATGCCGATCATCCCGAAGATGGATGAGATCGGATACTACGCGGTAGAGTGTTGGGGAGGAGCGACATTTGACTCCTGTCTCCGATTCCTGAATGAGGATCCGTGGAACAGACTGAGAAAGCTCAGAGACGGATTCAAGAAGACAAAGCTTCAGATGCTTTTCCGCGGTCAGAACATTCTTGGATACAATCACTACGCAGATGATGTCGTAGAGTATTTCGTTCAGAAGTCTGTAGCGAACGGTATCGATATCATCCGTATCTTTGACTGTCTGAATGATATCCGCAATCTTGAGACAGCGGTCAGAGCGGCAAAGAAGGAGAAGGCAGAGGCACAGATCGCACTGAGCTATACTCTTGGTTCTGCATACACTCTCGATTACTGGAAGAACATTGCCAAGAACATCGAAGCGATGGGCGCAGATTCCCTCTGCATCAAGGATATGGCAGGTCTTCTGACTCCGTATAAGGCTCAGGAGCTTGTCGGTGCACTCAAGGAGAGCGTTAAGATCCCGATCGATCTTCACTCCCACTATACTTCGGGTGTTGCTGCAATGACATACCTGAAGGCCATCGAGGCTGGATGTGACCGCATTGACACCGCGATTTCCCCGTTTGCAATGGGTACTTCCCAGCCGGCAACGGAGGTTATGGTTGAGACACTCAAAGGCACAAAGTACGATACCGGTCTGGATATCGAGAAACTTTCCGAGATCGCAGAGTACTTCCAGCCGCAGAGAGAAGAGGATATCCAGAGCGGACTTCTCAACACGAAGGTTCTCGGCGTAAACATCAATACACTTCGTTATCAGGTTCCGGGCGGAATGCTTTCCAACCTGGTTTCCCAGCTGAAGGCGATGAATCAGGAGTCCAAGTATGAGGAAGTTCTCAAGGAGATCCCGAGAGTCCGCGCTGATTTCGGTGAGCCGCCGCTGGTAACTCCGTCTTCCCAGATCGTTGGTGCACAGGCTGTGTTCAACGTAATGATGGGCGAGAGATATAAGATGATCCCGAAGGAGTCCAAGAAGTTCCTGAAGGGTGAGTTCGGTAAGACGGTTAAGCCGTTCAATCCGGAAGTACAGAAGAAGGCTATCGGCAATGAAGAGCCGATCACCTGCCGTCCGGCAGATCTGATCGCTCCGCAGCTGCCGGATTACGAGGCAAAGATTGCGCAGTGGAAGAGACAGGACGAGGATGTTCTGACCTATGCTCTCTTCCCGCAGGTTGCCGAGGAATTCTTCAAGAAGAGAGAGGCCGGCCAGACTACCTGATCGCGCTGACAGGACGATAATCGAATAGGATTCGGTAAGCCTGCTGTTTTTTCGCTTTCAAAAAAGCGGAAGAGCAGCAGGCTTTTTTCTGTCATAGGAGCTTTCTCCGGGCTCTTCTGCAACTTTTTCTAAATGAGGATCTTGTACGTGTTATTTCACAATCTTACAAAATTCTTACAAATGCGCAGAAAACGGGGGCTGGATTTTAAACATTTCTAACTCTCGTTGCACAATTCTACACAAAACTTTATAATGTTAGCGAGAAAACAATGCGCATTTTATGTGTTTTGTCTGCATTAAAACAGGAAAAGAATGCTGCCGGACAGGGCAGAACGGAGATATAAGATGAAAAAACCGAATTTGAAAGGGATCTGCGCGGTGCTTCTGAGCACGGCGGCGGTTTTCGCGCCGGCTTCAGAGTGCACGCGGAATCCGTTTGGCATTGTCGCCTATGCCGAGGAACGTTCCGGAACCGTGAACGCGACCAATCTGAACGTCCGAAAGGGGCCGGGAACGTCCTATTCCGCTCTGACAAGGCTGAACAAAGGCGCAAGAGTTGCCGTTCTTGAAGAGACACAGGGGACGGACGGCAACCGGTGGTATAAGATCCGCTACGGAAGCACCGTCGGATATGTATCTTCGTCCTATATCCGGATCGGAAGCACGGCCACCGTGTCGGATGCGGGATTTGACAGTCAACTGAGTTCGGAAGGTTTTCCGGAAAGCTACCGGCCGATGCTGCAGGAACTGCACGCATCCTATCCGAACTGGACATTCAAGGCATATAAGACCGGTCTTTCCTGGAATACGGTCATCAGTGAAGAGAGCAAAGTCGGAAGAAATCTTGTCGGGAGAGAAAACATTTCCTCCTGGAAATCGACCGAAGACGGCGCATACGACTGGAATAACGGAACGTGGACCGGTTTCGACGGTTCCACCTGGGTTGCGGCATCGAGAGAGATCATCGAGTACTACATGGATCCGAGAAATTTCCTGAATGACAGCTACATTTTCCAGTTTATGGATCAGAGCTATAATGAGTCCCTTCAGTCGGCGGAAGGACTGACGGAGATGGTGAAGGGAACCTTCCTGGCGGGAACGGTGTCCTCGTCGGGCACGTCTTCCGGCAGTTCGGCACCGGGATCCTCTTCCGGCCAGGCGACCGGCCCGGCAGCGGGACCGGGCATGGCGGGCGGCGGATTTACCGATTCGACGGTTCAGACTTCGCCGGATGCGCCGGAATCAGAATCCGGTTCCCAGCCGGGCGGGACTTCCGGTGAGACCTATGTCAGCATCATCATGGATGCGGCGAAGGAATCCGGCGTCAATCCGTATATCATCGCTTCCATGATCCTTCAGGAGCAGGGGGCACAGGGACAGGGCCGCAGCATTTCCGGTACCGTGACGGGATACGGCGGTTACTATAACTTCTTCAATATTGAAGCGTACACATCCGGCTCGATGAGTGCAGTGGAGCGCGGACTCTGGTGGGCTTCCCAGTCCGGTTCCTATGGGAGACCCTGGAACAGCGTGAGGGCGTCCATTGTCGGAGGAGCAAAATGGTACGGCGAAAACTATGTAAAACGCGGACAGGTCAATCTGTACCTCAAGAAATATAATGTGACGTCAGACGGAACCTACAAGCACCAGTACATGACCAACGCGCTGGGCGCCGCGGCGGAGGGCCTGAGTCTCGCAAAGATCGGCGCACTCAAAGAGTCGGCGGCAGTCTTCACCATTCCGGTATACAGCGATATGCCTTCGGAGCCGCGGCTGAAGCCGACCGGCGACGGAAGCCCGAACAACAAGCTGCGCGGCTTTGGCATCGAGGGATTCAGCATCACCCCGTCTTTCGTTAGAGATACGCAGGAATATGAGGTTTCGGTGAACTCCTCTGTATCGTCTCTGAAGGTGTGTGCGGCGGCCATCGATTCCTCTGCGGCCATCGCCGGAGCGGGTGAGATTCCGATCTCAGACGGCAGAAATTCCGTGTCGGTACAGGTTACAGCGGAGAATGGCTCTGTTCGGACGTATACGATCAAAATCCACCGTTCGGCAGACGGACCGGTGTATAACAGTGCGATTCAGCCGGATATGAATGCGGCCGCATCGAATTCTTCTTCGTCGAAGACTTCGTCCGCGGAAGGGTCCGCAACCGGACCGGGAATGTCTTCGGCAAGCTGGACGACCAGGACCAGTTCTTCTTCGGAGAGCAGTTCTTCAAACAAAACTTCCACCGGCAGTTCTGACAGCTCTGTCAGGGTTACGACAGGCTCGTCCTCGGGGCCGGCAGGAAGCGGTTCCACGTCCATTCAGCCGATCGAACAGTCCGCCGCAAACGGATCACCGACCGGGACAAATGCTGTGACAAAGGGACCGGGAGAAGGCGAAACAAAAGAAATTACCGGCTATCATGCCTGGCAGGTGGAAGGCCCGGGACTCGGGAAAAGAAACTGACGTCCGGCAAATAGAGTTTCCGGACGCTTTCCGGATATGGGCACGGGGAAGTGAATGATCACCTGCGGACATTGTTCTACAGAAACCAGAAAACGGTCCTTTGGGGAACGGACTGCACGGAAAAGGAAGAGGTTAGAACGCATGAAGATGAGATTGAATCACGTAAAGTTTGCCGCGGCGGCGCTGCTTGCCGCCGGCATACTTTCCGTCGGATCACCGGTTGGACGGATCACCGCCTGGGCATCCAGCGCTGTGATCTCATTCTCCGATCCGGACACGAAAGTCGGAGACACCTTTAACGTCAATGTAAAAATCACTTCTACGGACGGTACGCTCGGATCTTCCAAAATGATGCTCAAATACGATTCTTCCGTGATTGAGTTTCAGGGCGGAAGCAACGCCAGCGGCGGCGCGGGAGCAGTCAAACTCTCCGGAAGCGTCGACTCCACCAATGCGAAGTCTGTCACCTATCAGCTGAAATTCAAGGCTCTGTCGGAAGGCAGCACCACCATCAAAGTGGACGACTATGAAGTGTATGACGCAAATTCCAAGAATGTGGATGTCAGCAAGGTCGGAAAATCCAGCATTCGCGTGAAAAAGGGCAGCGGCAGCACTTCCGGGAAGACTTCGCTGAAAACGCTGAAAGTTTCCAGCGGATCGCTGTCACCGGCATTTTCTCCGGATATCACATCTTACACGGTGAATGTCGGAGAGGATGTCACTGATTTTACGGTGAATGCGGAGGCGGAAGACAGCTCGGCGAAGGTTCACATTACCGGAGACACGATTCTCAAGGACGGCGTCAATACGGTTGAATGCGAAGTGTCCTCACCGGACGGCGCGTCAACCCGCAAATACATTATTACCGTGAACAAGGGCGCGGCGGCGACGACGGCGTCTTCCGGCGAGAAGACCGCATCGGCGGTGCTGAGCAGTGAGAAAGCCACCGTGGACAGCACGGAGTATACCGTTGCGCAGTCGTTTGATTCCAAACTGATTCCGGCAGGATTTGAAGAGGGATCGGTCGAATATAAATCGGCCAGCATTATGTGCGCGAAATCGGACAGCCTGTGCCTTCTCTATCTGGTGGATGCGGCAGGAACCGGAAATTTCTACATTTATGATCAGCAGACCGACTCGTTCTCACCGTTTGTGACCATCAATGTAATCGAGAAGTCAATCGTAGTGCTTACGCCGGATGATACGGTAGCCATTCCGAAGGGCTTCTCGCAGACGACGATTCAGCTGAACGGAAACTATGAGGTGGTCGGATGGACGCCGGATTCCGGAGAATCGTCCTCGGATTACTGTCTGGTTTACGGAATGAATTCGGCAGGCGAAAAGGGGCTTTACAGCTACGATCTGTCAGAGAAGACCATGCAGCGGTATTTTGAGAAGCCGGGCGGTCTCTATGATGATGCGCAGATTGACGAAATCATCGACAAATACAATACGCTTCAGGACAAATACAATCACCGTTTCCTGATAATGGCGGCTCTCGCCTTCGGATGCGTGATCCTCTTCATCACCATCATTAATCTTCTCCTTCACCGGCATGACCGGATTGAGGAGGCCAGAGAAGAGGCGATGCGGAGAGATTACTCTGATGAGGACAAGGGGCGCAGGGGCCGCGGCAGAAGAACGGCGGAAGACGGACCGGAGATTCCATTTGCGGTGAAACGCCGTTCCGACGGTATGGACAGTGAGAAGCGAGAGAAACGGCTGGATCGAAGAACGGAGCCGGAATCGGTTCACACTTCCAAAAAGGCGTTAAAGACCGAATATGCGGAGCACCGGGCGGAAAAGGAATCCGGAAGCCGGAATTCGGCAGGACATGACACTGAGCGGCCGTCCCGATCCAGAGGAAAAACCGTTCGAAATCATCCGCATTCCGCTTCAGAAGATGATATGGATGTATTGGATCTTTGACGGATCCGGTCCGCGCTGAAACAGTGGCGCGGAGCAATGCCGTATCAGCGCGGTAACGGGAGAGACCGATGCAGAAGATCTGCCGCGGTCATGAAACCGGGAACTCAAGAATTCGGGAACTCAGGAATCTATGAAAGGATGAAGTTACGATTTCATCGATCCGTGAATCCCCAATATGACAGAATGACAGCAAGACAGGCCGCCTTCGGGCGGCCTGCTTTTGCGTTACAGAACATTTCTGCGAAGTTTCATAATACAATATGATCAGATTTTTCTCTGCGGATTTTTTCGTATTCAAACCCGTGTTATTGACGATACATATATTGGGGAACAGACGGGCAGATGAAAGTGACCGGATGTTTGTCAAGGTAGACAAAAACAGTTGATTGTTATATAATCAATAGAACAATTAATGGAGCCATGGATCGGTTCCCGTAAATTCAAAAGGGGGCGAAGCATGATCGTCGAGGTCGATTTCAATAGTGATGAAGCGCTGTATATACAGCTGCGAAACCAGATCATCGTCGGCATCGCCTGCGACAGGCTGTTGCCGGGCGATACATTGCCGTCCGTGCGCCAGCTCGCCAGTGATATCGGAATCAATATGCATACGGTCAACAAGGCATATGCGGTGCTGAGGCAGGAAGGATTTGTCAAGCTGGACCGGCGAAAAGGCGCAGTGATCGCCGTGGATGAAGATAAAATGAAAACGCTGGCGCAGATCCGCCACGATATGGGGGTTCTGCTGGCAGCTGCGTCCTGTAAAAATGTGACCCGGGAGGAGATTCACCGTCTGGTGGATTCCATCTATGACGAGTTCCCGTGTCAGTGCAGGAAATATCAGGAAAAGAAACAGGAGGACCAGACGAATGTTATGTGAACGATGCAAGATCCGCGAAGCGAATGTCCGTTACACAGAGATTATGAACGGCGTCAAGACAGAGCATAACCTCTGTATGCAGTGCGCCGGCGAGATGAATCTCGGACAGGGCGGTTTTGTGGTAGACGGCGATATGACGATCGGCAAGCTTCTTTCCGGACTTCTCGGGCTTTCCTCCGTGACAGACAGCAACGAGAGACTTCGTGAGGTTGTCTGTCCGACATGCGGTACGACATATGAGGAGTTTGTCAGCAACAGCCGCTTCGGCTGTGCAGACTGTTATCATGTGTTTGACCTGCTGATCGGCGAAAAGATCCGTCAGCTGCAGGACAACGGATCGCATAAGGGAAAGCATCCGAAGATGCGGCCGATTGCGCAGAAGGCAGGAGAGAAAGCACCGGAATCCGGGAATGAAAAAGAAAAACCGGATTCTCTCCGGGAGGAAATGCGCCAGATGGAGCGGGCGCTGAAAGACGCGGTGGCCGCGGAAAACTATGAGATGGCTGCCGTTTACCGGGATAAACTTCATGAACTTCGCGAAGAACTGGCGGCATCGGCCGGATCGGCGGAGGAATCGGGAAAGAAAGGCGGTGATCCGGCATGAGTACATGGATTGACTGTGTCAAAAACGATCCGTCCAATGTGGTGGCGAGCCGGGTACGGCTGGTCCGGAACTGGGACGAGTACCGGTTTCCGTCAAAGCTGACCGACGAGGAGGCGGATGAGCTGGTCCGCCGTCTCAAGGACCTGTTTCGCGATCTTCCCGACCGCGACGGAAAGGACTATGAGTATCACAGTTTCCGCAGTCTGAAGGAGATTGACCGGATTGCACTGCAGGAACGAAGACATCTGAATAAGACGCTGGTGGACAAAAAAACACCCGGGGGCATCATTCTCTCCGAGGATGAGAGGGTCGGGCTTGTACTGAATGCCGACGACCATATCCGCCTTTCCGTTCTCCATGAGGGGGCCGGACTTGAGGAATGCTGGGAAGAGGCGGACCGTCTGGACGATTATATCAACGAGAAGATCTACTATGCATTCAACGAAAAATACGGATATATGACGTCCTATCCGACGAATGTCGGAACCGGGATGAAGGCATCCGTGATTCTTCATCTTCCGTCTCTGAACGCGAGTCAGCGGTTTCAGGGATTTATGTCGGATATGTCCCGTTTCGGCGTGGGTGTCCGCGGTGTGTACGGAAGAGGAAAGGAAAACTACGGAGATCTCTACGAAATCTATAATCAGAAGACTCTTGGCGTAACCGAACAGGAGATCCTTGACCGTGTCGGCTATGTGGCGGGTCAGATCGCTGATCAGGAGCGTAAGATCCGGACGGGAACACTGCAGAAACATCATCTGATGATGGAGGATGAGGCATACAAGGCTTACGGCGTTTTGAAATACGCGCGGAAGCTGAGCGTAAAGGAAGCGATGATCTTCCTGTCCCACGTGCGCTGCGGAACGGAGGACAAGCTCCTGACGCTGTCCAGCCCGGTCAGCATTTACAGCATTATGATCGGAGTACAGCCGGCAAATCTTCAGCGGTCTGCGCAGAAACCGCTGGATCAGGATGAACTGGCAATGGAGCGCGCAAGATATGTCCGGGAAAAACTTCCGGACCTGGAATGATCATTGAGATGCATTGAGACAGAAAGGAAACGACATGTTTGATCGATTTACCGAGAGGGCGAAGGAGGCAATTCGTCTGGCGGTGGAAGCAGCACAGGAAACCAGCGGCGGTTATGTCGGAACCGAACATCTTCTTCTCGGCCTGGTGAGGGAAGGAAACGGAACCGCAGCGGTAGTGCTGAACAGTCACGGAATCACCGAGCAGAGAATTCTGGATGTGATGGAGAAACTGGTCTCTCCGGAGACACCGACCGCCGTGTCCGGCGACGCGGAATATACGCCGGGTGCCAAAAAGATTCTGCAGAGCAGTTATGAGGAGGCGGTCTTTTTCAAGGCACCGCTGGTAGGCACCGAGCATATTCTGATCGCGATCGTCAAGAGCGGAAGCTGTACCGCTTCCCGGCTTTTGTACACGCTGAATGTCAATCTTCAGAAGCTTTACATTGACCTGATGGGAGCGATGGGCGGAGATACTTCGGAGGACTCGGAAGACGGTGCGGCTTCCGGCCGTGCGTCCGCGCGGGCAAAGGATAAGAACGCCGGTTCCGACACGCCGACCTTGGACAAATACAGTGTGGATATGACGGAAGCGGCCAGAGAAGGAAAAATGGATCCGGTCATCGGCCGGGACAAGGAAATGCAGAGGGTTATTCAGATCCTCAGCCGCAGAACGAAGAACAATCCATGCCTGATCGGAGAACCGGGTGTCGGAAAGACCGCGGTTGCCGAGGGTCTTGCGGAGGCGATCGTGAACGGCGATGTGCCGGAATCGGTGGCGGATAAGCGACTGATCCGTCTGGATATCTCGAGTATGGTGGCAGGAAGCAAATACCGCGGTGAGTTCGAAGAGCGAATCAAAAAGGTGATTGAAGAGGTGAAGAATGCCGGTGACATTCTCCTGTTCATCGATGAAATTCATACGATCATCGGAGCCGGCGGCGCTGAGGGCGCCATCGATGCGTCCAATATCATGAAACCGTCGCTGGCCCGCGGAGAGATTCAGCTGATCGGTGCGACCACCGTAGACGAGTACCGAAAGAGAATCGAGAAGGATGCGGCTCTCGAACGCCGGTTCCAGCCGGTTATGGTGGATGAACCGGAAGAGGATGCCTGCATTGAGATTCTGAGAGGATTAAAGAGCCGCTACGAAGACCATCATCAGGTACGGATCAACGATGAGGCGGTGGAGTCCGCCGTGCGCCTGTCCAAGCGCTACATCAATGACCGGTTCCTTCCAGATAAGGCTATTGATGTCATCGATGAGGCGGCGTCGAAGGTTCGTCTGACCGGATACACCGAGCCGGGCGAGATCCATGAACTTGAGGAGGAACTCAAAGAACTCGAGGTGGATAAGGAACAGGCTGTCCGCGAAGAAGAGTTTGAGAGAGCCGGCGAGATCAAGAAGAAGCAGGCGGAAAAGACTGCAAGAATTCAGGAACTCCGCGAAAAGTGGAAAGCCGAGAAGGATTCACGGAAACTTGTGGTGGGAGCCAATGAGGTCGCGGATGTCGTGTCGGAGTGGACCGGCATTCCGGTGAGAAAACTCAATGAAGGAGAGGCGGAGCGCCTCATGAAGCTGGAGGAGGTTCTCCACGCAAGAGTTGTCGGCCAGAATGAAGCGGTCAGCGCGGTGGCGAAAGCGATCCGCAGAGGAAGGGTCGGCCTGAAAGATCCGAAACGTCCGATCGGTTCGTTCCTGTTCCTCGGACCGACCGGTGTCGGAAAGACCGAGCTCTCCAAGACGCTTTCCGAGTCGCTCTTCGGCACGGAAAATGCCATGATCCGTGTTGACATGTCGGAATACATGGAAAAACAGAGTGTGTCCAAGATCATCGGATCGCCGCCGGGATATGTCGGCTACGAGGAGGGCGGACAGCTGGCGGAGAAAGTAAGAAGACATCCGTATTCCGTAGTACTGTTCGACGAGATTGAGAAAGCGCATCCGGACGTATTCAATGTTCTCCTTCAGATTCTGGATGATGGACACATCACCGACGCGCAGGGACGCACGGTTGATTTCAAGAATACCGTGATCATTATGACCAGCAATGCAGGCGCAGCCAACATCATTTCCCCGAAGCATGTCGGTTTTGCATCGGAAAATGACGAGAAGGCGGATTACAATTTCATGAAGGGAAAGGTCATGGATGAGGTAAAACGGATGTTCCGACCGGAATTCCTGAACCGAATCGATGAGATCATCGTGTTCCATCCGCTGACGCAGGAAGACATCAGCGAGATTACCCGCATTATGATCCGGACCATCAATCACCGCACATCCGCCCAGCTGGATATGAATCTGATCTTCAGTCCGGCGGCTGTGGCATGGCTTGCCAGAAAGGGATTTGATCCGAAGTACGGGGCAAGACCGCTTCGCAGAACATTCCAGAACGAGGTGGAAGACCGGCTTTCGGAGGCTCTTCTGGAAGGAAAAATCAGCCGCGGCGACGATGTCCGCGTCACCGCGCCGAAGGATGCGCAGAAGCTGACATTTTCCAGGGCAAAAAAGAAATCCACTGGCAATAAAAAGGTTAGTGTGATAAGATAACCATACCAACAGATGACTGCGATGGCAGGAATACTTCAGGAGGACATGAGAGATGTCGGTAGTGAAAGATTTACTTCAGGTTGAGAGCGACGGAACCATCAGCTTCGGAAACTATGAACTGGATACAAAGCAGAAACTCTCCGATTTTGAATATCAGGGAGATATCTACAAGGTTAAGACCTATGCGGACATCACGAAACTGGAAAGAAATGAGACCTTCGTCTATGAGTCGGTCCCGGGAACCGCAGTAAATCACTTCAAAGTGGGAGATGGATTTGTCGAGTTTACGGTAGAAGGTGTTCAGGATGCGCAGATCACTCTTCAGATGCAGGAAGACAGCGAGTACAGTGTGCTGGTCAACGGAGAGGATGCAGGAAAGATGCAGACGAACCTGAGCGGAAAACTGGTGATCAGTGTAGAACTGGAAGCAGCGAAGCCGGTCTCCATCCGTGTAGAATCCAAATAATTCTGACTCGGTCAGAAAATGTTTCGGCGGTCAGCGAATTCCATGCCGGACACCGGAATAACTTAAAGGACAATCATTTCAGCGGATATCGGTCACAGATCGGTATCCGCGTTTTTGTTCTAATAGAGAACCGAACGCGTCTGCCAGGCCGGCATGAGCAGCTGTTTACACGGCGGAACCGTTCAAAAACCATATCTGCTTTCATCCAAAACCTGTCAAAAGCAGGGATGTGTTGTGCTGTTTAGAAACCATAATGAAATTTGACATAAAAAAGACAAAAAAATGTTTGCGGTTTTTTTACACATTTAACGAAAAGTAGGGTAAAATAACAAAGATGGTGTCTGCACATACTGTGCGCAAGGATGATTTGGCTTCGAGAATGTGGAGGATACATGGCAAAATCAAAAAAGACCGCATTCTTCTGCAGTGAATGCGGACATGAATCTGCAAAATGGATGGGGCAGTGCCCGACCTGTAAAGCATGGAATACCATGGTGGAAGCACCGGCAGAACCGGTGAAGATTGCGGGACATGCCGGAAGAAGCATTGCAATCGGCGGCTCCCATGCGGAGCCAATGCGGCTGGATGAGATCGATCTGGATGAGGAAGACCGCACATCGACCGGTTACGGGGAACTGGACCGTGTTCTCGGATCCGGTATCGTGAAAGGGTCGCTGGTTCTGGTCGGAGGTGATCCGGGAATCGGAAAATCGACGATTCTTCTGCAGGTCTGCCGGAATCTTGCGGGAAATGAGAAAAAAGTTCTCTATGTTTCGGGAGAGGAGTCTCTCAAGCAGATCAAGATCCGGGCAAACCGGATCGGAGAGGTAAAAGGGCCGCTGGCATTTCTGAGCGAGACCAATCTCGGTACGATTGCAGAGGTTCTCCGGAAGACCAGACCGGATATTGTGGTCATTGACTCGATTCAGACGATGTTTATGGATGAAGTTACATCCGCTCCGGGTTCGGTCAGTCAGGTCCGGGAGTGCACGAATGTTCTGATGCAGATTGCCAAGGGCGAAGGGATTACGGTATTCATCGTCGGTCATGTTACGAAGGAAGGCGTTGTAGCAGGGCCGAGAGTGCTGGAACATATGGTGGACACGGTGCTCTATTTTGAGGGGGACCGCTATGCGTCCTACCGGATTCTCAGAAGCGTCAAAAACCGTTTCGGATCCACGAACGAGATCGGGGTATTCGAGATGAGGGAAGACGGTCTCCGGGAGGTCGAGAACCCGTCGGAATTCATGCTGGAGGGAAGGCCGGAAGATGCATCCGGTTCCGCGGCGGCGTGTCTTATGGAAGGCACGAGACCGCTCATGCTGGAAGTTCAGGCGCTCACGACAAGGACCAATTTCGGAATGCCGCGAAGAGTGGCAGCAGGTGCGGACTACAACCGTGTGAATGTCCTGATGGCGGTTCTGGAAAAGCGCTGTCATCTGGAAATGTCCTCGTACGACGCTTATATCAACATCGCCGGCGGTATGAAGATGAACGAGCCGGCGCTGGATCTGGCGATCGTGATGGCGTTGGTGTCCAGTTATAAGGATATCCCGATCAGTGAAAAGACCGTTGTTTTTGGTGAGGTTGGTCTCGCCGGAGAGGTGAGGTCGGTTTCGATGGCGGAACAGAGAGTGAAAGAGGCGATCCGGCTTGGGTTTACAACCTGTATTCTGCCCCGTTCCAATATGACAAGAATGGATCTGCCCGACGGTATCGGACTGGTCGGCGTCAGAAATGTGCGTGAAGCTATTGATCTTTTGAAAAGAGTCTAATCAAGGGTGATATATGGTTGGAAAATTCTTACGGAAGTATGCGTACGCATTTTTTCCGGTGATCGCGGCGCTGGTTCTCAATACGGCCGGCTACGTGCTGATCGGCAAACATGCGCTCGTCGGTCCGCTGCATGATTTTTCAATTCCGCTGGATCACCGGATTCCTCTGGTTCCGGTGTTTATCTTTATCTACATCGGAGCGTTCCTGCAGTGGGCGATCGGATATCTGACAGCCATGGCGGAGAATCCGACATTTTGCTACAAAGCGTTCAGCAGCGAGATTTATGCAAAAATACTCGCACTGGTCTGTTTTGCCGTCATTCCGTCGACGATTATACGGCCGGAAGTGGACGGCGCGGGGATCGCGTGTGCGCTGACCCGCTTTGTGTATGCGAAAGACTTTGCGGTAAATCTGTTTCCGTCCATCCACTGTCTGGAAAGCTGGTTCTGTTTTCGGACGGCGATGGCGGAACACCGGCCGGACTGGTATAAGATTGCGATGGCCGTGATGACGGTTCTGGTGTGTCTGTCCGTCGTTTTTGTGCGGCAGCACGTGATTGTGGATATCATCGGCGGCATTGCCGTCATGGAGATCGGCTTTCTGATCGCACGGCGATGGGATCTGTCCTGGATTTTCCGCAGGATTGGAAGGAGAGTTTATCAAAAGCTCACGGAGCTTATGGATTAAAACAGAGTGAGACAAAGAGGGGGTGATTCGTTGCGGGAAGATGGTAAGGATCCACGATACGAAACGGATATCCTTCCGAAACATGATATCGAAAACAGAGCCGTAAACGGCGACGAAGCCACCGGCGGGACTGTTCCGAACGATCCGGCGGAAACGGATGAGGAAAAGGAAAATGTGATCGGCAGGGAACTGAAGCGAAAGGCACTTTGGAGTGTCGCGGCGCTCGTTCTGGCTGTTCTCAGTGTGTGGGCGGTGGCGTCACAGGCGAGAACCCTGACGGAGGGTTCGGTCATCCGTGATCTGAAGCATCTGAAGCCCGGCTGGACCGTCTGCGCGGCGTTTTCCATGATCGGGTTTATCTGGTTTGAAGGTGAGGCGATTCGGGCGATTCTTCAGGGAATGGGAATCCGGATTCCATATCGACGGGGATTTCTCTATGCTGCCGGAGACGTCTATTTTTCAGCCATTACACCTTCTGCATCCGGCGGTCAGCCGGCGAGTGCATTCTTTATGATGAAGGATGGAATTTCCGGAGCGATGACCACTGCGGTTCTGGTGATGAATCTGGTTTTTTATACCGAAGCTCTTCTTGCATCCGGGATCATCGGTATGCTCTGTTTCCCGGGAGTGTGGCAGTGTTTCAGTATTTTGTCAAAAATACTGATCGTGTTCGGCTGCATTGTGATTGTCGGACTGGCGATCGGTTTTCATCTGTTTCTTCGGATGCCCGGTATGTTGGAGAAGGCCTGGATGGCCTGTATTCACGTCGGATATCATTGGCATCTGATAAAAGAGCCGGACAAACACATAAAAAAACTGCATGAGACGATGGATCGCTACCGCCGCAGTGTCAGCATGATGGCGGGACAGAAGCGTTTTCTGACCAGGGCCTTCTTCTGCAATCTGGCGCAGCGAATCTCCATGATCTCCGTCACCGCCTTTATCTATCTGGCACAGGGCGGAAAAATCTCCCATATTCTTCAGGTCTGGTCTGTCCAGTGCTTCGGGACCATCGGAAGCTATTGTGCGCCGATTCCGGGAGGAATGGGCGTCGCGGATTTCCTTCTGCTGGACGGGTTTCAGGGAATTCTGAACCGGGAGGCGGCGGTTCGTCTCGAAATTCTCAGCAGAGGATTGGCGTTTTACGTCTGTGTTCTGATCAGTGGCATTGCGGTCGCGATCGGAGCGGTCCGGCGCTATCGGAGAGAGAAGAAAAAAGAAACTGATAACAATATTTAATGATAAGAGTAGGGATTTAACATGATAGGATTCTGGGATTACACTGTGTGGCTTACATATTTGTCACTTCTTTCCGCTTTCTGCGGAGTGCTTGTCACACTTCACGGAAACGGTCATCCGTTTATGGGCGCATTTTTTCTGATGTTTTGCGGCCTTTGTGACTCATTTGACGGAATGGTGGCAAGAACGAAGAAAGACCGCTCACAGATGGCGAAGGATTTCGGTGTACAGATCGACTCCCTTGCGGATCTGGTTGCATTCGGATTTCTTCCGGCTGCGATCGGTGACGGAATGCTCAGAGCCGGAGCACAGCTCTCGGATGTGCCGCACATCCGGAGCGGTCAGCCGACCATATTCCTGTTCGCTATTATGATGTTCTATGTGCTGGCTGCCATGGTGAGGCTGGCATACTTCAATGTCACGGAAGAAGAGCGTCAGAAGATGACGGTGGGATCGAGAAAGTATTATATCGGTCTGCCGGTTACCATCTCCGCGCTGATCTTTCCGACGGTGCTGCTGTTCCAGTATGTGCTTCCGCAGGATGTGACGTATGCATATTTTGCGGTTCTTTTGATCACGGCTCTTCTTTTTCTTGGAAAATTCCGTGTGCCGAAGCCGAAGCTGAAAGAAATTCTGGTTCTGGTCGGAATCGGCGGAGTTGAGTTTGTGATTCTTCTGATTCTTCGCATGATTATTTCCTATCGCGGGAGGTAATGAATGACATCACTGGAATTTCTTTATCACACCGTTTGGGGACGCCGTATCCTGAAAATACTGACGGCGAGAAAACTTTCACAGGCAGCCGGGATATTTCTGGATTCTCCTCTCTCGGTACCGCTGATTGCGCCGTTTGTCCGTATGAATCATATCGATCTGTCGGTCTGTCAGAAGCGGCATTTCCGGAATTTCAACGAATTCTTTACCCGTGAATTAAAGGAAGGAGAGCGTCCGGTCGACATGGATCCGGACATTCTGATTGCGCCCTGCGACGGACTTCTGTCAGCGTATGAGATTAAGGATGACACGGTGATCCCGGTGAAGCAAAGCCGGTATCGTATTCCGGATCTCCTGCGTGACCGTGAGCTGGCAAAACGGTTTCGCGGAGGAACCTGTCTGGTGTTTCGGCTCTGTGTTACGCATTATCATCGATATTGTTATGCCGACAGCGGCGTGAAGGGGAGGAACATCTTTCTTCCGGGCATTCTTCATACGGTTCAGCCGATTGCTCTTCGGGAGTTTCCGGTATTTACCGAGAACTGCCGTGAATACACGTTGATTGAGTCGCCGAATTTTGGATCCATGATCCAGATGGAAGTCGGTGCAATGCTGGTGGGGAAGATCCAGAATTATAAGGAATATGGTCCGGTGACCCGCGGAGAGCAGAAGGGACGGTTCCTTTACGGCGGTTCCACGATTATTCTTCTTCTGGAGAGGGGCAAAGCCCGCATCAGTCCCCGCGTTTTTGAGCAGACGGCCGGCGGACGGGAGATTCCGGTCCGTATGGGGCAGATGATCGGAAGACGTGCGCAGGGTGACAAATGATCTTCGGCGATGATGCTGCAAAAGGAATCATGACATGAGGACTGCACGAGCGTTTGAAATAAATTTCTGAATTATACGGAAAAAAGATTTGACAGATACAATTCAATGTGGTAATATACTCAAGTCGGCACGAAATGCCGACAATACGGGAATAGTTCAATGGTAGAGCTACGGTCTCCAAAACCGCCGATGGGGGTTCGAATCCCTCTTCCCGTGTAAATTGTGAAACCGTTCAACTGAGCCATGAAGCTTGGTTGGGCGGTTTTTTTTGCTTTGAAATGTGATTTATTGCAGAATAAAACGTCAAAAATGCGGTATTTTGGTATCATCTGAACCACAACTGAACCAAAAAACAGATCAGGGAATCAAAGCGATCCAGGATCTTTCAATGTTGTTTCGGAAAGCCTGATTATTCATAGTGGCCACGACAGGAGATGATTCGCAATTGCTCATCTTTGTACTCATAGACAAGTCGATCTGCATCATTGATCCGTCTGCTCCAATATCCGCTGAGATTTCCCTTCAATGGTTCTGGTTTTCCAAGCCCGGTGAAAGGCGTTCGCTGCGCGTCTTTTATAAGCAAATTGATTCGCTTTAATATTTTCTTGTCTTCAGACTGCCAGAAAAGGTAGTCTTCCCATCCTCGGTCTTCCCACAGTATCCCCATTAGTCATCGTCCTCCAGAAGTTCGTGCTCTGCGAAATGAGCCTTACCGGTTTTGATGTCATTCACGATGGTGTTCAGGTATTTCATATTGCTTTCTGAATAGAAAGGATCTGCCGAGACTTCAAACGGGATGCGATGTTCTCGGGTCATTTTTTTTGCGAAAATGGTAAATGCAGTGGTCATGGACATGCCCAGTTCATCGCAGAGCTTCTCCATGCTTTTCTTCAGTTCAGCATCCATTCGGAAATTGATATTTACAGCGTTGGACATATGATTAACCTCCGTTTATCTAAGACCTTTTGAAATAGCTTATAATTCTATTATATGTATAGTTCATTAGGAATCAATGATTTTCTTTATATTGTAATGAAAAATCATTACTTCTCTGAGCGGTAAGCGGATAAAATTCGAAAGGAATTTTTAAAATTCTATATCCGAACGGAAAAATTCAACATTTTATGTTCGGCTCGTTATCAGGATTTCCTGAATTCGGATGTCTACAAAATGATTGAGTTTTATGAAATTCAAGAAATCGGAGTTATACATATTGTTTATCTAGATTCAAGTCGGAACTTGCGAAAACTGGATATAATAAAGCCATCATCGAGTGGAAAAAGTATTCCGGAATTGTGGAAAAACTATTCGCCGCGAATGATGATAGTGCGCAGTGTTAAAACAGATTGGCGATATATAATCAAGAGAGATCCAATTAAACAATACGAGAAGTATAAACGTGTATATGGATACAGACAGAAGCAAAAAGATAGCAATGTTTTTTTGGAAAAACCTGAATGGATTAAAACAGGAACAGAGCCATGTTGGGTATGTGAATCATTCAATAAGTTGTAAATATTGGAGAAAGATTTTTATTAGGATTCGTCGGATTAGGAATTGTAGGTAAACGAACCGGAGTGAAGCTATGTGGCTATTCGGACCTGAGAAATACGTTTAATAGAGTTCATGTTGACGGAATAGAAAAAAAATATCAGCACTCACTATTGACGAGTGCTAACAAAAGTGCTATACCATAATTGAACAAAGGAAAGAGAGAACAGACATCCGGAAACGATGAGAATGGGTGTACCGATCCGATCTCCCCTTTGTCCGAAAATACAGGAAGTCAGGAAATGTTTTTGACCGTACAGAATGGAGGAATGATGTATGTTAATGCCTAGTATTTTTGAAGACAGCTTATTTGATGACTGGTTCGATTTCCGTATGCCGAAGATGCCGGATGTGGATCAGACTTTGTATGGAAAGCACGCCCGCAATCTTATGAAGACCGACGTTCAGGAAAAAGACGGAAACTACGAGATCGCGATTGATCTTCCGGGATTTAAGAAAGAGGATGTTCACGCGTCTCTGGAAAACGGTTATCTGACGATATCCACGGATAAGTCTCTGGACAAGGAAGAAAAAGACGAGGATAAGAAATATATCCGAAGAGAGCGTTATGTCGGGGCAATGTCCCGGAGCTTTTATGTCGGCAGCCAGGTTCGGAAAGAAGATATCAATGCGGAATTTAGGGACGGTGTATTGCATCTGACCATGCCGAAGGAGGAGCCGAAGCAGATTGCCGCACAGAACAAATATCTGGAGATCAAGTGAGTTTTTCAAAAGATCTTGGAAGTATTATTCTGACAGCAGAAAAAACAGATAAACACAATAGCGCCGCACACCGGTTGGGTTTCATCCGGTGCGCGGCGCTACGATTATATTCTTATAGATCAGTCATTCTCTTTCGTATGCTGTGAAACTGCAAAGATGGTTCCGGAAGGCGAAACCATGATATTGAACCGGGAGGAGCCGGTGTCCACCGTCTTGTTGGCAGCCTCATGTCTTGCTTTGTGGAAACCGCGGGCTTCGAGAAAAGTGATGGCCTCTTCCAGATTATCGACATTGATCCGGATCATTGTCCATTCACCGTTTCCCTCGGCGATGTCCACATGGAAACCGTTGGCATCCTTCATGCGAACATCTGTGACATTGTTCATGCTGATGCCTTCTTTGGTGTGACGGCGCTGAAAGCCCAATTCCTCAAATAAAGCGATTGCCGATGGCGCGTCTCTGGTAACGATGAGCGGGTTGAAAGTTGTAATTTTCAAGGTGATACCTCCTTATAAAGTACGACTTTAAAGACTCAATGTTTCCGGTTTTGACATGGTTTTTGTGCGGTTTTGGTTGCAGGAAAACGCCGGGATATTTTCGGAGGTGAAAAGCCTCCTGCGGACTTTGTTTTCTGTAATTGTAACATGATTTGTAATAAAACAAGTCAGGAAAATGACATAAATTTAGTTTCGTTTTGGGTATAATAAAAAATGTAACTGAAATGATATACAGGCGCAGGAAGAAACATGGGGAAATGAGATGAGAGGATACAGATACATAGCAGCAGTGCTGATGGCGGCCGGAGCAGTCGTTTTGATGAACGGATGCGGTTCCGCAAAGAAGGCTTCGGATGGCGCTTCGTCCGTGAGTACGGCGGAGAATCGGATGGAAGAGAGCAGTTCGGCAGCAAAGGAAGAAAGTATAGATACAGAGGAGACGAAGGCGTCAGAAGCGATTTCAAAAGAGAACGATTCCGGCCATGCCGTCTCAGGCGAAGCATCCTCAAAAGAAAAAAACAATACAAAATCGGCACTTCCGGCCTATGAATATCCGGGACCGGAACTGTATTACACGGTTTTGTATGATTATATGGCGAAAGAACTGGGACAGTATTTCGATGCTGCCGATGTCGGAATCCCCTGTCCGGTCATAATCTATGAGGATGAGAGCAATAAAGAAGATATCCGGGTTTACGGTGATTTCCAGTTTTACAATTACTCTCTGGACGGCGACACACTGAAGACCGAATCCGGCGGTTCGTTTCCGGGATGCATTCATATCAAATCGACGGACAGCGGTTATGAGGTGACCGGATTTGACCGGGTGGAAGACGGTTCCGGTTTTACCCCGAGCGCGAAGAAGATTTTTGGATCTCACTATGATGCGTATATCAGCCGGGATGAGAAGGAGGCGGAAAAAACGCGCGCACAGATCATCGCCAACTATGTTGCGGCGAACGGACTGGGCATTACGCAATATCAGGATTACGGATGGGATCCGGTGAAACTGCCGGAGGAGAATATCGACAGCTTTTACAGCAATTTAGACGGATGAAACATGGGGCGGCTGCGCTGACATAAGTCGGTGCGGCCGCCCGTTTTTCCGTCATGGGAGATTTCTCCGACTTTTCCTATGACAGAAAACGCTCCGCGAGGATGTGCATGCCGTTGAAGGGAAAGGGCTTTGCGAAATGTGTTTCGCTCATTGTACGAAGATGATCAATAATCCCGGTTCTGGTCATTGATGGGACTGAAGCCGTGATAACGGGTGTCCCAGAAACTCCATACATCAGAATACCCCTGATTGGATTTGACGTAACTGTAGGAGAGATTTCCCTGCTTGTCAATCACAACCGTATATCCGTTTTTCCAGATTGCCTTTGTGCTGTGGATTTTCATCTGGTCAAGTTTGAGCCCAAACTGTGAATTCAGTTTTTCTTCCATGGCAGTGCTGACACCCTGACCGTCGATAAAGACTACCGTTGACTTCGCTGCATCTCCTTCGGTTTTTTCATCCGAGAAGACCGTAACGGAAATGTAGTTTTTCGGAAAAGTCAGGTCATTGCTCAGATATGCGACAGATAAGCCATCGGAGATAACTTTCATGTTGCTTAAGTCAACCGCACGGCGGGATTTTTCCAATTGAGAAGAAAAAATCGGAATACTGACCGCGACAAGGACTGCGATGACAGCGACAACAATCAAAAGCTCTGCAAGAGTAAAACCCCGCTTTTGTTCAGACATGGTGAAAGGCTCCTTTTTCAGTATTTGTTTAACCCCCAAATGCGTGATTATATTCTAACATAGATCGGGAGAATTGTGAGGTCTGATTCATATCCGGCGCGTGGAAAACATCCACAATACCTTTGCTGGGCATGGCCGGATGGGAGCGGAAGAATATTGTATTTGAAAAGTTTCTGAGAAGGAAAATGATCCGCATTTCACTGAAAAAGCAGGATCCGGACCGGAAAAAACGGTTTCGGTTGACGTAGAGTTAACTCCATGTTTTACAATCCGGCTTATAGTGCTGAAAAATGGACCTGGAGGAAAACAATGAGCGGGATTGTGGTTGGAATTATGATGCTGTTTATGATGATCGGCGCGGCGGATAAGATCCTTTTTGATGGCAGATACGGATATGGAACGGAATTTGAAAAAGGGATTCGGACAACCGGGGATCTGATTCTGATGATGGCCGGAATCATGTGCGCTGCGCCGCTGATCGGAAAAAACATCGGTCCCGCACTTGAGGGCGTGTTTCGAATGATCGGATCGGATTCGTCGGTGTTTTCCGGGATGATGCTCGCAATTGATATGGGAGGTTTTTCGATTGCGCGCGAAATGACCCGGGATCCGGATTATCGCATGATTTCCGGCGTCCTTCTTGCGGCGACGATGGGAACGGCAATTTCTTTTACGATCCCGGTGGGAATCGGATACTGCCCGCCTGAGAAGCGTGACATAGCCCTGAAGGGGATTCTGATCGGGATAATCTGTTCACCGGTCAGCATACTTGTGGGAGGACTGGTCGGCAATCTTCCACTGGAGAAGGTGATTCGCGGAAGTGTTCCCGTTCTGGTGGCCGCTGCGCTGCTGACGGTAATGTTATCCCTGAGACCGCAGAAGACCATTGCGTCATTTCTTGCCTTTTCCCGCATCCTGTCCGGGCTTGGTATTTTATGGCTGGTGTTCGGTATTCTGGAGCAACAGTCCGGGATTACGATCCTGCCCGGGATGAGTCCGCTGAGGGAACAGATCGGGCTCATCTGTGAGATCGGTTTGACTCTCTCCGGGGCCTATCCCCTGGTACATTTTCTCCGGAAATCGTTTTCAGCCGTTTTTTCGGGAGCGGCGCAGGTTTTGCGCGTCGATGAAGATGCGGTGATCGGAATGATATCCGGTATGGCCAATCCGATCCCCGCGTTTGAACGATTGCAGCATATGAATGATCGCGGAATTGTCATGATGCTGGCATTTCTGACGCCGGCGGAAACTCTGCTGGGAGATCATCTGGGATACATTTCAGCAGTGTATCCGCAGGGCGTTATGCCGATGATTGCCGGAAAATTTGCGGCGGGAATAACCGGTATGGCGATTGCCGCAGCGGTGGGATGTCACTCTTCCGCCTGTTTGCGGGATAAGGAGAGGACCGCAGGCATTCCGGGGAAAGCGCGCTTAAACGAAAGTGCAAATATTCGGTGATTTCGATGGAAAATCGGTATAATGAGGACGGGAGGATCGGCAATGAAGATAGGTGCATTTTGTGAATTATACGATATCTCGAGAGATACGGTTCGTTTTTATGTAAAAAACGGACTTCTTGCGCCAAAGGTGCAGGGAAGCCGCATGGATTTTTCACAGAAAGATCAGGAAGATCTGGATTTCATCATGAAGTTGAAGGGAATGAAGTTCAGTCTGGAAGAAATCAACAATTTCATGTTTTTGCGCCGGATGGCCAGTATGACAGATCCGGCAACGCTGAACCAGTGTCTGGAACTGCTGGTGCGAAAGAAAAATGAGATCGCGATGCTGCGGGAACAGTTGGACAAAAGCATTGCGCAGATCAATGAGGAAATACGCGAAATTACGATCCGAAAGAACAGTACCAGCAAGGGAATCAGCGGCGTTCCGCTGCGCTGTGTCGAAATGCTGTACTGCCCGAAATGCCGAAAACAGCTGAATATTGAAGATGCGCATATCGCGTCCAGATATATCATTGCCGGTGCGCTGACGTGCGAATGCGGTTATTGTGCAGAGATTCGAAATGGCATTGTCCGGACCGGAAACGTGTATACCGGTGCACATGATATGCCGGATCTGGAGAGAAAACTGTATCATGATACGGGATCGGAGTTTAATACAGCGGCTCTCCGATGCACTGATTATATGAGAGAAAAGATTGAAAAAATGGACCTGCGTGGAAAAACAGTTTTTGAGGCGAACATCAACGGTTTTTTCTTTACGTATAATTTTTTGTCGTCGCTTCCGCATGATGTGACGTATATTATTGTTGACAAATACGCAGAGACATTGGAAAAATACAAATCCAATATCGAATCACAGTTTCAGGGACTGGATATTCTGTATATTGCGGATGCGGGGGAGGCACTTCCGCTGGCTCCGCAATGCATTGATCTTTATCTGGCGCTCTTCGGAGAAAATGAATACGGTTTCTATCACAAACAATGTCAGATCCAGGATATTCACGAGTGTCTGAAAGAAGATTCAAAAATTATCGGTGCTTACATCGGGCTTCCTCCGCAGTCCGAGAGCAGAGTCCGTCTGAGGAAAAAATATCCGGAGGGTCTGGAACACATGCTGGATCCCAGAGATTTTGCGGAAGAATACCGGAAAAACGGATTCCGGTTGAATATGGAAAAGATGGGAGTTGCCGTGAAAACGCTGAAGCATCATATGTATACGGAACATGTAAACGGAGAACCGCTGACACTATATGCATATTATGGTGACCGGTTTTTTCGGGAGTAAAAGAGAAACAAAAATCACAAAAAAACGAAATATAAGTGATACGGTTTAAATTTACAGATAAATGGATTGAACTCCTTTTTTTCTCCCGAAAGTGCTGACATTCTGTATTGACATCGAGCGAACTGCCGGATTTAGCATGAAACAGAAGGAACGCGGAAAGAAAGATCCGGTCTGTATTCAGCGCGCGGCATTCCGGTAATTCTTTCCGTCGGTATAGGATGAGAAAGTACAGGACAAAAAGGAGAAAGTGAAAATGCAGATGATTCTTGACGGTATTATGGCATTTACCAACTGGCTCTGGGGAATCCCGATGCTGATTTGGGTTGTGGGCGGCGGAATTGTAATGTCTGTCCGGTTAGGTTTTCCGCAGTTTACAAAGCTTGGATTTATCCTGAAGAACACGATCGGAAAATCCTTTGGGCAGAAAACGGAAGAGGGTAAGATTTCCGGATTTAAGGCCGTGACGGGCGCGTTGGCGTCCACGCTCGGCGCCGGAAATATTATCGGAACGGCAATGGCAATTGCATACGGAGGGCCGGGCGGAGTGTTCTGGCTGTGGCTTTCCGGACTGTTCTGCAGTATCGTAAAATACTGTGAGACAACCATGAGTATGAAGTATCGCCATCTGAATCCGGAAGGCGAGTGGGAAGGCGGACCGCAGTTTTATCTGACGGAAGGAACCGGATGGAAATGGATTTCTCCGGTGTATGCTGTGATTTGTATTGTATGTCTGTTCCTTGCCGCATCGGCGCAGATCGGTTCCGGTGTGGACAATCTGGTCGGACTGGGCACACCGAGACTGGCGACCACGGTTGTCCTGACAATTCTGGTCGGTATTGTTGTCATCGGCGGAATCCGTTCTCTGCTGAATGTTACCGAGAAACTGGTTCCTCTGATGAGTGCAATGTATATGATCGGATGTGTCATTGTCATCCTGATGAATGTTCAGAATCTTCCGGCAGCAGTGGGATCGATCTTTGCGGGAGCATTTACCGGAAGAGCGGCCATCGGCGGATTTGCCGGCGCAGTGGTCACGCAGTCGATTCGCTGGGGTGTGGCGAGAGGATGTTTTTCCAATGATGCAGGAACCGGTGTGACGACCATTCTCCATGCAGTAGCGGATGTGAATCATCCGATTCAGCAGTCCATGTGGGCGGTATTCGAGGTGTTCTTTGATACGATTGTGGTATGTACCATGACCTGTCTGGTTATTTTGACGACCGGAGTATGGACGGAACCGATTGACGCGGCAGTCATGACATCTACGGCATTTCAGAGCGCACTGGGAACCGGAGGCGGACTGCTTGTGACAATCTCGGTGGTGCTGTTCACCTTTACGACCGCCTGCGCACAGATTGAATTTATCGAAGCGATGTTCCGCCGGTATGTCGGAGAACATGCAGGGCACGCATCCAGATGGCTGATGCTCGGGCTGATTCTTGGCGGAGGCCTGATCGGAATATCCGCTTTGATCAGTTATGTGGATTTCTTTGCGGGACTGTATACTCTGGTGAATCTGCTTGGGGTGTACTGGTGCGGAAAACAGATTGTGGATCTTACACGGGAATATTTTGCGGACCCGGTGAAATGGGAGCGGGAAATGTGGCCGAAGTGGGAAGAAATGAAGAACTCTTTTGCGCGTACGCACGCTTCACAGAATAAACGGGAACACAGAAATCATGCAGCCGGCTGAGGAACTCTGTTCAGCCGTCTGCACGCTGGAGAATCAGAGAAATACAAAATATATCCGGGACATGGCCGGAAATGGAGGGAAAGCAATGAAACCGGTAATCGGAATCACCTGTAATTATGACTCGAAAGACACCGTCGGAATGACTTCACACATGGGAATTGCCGGTCAGGACTGGAATTTTGTCGCGGGAGATTATATCTATGCGGTGGAGAAAGCCGGAGGCATTCCGGTGATCCTGCCGCGGTTAAACGATATGGAGGTGCTCGCGCCGTTTATGGAAAGACTGGACGGTGTGATCATCACGGGCGGTCATGATGTAAATCCGAAAGACTACGGAGCGAGAATTACCGGAAAGTGCGGCCGGATTGTTCCGGAGCGGGATGAAATGGATCTGATGATCACACATTTTGCATATGATCACAGGATCCCGATGCTTGGAATCTGCCGCGGGGCTCAGATCATGGCGGTCGCATTCGGCGGGACTATGTATCAGGATGTGGAAGCGGAAGGCGGTTTTCAGCATCATTTTATGGACAACAGTCCGAGAGAGTATGCAGTTCATAAGAATAAGCTGATGAGAGGAACCGCATTGTGGGATATTTTCGGAAAAGATGAGATTGAGGTGAACAGTTATCATCATCAGGCAATACGCACGGTGGGGGAGAATACGACGGTTGCAGCGGTCTCGGAGGATGGCGTGATTGAGGCGGCTGTCATCGGGGGAGGTCCCGAATTCTGTCTTGCGGTTCAGTGGCATCCGGAAATGATGTTTGCTTCGGCGGAACAGCAGAAAATTTTTGGGGCCCTGATAGAGGCCTCCAAAAAGAAATGTGACAGAAAGAATTGAGAAAACGATCCGGATCGCATGATAAGGATCGGAAAACGGAAGTAAAGTTTGAAAGTAAACTTTCAAACTTTGATTGACGGCTCAAATAGACAAGCAAGCTTGCCTGCTTGAGCCTGGAGGACAAAAATATGATAAACCGGCAGTGCGGAGAAGCGAATCTCCGCACTGTTTTTTGTCATGGGAAAGAGTACCGCACTTCCTGTGGCACAAAAAATGCTCCGCGAGGTCCCCTCAGGAATGAGGGGAGGGAGGAGCCGGAGAAGGCTTGCGGACTTTGTCAGGCTATCAGGAGGGCGTACTTCAAGCGTGGATGATCTGGATGGAAATAGTCAGGTCTGAAAAAAGATGTAAAGCTTACTTGACATTGCGGATGAGAAACACTATGATCAAAATGTAAAGTGAACTTTACACAAAACATCGATGGAGGAGAATCGTGAGAAACCGGATTGAGGAATTGAGAAAAGCGCGGGGGCTCACACAGCAGGCCCTCGGGGAGGCTCTCGGCGTTTCAAGGCAGACGATCATTTCGCTGGAAAGCGGAAGATACAATCCGTCGCTGATTCTGGCGCACGCGCTGGCGGTATTGTTTCAGACGTCAATCGAAGAAATTTTTATGTTTGATGAGGAGGAAAAGTCATGAAAAACGGGTATTATAATAACAGAAGGATGGCATGGAGCATCATTTGTATTCTTCTCGGATTATTTCTGCTGATTCTGACGGACCGAAGCCTCATTCCGGATGACGGAATGAGCGGATTCGGATATGGTCTGATCGCGGTAGGGGCGATAAGGCTGTTTCAGGTGATCCGTTACCGAAAGGATGAAGCATTTCAGAAAAAAGTGGATATCGCCGCATCGGATGAGAGGTACTCTTTCCTGAGCATGAAGGCATGGTCCTGGACCGGGTACATCAGTCTGATCGGCGCAGGAATTCTGATGATTGTAATGCGTATCACCGGAAACCACGAGATCTCACAGATTCTGTCCTATTGCGTCTGCGCGGAACTTTTGATCTATTCGGGGACATTCTTTGTGCTGAGTAAAAAATACTGATGCTGCTGTCTCTTGCTGTATCAAGGGAGAAACTGTGAGTGTGAAAACGGAGAGATGCGGCGTATCGGCACCGGTGCAGGGGCCGTACATCGAAAAAAAAGATAACGGAGAAGACGGTATGGAGAAAAAACTGAAGGTTACGGTGCTGGCGGACAATCATCAGAAAGGAAACTGCGGCTGTGAACACGGTTTGTCCGTATATCTGGAGTATGGTGGGGACACCATTCTGCTGGATGCCGGCCAAAGCGCACTGTTTGCGGAAAATGCCGAAAAACTCGGGGGGGATCTGCGGAAGGTAAATGCAGCGGTGCTGTCTCATTCGCATTACGATCACGCCGATGGCCTGGAGACGTTTTTTGAGATGAATCCCACCGCAAAACTGTATCTTCGTCAGGAATCCGGTGAAAACTATTATTCACTTCATGCGGACGACGAAATGATATATATCGGGCCGAAAAAAGGAATGCTCGAGCGATACCGTGACAGGCTGGTCTATGTGAAGGACCATGTGAGCGGGCTCGGAATGGACGGCGCGGTTCTTCTGTCGCATTCCACCTCCGGTCTGGAAAAGATCGGAGAAAAGGCGAACATGTTCCGCCGGATGGGAGAGTGTATGAAAGCGGACGATTTTTCTCATGAGCAGTCGCTTCTGTTCTATGTCCACAGCGGAATGGTGATCTTTAACAGTTGTTCCCACGGCGGCGCGGCGAATATTATCCGGGAAGTACGGGAATATGATCCGGAGACACCGATCCTTGCCTATATCGGCGGGTTCCATCTGTTCCGCTCGTCGGATGAGGATGTGCGCCGGTTTGGAGAGACTCTGCAGGATGTGAAGGTTCAGCGCATCATTACCGGACACTGTACCGGAGACAGGGCGTACGCGATTCTCCATGAAATGCTCGGTGACCGGGCGGAGGAAATGTACGCGGGGATGCGGCTGGAGTTCTGAATGAAGGAATCGGACGGCTCAAATAGACGGGCAGACGAGCCTGCCTGAGCCAGGAGGACAAGAATATTATGAGGGTATGGGCATTGATAATGGGAGCCGTGTTTCTCGGAATGACCGGCGGAACGATCTATCTCAGCTTTACGGTTGGAAAGTTCGGATTGATCCGCCGCCTTTCCGGTGACCGGATCTGGCTGAGGAGGATCATGGGATTTGGCGCGGTACTGTTGGGATTTTGTCTGGCTGCGCGCGTGACATCGGTTATTAATGCCATCATCATTTTCCTCCATACACTGGCTTTTTTTCTGATTTTCGGACTGATTATGAGAATCGTAAAAAAGATCACCGGCCGTGATACCCGGATTTTCTGGCAGGGTTGGCTTGCGATTGTTGCAGCGGCTCTGACGATGACCTGGGGATATTACTCCTGTATGCATGTGATAAAAACAGAATACCGGCTCACAACCGAAAAAGATATCGGAAGTCTGCGGGCGGCATTTATCTCCGATTCCCACATCGGCGCAACGTTTGACGGCGACGGATTTGCGGAGGAACTTCGGAAAATCGAGTCGGAAAAACCGGACATTCTTCTGATCGGCGGTGATTTTGTGGATGACTGGTCGAAAAAAGACGATTTCGTTCGGGCGTGTGAAGCGCTCGGACAGACGAAGTTTCCGTACGGTGTCTGGTATGTATTCGGCAATCACGATGCGGGATCCATGGCAAACCGTGACTTCTCGGCGGATGAACTGCGCTCCGTCATGGCGGAGAATGGGATTCATGTGATGGAAGATGAAAGTGAACTGATCGACGGACGGTTCTATGTGGTCGGAAGAAAGGACAAAAGCAATCGGTCGAGAAAAGAGATCGCGGAGCTTGTGGCCGGTCTTGACACCTCAAAGTTCATCCTTGTCCTTGACCACCAGCCGCATGATTACGCGGCGGAGGCAGATTCACCAGCGGATCTCGTCCTCTCCGGACATACGCACGGCGGGCAGTTTTTTCCGTTCGGCTATGTGGGAAAGCTTCTCAATACCTATGACCGGGCATACGGATATGAGCGCCGGAACGGCACGGATTTTATCGTTTCGTCCGGAATTGCCGACTGGGCGCTGCTGTTTAAGACCGGAACCCGGTCCGAGTATGTGATTGCAGAGATCGAGGGAGCGAAGAAACCATGAGAAGTGCGCGGAAAACACTGATATAGACAGAAATGAAGGATATGGTTTCCGAATCAGAGAGACACGGCGAAAAGGAATGAAACAATGAAAATCGTGATTACAGGTTCAGGCCGGGGAATCGGCCTGGCTGCAGCAAAAAAATATATTGAGATGGGGCATGACGTGACCGGTCTGGATGTGCGGGAAGCCGGCTTTACGCATCCGAATTACCGGCATCTGGTTGCGGATATTACCGGTCCTCTTCCGGAGATTAAGGATGTGGAGGTTCTGGTCAATAATGCCGGCGTGCAGGATGGCGGGCGGGAAATCGAGATCAATCTTCAGGGGACGATCGCCGTGACGGAGGCGTTTGCATTTCAGCCGTCTATCCGCTCGGTGGTGTTCATGGCTTCTTCCAGCGCGTCCAACGGCGCGGAATTTCCGCTCTACGCAGCCTCCAAGGGCGGTGTGGTAACGTACATGAAGAATACGGCACTTCGCCTCGCTCAGTACGGGGCGACCGCGAACAGTATTTCCGCCGGCGGGGTCTATACCGAGCTCAATCAGCATATCATCGATGATCCGGGGCTGATGGAGGCAGTCCTGAATGAGACGCTGCTTCACCGCTGGGCTCAGCCGGAGGAGATCGCGGAGTTATGTTATTACCTCACCAATGTCAATCGCAGCATGACCGGTCAGGACATTCTGATCGACAACGGAGAGCAGCTGAAGTCGAATTTTATCTGGTAGTCATTAGAGAAGAACAGCGGCCCCGGGCGGGCCGCTGAAATTTTATCCGTTATTCAGATTTGTCCGGAATACCGGCACGCGCAGCACTGCCATGACGGCATAGAGAGAGATCACGCGGTCCAGAAAATCCGTCAGGATCTGAACTGCAAAGATGGAACCGGTGAGACCGAGGGGCGTGTGGGACAGCGCCTGTACCAGAACCGTCGAGCCGGAGGATGTTACGCCGCCGAAGAGAACCGCATTGATGATGGAGCTGACGACGGTTCCCGGGATGGTGATGAGGAACGCGGAGAGCACAAGCTTCCATCCGAAACTGCTGTTGTTCCTGTGGACAATGCCGGCGGTCAGACCGAGAATCATGCCCACCGGCGCAAAATACAGAGAGTAGATGTCTCCGGTCAGCGCCATCAGCATTCCGGAGATGAGCGGTGTCAGAAGTCCGGTCACCGGACCGTAAATGCAGGCGATGAGGATGGTTCCCATGGAATCCAGATAGATTGGAAGGCGGAGAAGAAGCGCAAGCTGTCCTCCCGCATAGTTGATGCAGATCGCGAGGGCGATCAGGCAGATTTCAGCTGCCGCCATTTTACCTTTGTTCATGTTTCTATTTCTCCTTTTTGATGCGTTCTGATGATGCTTTTGATTGATGTTTTCTGATGGTGCCTTCTGTCAGAATCCTTTTTCTGACTTCAATTCATGTTTCTCCTTCGGCTGTGCTGTCATTGACCGCAGCAGTCAGTGAAGGTCTTCAGCAGCGGAAGCTCGGCTGCATCTCTGTGAAACAGCCTTGTGAAGAATAAGGTCCAGAATGCCGGTACATCCACTTGAGTGTAGATGAAGGCATTGGCCGGTTTCCGGTAGAACTCTTTTTCATCGACCACGGTCTGACCGATTGCGATGCCGTCGGTGACCACATCGGTAAATGCCGCAATTCCTTCGGCCATATCCGGCTGAAGGAAGATGGCGACTGCCAGCGGGTCATTGATCACACATCCGATGATATGTTCCCATTCCCAGTGAAAATCAAAATAGAATTTCGTGATCCGGCGGATGAAATCCCCGGTTTTCGGGTCGAGCCGTTCCATATAATTCAGCAGATCCGGCGTCAGGACGATTTTTCGCGTCACGTCCAGGCCGACCATGCGGATGGTTTTTCCGAGTCCGGCCATCTGAGAAAAGACGATCCGGGCGGCGTCCGGGTCTTCCCAGTAGTTGTACTCGGCAACCGGGGAGCAGTTTCCGTGGCTCTTGAAATTGCCGCCCATGGAGATGATGTCTTCCGCTTTCGCAAAGCTTTGCGGTGCCACCCGGATCAGTTCGGCGAGATTGGTCATCGGGCCGAGCGCGATGACGGAGCAGTCCCCCTCGGAGAGCCTGCGGGCGAGAAATTCGACCGCCGTTTCGGTCTCTTCGGAGAAATCCTTCACATCCGGGAGAAAACTTTCCCCGAGTCCGTCGCTTCCGTGTGTGTCAAGCGCATTCACGTACTCCCGGCGAAGCGGTTTTTCCGCGCCGCGGAAGACAGGGACATCCATCCGGTCCATGAAATGAAGTACTTTCCTTGCATTCTGATATCCCATCTCACAGGGACAGTTTCCGGCAACGATGGTGATGCCGGCGACCTCCAGCTCCGGACTTTCCAGCGCCAGCATGATGGCCAGGGCGTCGTCAATTCCCGGATCGCAGTCAATAATCACGTTTCTTTTCATCGTGTTTTACCCATGTAATACTCAGATGTTGTTCAGCCGAATCAGCATAATCTTTCTGCGGAATAAAAAAAGCTTATGTTCCCTTCCGGAAAACATAAGCAAAGATAAGCGGGACGGTATAAAAAGCCGTTTCTGCCGATTTATTCGCCAGTGACGGGTCAAAGCCGGTGGTATACGGCGCAGACACGCTGTCACGGTCACGGGCGGAATCCATGATGCGGGATTCCACTCATTTCATTGCATAGTTTTTTATACTGGGAGGGTTTCGAACCAGTGCTCCAAAAGCGTGATTAGTTTACAACAGGTTTTGGGGGAATGCAAGAAAAACCGGCAGCCGGAGAGAATTTCTCCGATTGCAGACGTCAGCGAAGGCTGCATCGGATGATCTTTGTATGAGAAAAATCATGAAATGTCAATAAATCAACAAACGTGTACGGAATTTTGTACACAAACTTGTGCGCAAGAAAAAGATTGTTAAGAATTCAAAGAAATCTGCCATAAAAATGCACAAAAGAAGAAAAACAAAATGATAACGAATCGACAAAATTACAGCTTTGTCATTCTTTTCCATTGACTTCACGGTTATAGAAGGTATAATACGATTGTTGAAACGCGTTTCATCGACGGAATGGCATACTTCGGACAGAGAAAAGAATAAGCGTTTCAAAAGGGGGAAAGCGGGGAATCACATGGCGAGTATTCGAGATGTAGCTCGGCTGGCCGGCGTTTCACCGTCGACCGTTTCGAGAGTTATGAACGGAACAGCAAATGTAAACGATGAAAAAGTGAAGAGAGTGCAGCAGGCAATTCAGGAAACCGGGTTTCGGCCGAATGAGCTGGCCCGGATGCTGTACCGGAAATCTTCCAATATCATCGGCGTCATTGTTCCGAATATTGAGAATCCATTTTTCAGTGAGATTGCGAGATCCATTGAGGAAGAATCTTATAAACACGGATATCGGATTCTGCTCTGCAGTTCGAATGACGACACGCAGAAAGAGCAGATCAATATCCAGATGCTTGTCCGGATGAAGGCCGACGGCATCATTTTGATGACGAACAGCACCACCGAAGATTACGCGAACATCATTGTGGATGTTCCGGTTGTGGTGGTGGACCGGCGCGTTGTCATGGGCAATGAAGTTGCCTATATTCAGGCGGATCACTATGAGGGCGGCCGCCTTGCTCTGAAGCATCTTCTGGAGTGCGGCTGCAGAAGCATCGTCTGTATGCGCGGTCCGCTGGAACTGACGTCAGGCCGTGACCGCTACCGCGGATATGAAGCTGCCGCGAAAGAAAACGGCATTCGGATTCAGGTAGTGGATGCCGGTTACAGCTTTAAGGACGGCGACGAGGCGACGGAAATTCTTCTCCGGGAATATCCGGATGTGGACGGAATTATCGCGCCGAACGATATGGTGGCTCTTTCGGTCTATAAAAACCTGTTCCGCCGGGGCATTCGCGTTCCGGAGGATATTCAGCTGATCGGCTTTGATGACATTCCGCTGGCGGAACTTCTCACGCCGGAACTGACAACGATCGAGCAGCCGATCCGCACAATGGGACGCATGGCAGTGGAGATCATTGTGAAAAACAGCGAGGGAGAGCCCTTCGAAAAAGATAACATACTTCCGGTAAAGCTTGTTCGCAGAGAGACAACCGGATGTTTGACGGAAATGAAGTGAGCCCGATGGCGGAACCATTTTCCATAACAGAAAGAGAAAGCAGGAAAACCTATGATGAAAATTGCAGTTGTAGGAAGCATCAATGTAGACATGACAGTTACGGCAGAGAGAATCCCGAAGAAAGGGGAGACGCTTCGCGGTGACAGTCTTCACTACATTCCGGGAGGAAAGGGCGCAAACCAGGCGGTTGCCATGGCAAAGCTCGGCGCGGATGTAGAGATGTTCGGCCTTGTGGGCGATGACGCGATGGGCGTGAAGATGATTGATAATCTGAAGGCGCAGGGCGTCAGATGTGATCATATCGGCACGGTAAAAGGCGAGTCCACTGGAACGGCGGTCATCACCGTCGGCGAGAGCGACAACACCATCATTGTGGTGGCAGGAGCAAACGGCAGAGTGGACAGGACCTATATCGACGGCGTGAAGGATGCGCTCCTCTCACAGGATATGGTGGTCCTTCAGCACGAGATCCCGCTGGAGACCGTGGCATATATTGTGAACCTTCTGAACGAGCACGGGGTTCCGGTGGTTCTGAATCCGGCTCCGGCAGCCAATGTTCCGGCGGAGATTGTGGAGAAGGTAACGTACCTGACGCCGAACGAGCATGAGGCGGTTCTGATTTTCGGTGAGGGAGCATCCACCGAGGAACTTCTGAGAAAGTATCCGGAAAAGCTGATCATCACTCAGGGATCAAAGGGCGTTTCCACCTGTCTTGCGGACGGCACGATTCTGACGGTTCCGGCACGGAAAGTGGATGTCGTGGACACCACGGGCGCAGGCGATACACTGAACGGTGCGTTTGCGGTTCGGCGTGCGGCCGGTGATGATATGGAAAAGGCGCTGATCTATGCCAATGTGGCGGCAAGTCTTTCCATCGGAAAATTCGGCGCGCAGGGCGGGATGCCGACAGCGGCGGAAGTTGAGGAGGTTCTGAACAAATGAAGAGAAACGGAATTTTGAACGCGGATATTTCCAGAGTTCTTTCTTATATGGGACACACCGACACCATCTGCATCGGAGACTGCGGTCTTCCGATTCCGGAAGAGGTAGAGCGGATCGATCTTGCACTGAAGTTCGGGGAACCGAAATTCATCGATGTTCTGGAAGAGGTTCTGAAAGATATGAAGGTGGAGAAGATTGTTCTCGCCGAAGAGATCAGGGAACAGAACCCGGAGCAGCTTGAAGCGATCCGTGCCCTGTTTGAGAGATACGAAAAAGGTTTTGACGCCGTAGAGTTTGTTCCGCATGCAGAGCTGAAGAGACAGACGCTGGACTGCCGGGCTGTGATCCGCAGCGGCGAGACAACACCGTATTCGAATATTATTTTGCAGTCCGGCTGCATTTTTGCTTAAGCAGAGCAGGACTGGATACAGGAAAGGAAGAATTACGATGCAGATTGAAATGCGCGGCATTAACAAATCCTTCGGCGGCAATGCTGTTCTGAAGGATGCCGGCTTCGTTCTCGCAGACGGTGAGATCCATGCCCTTATGGGGGAAAACGGAGCGGGAAAATCCACTCTGATGAAGATTCTGACCGGTGTCTACACCAGGGACGGCGGTATCGTCAAAGTGGACGGAACGGAAGTGGTATACAAGAATCCGCAGGAGGCGGAAGCAGCCGGAATCGTCTTTATCCATCAGGAGCTGAATGTCGTATTCGACATGACGGTTGAGGAAAATATGTTCCTCGGAAAAGAGATTCACAACGCCTTCGGTATCTGTGACCAGAAGGCCATGCGGGCAAAGACAAAGGAGATTCTGAACGGACTCGGCGTGGATATCAACCCGCAGACCGTCATGAGTGATCTTTCTGTCGGACAGCAGCAGATGATTGAGATTGCCAAGGCACTCATGGTTGACGCGAAGGTCATCATCATGGATGAGCCGACGGCGGCACTCAGCCAGAAGGAGACGGCGGTGCTGTTCGAGGTTGCAAGAAACCTCCGGGAAAAGGGCGTTTCGATCGTCTACATTTCCCATCGAATGGAAGAGATCTTTGAACTCTGCGACCGCATCACCGTTCTTCGGGACGGCCAGTACATCGGCACGAAGATGATCAAAGACACCGACATGAATGACATCGTCAAGATGATGATCGGACGTGAGATCGGGGAGCGTTTCCCGGAGAGGGATGTGACCATCGGCGACACCGTGATCGAGGTAAAGAATCTTTCCTGCGGGAAAAACTTTCAGGATGTCAGCTTTAAGGTCCGCGCCGGCGAGGTGCTGGGCGTATCCGGCCTGATGGGCGCGGGGCGCACCGAGATCATGACGGCGATTTTCGGAAATATGCCGAATGTAACCGGTGAGGTCTTCATCGAAGGAAAGAAAGCGGATATCCGCAATCCGTGGGATGCCATGAATTACGGCATCGGCATGATCACGGAGGACCGGAAGATCGAAGGACTGATGCTGGACAAGAGCATCCGCGAGAACATTACCATCGCAAATCTGAAGCGCCTTTCGAAGAACGGCGTGATGAATAAAAAGGCGGAGGCGGATCTGGTTGCGGAGGGAATCCGTGAGCTGCACATCAAGTGCACGGGAAGCGAGCATGAGGCGAGCAACCTGTCGGGCGGAAACCAGCAGAAGGTTGTCTTTGCAAAATGGATTTTCACCGAGCCGAAGGTGCTGATTCTCGACGAGCCGACCCGAGGTGTGGATATCGGTGCAAAGAAGGAGATCTACAGCATTATCAACGATCTTGCGGCAAAGGGAGTTGCCATTATCATGGTATCTTCGGAACTTCCGGAGATTCTCGGAATGTCGGATAATATTATGGTCGTTCATGAAGGAAAAGTCAGCGGCTTCATCGGCAAGGCTGACGCGAATCAGATGAATGTCATGACGCTTGCAACAGGAGGAACCCTTTAATGGATAACAAGAAATCACTTATAAAGCTTCAGGATATGGGCGCGCTGATCGCGCTGATCCTTCTCATTGTCGGTATCAGTATCATCAGCCCGCAGTTCCGCACGGTAGACAACTTCCTGTCGCTGCTGCGTCAGTCGTCCATCAACGGATTTATCGCCTTTGGTATGACCGGCGTTATTCTGACCGGCGGCATTGACCTTGGCGTCGGCTCGATTCTTGCGCTGACGACCGCGCTGGCAGCATTCTTTATCAAGGGAGGCATGGCGGTCGGACTCGCTGTCATTCTGGCATTAGTGCTCGGCACAGCGTTCGGCGTGATCAGCGGTATCATGATTACCAAGGGAAAACTTCAGCCGTTCATCGCAACGCTGATTACCATGACGGTATTCCGCGGTCTGACCATGATCTTCATGGACGGTAAGCCGATCTCCAACCTCGGCGACAGCTTTACGCTGAAGTTTATCGGTAAGGGAAACCTCTTCGGCATTCCGTTCCCGGTAATCCTGTTCATCCTGGTGTTCGGCATTTTCTATTTCCTGCTCCAGAAGACCACCTTCGGACGCAGAATCTACGCGACCGGTTCCAACCCGCAGTCCGCGAAACTGGCCGGCGTCAACATTGACCGCACCAAGATTATGGTATATGCGATTTCCGGATGCATGGCCGCACTTTCCGGCCTGATCCTTCTGTCCAGACTTGGTTCCGCGCAGCCGACCCTCGGGCAGAGTTACGAGATGGATGCCATCGCGGCAACCGCGCTCGGCGGAACCAGCATGAGCGGCGGACGCGGCAAGATCGCCGGCACTTTCATCGGTGTCCTGATCATTGCCGTTCTGAATAACGGTCTGAATATCCTCGGCGTCTCCTCATACTGGCAGGCGGTTGTAAAGGGCATCGTTATTCTTATCGCGGTTCTTTCGGACAGAAAGCGCGGATAATTGGATTGTTCTATAAATTAATTATAAATTAGGAGGAGAACAGAACATGAAACTCAACAAACTTTTCGCAGTAGGAATGGCAGCAATGATGACCATGTCCATGGCAGCTTGCGGCGCAGCAACCGTAGACGGCCAGAAGTCCACAACACAGGCAGCAGCAGAGACAACCGCTGCTGCGTCCGAGGCAGCTTCTGAAGCTTCCAAGGAGTCCGGAGCAGCAGTATCCGGTTCCATCGGACTTTCCGTTTCCACTCTGAACAACCCGTTCTTCGTAACTCTCGAAGAGGGTGCAGAGGCAAAGGCTAAGGAACTCGGCGTTGAGCTGGTTTCCGTAGACGCAGGCGATGATTCCGCAAAGCAGGCAAGCGATATCGAGGACCTTATCTCCAAGAAGGTAAGCGTTCTGATCGTAAACCCGGTTGATTCCGATGCCGTTGCTCCGGCCGTAAAGGATGCAATCGCAGCAGGTATCAAGGTTATCGCGGTTGACCGTGTTGTCAACGGTGTTGAAGTAGACTGCTCCATCGCTTCCGATAACGTTGCAGGTGCAGAGTCTGCTACAAAGTTCCTCACAGAGCTTGTAGGAAAAGATGCCAAGGTTGCAGAGCTTCAGGGTACTCCGGGCGCTTCCGCAGCAATCGACCGCGGAACCGGTTTCCACAACATTGCTGACACCAATCTGAAGGTTGTATCCAGCCAGACCGGTAACTTCAACCGTTCTGAGGGTATGACTGTTATGGAGAACATGCTCCAGGCAGATGCTGAGATCAAGGGCGTATTCGCTGCAAACGATGAGATGGCACTCGGCGCAATCGAGGCAATCGGCGACAAGGATATCGCTGTTGTAGGTTTCGATGCTACCGACGACGCTCTGAAGTCCATTCAGGACGGCAAGATGAAGGCTACCATCGCTCAGCAGCCGGACCTCATGGGAGCTACCGCTGTTGATACAGCTGCAAAGCTGATGAACGGCGAGGCAGTAGAGAAGTCCATCCCGGTAGAGGTTACTCTTGTAAGCAAGGATAACGTAAGCAGCTACATCAAATAAGATATAGTTTAAAATGTTATGATGCGGATCATCCGGATCCGCTTATCCGATTCTCTCGGAGTTTATAGGACAATAATCGAAAGGCATCCCGCCGGTGTGCGGGGTGCCTTTTTCTGTGAATCTGCGCTTTTTGATGGAAAATGTGATTGAGCCGGGAAGAAATCAAGGACTTCAGCTTATATCGGACGGCGCGGAACCGATGATATTTTATATTGTGCATTGAGCTATGGAAAAAAGAAACCGTTCAGAGCAGATGAAGTCTGAAAGAGAAGGTTCATACTTCATTGACGGCCCGGACACGAGTTCCGATCAAACCGGTTCCGGTCGGGCCAGGAGAATAAAACTATGGGAGAGTTGTATCAGTTCCGTCCTTACATTCGGAAAGCGTATGAGGAGGCGGTTATTCCGTTTGCCGTATATCAGTACTGTAATGGGAAAATTCATGTTCTTTTCGTCACGCGGGGGCTCTGTGAGCTGACGCGGATGTCGAGAGAAGAACTCATGGACCGGCTGGAAAATGATATGTATGCGAATGTTCATCCGCAGGACGCATATGTCATTGCCCAGGCGTCGCTTCGCTTTGCAACGGAAGGCGGAGAATACGATGTGGTCTACCGTGAAAAGTTTTCTTTTTCGGAAGAGTATCAGGTTCTTCATGCGGTGGGGGCCCATGTCCGCACGCCGGAGGGAACGGTTCTCGGCGTGGTTCGATACAACAATATCACCCGGGCGATTACTTCCACGGAAAACGTAAAAAAGGTTTTCAACTCATCGCTGGAAGATTTTTATAATCTGGATCCACAGGCGACCTGTATTGTGACCCGGGACCGGTCCCAGGTTCTGTATGCCAATATTGCGTTTACGCAGATTCTTCCGCCGGTCAAGGGATATGACAGCGGTGTGAATTTCTGGGAATATTTTTTTGGGAAAAAATCCGGGGGAAAAGAGGGGTATTTCCGTTCGGTCTGCGGAAAAGGCCCGCAGATCGCCACCGAGATTGCTGCCGGCCGTCCGATTGTTCTCAATGTCAGGGAAGCCGTCTGGGCGGGAGAGGAAGCCTTTGTCATCCGGGCAGATGAATTGGACAACGTCTACATCGACCGGCTGACCGGTCTGGTCAATCAGGCGTATTTTGAACTGAAAGCCGGTGAAAGGATTGCAATTCTCCGTGGCAGCGGTGAGATACCGGTCTGTCTGTTTTACGACATCAATGAGATGAAACTTTATAATGCCAAGAACGGATTTCAGGACGGAGATGAGCTTTTAAGGAGAGTTGGAGAGGTTCTGCGGCAGGTGTACGGAAACGAGCTGATCGCGCGTCTGTCCGATGATCACTATGCGATTATTACATCGGAAAACGGTCTGGAGGAGAAAATGATGTCGGCCGCACCGATGGCGGCGCAGCTGGACCGCGTCGTCAGGATCGTGATCAAGGCCGGCGTCCGGAGAATTCTTCCGGAAGAGGAGATTGATATCTCCATGATTCTGGATCAGGCAAAAACCGCTTGCGATCTGATACACGAAGATGTCACCCGCAGCTATCAGTACTATGATGCGGAGATCGAACGGACGCTTCAGGATCGGAAATATATTGTCGACCATATCGATGACGCGATTGCAAACGGTGAGATTGAAGTGTTCTATCAGCCGCAGATTCGAACTCTGAGCCGCGAACTGTGCGGATTTGAGGCATTGGCCCGGTGGCACAGTGCAGAGCTCGGCTTTCTTCCGCCCTACCGCTTTATTCCGGCGCTGGAGCGCTCCCATCTGATTCACAGGCTGGACTGTGAAGTGATCCGCCAGATCTGCGTCCGATACCGGCAGATTCTGAGAGAAGGCGGGACGCCGGTTCCGGTGTCCTTCAACCTGTCACGGCTGGATTTCCAGATGTGTGATATGTTCCGGTTTATTCTCGAGACAACGGAGCGATACGGTGTGCCGCACGAAATGCTTCATGTGGAGATCACGGAGACAATGCTTGCGTCGAACGATGAGATGATCGAGCGGGAGATCGGTAAATTTCACGGGGCAGGTTTCCAGGTCCGGATGGATGATTTCGGAAGCGGTTATTCGTCCCTGAATGCGCTGAAGGACTATGACTTTGATCAGCTGAAGATCGATATGGTCTTCCTGTCGAAGTTTAATCAGCGATCCAGAAAAATCATCGAATCCATTGTCCAGATGGCAAAATGCATCGGCATTCATACGCTGGCGGAAGGCGTGGAAACGGAAGAGCAGTTTGAATTCCTGAACCGGATCGGCTGCGAGGAGGTTCAGGGGTATTATTTCGGACGGCCCATGCCGTACGAGGAGATCATGGAACATCTCCGGGAACTCGGGATCGGGCCGGAAAGCCGGGAAGACGCCGAATACCTGACCGGCGCGGGACTGCGTATGGTTCACGTCGAAGAGGCTTACGCGGTCATGGAGGATGACGGCACACGATTTCGCTATGTAACCATGAACGAGGAGTATCTGGCGGTGCTCCGGAAAATGGGAGAGAACTCGATTGATGAGGTTCTCGCACGGATCAACCGCTATACTCATACCTTCCGGGAGCAGATCCGGAAAGCGGAGGAAAACGGCGGAAAGACGAATTTTACCTTCCGGTACCGGGAGTATTACCTCGGGATTGGACTTCAGATTCTGAATCGCCGAAAGAATAAGACCCTTGTGAAACTGACGATGTCCGACACGGCATTTGGAACCGTGACGCGCGATGTGGTCAATGTGGAAGAGGGCAGTCGATAAAGAGAGAGAACCCCGCATTGCTGCAGCAGCGAGGACATTTCATCGTATCAATACAAAGCGATGAGAAAGAGGTAGATGGAAGGCACATCCTTCCGGCGACACGGCCGGGGATGTGCCTTTTTTAGACAATGCTTTGCACTTTCCTATAACGTAAAAAAGCTCCGCGAGGATGCGCACGCCGTCGCCATATGAGCGTAAACGTTCGCATGGCGTATGGCTTATGTGGTATAACAGCCGCTCCGCGACTGTTATGTCATGCCGTCGCCATATGAGCGTAAACGCTCGCATGGCTCGTGGCTTATGTGGTATAATAGACAGGCCTGAGCGCTAAAACTCCCGTAACGGCAACAGACGGGGAGCGGTGCGTCCGGGCAGATTGCTGCAGTGAAATGGAGAAAGAGAATGCGAAAAATCGGAGTTTTGGGAGCCGGTGCCTGGGGGCTTGCCCTTGCAGACCTTCTCTCGGAAAACGGAAATGATGTAATATTGTGGTCGTCCAGTGCCTTCAAAGCGGAAAATCTGAAGAGAGAGCGTACACCGGGGGCACCGAAACTGCAGATTACGGCGGATCTTAAGGAGGCGACGGAGGACCGGCAGATCGTTCTGTTTGTGGTCTCTTCCATATATGTGAGGAGCGTGGCGGCACAGATTCGCCCTTATATCCGGCCGGACCAGATCGTTGTCAGCGCGGTGAAGGGCGTTGAGTCCGACACCCTCTGCACCATGACGGATATTCTGCGGGAGGAACTCGGAAACGTGCCCATCGTCGCGCTGTCGGGGCCGACGCTGGCTGCGGAGGTGGTTATGCGCCATCCGACGACAATCCTCTCGGCAAGTGATGATCCGGAAGCGGCGGAGATGGTTCAGGACGCGATTATGTGCGACAGTATGCGGGCCTACACCAGCGATGATGTCAAAGGAGTAGAGCTCTGCGGCGCTTTGAAAAATGTCATTGCGCTTGCCACCGGAATCTCTGACGGTCTCGGTTTCGGCTTCAATGCGCGGGCGGCACTCATCACCAGAGGTCTGGCCGAGATGATCCGTCTTGGAAAAGCCATGGGATGCCATGAGGCAACTTTTGCCGGCCTTGCCGGGCTCGGTGATCTTGTGGCGACGGCGACCAGTACCCTCAGCCGTAACTACCGGTGCGGTCATTTTATCGGAAAAGAGGGATATGAGCCGGAGATTGCGATCGCGAAAGTCGGTCAGGTCGTTGAGGGCGTCAACATGCTTCCGGCTGCCATGAAACTGGCTGAGCGGTATCATGTGGAAATGCCCATTGCCCGTGCGGTCAACTCCATCATCAAAGAGGGAGCGGATCCGAAAGAGACGGTATCGGAGCTGATGCACCGGAGAAAAAAAGCAGAGACCGAGTAAGAATCGCAGCGCGGAACGGAATTCGCGTCAGCGCGGAGAGATTATCCGTGAAAAAAGCCGGGTTCCACAGAACCCGGCGGATAAAAAACACTGTCATCGAAACGGAAGTCTTTGCGGCAAATCGGATCGGATAGACCGCAAAGGATGACCATTATATGTGAAACTGCGGCGGGAAAACCACCTTAAACGAGATGGCTCCCCTGGAAGGATCTTCATCAATGGCATAGAGCCAGCCCATGACCTTGACGCCATTCAGTTCGTCCACGAACATTTCCCATGAATGATTTTTCCGGCTTGTCTCCACGATGGTGCGGATGACCGGACCGGCTTCAACCGCCCAGAGTTTGCGGAAGGAAGAGTCGGAAAAACAGTCTTTTTTGACACCGTGGTCATTCATAAATTCCAGAAACTCAGCATTGGAAAAGAGGAGACGGAAGTCATTGTCCGTCAGTTCAAGCGTGGCCTGAGCCGGAATCTTCATATAGCGGGCCAGTTCCTCCGGCATGGTAGCCGGTCCCGGCTCTTTAAACCGGATGGAATCGTAATACTCGGCCTCCTGTTTTTTTTCACCCTTAAAAAACGGGAAGTTCGGGTTGACCTTTGCCTGCTGCTTGTAATATGCGATCGGTGCCGGTTTCTGAAACAGAAATCCCTGCATACGGTCACAGGACAGTTTCTTCAGAAAATTGACATGCTCGTGGCTTTCCACCCCTTCCACAAGTGTCATCATATGAAGATCCTGCGCCATGGAGAGTACATGCTCCAGAACGGTTGCGGATTTCCCTCCGGAATGGAAAGACTTGAGAAAGCATATGTCGGATTTGATCAGATCAAAGTCATACTGCGACAATGCGTTCAAAGAGGAATAACCGCTTCCGAAGTCATCCATCCATACCGAAAAACCGGCTGTATGAAATTTGCGGATTGCATCCTTGAGGACATCCGGCGAATCTACGCAGGCGCTCTCGGTGATCTCAAAGATGATTTTGTCGTGCGGAACCTGAGAGAGATTCACCAGAACAATCAGCCGGTCGACGACGGATTCGTCTTTAAAATCCGTCTGTGACAGATTGACGGAGATCGGCGGTACATCGCGACCTTCGATCATGAGTTTCTGAATGTCCGTGAGAACGTTGCACAGCATCATTTCGTCCAGCTGCGCATTCATATTCATTTCTTCCAGGACCGGAATAAACTCCGTCGGATGCACAAGACCAAGTTTGGGACTTCTCCATCGGGCCAGTGCCTCGTAATTGCTCACCGCGCCGCTGGCAGTCCGTATAATCGGCTGATACCACGCTTCAAATTCACGATTCTTCAGCGCTTCTGAGATATTCTCACGTATCCATTGCTGTCGATTTTCCATATTTTACTCCACCCAAAAGACCCATTACATCAACGTGTAATTAATCAGTTATATTATTATAACATGGTCATGGTCATATTTCATCAGGTTGACAAAATAATATGAACTATTTTGCCAATTTGTATGAGGCATGGGTCAGATAAGAAATGTATCGGTGAGAAAAAGGATGCATTTCAGCGGGGTACATCAAATAAGGTGTATTTTTCTTATTAAGAGAATTATTTGAAACATCCCGATTATTCCGAAATTTTAAGGATGCGGAAGGCATCGCACTCCTCGGAGAGCTGAAACATCAGTTTTTTCATCCGGGTTTCCTTCAGGTTGCCGAGGACCGTGAGCGAAAAGGTGACGGTGCCGGCTTCTTCATTGTCTTCGGTCAGCTCCATTTTTTCCATGTTGTATCCGTAATCGCCGATCATGGAGAGCACCTCGGACATGGCATTCGGACGGTTTTCGCGGGTGACGGTCAGCGTGACGCGGCGGCAGGAATCCGGAATCGACATGCCATGCAGAAGCGGCAAAAAGACCGTTTCCTCCCCGTTCCAATCATATAGAAGGCCGTACTGATACATGCGGCTTCCTTCCATGATTTTGCGGATAATGGCAATGTACTGAGCTCTGCGGTCCTCCGGAACGGAAGCGGAGAGCTGTTCGATAATTGTTATTTCACGGTCAGCGCGATATACCTCCGTGCTGTGGTCCGCGTATTTCGCCTCTGCGACGTGGTAGGCGCAGTCCATCCGTTTCATCAACAGATCGCGGATCTGCGGGTCAATCTGGTCAATGCGTTCTCTAATTTCATCGAGTGTCATAGAAACCTCCCGTAAAAAATTTGACATTTTAAAAGATTGTGCTACAATACTTTCATGCTTTTATACTTTAAATCAAAAACGAAAGAAAAGCAATGCCGGGAAAGGAGATTTCGGGATGAATACAGTCAGAATCGGTGAAGTCGAAGTCGGAGAAGGAATGCCGAAGGTAATTGTTCCGATTGTCGCAAAGACGCGGGAGGGAATTCTGGATAAAGCGAGGGAAATCCGCAGTATTGCTTCGGGCACGGTCAATATGGTGGAATGGCGGGCCGATTTCTATGAAGAGGTCACGGACGTGGAAAGAACGGCGGAGACCGGAAGAATGCTTCGTGAAATTCTGCAGGAGATCCCGTTTCTGTTTACATTCCGGACCGCCCGCGAGGGAGGGGAAAAGGAAATCCCGGCAGAACTCTATACAAAACTGAATCAGGCGATGGCGGCCCGCGGCGGCGCCTCCTGCGTGGATGTGGAGATGTTCTCGGACGAGGAAACGGTGAGAGAAAATCTTCGGAACATTCACGCATGCGGGATTCCGGTGATCGGATCCAGACATAATTTTTCGGAAACGCCGGCGGCGGAAGAGATGGTCAGTGAACTGCGGAAAATGCAGGATCTCGGTGCGGATATTCTGAAGATTGCCGTGATGCCGAAGAGCCGGAAGGATGTTGCGGTTCTTCTGAGTGCCACTGCGGAGATGTTTGAAAATTATGCGGATCGTCCGCTGATCACAATGAGTATGGGGCCCTGCGGCATGATTTCAAGAATTTCCGGTGAGGTGTTCGGAAGTTCCATGACGTTTGGCGCATTGGGTGAGGTTTCCGCTCCGGGTCAGCTGCCGGTATCGGCACTTCAGAAGGCTCTCCGGCTGGTTCACGATGAACTGATCGTAAGTCAGATCCGGTGATCCGTTTCAGATCGTATGTAGACTATAAGGAAGCCGGACTGCCGCATCCGGAAGAACGGGGCAGGACAGGAAACGAAACGAAGGCATCATCGATGACCCGGACCGGGTGAACAGGATGAACCTGCGGCCGGCAGATGCGCCGGGGACCGGAAAAAGAGGAGAAATGAAATGGAAGAACTGCAGAAACTCCCGATTTCGGGACACACGGATATCTATTGCCTGATCGGGGATCCGGTCGCACACAGTATCAGTCCGGCAATGCATAATCTGTCATTCAAGACGAATGGGATTGATGCCCGCTATGTCGCATTTCAGGTCCGCTCTGAACATCTGGAGGAGGCGGTGCAGGGAATGCGGTATCTCGGCATCCGCGGATGGAATATCACCATGCCGCACAAATGCCGCATGGCAGAGTTATGCGACCGTCTCGAGATGGCGGGAGAGATTGCGGGCGCGGTCAATACCGTAAAAAATGTGGATGGCGTGCTGACGGGAACGACCACGGATGGCACCGGCTGGGTCGAGAGTGCGCGGGATTCCGGACATGATCCGACCGGCCGCCGCATCGTCCAGCTGGGTGCGGGAGGAGCCGGAGGAGCGATTCTCGTCCAGGCGGCGATCGATGGCGCGAAGCATATTGATGTGTTTAAACGGGTTAATGCCAAAAGCGCGGATGCGCAGAGAATGGTGGATCAGCTGAACGAAAAGACATCCTGCGAGGTGGAGCTTCATGATCTCCGGGATCTGCGCACGCTCCATGCCTGTCTTGCCGATGCCGATATTCTTCTCAATACGACTCTGATCGGTATGAGCGGAACGCCGGGATGTCTGATTCCGGATGATTCCTTTTTCCACGAGGGGCTGGCGGTGTCAGATATCATCTATGAGCCGCGCGAAACAGAACTTCTGCGGAGAGCAAAGGCGGCGGGATGCGAAACCTTCAACGGAATGTACATGTTGCTGTATCAGGGCGCTGCCTCCTTCCGGATCTGGACCGGAACCGACATGCCGGTGGATGCGGTAAAGAAAGCGGTATTTTCATGAAAAATTAAGAAGAACAAAAAGGATTAAGAAGAAAAAACGAATAAGTAGAACAAAAGAACAGAAAAAAGTCCTGCTGCGATTCATCCGGTTAATAAGAGAATCACAGCGGGGCTTTATTCTTTCGTAGACATACTCCGCCAACGCGGATGTCACCCTGCGGTGTCCGGCGGCGGTGCGCAAAGTTTGCAGGCGCTCCTCAGAAAGGAGGAGATGGAGAGCCGAAATCCGCTTGCGGTCTTTGTTTCTGTGAAGTGGGAGGTCATTGAATGCGGGCTGCGTTCCGCAGGATCTCCTTACAGATTTCCGGAATGGATTTGCCGTCGGTATCAACGATGATATCGGCGGCATTTTTATACTGGGTTTCCCGTTCTGCCATCATTGAGGCGATGTCGGCGGTATTCTTATGACCGCGCAGTTTCGGGCGGGTGTCATCGTCCTTGAGCCGGAAAAGTACGGTTTTCGGGCGGGCGGAGAGCAGGACAACGCGGCTGATCCTCTTCAGGATTTCCACATTCCGGTGACGCAGAACGGCGCCGCCGCCGCAGGAGATGACCGTGTTCTGACGCCCTTCATAAGAGCCGAGAGTCTGTGTTTCGAGGTCTCGAAAGTGTTCTTCTCCGTACTGTTCGAAAATCTCATTGATGCGCATGCCGGTCCTGCGTTCGATGTCGGCATCCGCATCCACAACTTCCATGCCGTAGATGTGGGAGAGTGCATTGCAGACGGTGGTCTTTCCCGTTCCCATGAAACCGATCAGAGCAATGTTTCCGGAAAAAGAAAAATCATCATATTTTTTATCATATTTTTGGTTTGAAATAATATTCTGATTCTCCATCACAGTACCTCATCTGCGGCCAAATCAATGGCTTAAATTACTTTAATGCTTTGAAGAGATAGCGGTAAAAACCGTATGCTGAAATTATAGATTCTTTCGGCCAATTCGTCAACTTCTTTCTTCAGAAGTCATATATTGGAACGATAGGTATGTAAATGTTTTATAATACGGAAAATCGCAAAAAAAATGTTAATTAGTATTAAGATTTAACTGATTTGACCGATATAGTTTACATAAAGATAACGAAAGTTATGCGGGGAGGAAACAATGAAAAAGGAAAAGAAACTGGCGATTATGCTGATGGCAGCGATTGTGATCTGCGCAGCGGTGGTATTTGCTCTGAAACCGCACGCAAAAAGAATCGGAGTCGAGTATGCGGATCAGCAGAATTGGATGTATTACGGCGCAGAACTTGCAGATGCGGGGAAGAAAGCAGGCCCGTCCGTAAGGAGAGATGTTGATGTCTTTTTTATTGCACCGACATCTACACTGGACGGGACAAATGCCGACATCACGGACGGACAGACGAGGGCAGCGATTCTGAATGCCACCAATATGGAAATCGGAATCTATTGTGAGAATGCTCTTGTCTACGCTCCGTATTATCGAATGGCGACTCTCGCCGATTACGACAAGGGCGGGAAAAATCTGGAGGACGCTCTGGATCTCGCCTACATCGATGTCAAGACGGCATTTGACCATTACATGACGGACAAAAACAATGGCCGGCCGATTCTGCTTGCAGGATTCTCCCAGGGGGCGGATATGATTTATCGCCTTATGGAAGACGAGTTTGGTGACGAAGAAATGCAACAGAAACTGGTCGCTGCTTATGCGATCGGCTGGCCGTGCACAAAGGAGATGACGGAAAAATATCCGCAGCTCCGCATGGCGGAAGCGGAGGATGACACCGGTGTGATCATCAGCTTCGAGTGTGAGTCGGAAAGAATGGATGACTCTCTGATCGTGCCGAAAGGCGTGAGAATGCTTTCCATCAACCCGTTAAACTGGACGACCACACCGGATAAGGCAGACAGGGAACTGAACCGGGGATTTGTCTATGTGGACGGCAGTTCCTACACCGTGAAGTCTGAGATTCCGAATTTATGTGGCGGATACATCGATGAGACAAGAGGAACCCTGAAAGTTCCGGAACTGCGGGAGGAAGATTATCCGTCCAGACTTTCGTTTCTGAAGGACGGAAGCTACCACATTTACGACTATGAGTTTTATTACAGAAACCTGCAGGACAATGTAGCAAAGCGGATTTCAGCTTACTGGAGCCGCTGATGCGGCTCTTCTGAAAAACGAGACGAAACATCGCGTAAATCAAAAAATAATAATCTTTATTATTATTTAATCGTTGGAACACTGTTTATTCAAATTGCTGTGGGATAATGATCTATATCAGAAGAGTTCGCAAGGATTACGGCAGTAAAAAATGCGGATGAATTTTCCGGAAAACCGGACATCTGCTGATCTTTACAGAAAATGGAGGACCGGCATGAACAGATGGATGAGATCGATATTGGCAATGATGACAGCGGCGGGACTGAGCCTGATGCCCTGTCTGCAGATGGCGTCTTACGCGGCGGAACCGCAGCAGAAGACCGTTGTGGAAGAGGAAAAAGAGAACGCGCTTTTCAGCGGATTTACGGCAGCAACGGAAAATGATATCAAGGAAAAGATTGAGGGCGGCGGAATGATCCGTTCCGCGGCGTACGATGCTGCGGACAGGCAGTATTATGTCATGTTTGAGGATGGCAGCCAGTATAAGATCGAGAGCACCGACAGTAATTTTATGAACTACCTGAAGGTGATGGGGGCGGAGGTCCAGCAGCTCTCCGTCGGACAGGAAGCGGTTCGCTCAGAGTCGTCGAGCAGGATCGGTCAGGCATCCCTGATCTTTATCATGATAGGATTTCTTGGAATCGGCATTTTTATGTACAGTCGTTCCAGAAAAGAGAAAGCGCTTGCGACCAACTCGAAGGAGGAGGAGCGCAAATCCAAGATCCGGGCGCAGAATACAGGGGTACGTTTTGAGGACGTCGAGGGTGTCGATGAGCTGAAACAGGATGTATTCCGCATCGTGGACTGCCTGAAAAACCCGGAAAAATACAGAGCGATCGGCGCGAGAATTCCGAAGGGTATCATTCTCTACGGACCCCCGGGAACCGGTAAAACCCTTCTGGCGAAGGCGATTGCGGGAGAGGCCGGCGTTCCGTTCTATACGGCGGTCGGATCGGATTTCATTGAGAAATACGTCGGCGTCGGCGCGTCAAGAATCCGTGAACTGTACAAGACCGCGAGAAAAACTTCGCCGTGTATTGTCTTTATCGATGAGGTTGACGCGATTGCAGGCGACCGCGACGCGATGAACAACCAGGAGTATTCCGCAACCGTCAATGCGCTCCTCTCGGAACTTGACGGATTTGATTCTTCGGAAAATGTTGTCACCATCTGTGCGACAAACCATCTGGAATCTCTGGATCCGGCATTCCAGCGCTCGGGACGTTTTGATCTGAAACTTGCGGTTGGTCTTCCGGATCGGAAAGCCCGCCGCCGCATCATTGATATCCACGGACGGAACAAGAAGTTCTCACGGGACATTGATCTGGATGATCTTGCGGTGAGAACTGCAGGATTCAGCGGAGCGGATATCGAGGCGATCCTGAATGAGAGCGCGGTTATCGCGGCCGGAACCAATAAGCCGTATATTACGAATCAGGATATTGAGGACGCATTTTTCAAGATCCTCATGAAGGGCAATAAAAAGAAACGCGAAAAGATCCACGAAGTCAACCGCGTCGTGGCATGGCATGAATCCGGTCACACACTGGCAACCAAGCTTCTGACCAGAGACAGCGTTCCGTCGGTTACCATCATCGGGAGTTCTTCCGGTGCGGGCGGCGTGACCTTCCGCGTTCCGGATGAAGAAGAGCAGCTCAAGAGCCGCAAGGATATTGAGAATATGATCCGCGTCATGTATGCGGGACGTGCGGCGGAAGAGATTTATTATGGTGATCAGGATAAGATTACCATCGGTGCTTCCCAGGATATCAAACAGGCAACTTCTGTGATCCGCGACTATCTGGCGGTTTACGGACTGGGAAAAGGCGGAATGGTGGACATCGCCCAGTTCCGTCCGAATGACTACTCCTTCATCCTCGATGAGGCGAGAGAAATGGCACAGCGGCTTTATAAAGAAACGGTGGATATTCTTGCAGAGCAGAAGGAAACGCTTCGGAAGATCGCGGAGACGCTTCTGGAAAAAGAGACGCTGCGGGAATGGGAGATCGACGATATCATCGCCGGGCGCACCAATCCGCCGAGTGACCGCCCGGGAAAGAGAGCTTCTCTGGACAGCGGAGCCGTGGAGGCTGTGGCCTACACAATGCAGAAAGAATCTGCGGAGAGCGTAATTCTCCCGTTTAAGGGCAATGCCTGACGGGTTTGATATATATAAGAAGAACAGAGTTTCCGGCCCGCTTGCCGGAAACTCTGTTCTTTTATATAGCCATGAATATGACCATAAATATAACGATTCGTATCGCCAATCCGATTACGGGATCCACTTTCCGTCCTGACCGACGCGATAGCCGTCCGGAGTGATGCAGTCTGCGAGCATGGCACCGGTGGAGCCGACATAGTAATCTCCGACCCAGGTGTTTGCGAGCATACGGCCGTCACCATCGAAGTAGTACCAGTAACCCTTGATATTGTGCCATCCGCGGAAGAGATATCCGTTATCGTTAAAGAAGTACCATGTGCCATCGATCAGTTCCCACTTCTCCTTCGGATAAGAGCCGTCGTCAAACTGATACCAGCGTGTCTTACCGGAACTTTTCCACTGCCCCGCAAATGCCGGAAGGACGGAACCTGCAGACAAAGCGAGGATCATTGCTACAAAAGCGATTCTTTTTTTCATGTTTTTCCCCTTTCATGATTGGCATGAATGAACATGCAAAATCTGAAGTATCACAATATGATGTGAACAGAATCAATTTTATAGCAAAAAAACTTTCATGTAAACTTGGCCAAAAGGTTACAAAAGGACGAAAATGCAGTAAAATCAATGGTTTTCGGGCAATCTTACAAAATGATGACGTATTTGTGACACAATGTCACAATATTGTAGCAAAAGACCGGCAATCGGCCATCCTGCGGGATCAGTCTCTTACAATTTTCACAATCTGGATTATGATCGTCGGGATGACGGCACAGAGCGCAATGAGCGCGATGTGCGGAGTGTCCAGGACTGAGACGGAAAAGAGACTCCGTCCCACTCCGGTGAATGCCGTGAAGGCAATCAGGAGAAGGCCGAGACCGAACGCACCAAGGCTGTAAGGGTTGCTGGTCAGGCCAAGCCGCAGGAGGCTGGCGTTCTGACGGCAGTTAAAGCCGTGCAGAAGTCTTGCTCCGGTCAGCGTGAGGAATGCCATGGAACAGGCCATTCGGTCGGATTCGCGAAGTCCCATCCGGTAGGCTGCGATGACGGCGCAGGCGATCAGGAGTCCCTGCAGGATCATTTTGGTGACAAAACTTTTGTCCATGAGACCTTCCTTCGGATCACGCGGCTTACGTTTCAGGATATCGGCCGCTCCCGGTTCCATTCCGATGGCGAGTGCAGGGAGCGAATCCGTCACCAGATTGATGAAGAGGAGCTGAACCGGCAGAAACGGAAGCGGAAGTGCGGACAGCGATGTGTACAGCACTGCAACGATGGCGGACAGATTTCCCGAGAGCAGGTAGAGGACGGCATTTTTGATATTTTCATAGATCGTCCGCCCGTGGGCAACCGCCTTGATGATCGTGGCGAAATCGTCATCCTGCAGAATCATGGAAGCAGCATCTTTGGATACTTCCGTGCCGGTGATTCCCATCGCCACGCCGATGTCGGCTTTTTTTAATGCCGGTGCGTCATTGACACCGTCCCCGGTCATGGATACGATTTTGCCTTTCTTCTGCCATGCCTCGACGATGCGGATCTTATTCTCCGGTGAAACTCGGGCGTAGACCGCAATCTTTTCGATCTTGTCTTCGAGTTCCTTCTCGCTCATGGCGTCCAGCTCCAGACCGGTCACGGCCAGGTCTCCGTCACGGAAAATTCCGATTGTCTTTGCGATTGCGGCGGCGGTCACCTTGTGATCTCCGGTGATCATGACGGTGCGGATACCGGCCTCCCGGGCACGGCGAATGGCGTCTGCCGATTCCGGGCGGGGCGGGTCCATCTCGGAGATCAGGCCGAGAAAGGTATAGTGATATTCGGTTTCGGCGGTCAGATCCTCATCGGATTCCTTGTAGGCGAAACCGAGAACGCGAAGGCCGTTTTCGGCGAATGTTTCATTCTGCTGAAGAATCTGCCGGCGGTCATCCTCCGTCATGGGAAGAATCCGGTCGTCGGAGATACGAATCCGGTCGCACCGCTCCAGAAGCACATCGACTGCGCCTTTGGTGAAGACCGTGGGACTTCCGTGAATGGAATGTTTCGTGCTCATCAGTTTCCGGTCGGAATCGAACGGCACCTCACCGGTCCGGCTGAGGAGGGTGCGGAGATCCTCGTAGGTCAGGCGGAGGCCGTCGTCCTCCTGGGCGAGTCCCTTCACTTTGTTATACATTTCCAGAAGCGCATATTCCGTCGGATCGCCGATTCCTTTCCCGTGGGAGAGGGTGGAATCGTTCGTAAGGACGGCTCCGTAGAGAAGATACCGGTGGGTCTGGCTGTGCATATTCAGATTCTCTGCCCGGAGAAGCTGGCCACCGACATAGATTTCCTGAACCGTCATCTTGTTCTGCGTGAGCGTTCCGGTCTTGTCCGAGCAGATGACCGAGACGGAGCCAAGGGATTCCACCGCGCTGAGTTTTCGGATGACCGCGTTCTGTCTGGCCATTTTCTGTGTGCCCATGGCCTGGACAATGGTGACGATGGAGTTCAGTGCTTCCGGAATCGCTGCGACAGCCAGAGCGACCGCGAAGAGCAGGGAATTCAGGATCGTCATTCCGCGGAAGATTCCGAGCACAAAGAGAAAGGCCGAGATGGCAAGAATGCCGGCGGCAAGTTTTGCCGAAAAATCGTCCAGACTGCGCTGAAGGGGAGTTTTCCGGTCTTTGGTCTGATTCATCAGATCGGCAATTTTTCCGATTTCGGTATTCATTCCGGTCTCTGTGACCGCGATCACCGCGCGGCCGTATGTGACGAGGGAACCGGAGTAGACCATATTGGTCCGGTCGGCGAGAGGAAGATCTTCCGGAAGAACCCCGTCGGTCTTATCCACATTGGTGGATTCTCCGGTGAGGGAGCTCTCATTGACCTGAAGAGAATAGTTCTCCAGAATCCTTCCGTCGGCGACGATCAGATCGCCGGCCTCGGCGATGAGAATGTCCCCCGGAACGATCCGGACGGAATCAATCTCCACGCGGTGACCGTCGCGGATTACTTTGGCGGAGGGGGAAGAGAGCGCTTTCAGCGCATCCAGTGACTTTTCGGCGCGGATCTGCTGAACGGTTCCGAGGAGCGCGTTCAGGATTAGAACCGTGAAGATGACCAGGGTGCTTTCCGTGTCGCCGGTCATCATTGAGATCAGAGCGGCGATGATGAGAATATTGACCATGAGATCATGGAACTGTCCGAGAAAGATGCGAAGAGCACTTTCTTTCTTTTCTTCCGCAAGCGCGTTCGGGCCGCATTTCGTCAGAAGCTCTTCGGCTTCATTTCCGGTCAGACCGCTGCGTCGGGAAGCGAGAGATTCGAGGGTTTTTTCTTCTGTGAGTGTATGCCAGTTTTTCATAAAGACTCCTGAGGGATCGATATTGGTATCGGTATCGGTATCGGAACAGATCGGCGCCGGGGAGGGCGCTTCGTTTATCGTATTAAAACATAAAGTTATCATTAGTATAAGCGGAACGTCAAGTGTTTTAGATTACTGAAATAACGCCGGTTGGCGGAGATCCGGATCCTGCGCGCAAGACCGGCGCACGGTTAAGTAAAGAAAGGAGAGAAAGTGAAACTAAAAGCCCGTAAAGCACCTCTCCGGAGGGAGAGAACTTTACAGGCTTTTCAGGTGAAAAATGTATGTGAGATTCGGGCAGGCAATCCGACGTTACTTCGGTGAGATCCCGCCGGAATTACTCCAGATTCAGACGGCGGTCAATAAAGTAATAGGTGACCGCACCGTAAATCAGTGTTCCGATCAGAAGGCTTACGATAAAGATTGCCTGAAGTCCGACGGAACTGCAGTTGTGGGCGAGGTTCCAGAAGAGCTCGCTCAGTTCCGTGACGAGGTAACCGCTCTCCAGCAGGATGGAGCCGATTCCGTTTTCAAGGATCTGAAGACCGATAAAAGCGAGAACGCTTCCGATCAGGCGGTGGCTGGTCCACTGACAGCCGATGGCGATGGACGCATAGATTCGCATAATAAAGAAAGCGAGAGCGACGGCGATCAGGATCAGGAACATGGTCAGATCCGGCAGATAAGTGCCAAGACGATCCATGATAATCCGGATCATTCGCATCAGTTCATCGTTGGAGGGGATTTCCCGAATGAAGAACATGGCGAAGATCATCATGGATAATACTCCGCTGATTGCGGAGAGCGCACTCCAGATCAGCACGGATATGGTCTTTGCCGATATGATCGTGCCGATCCCGGCCGGAAGAGAGAACATCAGGTATCCCTCATGTCCCATCAGATTTTTCCAGAACCGGGTTACCGCAAGCGTGGCGGTCATGACAAAGATCGCGATGCAGACCGAGACAAAGAGGAAGACCAGCGTGAGGAAACCGAAGCCGGCAAAGCCTCTTCCGGAGAGAACCGTTTGCGGAAAGGTCTGAAATCCGATACCAAGAATAATGGATAAAACGAGCAGCGCGCCATAGAGCGGCAGCATGATTCTGCCGAATGCTTTCATTTCATAAGAAATCAGTTTTCCGAGCATTTGAATACCTCCCTGAAATAATGATCAATACTCTGTCCGGTACGTTCACGGATCGAATCGGTGCTTTCGTGCAGATAAATCGATCCATCTTTTAAGAAAATGACCTCGTCCAGAACCGGCTCCACATCGGCGATCAGATGCGTGGAGATGAGGACGAGCGCATTTTCACTGTAGTTGGTGATGATCGTCCGGATAATGTAATCCCGGGTCGCCGGATCAACGCCGGCGATCGGCTCGTCGAGCAGGTAGACTTTGGCATCCCTGCTCATCGTCAGGATCAGCTGAACTTTTTCGCGGGTTCCCTTGGACATCTTTTTCAGCGGGGTATTGTCTCCGGTTTCCAGCTGCAGGTGAGAGAGCATGTTAAGGGCTTTTTCACGGTTGAAATCGGCGAAAAATTTTTCATAGAACGTGAGAAGATCACGCACGCTCATCCAGTCCGGAAGAAAATCCCGGTCCGGAAGATAGGATACGATCTTTTTTGTCTCCGTTCCCGGATGTTTTCCATCCACCAGTATTTCTCCGGAGGTCGGCGTCAGAAGATGCTGAATCAGTTTGATCATTGTTGTTTTTCCGCTGCCGTTTGGCCCGGCAAGGCCGACGATCCGTCCGCTTTCGAGCGTCAGATCGACACAGGAAAGCGCGGCTTTTCGGCCGTATTGTTTGGTTAAACCTCTGCATTCAAGAAGACTCATTCCAATTTTCCTTTCTTTTCGAAATTTCCTTTTCTTTTCATAAAAACATATTCTTTAAGAAACTGTATTCCGCCGCATGACGGCGTGGCAACCGTGAATCGTACATTCTGCATTGCCGGATATTTGCCGGACAAACGATCGCGGAGCACGAAGTGCGGAATATATGTGCCGGTTTGATTATGGAAGAAATACCGGTTTCCTTATTTTCCGGCAGGTGCGTCTTCCGGCTGTTTTCCCCATCGGCTGACCGCCTCCACAATGTCCCCGCGGTTCATTCCGAGCCGCTCAAGATTTCGAAAGAGTTCACGGATATAGGCTTCACTCAGATCGTCTCGAAGTTTTTTCATTACGCTCTCATCCTCCGTTACAAATCGTCCATTGGTTCGCTGTGTGTAGAGGAGCCCTTCTGACTCCAGCTGCGTAAGGGCCCGCTGCATGGTATTTGGATTGACGCCGATTTCTCCGGCAAAGGCCCGGACCGGAGGAATCCGGCTTCCGGGCGGCATGACGCCGCTGGCGATGTCATTTCGCATATGTGAAATGATCTGGAGATAAATCGGAATACCATCTTTGAATTCCCATTTCATCATGTATGCCTCCATTCAGGATAGGATTTTAGATGATTGTGTTACTGAATTAGTACAATGGGATAATAACACGCACTGATCGTTGTGTCAATGCATTAGTACAATAAAAACGAAAAATTTTGTAATAACTTATCAAGTATATTGTCAGGCGAAAGAAAGACTTGGCAGAGCAGTCTTCTGATATAATAGTGATGCATGGAAGAAAGAATAATGTCTGAAAAATGCAGTCGAACAGGAGGATAAGATGAAAAAAACAGGATATAAGAAAACAGCAGTGGCGGCAGCGGCACTTCTGATGATCAGTGCGGCCGGATGCGCCGGAGCGGGAGCAGGCGCACAGACAGCGAAGGAGCAGGCGGTAACGAATCAGATCACCGTGACCGGAAAGAGCAGCGTAAATGTCGTTCCGGATACTGCAAAGATCGTTTTTTCCGTGAACACGGAAGGCGCATCGGCTGAGGAAACCCAGAAAGAAAATACGGAGAAAATGAATCAGGTCATTGAGGTGCTGAAGTCGATGAACATTGATGAGAAAAGTCTCCGTACCTCTGATTACAGTATGTACCCGCAGTACGATTATGGATACGGAAATACACAGCAGATCATCGGATACCAGGTAGGGGCGACGCTCACGGTCTCCGACCAGAAGATTGAGGATGTGGGCACCATTTTGACAAAAGGCGTTCAGGCGGGGATCAACAGTGTCAGTGAGATCAGTTTTTCATCCAGTCAATATGATGAAAAATATCAGGAGGCGTTAAAACAGGCGATCGATGCGTCAAATGTAAAGGCAGAGGCTCTTGCAAAAGCATCCGGGAAGACGCTGGGAGAGATTAAGACAGTGACGGAAGGATACGAGGATGAGAGCTCCCGGTATTATCAGACAAACAGTATGATATCCGGCATGACGAAAGATCAGGAGAGTATGGTGAGCATTCAGCCGGGCGAACAGGCAATTCGCGCGGAAGTCAATGTGACATACGAGCTGAAGTGATGGAGAAAAGAAACGGAGAAAAGATACGGAGAAAAGAGACTGACAGAACGATAAGCACAGCGCTGTCCGCAATTCAAAAAGCGGGCAGCGTTTTTTTCGCCGGTGATTTGACAAGGCCTGTGCCTTCACGAAGTCCTGGCGATTGCCGCGATCAAGAGTAAGACAGATGCGGACGCCGCTGAGTGGCAAATGTTACCTTGCGGTGACGAACGGCGGCACGAAAAGTCCGCGGGGCTTCCTCTGAGGAAGGAAGAGATGGAGAGTGAAGTCCGGTTTCAGACGTTGTTATAACCTATGCGGGCGAGAAAACCCACGGTTTTAACCGTGAGGATGACAGCCCGCTTTTTCTTTAGGTATGTGTAGACAATATATTGTCTAACATCTACGCAGATGCTACTATATACTCATGAAGAATGAATATATACATACCAAAACAACTGTATCATTGATTAACTATCATTTTGTATTTTGCCCTCGATACCGCAGGAAAATATTCAATATCCCAGGTGTTGAAGACAGATTCAAAGAGCTTACTACCGCCGAATGTAGTAAACAGGGAATTGAAATCCTTGCCTTTGAATGTCATGTAGACCATGTACATATCTTTGTGAGTGTGTTGCCTACTATGAGTATTCCAAATATCATGAAGCAGATTAAAGGTTGTACATCATTGTTGCTTAGAGAAGAATTTCCACAGCTTAGAGCGATGCCAAGCCTGTGGACTCGTAGTTACTTTGTAAGTACAGCAGGTAATGTAAGCGCCGAAACGATTAAATGGTACGTTGATACCCAAAAGA
>NZ_JONJ01000015.1 GCF_000711825.1 [Clostridium] aminophilum DSM 10710 | reverse complement strand
AGGAACATGTTCCTAATTGTATGCGACCATTGATTAATAAAAAATTGAAATTGATGTCAGAATTAACAGAGCATACCTTGGCAAATGAAATAGAATCTCCACATGAGATTTTAAGAAAATAGGTAAGTCAAATTCAGATTTATCGATTTCTTTATTTTGAATGATGCACCTTAATCAGGGTGCTGTCTCATTCGTTTGGGAAATTACAGGGAGCAGAGAGTCCTATGTTTTTTGCAGAACATTTTGCAAAAGTCATAGGACTTTCGTTGTATTTACTGCAAAAGTCATATGACTTTTAGCATCACGAAAATACGGCTAAGATTGAGGGGGAGTTATGCTGAAAATCAGCCTTGAAACGGATAAGAAAAGACTCTACGGGATGTTTAATGAGGGAGAAAAGGGAGCGATCCTGTGTCTCCCCTTTCATGATGTTCGCCCGGCTTTGCGCGTTTCTGACGGAGTAAAGTTCTCTCCCTTTTATATATACTTTTCAGAAAAGAAAATATTTTTCAAATGAGTGATAGGTTTTTTCGATGTGAATCGTATTATAGTTAGAAGGCCTTCTAAAAATAAAGAAAGAGAGTTTTGCCATGGAGGAAAATGAAGCAAGGCGGATACTGGAAACATATGCGGATATGATCCTTAGAATCAGCTACAGTTATCTGCGCCAGACATATGCTGCAGAGGACATTTGCCAGAATGTAATGCTGAAATACCTGTCTTCCCACCAAAGATTTGACAGCCGTGAGCATGAGAAAGCATGGATTATCAGGACTACGATCAATGCTTGCAAGGATCTGAGAAAGAGCGCTTTCTTCGGAAGGATAATTGGGCTTGATGCGCTGCCGGAAAGGGAGGTGCCGGATGAACCGGTGTCTGTTCTCACAGAAGAGCTTAAGAAGCTCCCGGCAAATTACAGGGTAAGTATCTACCTCTTCTATTATGAAGGGTATACCATCAAAGAGATTGCCCGGATCCTTGGAAAAAAAGAAACTGCAGTAGCCAATTATCTATCAAGAGGCAGAAAAAAGCTCAAGGATTCCTTATCGAAGGATTCCCGTTTTTTTCTAAAGGAAGGTAAAGCATATGAATGATCCGATCAAAGATATCTATAACAACTCCATGAATGAACTCCATTTCACGGTACAGACGAAAGAGAAAATGTTCCGCGCAATAAGCGAACAGTACTCAGAACAGAATAGTGGAGGAAAGAGAATGAAGGCAAGTTTTAAATTTACGTCAACAGGTATTGTTGCAGCAGCCTGCGTGATGCTCATTGGAGTCACAGCTTTTGCAGGCAGTGGAATTATATCAAGTATTGAAAGTCATAATAGGCTTGGCAGTAATATTGCAGCCTATAAGGATATGACAAAACTTGAGAACAGCATCCATATGGATGTGCTTACGGTTGAAAAGTTCAACAACGGCTTTTCTTTCAGAAATGCCGAAATCCTTGATGAGGCAAATTATAGCGCAGACGGAGCTGATCTGGCCGATGTTTCCGGCGTTGACATTACATATTCCAAAGATGGAATGGCTGATATCTACCTGGAGGCTGAACCGGTCCTGACCATACGGAATGACAAAGATACATCGATGGAGACAAGGATGGTTGGAGATGTTGCGGTAAAATACAGCCTGGACGAATATCTTTTCCTTCCGCCGGATCAGGAAGGAAAGGTATCTCAGGAACTTCTTGACAGGAAGGAAAAGGATGATCATTTCTTTATCAGCTATGGTTCAGAGCAGGAAAAAACACAGATGATTACGAACCTGTCATTTGATGTAGCTGGTGTTCACTACAGCCTTGTGACCTTTGATACAACGCTTACTGTTGATGAATTGTTCGACATGGCAGAGGAGCTGATTACGTCAGGAAAATAATAATTCATAACCAATAGGAACTGCCGTAGATAAGTTCTTCCTATCTTTGCCGATAGGAAGAACTTATTTTTGTGCCGTGAAGATTGCGAATATAATAGATTTTAAAAAATGAGTTGGAAGAGGTGGCGCAGATGAAAGAATCTCTGACGGATATTATGGAACAGAATGGCGTAATGGTGATCGACGGTTCGATGGGATCCGCTCTGGAACAGCTGGGCGCGAATCTGAACAATCGATTATGGACCGCCCGTGTGCTGGCGGAAAATCCGGATCTGGTCCGGCAGGTGCACATGGGATATTTCCGTGCCGGTGCTGACTGCGGAATTACCTGCAGTTATCAGGCAACCATTCCGGGGCTGATGGAAAATGGTTTCACGGAAGCGGAAGCGGAGCAGCTGATCCGCCGCTCGGTAGAGATTTTTCTTCGCGCCCGGGAAGAATGGTGGGAAAACGAGGGGAAGGCGGCCGGAAGAGCGTATCCCTTGTGTCTTGCCGGAATCGGACCGTACGGAGCCTATCGGGCAGACGGCTCGGAGTATACCGGAGACTATCAGATCAGCGATGAGGAGCTGGATCATTTTCATCGCCGGAGAACCGAACTGCTGGCCGAGGCCGGAGCGGATCTTCTTCTCTTCGAGACACAGCCGTCACTTCACGAGGCTCTGATCGCGGCAAAGATTGCGGAAGAGCTGGAGCGGGACTATTGGATCAGCTTCTCCTGTGTGGATGGGAAACATACGGGAAAAGGGGATCGGATTGCCGACTGCGCGAGAGTCCTCTCAAAGGATCATCCGCATCTGAAGATGATCGGTGTGAACTGCACGAAACCGGAATACATCGAATCGCTGATTGGGGAGCTGAAGCAGAACACCGATCTGCCGATTGCGGTCTATCCGAACAGCGGGGAAACCTACGATCCGGTCACCAAGACCTGGACGGCAGCAAATGGAAATCTGGACTTTGGCGCTTACGCGCTGCGCTACATGAAAGCGGGAGCGTCCGCGGTCGGCGGATGCTGTACCACGGTGGAGCAGCACATCCGGCAGGTGGTCCGGGTCCGTGAAACCTATCGGTCGCTGGGAAAACCGGCTGTGATCCGGGTGAAGTAAGTCGGGGAAAGTGAATCGGGAAAAATGATCCGGGTGAAGTAAATCGGGAAAAGTGAATCGGGAAAAATGATCCGGGTGAAGTAAATCGGGAAAAGTGAATTGGGGGAAACATGGAGCAGCTGACAGAATTTATCTATGCAATCGATGATTTTATGTGGGGATCCTGGATGACGATTCTCATTCTCGTGACGGGCATCCTGTTGTCCGTCCGGTTTCATTTCCGCTATCAGCGGTCGGTTGCATTTAACTTTCGGAATACATTTGCCAAAATCCGATCCAAGGGTGAGGGCGAAGGCACCATCTCGGGATTTAAGGCGGCCTGCACTGCGCTGGCCAATACCGTCGGAACAGGCAACATCAGCGGCGTTGCAACCGCCATCGTGAGCGGAGGCCCCGGCGCACTGATCTGGATGTGGATTTCCGCCTTTTTCGGAATGTCGACGAAGGCCTGTGAGATCATCATCGGCCAGCGGTACCGCGAGCACTATAAGGAGTCGATGAATGAGTACGTCTGCGATCGCTCGTTTGTCCTGAAAAATGCGTTCGGATGGAAGCGGGGCGCTGTCGTTCTGGCTGGGTTCTGTTTCCTCTTTGGCCCGTGGACCTGCTCGGTTCAGACCGAGGCGGTAACCAGCTCGATCTCGGAAGCATTCGGCATACCGAGTATCGTGACGGTGATCCTGATCGGTGTCACGTGCCTTGTCACTATCTGGGGCGGTCTTCCGCGCATCTCCAGTGTTATGTCGAAAGCCGTTCCGGTTATGGCAGTGCTCTATATCATCATGGGACTCGGTGTTCTCGTAATCCATGTTCAGGAGATTCCGGCGGTGATTTCCCTGATCGTGAAGTCGGCATTTTCCCCGACTGCCGCTGTGGGCGGTTTCGCCGGAGCGACCGTGCGCGACGCGATTCAGTATGGTGTGGCGCGCGGAATCTATTCCAATGATGCCGGCACCGGTTACGGTATGATCGCGCATGCCTCTGCCGTCACCGATCATCCGGTACGTCAGTCTCTCTGGGGATGGGGTGAGGTCTGCCTGGATACGTTCATCATCTGCGCGGTGACCGCATTTACCATCATTATTACCGGCGCGTATTACACGTCTGACGCCACTTCCGGCGCACTGACCACGATCGCATTTACGAATGCGTACGGCCCGGTTGGCGGGAAAATGACCGCGATCGCGATTGCGGTATTTGCCTGGACGACCATCATCGGCATGTACTATACCTGCGAAAAATCGGTCAACTACGCTTTCGGGGATACGGAAGCCAACCGGAAAATCCGTCCGTTCTACATGATCTATTACATGATTCCATGCGTGGTTTTGTACAATATAGAGGCGGATATCCTGTGGGCATTTACGGACATTTTGTCCGCTCTGTATGTCCTGATCACCATCTTCATCATCGCGGCGCGACATAAGGAGATTTTCCGACTGTTCGACGATTTCTGGAAGCGGTATCTTCCGGCGAAGGAGCGGGGAGAGAACCCGCCGTATGTTACATTTGACTGCAGAGAAAATGTAAAATCCACAAACGAATAATCATTTTGACCGGCATGGAACGAGAAGACGAACATGCCGGTTTTGTATTTTACAGGAAAGTGGTTCTCATTTTCTGCGAAAAAAACGATCCGCGAGGATGCGCACGCCGCTGAATTGGCAGATGACACCGCCTCCGCGCTCGATGAAAGCGTCTGATACTGGTTCGATTCGCATTTTCACCGCTACGTAGGTTGTGGGAAAAGCAGGAGTTTGTGAATTCCGGTAAGTTCCGGGTAAACGCCAACGGAAAAAACGTTGATGTCTGGCTGATTTATCGATGTAAGAAATGTAAGCACTCCTGGAATCTCACAATTTATGAGAGGATAAAACCAGGCAAGATTCCAGCCGAATTATTTGAAGCGTTTCTGGAAAATGATGATGAGACTGCCGGAAATTACGGCAGGGATATTGATTTCCTGAAAAAAAAGCTGAATTATCCACAAAGTAAATATTGACTATGAATAGCCGGTGACTGATGAATTCAGTCCCGGCTATCTGCAGAACATCGATTGGACCGCTGACTCCGTCCCCCAGGTCCACCGATAGCATATAGTTATCGGAAAGGATAGAAAATGCTGATTAGACGATCTTTTTTGATGATGCTATCATGGCTCCAAGCTTGATAAGCCAAATGCAGGAAGAAGGTGGCAGACTTGATTGAAATGACAGATATTGTTAAAACCTTTCAGGCCGGTGCCAAGCAGGTGGATGCGGTAAAAAATGTGTCGCTTACCATAAAGGACGGAGAGATTTTCGGAATCATCGGATTCTCCGGCGCCGGAAAGTCGACACTGGTGCGATGTATCAATCTTCTTGGAAGGCCGACCTCCGGAAGCGTGAAGATCGATGGGACCGATCTGACACAGCTTTCCCCGAAAGACCTCCGCGCAGAGCGGAAAAAGATCGGAATGATCTTTCAGCATTTTAATCTCATGCCATCCAGAACGGTGTTTGGAAATGTGGCGTTTCCGCTGAAAGACAGCGGGCTATCAAAGGAAGAAATCCGGCAGAAGGTGCGCCGGCTTCTCGAACTGGTGGATCTCGCGGATAAGGAAAATGCATATCCGTCGGAGCTGTCCGGCGGACAGAAGCAGAGAGTCGCGATCGCGAGAGCACTGGCAAATGATCCGAAGATTCTTCTCTCGGACGAGGCGACGTCCGCACTGGATCCGCAGACGACCGGTGCAATTCTTCAGCTCTTAAAGAAGCTGAATCGGGAGCTCGGAATCACAGTTGTCGTGATCACCCATGAGATGGAAGTCATCAAGGAGATCTGTCAGCGCGTGGCAGTCATGGAAAATGGTGAGGTTGTAGAGTTGGGCGATGTGTTCAGCGTGTTTGCGAATCCGCAGCATCCGCTGACCAGAAGCTTTATCCGGACGACGTCGAATCTCTCAAAAATCGATCAGATGATTGCGGATCATGTTCCGGGTGTGACACCGGAGATCGGCGAGGTTCTCGTGAAGCTGAGCTATCGTCAGAAGGATGTGTCGGAGCCGTTAATTGCAACCGCGGCAAGGAAATTTGATCTCGATATCAATATTATTCTGGCGGATGTGGAGATTGTCGCGGGAGCGCCGATCGGAGGAACGGTCGTCATTCTTCACGGTGAATCGGAACAGATCAGCCGGGCGATATCCTATATGAAAGAAAAGAATGTCGGAGTGGAGGTGATTTCGGATGCAAGGAACCGTTACTGAGATTTTTCCGAATCTGATGCATAAGTGGCCGGATTTCATTCAGTCCATTCAGGATACATTCATCATGGTGATCTGGGCGGGAGGCATCGGATTTGTTCTCGGCCTCACCTTTGGTATCGTCCTTACGGTCACGAAACCGGGAGGAATCCTGGAGAATCGGGCGGTTTTCCAGATGCTGGACAAGATCACGAATCTGTTCCGGTCCATTCCGTTTATCATTCTTCTGACTGCGGTTATGCCGCTGACAAGATGGATCATGGGAACGGCGATCGGTGTGCCGGGGGCCATTGTCCCTCTCGTTCTTGGATCGGTTCCGTTCTTTACCCGTCAGGTACAGTCGGCATTGGCTCAGACGGATGACGGACTGATCGAAGCGGCTGAGTCCATGGGATGCAGTCCGTGGGAGATCATCACCCGCGTGTATCTGCGCGAGAGCATCGGACCGCTGGCGCGAGCGACGACGATCACCGCGATCAGCCTTCTCGGTCTCACCGCGATGGCCGGAGCTGTCGGAGCCGGAGGACTCGGCGATTTCGCGATCCGTTACGGCCATGACCGGAACATGCAGGATATCACATGGGCAACCGTGATTGTGCTGGTGGCGGCAGTCAGCGTTGTTCAGATCACCGGAGACCGGATTGCAAAGAAACATACACATTAAAAGGGAATAACGGGAAACGTTATCGATAGAAACAAATGTGGCGCATAGACGCACGAAGAAAAAGAGGGGGAACGAATTATGAAAAAGTCCGTAGTAGCAGCATTTCTCACAGCAGCAGTTTTAGCCGGTTGCGGATCATCCGCACAGACCGCTTCCAAGGCAGCGGAGACGACGGCAGCAGCGACCACCGCAGCCGAGACAGCGGCGGCAGCCGGAAGCGAAGCGTATGATTTCACAAAGGATCCGATCGATCTCAAGATCGGTGTGGTTGGCTCTGTATACGATGATCTTTGGGCACCGACCGTGGATTCCTTAAAGAAGGACGGAATCAATCTGGAAGTGGTTCAGTTCACGGATTATGTCACACCGAACAATGCGCTGTCGAACGGCGAAATTGACCTGAATGCATTCCAGCATCAGATTTATCTCGCGAAAGAAGTCGAGCAGTACAGCTATAAGATCCAGGCAATCGGCAATACCTTTATTATTCCGCTGAATGTCTATTCCAACAAGATCAAATCGCTGGATGAGTTAAAGGACGGGGATACCATCGCTGTTCCGAACGATCTGACCAATGAAGGCCGCGCGCTGAAGGTTCTTGCGGCAGCCGGCGTGATCACACTGAAGAGTAACGACAACTTCAACCCGACGCTGGATGATATTGAGTCGAATCCGAAGAATATTACCATTCAGGAGCTGGCGGCAAACACCATTCCGTCCACTCTGCCGGATGTGACCGCAGCGGTCATCAATGGAAACTACGCGCTTGACTTCGGCCTGAAGACAGAGGAAGCGGTATACAAAGACAGCGTTTTAGATGAGCAGAAGTACTGGAACCTGATTGCCGCAAGGACCGATGATCTGAAGGATGCGAAGAAGGTTGCGGCCTATGACAAGGTGGTAAAGACTTTCCAGTCCGAGCAGACAAAGAAAGTTTTTGACGAGAACTTTGGCGGATATTTCATCAATGTCGGCTGGGATCAGGATCTTCTCAAAGAGTATAAGAAATAACAGCCCGTTTTGACGGCGAAACGATGCCCCGCAGAGAGGAAACTTTCTGCGGGTGTTTGCATGAAAAACGGAAAGGCATTGGATCAGGGAAAAAACCGGAACCGGTCATCCCCGGCTAACGGGATACACATGGAAAAGAATGTTACAGATAAGGAGGCGGACGACTTGACGAATATCCGCAACGATCTGCTGGAGATCATAAAAGAGGAAGAGAGAGTTCTGACGGGAGAAATCCCGCACGAGTATCTGAGCGATAAACTTGGCCGAAAGGAAGGGACCGCGCAGGCGGTCGTTCTTGTAAAATCCACCGATGAGGTGAGCAGGATTTTAAAATATGCCTATAATAGGAATATACCGGTAACCCCGAGAGGTGCCGGAACCAATCTGGTCGGATCAACGGTACCGGATCAGGGCGGCATTATTTTAGATGTCTCCGGAATGAACCGGATCCTGTCGTTTGATCCGGACACACTCTCCGTGACGGTACAGCCCGGCGTTCTTCTGAAGGACGTCCAGGCTTATGTTGAGGAGCGGGGCCTGTTTTATCCGCCGGATCCGGGTGAAAAGTCCGCCTCGATCGGCGGAAATATTGCCACCAACGCTGGCGGTATGCGTGCGGTGAAATACGGCGTGACGAGAGATTATGTCCGGGCGCTGGAAGTGGTGACGGCAGATGGAAAAGTCCTGAATGTCGGAAGCAAGAACGTGAAAGACACAACCGGTCTTTCCCTGAAGAATCTGGTGATCGGTTCGGAAGGGACGCTGGCGGTGATCACCGGGGCGGTGCTTCGTCTGGTGGCGAAACCGGAAGCACAGATCAGCATCGTCGTTCCGTATCCGGATCTGAGAACCGGAATCGAGAGTGTGCTGACCCTTCTGCGGGCGGATCTGAACCCGGTCGCCATCGAATTCATGGAACGAAAAGTGGTTGCCTTGGGGGAGAAATATACCGGAATTGTCTACCCGCGGCCGGACGCCGGCTCCTATATTCTTTTGTCGTTTGACGGACATAAGGAGATCGTGGAAGAGTCCGTCCGGAAGGCGTCGGATCTTGCCCGAGAGACGGGGGCCATGGATTTTGTGGTTCTGAATGACCGGGAAAAATCGAATGCGATCTGGGCGGTCCGCGGGGATCTGGTCAATGCGGTCGAGGCCGTTTCCGAGCAGGAGCCGCTGGATATCGTAGTGCCGATCGACCGCACGGCGGACTTCGTAGAGTATGTGAATGCCCTTGAAGTAAAAAACGGGATTCGTCTCATCAGCTTTGGACATGCGGGAGACGGAAATGTGCATCTCTGTGTTGTGCGCGGAGACCGGGACGAAGAAACATGGGAAAAGGATCTCGATCAGGTTCTCACGGAGTTATACGAGGAGGTTCGCCGGATGGGCGGGCTGATCTCCGGGGAACACGGACTCGGTGTGTCCAAGCGGAAATATTTTTTCCATGAGACGTCAAAAGAGATTGTGGATCTGATGAACCGGGTCAAGGATGCTTTTGACCCGAAGCATATTTTGAATGATCAGAAATCCTATGTTCGCTGAATGTGGGAACGGGAAGAGAGGAAATGCATTATGAAACCATTATCGAGCAGAACGGCCAGTTTTACCGACTCCGTAATCCGGAGAATGACCCGGATCTCCAATCAGTACGGGGCGATCAATCTTTCTCAGGGCTTTCCGGATTTTGAACCGCCGAAAGAGATTCTGGAACGTCTGAAACAGGTTACAGAGGAGGATTATCATCAGTATTCCATCACCTGGGGCGCGCAGAACACCAGAGAGGCGCTGGCGGCAAAGCAGTCCCGGTTTATGGGGATTCCGGTCGATCCGAATACGGAGGTCGTCATCACCTGCGGAGGAACCGAGGCAATGATGGCGGCCATGATGACGATCTGCAATCCGGGGGATAAGGTGGCGATTTTCTCGCCGTTCTATGAGAACTATGGAGCTGACACCATTCTCTCCGGTGCGGAGCCGATCTACATTCCGCTGGTTCCGCCGGAGTTTCATTTTGACCCGAACGTGCTGGAACAGGCGTTTAAGGATGGGGCGAAAGCACTGGTTCTCTGCAACCCGTCCAATCCGTCCGGAAAAGTGTTTACCCTGGAGGAAATGCAGACGATCGCGGAGATCATTCAGCGGTACGACGCTTATGTTGTGACGGATGAGGTTTACGAGCATATCATTTATGCTCCGAACAAAATGATCTATATGGCGGCGCTTCCGGGAATGCGCGAGCGGACCATCGTGACCGGATCGCTCTCCAAAACCTATTCCATCACCGGATGGAGACTGGGATACACCATCGCGCCGCCGGAGATCACCGACCGCATCCGGAAGGTGCATGATTTCCTGACGGTCGGGGCAGCGGCTCCGCTGCAGGAAGCGGTGGTGACGGGACTGAAATTCCCGCAGGAGTATTACGATCAGCTTCAGAAGAAATACACGGAAAAGAGAGATCTGTTCTGTGACGGACTGGCGGAGGCCGGCCTGACCTTCCAGAGACCTCAGGGCGCATATTATGTCATGGTGGATATCTCGGAGTGGGGATATGAGAGCGATCTGGATTTCTGCAGTGATCTCGCAGAAAAAGTCGGCGTTGGCGCGGTTCCGGGTTCCAGTTTCTTCCATGAGCCGGTCAATCACCTCATCCGGTTCCATTTCGCAAAGAAGGATGAAACGCTCCGCGCGGCATTGGACCGGCTGCAGGAGATTCATACGAAGATGAAAAGATAACAGGAATCGATTGCGGGAGATTCATACGGAAAAAAAGAGGATAACAGGAATCGTCCGCGGGAGATTCATGGAAAATAAAAAAATAAGTCTATATATGTGAGAAGTGCAGGTAATCTGCGCATCGCAGGAAAGGAAGAAGAAATGAGCAGTTTAAAAATCGGAATCATCGGTGTCGGACACGTCGGGGCGCATGTATTGTATACGCTGGCGCTGCAGGGGCTTGGAGACGATTTTGTGATCGCCGATCTGGAGGAGAATCTTCCGAAGGCGCGTGCGGAACGTCAGGATGTTCTCGACAGTACTGAGTTCCTTTCACATCCGGTTCGTGTGGAAGTGGGGCAGATCGAGGATCTCGGTGACCGGGATATCATTGTCAATGCGGTCGGAAACATTGCCATGCTGAAGGGAACCCACACGAGACTCACCGAAATGGAGTTTAATGTCCGCGCGGTCGCATCCTATGCGGAACGCCTGAAAAAGAGCGGATTCAAGGGGATTCTGATCAATATTTCCAACCCGTGTGACGTCATTACCAAGTGGCTGAATGATCTTCTGGAGCTTCCGAAAGGACATGTTTTCGGCACCGGTACCGGCCTAGACACCGCAAGACTGAAGATTCGTCTTCAGCAGCAGACCGGAATCGATGCAAAGAGCATCTCTGCTTATATGATCGGCGAACACGGAAATGAGCAGATTTCGGCGTGGAGCGCGGTGAATTTCAACGGCATCCCGCTGAGTGTGAAAGCGCAGCAGGATCCGCGCTTCCGCTTTGACTTAAATGAGATGGAGAAGAGCGCACGAGAGGGCGGATGGACAACCTTTAACGGGAAGTTCTGCACCGAGTATGCGATCGCACTGACGGCAGCCCGACTGGTGGATATCGTCAGCAACGACAAGCACAGCATTGTCCCGGTCAGCTGTGAGTTGGATGGCCAGTACGGCGAGTCGGGGCTCTTTGCCGGCGTTCCGGCTGTGATCGGAAGAAACGGCGTGGAGGAAGTGATTGAGCTTTCGCTCACCGGGGAGGAAAAAGAGAGATTCCATCAGTGTTGTGAAGGAATTCGGGCCAATATCGCCGAGTCGAAGAAGATCTTTGCCGCACTGTGACAGGAGATTTCTGATGCGGCGGACAGGGTTGTGCACTCCAAGTGCGTTCCGCGGGAAAAGACGGCGGAAGGGTTCCGAAAACGGTTTTGAGAATCGGCTTCGAATATGTGATAAGATTGGAGCAGAGGGGGATGGTATATGAAAAAAGGAAAATCATACTTTTTTGGAATCTGGATGCTGACCGCACTGCTCCTTTTTGCGATGAACTCATGCGGACCGGCGAAGGCAGAGAGTGCTGCGGCCGGTTTGGAGAAATCATCGGTTCACCTGTCGGAGTCGGCACAGCAGAACGCGGGAGATCTGCCTTCCGGAGGAGCGAAGACTGCGCCGGGAAATGCGCCGGAACCTGCGTCGGAAACGGCGGTTTTCAATTCGGCGGCAGATGCAGAACAGGGGGAAGGATCTCAGGAAGCGTATCGCTATGAAGAATATCCGCTTGAACGCAATCACCAGTCGCTTCATCTCGACTGTGTCAACGCAGAGGGCAACGAGACAGAGCGGAACATTTTGCTCGTTCACGGCGTGACGTACTCTTCTCATGAATTCGACATCGACTATCAGGATTACAGCCTGGTTCGTGCGCTAACACGGGAAGGATACGCGGTCTGGCGGCTCGATATTGCCGGATTCGGTCAGTCGGAGCCGGTCGAAGATGGATTTCTTCCGGATTCGGACTATGCGGCGGAAGATATCCATGCAGCCGTGGAGAAGATTGTGCAGGTGACCGGTCAGGATAAAATCGATGTTCTCGGATGGAGCTGGGGAACGGTGACGACCGGAAGATTTGCGGGCAAATATCCGGAACATGTAAAACGTCTCGTATTGTACGCGCCGATTCTGAGCGGCGTCGGTGAGGCGGAAGTGTCCGAGGCCTTCCATCACAATACGTGGGAGCACGCGGCGGATGATTTTCAGCGGAAGGCGGACGGAAGCTTTGACTATGACTGCGCGGACCCGGTGCTGATCGAGGTATTCTGTTCAAATTGCTGGCATTTTGACGGGGAGTTTAGCCCGAACGGCGGACGCCGTGACATCCTCGTTCCGGCATCCGAGTCTCTGATCGATCTCACAAAACTGAAGATGCCGACGCTAATCATCTGCGGAGATCGTGATCCGTATCTGAATTACGACCGGATCAGGGATGTGCTCACACAGCTGCCGGAGGGCTCTGAACTGGAGATGATTCCGGGCGGATCACACGTCGTGTACATCGAAAAGCCGTACTATCACGACTTCCGGGAGAGACTGTTACGGTTTCTTTCGAAATGAGAATAAACATTTGATTGAGAAATCCCTGATCGTGATGATTATGATCGAGATGATTTCCGGAAGGCGTGGGATGAAGAGTCTTCTCCGGGGAATAAAAGAAAAGTAATTGTATAAAATGATAAAAGCAAGGAATGTGGCAAATATGCTGTATTTCTTGCTTTTTTTCTATAGAAGCATAACAGTATTTTGAAAGATCGGTACACCGCCGGTCTTTTCATAGCTGGCTAAATAGTCGGGCAATACCGTTTAGATTCACAGACAGATCAGCAGAAAACATTGGTGGTGGTACAATGTAAAGGTATATATGCAGGGAACAGGTTCGCCGGAGATTGATTTGCATATTGGGGGATATCTATGGATCCAACGAAATTCATGGTTATAACAAAAAATGAAATATGCACAGAACGTGTGAAATCTTGCGTTTATAATGTGGATAAGGATAAATATGATGTCACATTTACAAATAACAGACTGTACTCTTATGCACGGTATAATGTTGCGTTTTTGACGAATCCAACTATTCTGAATGCAGATGACTACATGATTGTGACGCCGGATGGAAAGAGCCTTTTTGATATTAAGTCAATTTATCAGTTCGACAATAAAGGTGAAAAATACTGGTGCCTGATGTTTGAGGGATTCATTCTGAACTATAAGAAGAGTGAACTGCACATTCATGAGAATTGCTTATCGAAACCGAAATCCAGGAATGTATTTCAATATTTGACGGAAGTATCGGAATTAGGTGATATTCACAATGATAAAGGGGAAAATGTTCTAAAGAAAAACTATGATCGGATCAGTTTTATCCCGGATAATCGTGCGCTCAGCCTCTATCTTGATTCGGGCAAACCATCACAACGATTGAACTGTAATGGAGTAATCTTCCCGTTTGGTTGCAATCAAAGCCAGTATAAGGCGGTCAAAAATGCACTTACTAATCAGCTCAGTATCATCCAGGGGCCTCCCGGTACGGGGAAGACACAAACCATATTGAATATCATTTCGAATCTTATCGTTTTGGGTAAGACGGTTATTGTCGTGTCGAATAATAATTCAGCAACTCAAAATGTCATGGAAAAGCTTTCGAAGCAAGAATATGGCATGGATTTCTTAGTGGCTTCTCTTGGAAGTGCAGAGAATAAAAAAGCTTTTATAGAAGGACAAACGGGGAAATACCCGGATCTGTCTTCGTGGGTTAATGAAGGCGATGTAGATTCGTTAAAGGAAGAAGCATCGGAACTCGCAGATAAGCTGCAGAATTTCTATCAGTTGCAGGAAGAGTTAGCGGTATTAAAAGAAAAACGATATGAGATAGAGATCGAGTCGAAGCATTTTGATGAATTTAAAAATGATACGGCGGCTGACTATAAGGCTATTAAAATCCGTGGAAAGATGACAAGTGACAGGATTATGAGACTTTGGCAGGAACTTCAGGATAAAGCGGATGCCATGAAGGAATTGTCATTTTTCTTTAAGATAAAAAGTATTCTGTTTTACGGTATCGCAAATTGGAATTTTTATAAACAGGATTTATCAAAGATTATTACCGTATTGCAGGAGCTGTATTATGATCAGTCCCTTCGTGAATATGATGATAGGATTCAGGCCGTCACAAGTGAACTGGAGCAATTCAGCGGAGATTATGCAAAGAAACTTGAAACCCAATCACTTGCCTATCTAAAAGCATACGTGGCTGGAAAATATCATTGGAGCGAATCTCGTGTCAGATTTACGGGTGAAGATTTATTCCGAAACGCGGAAGCTGTGTTAAATGAATATCCGATTGTTTTAAGTACGACGTTCTCGGCACTGACCAGTTTAAATTGGCAGAGTATTGAATATGATTACGTGATTATGGATGAGGCCTCGCAGGTTGACATCGCTACAGGGGCATTGGCACTGTCGTGTGCAAAGAATGCAGTGATTGTAGGAGATTTAAAACAATTGCCGAATGTGGTGACGCAGGATGTCGAGAAACGGGCTGATAATATAAGAAATAAATATAACTTAAAGGATGCATATGATTTTTCCCGAAAGAGCTTTCTGCAATCTATTGTTGAAATACATCCAGAGGTAGAATCGACTCTTTTAAGAGAACACTACAGATGTCACCCGCGTATTATTCAGTTTTGCAATCAGAAGTTCTACAACAATGAACTCGTCGTGATGACGGAGGATGATAAGCAGGGAAAATCACTTAAGGCAGTTAAAACAGCAGAAGGAAACCATGCAAGAGGAAATTACAATCAAAGACAGATTGATATTATCCGGGATGAGATATTACCTTCGTTAGATGTGCCGGAAGAGAATATTGGGATAATAGCACCGTATAATGATCAGGTGAATGAAATCCGCAAACAGATCCGCAATATCGATGTTGCGACAGTACACAAGTTTCAGGGGCGGGAAAAGGATGTCATCATTCTTTCGACAGTTGATAATCAGATACGCGATTTTACGGATGATCCATATCTGTTAAATGTTGCAGTGTCGAGAGCGAAGAAACAGTTGATTGTTATTGTTTCCGGAAACGAACAGGAAAAGTCAGGAAATATCACCGATCTAATTTCATACATTCAATATAACAAGATGGATGTTGTAGAAAGTAAGGTGTATTCTGTTTTTGATTATCTGTATGCGCAGTACCGAAATAGACGATGGGAGAAATTAAAAAAACAGAACATATCCGAATTTGATTCGGAGAATCTCACTTACTCTTTGTTAATGGACATTCTGAAAGATGTACCGGATTACGGTGTGGTATGCTTTGAACCAATGGCAATGATTGTTCGGGATGTTACGGCTCTGTCAGATGAAGAGATGCGATATACGATGCATCCGTCGACTCATGTTGATTTTGTGATTTACAATCAGTTTAGTAAACAGCCTGTTCTTGCAATTGAAACGGATGGTTACGCATATCATAAAGAAGGTACGGAACAGTATGAACGAGATGAAAAGAAAAATCACATCTTAGAGGTTTGCGGCGTTCCGCTGATCCGATTAAAAACGAATGAGAGTAACGAGCGGGCGAGAATACGACAGGCGTTAGGATTAAGTATATGAAAGAATAAAATGCCACTCTGGGTAACCGGGGCAGGGGCGATATTTCAAAAGAAACAGGAGAAGTGCATTTTAAGTTTACCTGTGATATGGCAGCAACCGTCAGAAAGGTAAAAGAAAACGGCGATGAGTCGCTTACTCTTGGAGATTTCTGGAAGTGTATTATGGGAGAAAGGTTTATGCAGTGTATAATAAAAGATAATCATGCGGTCATGATACGACAGAAAGAGAGGAATCTGCGATGACTTTAGAACATATTTTGACCATGGTGGATCACACATTGCTTTTGCAGGGCAGTACCTGGGAGGAGATCCGGAATATCTGCGATCAGGGAATGAGATTTCACACCGCATCGATCTGCATTCCGCCGTGTTATGTGAAACGGGCGAGCGAATATATGGGACGGAAACTGCCGATCACAACCGTCATCGGGTTCCCAAACGGCAACATGACGACGGCGGCAAAAGTGTTTGAAGCAAAGGATGCGATTGCGAACGGTGCGGAAGAAATCGATATGGTGATTAACATCGGGGAACTGAAAGCGGGAAACGATTCCTATGTTCTCAATGAGATCAATGAAGTGAAAGCCGTCTGCGGCCCGCATCTTCTGAAGGTGATCATTGAGTGCTGTCTTCTCACGCAAGAGGAAAAGATCCGGATGTGCAGGATTGTCACAGAATCGGATGCGGACTATATCAAGACATCGACCGGTTTTTCCAGCGGCGGCGCCACCTTTGAGGATGTGAAACTGATGGCGGAACACATCGGACCGAATATCAAGATTAAGGCGGCCGGCGGAATCGCCTCCGTCGAGGATGCGGAAAAATTCATTTCTCTTGGGGCGAGCCGCTTGGGGACAAGCCGGCTGGTGAAGATTGCGCTGGAGCAGGGATGAAGAAAGCCCGAAATCGACAGAACGAAGAAAACAGCCCAAAGATGTCTGGCCGAAACGGGGATTTTGGTGACGGGAAAAGTAAACACATGAAAAGGTTTGTAAATTATTGAGATTATTTATGACATCATACCAATAATACCGTATAATAAGGTTAAATCTATTCGTTTTTATGAGGTTGACCGGCTTATCAGGAAGGAAGGCAGAATTATATGAAATCCGATGTAATTGTAATCGCAAATGACGGCAGAGGCATGGATGAGGCACTTGAACAGGCAGAGAAGGTCGCACTGTACAAGGGTCTTGCGCATAAAGCAGCGCTTCATCTGAGACTGCTGACCGAGGAAATGATGGGAATGATGCGCTCCATTACCGGAGAGAGAGAAGGAGAGTTCTGGATTGAAGAGGAAGGCAGGGAGTTTAGTCTGCATCTTCGTGTCGAGACCTTGATGGATTATGATAAACAGGAACAGCTTCTTGCCGCTTCTTTTAGCGGAAAAAATGAAGCGGCGAAGGGAATCATGGGCAAGATCCGCACCTTCTTCGATCCGATGGACTGGGCAGATGCTCCGACGCCGACGACTCTGGATCCGATGAACATGATGTTTTCCTGGTCGATGATCGAGTATCGCCAGTCGGTAAAAGAGATGATGGAACAGGAAAGAGCCGGCGCGGAGGAAGCGTGGGACGAACTGGAAAAATCGGTTGTATCAAATCTTGCCGATGACGTCAAAGTCAGCATCAAGGGACGCATCGCCGAGATGATCATTTTGAAGAAAGTCAAGGACTGAATACCGGATATTGAAAAAAATGCTGCCGCTCGTTGCGTTCCATCAACGATGCGACAGCTTTTTTTTGTACCAGCCCCAGTATATTTTCCGGTTCAGTCTGGAAAGCGCAGAGGACAAGGCGTAACACAGTTCCGCAAGGACGGCAAGAAGATAGAAAAACATGTTTACGGTTTCTGTGTAACTCATTGGATGATCTCCTCATTTCACTTTATGTGAATGTGAAGTTTTCAGGATTTAACCTTAAAAATATTATATCATATACGGATATTTTTTCCTCTCACGGTAAGACCGGATTAGGATTTTGCGTCGTAATCCGGCTTCAGGATCCGGATGAAATCCCGTACATAGTTGTTGAGATACTGGTCCTGACGCCGGCAGATATAAAAATGACGCTCGTGCGAGATCTCTCTTACCGGGTAAGTTACGCACATTTCGTAGATCTCCGGGCTCATATCAATATAGTTTTTGGGACAGAGCATGACCGCATTGCATGGGGCCAGAGAACGTTTGGCAACCTCGATACTTCTGGTGGAAAAGAGCCGTTCCGGCCGGAGATGACAGGCTGCAAACAGATGATCCTGTGTAATCCGGACGCTGTGTCCTTTTTTGATGTAGATGAATTTCTCGCGGGCTGCGTCCATTATGCTGATCGGCGTTCCGGCGGGAACAGAATGCGCAAGTTTGGTGGATTTCGCGGCGACGAGAACCGTTTCCTCGTTGGCAATCAGGATGTATTCGAGATCATTGATCTTCGGCGAGGTTGTAAGACAGGCAAGATCCACTTCTTTCTGCATGACCTGATTTTCCAGTCTGTCGGAACCGGATTCTACCAGTTCCAGCTTTACATTCGGATATTTTTCGTGGAATTTCGGAAAAACCTGTGGTATGATCTCCATCGCGCGCAAAACCGGGATGCCGATTTTTAGGGTTCCGCGGGAACCGGCGGCGATCTCGTGAACCGCGCGGGAGAGGTTTTCCTCGATATTCAGAATATCGCGGGCAGCTTTGATGTAATACTCGCCGGCCGGCGTGAGGCTGATCGGATTGGAATATCGGGTAAAGATTTCCGCATTCATCTCGGTTTCGATTTTGCGGACCATCTGGCTGAGAGACGGTTGGGAAATACAGAGAACCTCCGCTGCTTTGCTGATGCTTCCTTCTCGGAGAATTGTCAGCATATAATTGAGCTGTCGGTCATTCATATATTTTTTCCTCCATATTCAATGAATAACATGATTTATCAGATAAATTAACAAAGATAGAGTTTTTTCGAACAAACCGCATAAATAGGCGGGCTTTCAATTTCCTTATTTGGGCATGTCTACTATAACATAAGATAAAAACTATATCCAACATAGAATAAGAGATTCTTGTACAAGAAATAGTACAATGCTACCATTGAGTGACGAAAGATACATAACTGCTTCCCGCGTCCGGGAGGCGTAAAGGAGGATACATATGGATATTAAGAAACCTGCTGTTGCGGGCACACTGGAATCCAGTGACTGCATGGTAACGGTTGAGCCGGGACAGGGTAAGATTGATTTCAACCTGGACAGCGCAGTTGCTCATCAGTTTGGTAATGAAATCCGCAAGGTTGTACTGGAGACGCTCGAGAATCTTGGCGTGAGCGATGTGAAGATCTCCATTGTCGATAAAGGTGCACTTGACTGTACGATCAAAGCCCGTGTTGAGGGTGCTGTATTCCGCTCTGTAGAGCAGTATGACAATTTACCGTGGGGAGGTGCGATCCGATGATCAATGCGAATAAGAAACGCCTTAGAAGAACCATGATGTTCCTGAACGCGCAGAAGCCGTCCCTGATCAAGGATCCGTACATCTACAAGCCGGATTCCATCATGTTGGATCTGGAGGATGCGGTTGCAGAGAACCAGAAGGATGCGGCGAGATTTTCTCTCTATCATGCGTTAAAATCCATCGATTACAGAGGCTGTGAGCGCGTTGTACGTATCAACGGTCTGGACACCGATCTCTGGAAAGAGGATATCCGTTGTTCCGTAGCGGGCGGCTGCGATGTCATCCGTATTCCGAAGACGGAGACCGGCGCCATGGTTAAGGCGGTTGAGGATGAAGTGATCAAGGCTGAGAAGGAATTTGGCCGTCCGGAAGGTTCCACTCTGATCATGGCAGCTCTGGAGTCTGCAAGAGGCGTACTCAATGCTCTTGAGGTCTGTGAGTCCTCCGAGAGAATGATCGGTGTTGCTCTCTCCGGCGGTGACTACACAAAGGACCTTCAGACACACATTACCGGTACCGGCGTTGAGCTCATGGGCGCAAGACAGCACATGATCATCGCGGCAAGAGCGGCAGGTGTTCAGTGTTTCGATACCGTATGGACCAATCTGGATGATATGGACGGCTTCCGTGAGGACGTTCAGAAGATTCACGATATGGGATTTGACGGAAAGTCCATTATCAATCCGCGTCAGATCAACGTTGTTCACGAGATCTTCACCCCGACGCAGAAGGACATCATCTTTGCGGAGAAAGTTGTCCGTGAGATCGACTCCAAGAAGGCACTCGGAATCGGCGTATTTACCGTTGACGGCAAGATGATCGACATTGCCTTCTATGACGGCGCAAAGAGAACGATTGAACTTGCGAAGGCATCCGGCGTATATAAGGGGGAATTATAATATGTTAAATGCAGTAGGCAGAGAGATCCCGGAAGAGATCCTGAAAGAGACCGGAAAGCAGCCGTATCAGGGTGCGTTCCACTTCGACAGCGTTGAATATAAGAAAGATGCCCCGAAGACACGTCCGGTCATTGATCCGAAGAAGAGCAAACTTCTTTCCAGCATCCATGAGGCGCTGGTAAAATGCGGAATCAAGGATGGCATGACCATCAGTTTCCACCATCATTTCCGTGAGGGTGATAAGATCGTCAACATGGTTATGGATGAGATCCACGCGATGGGCATTAAGAACCTGACCATCTGTGCAAGCTCTCTTGGAAAGCAGAACAATCCGATCGTTCCGTATATTGAGGATGGCACAATCACTTCCATTCAGTCTTCCGGCGTTCGCGGAGGAATCGGTGAGGCGATCTCCAACGGTAAGCTGAAGGGTCTTGCAATCATGAGATCCCACGGCGGAAGAGTAAGAGCTATCGAGAGCGGAGAAGTTCACATCGATATCGCATTCATCGGTGCTTCCTCCAGCGACGATTACGGTAACCTTTCCGGTATGCGCGGTAAGGCAAACTGCGGCGTTCTTTCTTATGCTGCGGTTGATGCGGAGTATGCGGATAATGTTGTTGCCATCACCGACTGCCTTGTTCCGTTCCCGAACTATCCGGCACAGATTTCCATGACCAACGTGGATTATGTCGTAGAGGTGGATTCCATCGGTGATCCGGAGAAGATCGCAACCGGTGCGGCAAAACCGACCAAGGATATGAGAAAGCTTCTGATGGCTGAGTACTGCACACAGGTTGTAGCGAATACTCCGTGGTTCAAGGACGGATTCTCCTATCAGACCGGTGTCGGCGGTGCATCCATCGCTTCCACCATCTCTCTTGCAAAGATCATGAGAGAAAAGGGCATCAAGATGGGCTTCGGTCTCGGCGGTCTTACCAAGCCGATGTGCGAGCTTCTGAACGAGGGTCTGGTTGGAAAACTTTTCGACACCCAGGACTTTGACATGGATGCCATCGAGAATGTAAATCATCCGGAGCATTATTACATCACAGCCGGCGAGTATGCGGATCCGTTCAACAAGGGCGCATTTGTCAACAAGCTGGATTATGTTATTCTTGCCGCTCTTGAGGTAGACGTTCACTTCAACTGTAACGTAGTCGTTGGCTCTGACGGTATGATCACCGGCGCACAGGGCGGACATCCGGATACAGCAGCGGGTGCAAAGTGCACCATCGTAATCGCTCCGCTTCTTCAGGGAAGAATTCCGGCGATCTGCTCCGATGTTACCACGGTTACCACTCCGGGAGAGAGCGTTGACGTTGTTGTTACCGATTACGGTATCGCAATCAACCCGAAGAGACAGGATATCATCGATGCGCTGAAGGACACCAACCTTCCGATCAAGAGCATCGAGGAGCTTCGCGACATTGCCTACAGCATCACCGGTGAGCCGAACAAGGTTCAGTTCGAGGATCGCATTGTCGGCATCATCGAGGCAAGAGACGGTTCCGTCATGGATGTCGTAAGACAGGTAAAGCCGTTCGAGTTTAACTAAAACGTATTTTCCAGTGCGGACAGCGGTGGGCTTCAGTGTGTGGCTGCCGGGAAAGCAGATGAAGCATTTTCCGGCAGATGGAGCCGAACCGCAGGACGGACTGTTAAAGAAACGCTGATCGTAACAGCGGAAACGAGACGAAACACGCCATGCGGGTTCCGCTCGCGAAAAACGACTTCGGCGCCGGTCGCATATGGTATGGGTGAGGCCGGAAAAGGGGAACTGCCGAAGGAACCTTCAACAACACCAAAGGTAAAAAGGAGACAAACAGATGAGTACTACACTTGTCGGAATTTTAGGATTCCTGACCATCGTCGGAATCGTCGTTACTCTGTTTAAGAGTAAAACACTGCCGAGTATCGCGTTCATTGTGTTCCCGATTATTCTTGCATGCATTCTGGTAGCAGGCGGCTACTATGATGTGGAGCAGATCGGAAAGCTGATCAAGGGTGGATTTGGTTCCACCGGACCGACAGCAGCACTGTTCGTATTCTCGGTTCTGTACTTCGGTATCATGACCGATGCAGGTATGTTCGATGTTATCATCGGTAAGCTGATGAAACTGGTCGGTGACAATGTCATCGGTGTTACGGTTATGACTGCGATCATCGCGCTGATCGGTCATCTGGACGGCGGCGGTGCTTCCACGTTCCTGATCGTTATCCCGTCCATGCTTCCGGTTTACAAGAAGATGCACATGAGACAGACCACACTTCTCCGTGTTGTCGTTCTTGCGATGGGTGTTCTGAACCTGATGCCGTGGGCTGGACCGACCATGAGAGCAGCTTCCGTACTTGGTATGGAGTCCGGTGCTCTGTGGCATACCATCATCCCGATTCAGGCATTCGGTATCGTACTCTGTCTTGCACACGCAGTTCTTGCCGGTGTTCAGGAGAAGGCAAGAGGTGCAGGTCTTCACGGTAAGCTCGCACAGGAAGAGGGCGAAGTAACAGTTGAAGAGAAGAAGAATGAGCTCGGCGATCTTGCAAGACCGAAGCTGTTCCTGTTCAACATCGCTCTTACCGTAGCAGTTATCGCAATGCTGATCTGGGATCAGTTCCCGTCCTATGTTCCGTTTATGATCGGTGTAGCAATCGCTATCCTTGTAAACTACACTGACATCAAGATGCAGAAGAAGATCATCAACAGCCACGCAGGCCCGGCTCTCATGATGTGCTCCACTCTGATGGGTGCAGCAGTTCTGATGGGTATCCTGGTTTACGGTTTCAACGACAAGGGCGCTGCTGCAATTGCAAAGCCGGGCGTTGAGATGCAGATTCAGTCTGTTGTAAGCTGCATGGCGAACCTGATCACAATGGTTCTTCCGGCAAGCATCGGTCAGCACCTCCCGCTGGTAATCGGCATTCTGTCCGTACCGCTGGCACTGGCATTCGATACCGATTCCTACTTCTACGGAATGCTTCCGATCATGATGGCAATCGGTGCAAGCTTTGGTGTAGAGGCACTTCCGATTGCGGTTGCCATGGTTGTATGCCGCAACTGCGCAACGTTCATCTCTCCGATGGTTCCGGCAACTCTGCTTGGTATCGGACTTGCGGATGTAGAGATCAAGGATCACCTGAAGGCTTCCTTCATGTATGTTTGGGGCTTCTCCATCCTTTGCATGGTTGTAGCGGTAGCCGGTGGCATCATGCCGCTGTAATTTCAGAGTATCCGCGATTGGAAATCTGAGAAATTCATTTATTACGCCGTAAGGCGTTCGCCTCTCCGGCCGGGCGCCGGAGAGGCATCTCCATCAAAATCCGATATTTGGTCATATCGAATATTTACGTAAAACAATCATAGCAGGACCCGGTTTCTTCTTCTGGAAGAGCCGGGTCCTATTCGTTTATGTTGCGGACAATTCTTCCCCGGATGCTCCTATGACTTAACGAGCTGTAGAACTTTGCACGCCGCGGAGAAGAAGAGGCCGGTATTCATCAGGGCTTGCGCGTCTCGGATGGGAAGCGATCTGCCTGCATCGGGGGCTCGGTCATTTTGTTTGGATACGGGTGTGATATACTGAATGAGACAGAACGGCAGCATTTTCCATAGGAAAGAGAACATAGTTATAGAAGAGAAAGCATAGCAGGATATGACGGAGAATACAGAGTGGACGGAGGCAGAGAGATGGAATATTATTCTTCCGGGGAGTTTGCCCGGAAAGCGCATGTGACACAGCGCACAATCCGTTATTATGACGCGAAAAACATTCTGAAACCATCCTTTAAGACCGAGGCGGGGGCAAGATTTTATACGGATGAGGATCTGGCCAGACTTCAGCAGATCCTTCTTTTGAAATACCTCGGTTTTTCGCTGGATGATATCCGGGAGATTACGCTTGCATCCGCAGACCGGCATTTTCTGCTGGACTCGCTTCTGGTTCAGCGGAAGCTGGTGGAGGAACGGGCGGAGACCATGCATGCGATGATGAACGCCATTGATTCGGCAGTGGACGCGCTTCGCGGCGAGCAGATGATCAACTGGGAGAGTATGCTGGATCTGATTCACATGACGGCGATGGAGAGAAGTCTGAAGACCCAGTATCAGAACGCGACGAATATCGCTTCCCGAATCCGGCTTCACCATGACTATTCCGTGAACCGGCAGGGATGGTTTGCCTGGGTGATGGAGCAGTGTGGTCTTCGGGATGGAATGAAGGTTCTGGAGATCGGATGCGGAAATGGCGCATTGTGGTCGGAAAACGCGGATCGGATTCCGGATTCGATTGAGATCACGCTCTCCGATATCTCCGACGGTATGCTTCGCGATGCAAAGCGCGCGCTGGGGAAAGACCGGAGATTTCATTTCCGGCGGTTTGACGGAGTGAAAATCCCGTATAAGGATGAGAGCTTTGATCTGGTGATCGCCAATCATGTACTGTTTTACTGTGACCCGCTGGAGAAGGCCCTCGGGGAGATTGCCCGTGTGCTGACAAAAGGCGGACGGCTTGTGGCCGGAACCTATGGCCGGGCGCACATGAGAGAGATCACAACGCTCGTGCAGGAGTTTAATCCGGAGATTGTGCTGGCAGCCGAACATCTCTATGACCGGTTTGGACTGGAAAATGGCGGCGAGGCGCTAAACGGGATTTTCCGGAATTCTGAGCTGAGACGGTACGAGGATGCCATTGAGATTTCGGATGCGGAGCCGCTGATTGCTTACATTTTGTCCTGTCACGGCAATCAGAACCGGCTTCTTTTGGACCGTTACAAGGAATTCCATGACTTTGTGAACCGGAAAGTGAAGACTGGTTTTCATATTACAAAGGATGCAGGAGTGTTTCTTGCGGAAAAATAGCGCAAAACAACCAAAAACCATTCGGCAGTTTTGTTGCATGTGCTGATTTTGCATGATATGATAGGAAAAGACTTGAAGGTGACGTAACGTCACCTTTTAGAATCTACAGCGTAAAGAAACAGAGGCCTCAAATCAGTGAGAAATCTATTGTAACGAGACATTACCTTGAGGAGGATAAAAGATGAATATTATCGTAACCGGCGGCGCCGGGTTTATCGGCAGTAACTTTGTGTTCCATATGCTGGAGAAGTATCCGGACTATCGCATTGTCTGCGTGGACGCGCTGACCTATGCCGGAAACCTTTCCACACTGAAGTCCGTGATGGACAACAAGAATTTCCGCTTTGTCAAGCTGGATATCTGTGACCGCGAAGGCGTGTACAAGCTCTTCGAGGAGGAGCATCCGGATATGGTGGTCAATTTTGCGGCGGAGTCTCACGTTGACCGCTCCATCGAGAATCCGGAGATCTTCCTTCAGACCAACATCATCGGAACCGCGGTTCTGATGGATGCATGCCGCAAGTATGGCATCAAGAGATATCATCAGGTTTCCACCGATGAGGTATACGGAGACCTTCCGCTGGATCGCCCGGATCTGTTCTTCCACGAGGATACTCCGATCCACACTTCCAGCCCGTACAGCACTTCCAAGGCTTCCGCGGATCTTCTGGTCATGGCTTATCACAGAACTTACGGCCTTCCGGTAACCGTCAGCCGCTGCTCCAACAACTACGGCCCGTACCAGTTCCCAGAGAAGCTGATCCCGCTGATGATCGCCAACGCGCTGGCGGATAAGAAGCTTCCGGTATACGGCGAAGGTCTCAATGTCCGCGACTGGCTCTATGTCGGCGACCACTGCAAAGCCATTGATCTGATCATTCACAAGGGTACCGTCGGCGAGGTATACAACATCGGCGGACACAACGAGATGAAGAACATCGACATTGTCAAACTCATCTGCGAAAACCTGCAGAAGCCGGAGAGCCTGATTGAGCATGTAACCGACCGCAAGGGTCACGATCAGAGATATGCCATCGATCCGACCAAGATCCACAATGAACTGGGATGGCTTCCGGAGACCATGTTCAAGGACGGCATCAAGATGACCATTCAGTGGTATCTCGACAACAAGGAGTGGTGGGAAAACATCATTTCCGGCGAATACCAGAACTACTACAATGAGATGTACGGAAAGAAAGAGGTGATTGGCTGATGAAGGGAATCGTTCTTGCGGGCGGCGCGGGAACCCGCCTCTATCCGTTGACCATGGTGACCAGTAAACAGCTTCTTCCGGTTTACGATAAGCCGATGATCTATTATCCGCTGTCCACGCTGATGCTGGCGGGAATCAGGGATATTCTGATCATCTCCACACCGACCGACACACCGCGTTTTGAGGCGCTTCTCGGCGACGGAAGTCAGTTCGGAATCAATCTTTCCTATAAGGTTCAGCCGTCACCGGACGGACTTGCGCAGGCATTTATCCTCGGCGAGGAATTTATCGGCGACGACGCGTGCGCGATGGTGCTCGGCGATAACATTTTCTACGGAAACGGTTTCCGCAAGACGCTGAAGGCTGCTGCGGAAAGCGCGGAGAACGGAAAAGCAACCGTATTCGGTTACTATGTCAATGATCCGGAGCGCTTCGGCATCGTCGAGTTTGACGAGAGCGGTAAAGCCATCTCCATCGAGGAGAAGCCCGCCAAACCGAAGAGCAATTACGCCGTAACGGGACTCTATTTCTATCCGGCCGGCGTGAGCAGAATGGCCAATGAGGTAAAGCCGTCCGCCAGAGGGGAGCTGGAGATCACGACGCTGAATGACATGTATCTTCAGAAGGATCAGCTGAATGTGCAGCTGCTGGGCCGAGGCTTCGCATGGCTGGATACCGGCACAATGGCGAGTCTTCTGGAGGCGGCGGAATTCGTCCGCACCATCGAGGAACTTCAGGGCATCACCATCTCCGCACCGGAAGAGATCGCATACATCAACCATTGGATCGACTCTGAAAAGCTTCTGGAATCCGCAGAGAAATACGGAAAGAGCCCGTACGGAACCCATCTGAAGGCCGTGGCGGAAGGAAAACTGAAGTACTGATCACGGAAATGCAGATATCAGGGAAAGAATTAGTATAAATGAAGCATATTTCAAAGTATTTGGGATTCTTTGTTTTCTGGATCGCTGAATTGACCGTAATTGCGCTGTTTTGTCTGCGGTTGTTTGTTTCAGCTTTAGAACCGTATAAGAATATGTTGTATGCCGGCGCAATACTGATTCTTGTGATTCAGATATGCCAGTATTTTTTTGGAAATAAATTTTCGGTGTTGAATGTGGAAAAGGTTAAAACGGAAAAGCCGGCCTTATATAAGGCATATGAGAATTCATTCAAATTACTTTTTCTGCTGCTGTTTCTCGTATCGATTATGACAATACAGGTTTCCAATTCATGATGATCCATGTCTGATCGGGAATGAGACGCAAAGACGATCAATCATCCTTCGTACAGTAAATGCAGCGCCATGACATCGAAGGAGTACTTTCCGAACATCGCAGTTATGTATACTGGAAAGAGCAGGCAACCGCCGGATGCGCGGAAGCCTGCTCTTTTCATATATCAAAATATTTTTTATAATGGATAACATAAGATTGCAACCGGGATCCGTTGACATCGGATGACAGAATCGGAGACAATGCGAAAAACAGGACGGATCCGAAAACCTCTTCACCGGAAATGGAAAATACGCGGGAGGCGACAGTCTATGGCGATCGTTGGTGCATGTATGGTTCCACATCCTCCGATGATTATTCCGGAGATCGGACAGGGAAGCGAAAAGAAAATCCGGAAAACAATTGCCGCCTATGAGAAGACGGCGGAGTTTGTCGCGGACTGTGAGCCGGATACCATTGTTCTGGCATCTCCGCACAGCGTGCAGTATCTGGATTATTTCCATATTTCTCCCGGATACGGGGCGGACGGTGATTTGGGAGAGTTCGGCGTGAAGAATGCAAAATTTCACGTGGATTACGATGTCCAGTTTACGGAGATGCTCTCGAAACTTGCCCGAGAAGCGGGAATTCCGGCCGGAACCCGGGGAGAGAAATTTCCGGCTCTCGATCACGGAACCATGGTGCCGCTCCATTTTATCAATCCGAAGTGTCCGGAGTATCAGCTTGTCCGGATTGGCCTTTCCGGGGAGACGTTTGAAGACCACTACCGGCTGGGAATGCTGATCCGCGACACGGCGGAAATTCTCGGAAGAAGAGTGTTCTTCGTGGCCAGCGGCGATCTGTCCCATAAGCTCCGCAAAGACGGACCTTATGGATTTGATCCGGCTGGTCCGGTATACGATGAGCGGATCATGGATGTCATGGGCCGGGGCGCTTTCGATGAGCTTCTGGATTTTGACGAGAATTTCTGCAACAGGGCGGCGGAGTGCGGCCATCGGAGTTTTGTGATGATGGCGGGAGCGCTGGACCGGACAAAGGTTCGTGTGAAAAAGCTGGTCCATCAGGATGTGACCGGTGTGGGGTACGGAATCTGTGTCTACCGGGCGGGAGGTGAGGACCTTTCCCGGGATATGCTGGACCGGTGGCTGAGGCGGGAAAAGAAAAAGCTCCATGCGCGGCGGAAGAAGGAAGACCCCTACGTGCAGCTTGCAAGAAAAGCCGTCGAGGAGTATGTCCGGGGAGGGGAGACGATCCGGGAAAAAGATGCGCTGAGAGAGATTTTTGGAGAGCGGATTCCGGATCCGGATGGCGATGAAAAGAACCATAACGACGGAAACAATTCCGACCGTTCTACGGAGAAGATCCAGGATCGAAGAGCGTGGAATCAGAACCTGCCGGAATTAACGGAAGAGGATTTGGATGATGAAGCCGCTTCGGTCTGGGAGAATCTGACAGAAGGCAGTGCCGGCGTCTTCGTGTCAATCCATAAAAAGGGCCGTCTTCGCGGCTGTATCGGTACCATCAGTGCGGTGAAAGATTCCATCGCCGAGGAGATTTCCACCAATGCGAGGAGCGCCTGCTCGGCGGATCCGCGGTTTGAACCGGTGAAGATATCGGAACTGGAGTGGCTGGACTACAGCGTGGATGTTCTGGGGAAGACGGAGCGGATTGAATCTCCGGAAGAACTGGATGTGAAACGGTACGGTGTGATCGTGACGAAGGGGAATAAGAGAGGTCTTTTTCTCCCGAATCTGGACGGTGTCGATACCGTGAGACGCCAGATCGAGATCGCAAAGCAGAAGGCAGGAATTGATCCGAAAGACCGGGACGTACAACTGGAGCGTTTTGAAGTAGTAAGGCATTATTGATAATCGGGCGCCGCACACTCGTGACTTTCGCGTGTGGTGTCACAAATGGCAGCAGGGGGGAATATGACAGAATCACCAAAGGACACGGAGCAGAGGGCAGAGGATGTCCGGGATAATTGGAATGGTGTAAGCGAAAAAAAACGCACAGAAGGAAAGAAAAGATCGTGGACGGAAGGTATTCTCTCTGCGGTATTTGCCCTGGCGCTGCTCTTTACGGTGCTTATCACCTCCTTCGAGGCGGTCTGCTATTGGACTCCCGGACTCTACGACCGGGAATTCCGGAAATACAATGTGCCCTTTCTTTTAGAATATTGGAAGGGTGACCGGATGGCCTATGACGGCATCAATACCGTGATCGACGAGACCATGCTTTACCTTCGCGGAGAGCGGGAGAATCTGATCGTGGAAGTTCCGGTCAACGGAAAACTTCAGGGATTCTACCGGGAGGATGAGATCTCCCACATGACGGATGTCCGGGAGGTGTTTCTGGCCGCGATGCGGATGCGGTCGGCGGCGATTCTGCTTCTCATTCTGACCGCGGGATATCTGATACGGAAAAAGGGAAGGGAAGCCCTGGCGATTCTTGGCTGCGGATATCTCAGGACGTGTCTTGTGATCCTCGGAACAGCGGCGGCATTCGGCGCGCTTTGCGCTTCTGATTTTACAAAGTATTTTACGGTCTTTCATGAGATCTTCTTCTCACAGGGAAACTGGGAGTTTGATCCCCATGTCAGCCGTATGATCTGCATCATGCCGGAAGAGTTTTTCTCGGATATTGCGCTGCGGATTCTGATCACATTTCTTTGCAGTGCGGGTGTACTGGGGATTCCGGCAATCATAATAAAAAAGAATGGAAAGGGATGCAAATAATTCAATTATTCTAAATTCCTGGATTAAATATGAAAACAATATATATTTTGCCAAAATGCTATTTTAGTGGAGTATTCGGAGAAGAAAAGCAGTCGGTTCATGCCGGCTGCTTCTTTTTGTCAAAAAAATATTTTGTTTTAATACTGGGTTAATGGTATTTCCTTTTAATTTGGTCAAGTACTGTTCCGGACAGTGTCGGGATAAGTACGCCTGCAACAATGTAGACCGGAGTGAGAAAACGGAAGCCGACGGGCAGGCTGGAAAGACCATCCGGTGACGCATGCAGAATCAGTCTGCAGTAGAGAAGATCGATCATCTTAAATACAGCAAAATGCAGCGCCATGATATCGAAGGAGTATTTCCCGAACGTTGCCATCATGTTGGACAGAGGCCGGAGAAAACGGTGCTTCTCAAGAAAGTCGGCAAGGCTGAGAACGTGATAGGCACCCACCAGCGAAAAGAGATAGTAGAGTACGCCCGGAATGTTCAGAACGGCGACATTGACCCGGCAGCCGATTCTCTGCATGATTTCAAGGAAAACGCCGCTGACAATCCATCCGGGGAGGAACATGAATTTCCGGTAGTCCGGACGATATTTTTGAACCATCCATGCCATCCAGTAGAGCGGGACGGCAAGAGCCGCGGCATGCATATTCAGAGGCAGAGTGACAGCTCCCGCTGCAAGCAGAAGACCGAGAAGGCCGAAGAACATTGCGAAAATGCCGGCGGACAAGGATGCACAGCGTCGGAGTTTGGCCGGTTTCTCTGCGGCAAAATCAGAACAGGTCTCCGTCCTGTCTTTTGCCGGAGCACAGTCCTTCGCGGAAGGAGCGCGGTTAAACTTGGCAGACAGCGCATTTCCCGCCCACACGCAGCCGCCGAAGAGTGCCGCGGAGGTGATCCAGACCGGGACAAACCACAGGGCACCGTGAAGCGGTTCCGGGCACTGGAAGGTGACGGAGGTGAATATGGAACCCAGTATCTGCGGGAGGGAATAGATCGGCTGATCCCGATAAATCCCGTGGGTCACGCAGAAGTTATGGATCAGGGCGAAAAATGCCGTGTATACCATGTATCTCGGCCAGACGCCGCGGACGCGGGCCGCAAAATATCCCCAGGGATTACCGGCATATTTTTTTTCGTTGTATAGAAAGCCGGTTATAAAAAAGAAGAGAGCTACATGGAAGAGATAGAGGAACCGGTGGGCGAGCCCTGTATGGCCGATTACGATGGCAAGGATGCCGATTCCCTTTACGATATCCCAGTAGGGAGAGCGATTCATATTTTTGTCCTCCAGGCTCAAGCAGACAAGCTTGCTTGTCTATTTGAGCCGTCAATCAAAGTTTGAAAGTTTACTTTCAAACTTTACTCCTCCTCCGGTTTTACATACAGCCGGTAGTGGTAGATCAGATCAAATGCGGTCTGCTCGTCGGATTCATTGTCCAGAGTCCACCCCTCTTTTTCCAGATCCACCATGAAGGTGTCGGCGTCATAGGTGTATTCGACCCGGGTGATCAGCGCCTGGTCGCAGTACGGAAGAAACTGACGGTAGATCTCGCCGCCGCCGATGATCACCACATCCTCGTCCCGGAGATCATTTTCCTTCTCCAGACGGTCAATGATGTCAATGGCTTCCTCGAGATCGGAGACAACGTAGGCATCCTTCGGATTGAAGGACGGATTCTTGCTGAGGACAACGTTGAGACGTCCCTCCAGAGGACGCATGGCACCGAAGGTCTGAAAGGTCTTTCGGCCCATGACCACGATGCGGCCCATGGTTGCGCGGCGGAACATCTGCATATCTTCCGGGATCGTGACGAGCTGCCGGCCGTCCTTGCCGATACCCCATTGCTGGTCAACGCAGGCGATCATCGCAAAATGACGGCCGGCCTTTCCGGTGAAATCGATATTTTTAAACATGGTTTGCACCTCTTTCTTTCTGATGTGATTGTCGGGCAAAACGCAGCCAAGGCTCATTCCGGAATCGTCCCCGAAGCATGGCTTTCCGATCGCAGGGGCGTCCGCTGACCGGAGTCGTTCATGTACTGTCTGTCAATTTCCCGGAAAAACGGGAGAAGCGAAGTCCATAGCCTGCTTGACAACGTTTTATTCTATAACTAAAACGTTATACAATATAGAAATGAGGAATGATAAGATTCTGTCGGATTTCACAAAACTGTGTTATAATAGCGACGTTATCTATAATCACTTGGATCAGGAAGCATTTTGCCGTCCACTATTATAGGGGAAAATGCGTTTGAAGGAAATACCGCACAGGGCAAAATCCGCGGATTGTTTTCCGGAAAACGCAGAAAACGGGGAAAGGCGGCTGGAAACTCTACGGAGAGGAACCGATGCATCCGAATAACAGGAGGGAAATCAATGTTTGAGATTCTTAAGGCGGAAAAGCTGGCCGAGCGAATCTTTCGTCTCGTAGTCAAAGCACCGAATGTCACTCATGCATGTCAGCCGGGAGAATTTGTCATTGTCAGACCGGATGAGAAGGGGGAGCGTGTTCCGTTTACGATCTGCGATTTCGATCGTGAGGCGGAGACACTGACTCTGGTTATCCAGACGGTCGGAGCAACCAGCGAAAAGATGAGCAGATACAAGGCCGGTGATCGTTTCGCGGATATCGTTGGCCCCCTTGGAAATCCGTCCGACTTTGTGACGGAGGATATCGAGGAAGTGAAAAAGAGACGGTATCTCTTTGTGGCAGGCGGTCTCGGAACCGCTCCGGTTTATCCGCAGGCAAAATGGATGCACGATCACGGCATTGAGTGTGATGTCATCATCGGCGCAAAGAATAAGGATCTCCTGATTTATACAGAGGAAATGAAGTCGGTCGCAAACCTCTATATTGCGACGGATGACGGCTCCGAGGGCTTCAAGGGAATGGTTACCGCACTGATCGAGGATCTTGTGAAGAATCAGGGAAAACACTATGATATGTGCGTTGCGATCGGTCCGATGATCATGATGAAGTTCTGTTGCATGACAACCGAAAAACTCGGAATCCCGACCATTGTCAGCATGAACCCGATTATGGTGGACGGAACCGGAATGTGCGGTGCCTGTCGTCTCACCGTCGGTGACGAAGTGAAGTTCGCATGCGTGGACGGACCGGAGTTTGACGGCCATAAAGTGAACTGGGATGAGGCAATGGAGCGTCAGCAGCTCTATAAGACCCAGGAGGGAAGAGCGATGCTCAAGCTGAAGGAAGGCGATACCCATCACGGCGGCTGCGGACAGTGCGGAGGTGAAGACTAATGGCAGATATGATGAAGAAAGTACCGGTACGTGAGCAGGACCCGCTGGTGCGTGCAAAGAATTTTGAAGAGGTCTGCCTCGGATACAATGAAGAAGAAGCAAAGGCAGAGGCGGAGAGATGTCTTGACTGCAAGAATCCGCGCTGTGTTCAGGGATGTCCGGTGAACATCGACATTCCGGGATTTATCCGTGAGATCAAAAAGGGCGATATTGCGGCAGCCGGCCGCGTCATCGCAGAGTCTTCCTGTCTTCCGGCAGTATGCGGCCGTGTATGTCCGCAGGAGACTCAGTGTGAGGGCGTCTGCGTCCGCGGAATCAAGGGCGAGGCTGTTTCCATCGGAAAGCTGGAGCGTTTCGTTGCAGATACCAACCGCGCAAACGGCGGCGTTGAGGCGGCAAAGGCTCCGTCCAACGGAAAGAAAGTTGCAGTCATCGGTGCCGGCCCGTCCGGCCTTTCCTGCGCCGGCGACCTGGCAAAGAAGGGGTACGACGTGACGATCTTTGAGGCACTCCATCAGCCGGGCGGCGTACTGACCTACGGTATTCCGGAGTTCCGTCTGCCGAAGTCCAGAGTCGTTCTTCCGGAGATCGAGGAAGTGACGAAGCTTGGCGTAAAGATTGAGACTGATGTGATCATCGGCAAGTCCGTCACGATTGACGAACTTCTTGAAGAGAGAGGATATGACGCGGTATTTATCGGATCCGGCGCAGGCCTTCCGAAGTTCATGGGAATTCCGGGTGAGAACGCCCTCGGCGTATTCTCCGCAAACGAGTTCCTGACCAGAAACAACCTCATGCGTGCATATCTGGATGAGTACGATACTCCGATCATGATGCCGAAGAAGTGCGTTGTCGTCGGCGGCGGAAACGTGGCGATGGATGCGGCGAGAACCGCTCTTCGTCTTGGCGCGGAGACACATATTGTATACCGCAGAAGTGAGGCAGAGCTTCCGGCGAGAGTCGAGGAGGTTCATCACGCAAAGCAGGAAGGCATTATCTTCCAGCTTCTGACCAATCCGGTGGAGATCCTGACTGACGAGAAGGGCTGGGTTCGCGGAATCCGCGTGATCCGGATGGAGCTCGGCGAGCCGGATGAGTCCGGAAGAAGAAGACCGGTGGAAGTTCCGGGATCCGAGTACGAGATCGAGTGCGACGCAGTCATCATGTCTCTCGGTACTTCTCCGAATCCGCTGATTTCCAAGACCACAAAGGGACTGGAGATCAACCGCAGAAAGTGTATCGTTGCCGAGGAAGAGACCGGCGCGACCAGCCGCAAGGGCGTATTTGCCGGCGGTGACGCGGTAACCGGCGCGGCAACCGTTATTCTGGCAATGCAGGCAGGAAGAGCGGGCGCGAAGGGAATCGATGAGATGCTCAGCGGAAAGAACTAAGTGGTAAGAATGTGATATATTCGGGCAAGTTGCCCGTGGGTCAGCGTAAAGAAGTCCAGCCCGGCCGGAGCGGAAATGCACCGGCCGGGCTGTTTTTTACGCGAGCAGCGAGCCAAAGCCCACGCTTGCACGAGGCCTTGGCGACCGCCGCTAAACGTTCGAAACTCGCGAAGCGTGTTTCGTCTGAATCGTCCAAAAGCCGCCCGGAGTTTTGGCGGCGACCGCCGATGAGAATACCGGACTCGCAAAGTTGCGGCATCCCGTTTCGACAAAGCATAATGTATGAACCTGTGATGAGATTGTTTTGCAGAAAAGGCACAGATGTAGTAAACTCTATGGAATGAATGCCGGTTTTTTACGAATGGGAAGATGTTTCGCGTATGGCACAGATTCAGAAACTGAAATGCCGGAGTGTGAAGATGATCGGTGAAAATCCGGAGACAAATACGGAAAGAAAGGAATATGGTGATTTTGTCACAAAAAGCACCATTGAAGAATGAATATGGCAGAATCTTTGGTAAAAGACGGAAAGGTGATTCTGAAGAAAGGCGAAGGAAGAACCATCAAGTCAGGCGGTGCATGGGTGTTTGACAACGAGATCGCATCCATGGAAGGAAACTTTGAGGATGGTGATATTATCCAAGTAGAAGATTTCGATGGCTTCTTCCTTGGATACGGCTTTATCAACAGCCGATCCAAGATCCGTGTGCGGATGCTCTCACGCTGGAGAAAGGCGCCGATCGACGCGGACTTCATCCGGGAGAGAGTGAGAAAAGCATGGGATTACCGCAAGAAAGTGATTGACACCTCCTCCTGCCGTGTGATCTTCGGCGAGGCAGACTGGCTTCCGGGAATCGTGGTCGATAAATACGAGGATATCCTGGTGGTTGAGTCACTGGCTCTCGGCATTGACCGTCTGAAGATGATGATTTTGGAGTTTCTTAAGGAGCGCCTTGCGGAGGACGGAATCCGAATCCGCGGTATTTATGAGAGAAGCGATGCGCCGGTCCGCCGGAAAGAGGGACTTGCTCCGGTGAAGGGATTCATCGGGGAGGAATTTGATCCGAATGTTGAGATCTGTGAGAATGGCGTAAAGTACATCGTTGATGTCGCAAACGGACAGAAAACCGGATTTTTCCTGGATCAGAAGATGAACCGTCTGGCGATGCAGCCGCTCTGTAAGGGCGCGAGAGTTCTGGACTGTTTTACACACATGGGAACCTTTGCCCTGAATGCGGGACTTGGCGGCGCAAGGGAAGTCACCGGTGTGGATATCTCTGAGTTCGCGGTGAAGGAGGCGGAACGGAACGCAAGGCTGAACGGTCTGGATCAGACGGTGAAATTTGTCTGCGCGAATGTTCTGGATTATCTGCCGGAACTGGAGAAGAAGGGCGAGAAATATGATGTCGTGATTCTGGATCCGCCGGCATTTACCAAATCCAGAGAGGCGACCAAGAATGCGATCCGCGGCTACCGCGAGATCAACATGAGAGGACTCAAACTCGTGAAGGACGGCGGTATCCTTGCCACCTGTTCCTGCTCACATTTCATGACGCAGGAACTCTTCACAAAGACCATCGCCGAGGCGGCAAGAAGCGCACACAAGCGCCTTCGCCAGATCCAGTTTAACACACAGGGACCGGATCATCCGATCCTCTGGGGCGCGGGCGATTCGTATTATCTGAAGTTTTATATCTTTGAGGTAAGCGACGAGAAGTGATATATATGACGGTGAAAAGAGTCTGAAAGTGCATGCAGCACTTTCGGGCTCTTTTCATGAATATCACCATTGTTCTGTGTTATACTTGAAATATATGATGGACCGGAGGAACAGAACAATGGCATTATTTGAACGTCCAGAAGTGGTGATTCTCAAAGAATCAAGTGATGCAAAAGAGTACCTTGAAAAACTGTTGGATTTACAAAACGAGGTACAGAAGGACACTCCGTTATATAAGAAAATTGAAAAGGAAATAGCTGTCGTAAAGGCCGGAATCGCTGGAGAAGACAGAATTATGTTTGAATTGAAGAACAGCGGTATGAATCTGGTGGTTCTTCATGATATATGTCTGGTCGATCCGGAGGGAAATACAGCACAGATTGATTTCATTGTACTGACTCCTTATGTCAATGTTTTTATTGAATGTAAGAATCTCTTTGGAGATATTGAGATCAACGCAAAAGGGGATTTTATTCGTACATTTTCCTATAATGGGCACAGGTTTAAAGAAGGAATTTATAATCCTCTCACACAAAACGAACGTCATATGCTTGTGTATAAAAACTGCCGGGAGGCTAATAAAAGCAAGCTTGCACGCTGGGGATTTGAATTATACTTTCAGCGTTACAATAAACCGCTGGTAGTACTGGCAAATCCGAAAAGTCTGATTAATGATCGCTATGCTCCGAGAGAACTTGACGGAAAAGTGATCCGGGCGGATCAGCTGATCAATACGCTGAGGCAGATGAAGTCGGATTTGAAAAGTAAGAAAACGGAACTGTTGGACTTTGGCAACAGTATTCTGGAGATGAATCGGGCAGACCGGACGGATTATCTTGCGAAATTTGTCGAATTGAAAAGTGCTGTGGAAAATGAACCTGCAAATCAGGCAGCCGAAGAAAAGACAAAAACGGTTTATCAGGATGAGCAGGTTGATAATGCTGCTGAACATTGCGGTCCGGATTCGGAAGCGGCGGATTTCAAAGCACCGGATTTCAAGGCTTCTGTGGCTGAAGATGCTGGAGTGGCAGACGGCATACCTCAGAAGCCCGGAAGTGAGGCATTCCAGTCACCGGTTGTTGAGGGCAAGGTGAAAGAAGATATCGGAAAGGAAGAGGACGAAGTCAGAATCTGTCCAAGATGCGGCAATCGGCTTGTGATGAGGACCGCAAAACGAGGCAGTTATCAGGGAAATCATTTCTGGGGCTGCTCCAGTTATCCCAAATGCAGATACATTGAGAATTTGCCATCTGGACAGAATGAAGGGTAAAACATATTCTCCCGGAATAATCCCGTAATAGAAACGCGATTTATTATGGCTGCTGAATCTCAGGATTTCCAAAGGAATTACGCATCGTTATGCACATCATCGAAGTATCATTTCCATCGCAACAGACTGGTGATAAAAGAGGAGGACATATGAACGCAATCAAAATGTTTCAGGTTTCCACACTTCAGGCGCTGATGCTGGGATATTCCAGACCGGTGATCACCGTGGAAGAGCTGCTGAAGCACGGTGATACGGGCCTTGGGACTTTTGAGGACGTGGACGGGGAAATGATCGTTCTGGACGGCGTCTGCTATCGGGCAACCGAAGACGGAACGGTTGTGGTCGCGGATTCCGCAAAGGGTGTTCCGTTTTCGGCGGTCTGTCATATGAACCGGAGCCGCACCTTTGAGATGGGAGAGGCCCGGTGCGCCGCTGAACTGAAGTCGGAGCTTAACAACCGGATCGAAGAGGGATTCGGACTCAACAGTATGCATGTGATCCGGATTGATGGAGAGTTCCCGATGATTGACGCGAGGTCGGAGTCATCTTACCGTTCCATGCATGTGTCGCTGAAGACGATTTTATCCAAAACGCAGAAATCCTTCTGCTTTGAGAATGTGAAGGGATCTCTGGTCTGTGTGTATTATCCGGATTATATGGACGGGATCAATGCGGCGGGCTGGCATTTTCACTTTGTGTCGGATGACCGGAAACGCGGCGGACATGTCTTTGAGATTGCAATGAAGCGCGGCACGGCATTTCTGGACAAGATTAATTCCATCGAACTGAAACTCCCGGATGAGCCGGTGTTTGACACTTATTCGCTGAAAAATGCGTCCGAGAGCGAGATCAAACAGGTGGAGCAGGGAGAGTAACAAAGCGGGCGAACAGAAGAAACGGGAAAAACGGCAAAAACGGCAAAGGAATTCCGGGACGGACCGGAGATTCCGGAGCGAATCGGCGGATGGGAGAAACGATATGGGTCAGGAAGCAACAGGTGGAAATATGCGGAAATTTTGCGACGGAGAAGTGATTTTCCGCGAGAATGAAATCAATCCGTATATGTATAAAGTGCTGAAAGGGAAAGTCGCGCTCTATGTCAATTATGAAGAAGAGCAGGAAAATATTCTCGGAATTCTGGGCACGGATAAATTTTTCGGTGAGGTTTCCATGCTCACCGGCAAACCGCAGGTTTATACCGCGGTCGCCATTGAGGATTCTCTGCTTCTGAAAGTGGGAGAGGCGCAGCTGGAGCAGTTTCTGATCGATAACCGGGGCAACACACTCGGAATCATGAAGAGTATGGCGCAGGTGATTCTAACCCAGAATACGAACATTTCCCTCCTGATGGAGGATATGAAGACCATTCTGAAACAGCTTCCGGAGGAGGTAAAGACGGATTCCCGGATCGAGATGACGATCCGTCAGTATCAGCTGAAATATATGGTAAACGGTTCTTCCGCGGCGGAGCTTATGGTGAACAAAAAGGCGTAAGCAGATCCCGTTCAGCGTTCGAAATGGTAGTATTCATGGACCAGACTTCGGTACCCCATTTTCTGGAGGTCCCGGTAGCGGAGCCGATAGCGCTTTGCGGAAAAGGAACCGCAGTATACATAGCGGATTGCCTCCTGTGCGTAGTGGTCCATTTCCTTTAAGGATGCGATGGTGTTAATGACCGGGAAAATCCATCTGCTCCAGCTGAGTTCATTGCTTCCCGCTTTGCCGAAAAAAAGATTATTGCAATAGACGGTCATCTGAACAGCCGCTTCCCGGTCGGTCAGATGCCGTTCTTTTTTTGCGAGAATCAGCCGCTTGCTGTGCATGCGGATTTTGCGCAGAAGTTTTTGCCTGGAATGATCGGCAATGTCGAGGATTCCCTGATTCAGGGAATAACCGAGAATGTCCACCTGTTCTCCCGGTTCAATGAGACGCATTTTTTCCGGATTGACCGTCAGATGTTTTTCCTTCAGGACGGATTGAAAAAAAGAGATATACCGCTCTGCCTCTGCACGGTTTTCGGCAAAGATGATCAGATCATCCGAATAACGGCAGTAGAGCGGAGCGTGGCATTCATAATACGTATCCAGATCCATGAGACAAACATTCATCAGAAAATTGGAGAGCGGATTGCCGCCGAGAATTCCTGGTTCGCATTTTACAAGGGAGCCGTCTCTTTCGATACACTCCCGCCGGAGCAGTAAAAACTCATAGAGGGAATACATTCCGGGATCATTTTGAAAGATCTTTTTTAACTGCGGAAGAATCTGTTCCGGGACAATGGAAGACGCATAACTGGAGATATCTGCCTTGACGATGTAATACTTCCGGGTGTCCGGACAACGCAGCAACTTTCGGATAAAATCGTGTGCATTCATTTTGGAACGGAAAGAATAGAGACAGGGGGAAAAGATCGAGTCATAATCCCGCAGAAGATAGCAGAGCAGACTCAGGAGATATTTTTCCGTACCGTACCATACATAGATGTCCCGTTTGCGCTGGCTGAAATCTTTGGGAATCCGAAAATGCCGCGGCGCGGAAAAGAAAAATTCTCCGCGCTTTAACCGGTTCAGATCATTTTCTACAGCGCTGCTTCGTATATAAGAAGCCATTTCATCATATTTTTCGGGCTTTGAATTATTTTGTTTCTGACGGGAAGACAGAAAATCCTCTCGGATTTCGACAGCGGCAGCCCGGTCAAAGATTCCATTCGCGTTATTTTTCATTTTATCCAGATATTCATCTCAATTTCAGAATGTCCGTGTACAGAAATGACACGGTCGGGTTTTTGATTTCGATTACAATATGTACGGATTGCTGAAAAAAGTCAACTCCATTCTATGGAATACCGTTGTATTGACGGCTGACGTGGATTATAATTTCAGATGAGAGAAGGGTGCGGAAATCGTGTTCTCAGAGAACCGGACATGCTCACATGAAAAGCTTTGAGAACGGCTGTGAGCACAAGCCGGTTTTGTCCAGCCAGGCAAAATACCCCTTCTCTTTTGTTGTATCCAGGATCAGGAGGGAAGGAAAACAGACGTGAAGATACCGGTTATGATTCAGATGCAGAACGGTGAAAATGCGGCAACCGCTTTGTGTATGATGCTGGGATATTTCGGGCGTTTTGTTCCGATTTGTGACATGCGGGAAGTCTGCGTGTCTTCCCGGAACGGGTCCAGCCCGCAGCAGATCGCCGACGCGGCTCTTGTCTATGGATTGGAGACAGAAATCCGGAACATGACGATCCCGGAGCTGCGAAATCAGGAGTTTCCGGTCATGGTCCGGTGGAAAAGGCGTTATTACTGTCTGATCGAATCGATCCGGGGAGATCTGGTCCGTATCGTCGATCCGGCCCGGGGGACGTACGGAATCCGGCTGGAAAAGTTTGAACAGCTTTTTTCCGGAACCGTGCTGGTATTCCGGAAGACGAAGGAATTTCAGGCCGGTGGAAGAAGAGAACCGCTGTTCAGCCAGATCAGCAGCCGGCTGAAAACGCTCCGTGGGCCGATGGCCGTGATGCTGGTCTATACCGCCGGATGTATTGCACTGAACGTTTTTATGATGAATCTGGAAAAACAGATTCTGGACCGGCACATGGGCAGCAGAACGGCGGTGGTTTCGGATGGCGCAGAGGGGCTGATCCGGTATTATGCGGCGGCCATGGTACTCTATGTGATGTTCAGTATTCTCAAAACCCGTCATGTCGACCGGTCCAGCCGGAAGGCTTCCGCCGTTTCCGGGATCCGCCTGTTCAAAAATATTTTCCGCCAGCCGCTCCGTTTTTTTGAGGAACACAGTGCCTATGATCTGATCTCGAGAATGGAGAACAATATCACATTGGACAACTCGATTCTGAAAGCCGTGGTTCCGAGAAGCATCGATATGATGATGTCGATCGTCTATCTCATATATCTGTTCCGCTATCAGCCGTTTATTGCCGGAATCTGTGCGCTTCTTGTGGCGGGATCGGTCTTTTCGAGCACGCTGGTTCAGAATAAGAGGGCGATTGCGTCCAGAAGCATGGTCACGAACGGGAACTCCGTCAATGCATCACTGCTGAACGGGATGAATATGATTGACACGATTCAGGCGTCCGGGGCGGAGCACTCGTTTTACAATATGTGGTACCGGTCGCAGTACCGTTATCAGAAAAACCGTATGGTTCAGTTCCGGTATTCTGCTGTGTCCAATCTGATCAGCATGCTCTCCCAGAACCTTCTTCAGGCTGTATTACTCTTTATGGGGGCGTATTTTGTGGTTCACGGAAACATTACCCTGGGCGGGATGTCGCTGTTTCAGGGAATTTTAGGAAACATGATCACATCGGTCAACCGCTGTGTGGGTTCGGTCGATATGCTTCAGACCATGCGGACCAATATTGAGCGGATCGATGACATCAACAGCCGGGCGACAAGACCCCGCCTGTCCCCGCGGACGGATACGATGGAAAATGTCGACAAACTCGAGGGCGGACTTTCGGCGAGGGATATCTGTTACCGTTATCATGCCGGGGACCGGCTGGCACTGGATCATGTCAGCATTGAGGTTCGTCCGGGGCAAATGGTGGCGATTGTCGGGGAGAGCGGGTGCGGAAAAAGCACCCTCATCAAAGTTCTGTCAGACCTCTATCAGCCCGAGTCCGGCGAGATTTTCTATGCAGGCCGACGCCGGGAGGAGATTCCGGACGAAGTTTTTTATTCCTCTGTGTCCGGCGTGGATCAGGAAACGATGATGTTTGAGGATTCCGTCTATAACAATATCAAGATGTGGGACAGTACCATTCAGGATTATGAAGTGATTCTGGCGGCGAGAGATGCTCAGATTCATGAACGGATCAGCCGGGAAAAGAAGAATTACAGCGTCCGGATGAAAGAAAACGGACGGAATTTCTCCGGAGGGGAACTCCAGCGGATCGAGCTGGCGAGAGCGCTGGCGCATGAGCCGACACTGCTTTTTCTGGATGAGTTTACATCCGCGCTGGATGCGCGTACAGAGGACAGGGCGATGAAAGCGCTTCGGGAAAAGGGAACCACCTGCGTGATTGTAGCGCACCGGCTTTCCACCATCGTGGACTGTGACCGGATCTATGTGATGGAACACGGCCGGATCGTGCAGCAGGGAACACATGAGGAACTGTACGCGCAGGAAGGTCTTTACAGAACGTTAATCGGATAAGGGAATAAGAATGGGGCTTTACGGAGAAATCATCAAAAAGAGGGAAGAAAACAATGCCCGGATGGAGCAGAACGCGGACGCAGCGCTTCTGCAGGACAGACCGGTCCGGCTCATTGAAGATGAGATGGAGGACGTCCAGACCACAGTGCTCTATATTCTGGGACGTTTCGGCATTGATGCAGACCGGCTGTACGGATTTCACAGTATTTCGCCGCTTCTGGACACGATGCTGGATCCGCTGGGGATGATGTACGATTATTATGAAGATACGCAGGCGGTCTGCAGGAAAAAAACGGATTTTATTCTGGCTTTCCGCGCGGACAACAAAGCGGTCGCCGTCATCCCGACCGGAATGGGATACCGGTATTACTGCCCCGGTGATGCGTCGGAAGGATATGCGTCCGCCGCGTTTTGCGAAGGTCTGAAAAAGGGATGCTATATTTTTCACCGACCGCTGACCGTGCGAAAAACAATCCTGCGGACTTTTTGCGTCCATGCCATATACAGTCTGAGACTGTCGGATGTTGCCCGGCTTGCTCTGGCAACCGGTCTGTCCGCCGCGCTGGGCCTGGGGATTCCGGCGGTCAGCAGGTATATTTATCAGAACTACATTCCGTCAGAGCATTCTGCCGGCGGTTTTGCCATCGCGGTTTTCATCTACCTTCTGGTTGTTCTGATCCGTGCACTGATCACGACGGTCAAGACGCTGCTGCTCTCGGAAACCAAGATCCGTGCGTCGATTGAGGTCGAATCCAGTGTCATGGCAAAGCTTCTTCATTTGCCATATGCCTTTTTTAAAGATACCTCTTCCGGAAAGATATCGCGCAGAATTAACAGCTGCAACCGCCTGTCGGACATTATTCTGGACATCATTATGGATGTCCTGCTGAATCTCAGTTTTTCCGCGGCCTATCTGGTCCAGCTGCATTCTTTCAGCGCGGATATGTTCGGGCCGGCGATGATAATGCTTTCCGCGTACATCCTGTTCTCTGTGCTCAGTGCATGGATGAACATGAGAAAGGAAGCCCGTCTTCTGGATCTGGACATGGAGTATACGGATTTTCTGTTTTCGGCCATCAGGGGAATTCAGAAGATCAAGGGCCTGGGCGCCGGTGTTTTCGTCTATGCCAGATGGGCAGAAATGTACCGAAAGCGGTTGGCGCTTACCTACCGGCAGCCGTTTCTTCTGAAATACAGCAATGAAATCATGGCCGGAATCAGGCTTCTGACCACGATGGTTTTTCTCATGGCGGCGCTGAATGCAGGTTTGCGCAATACCCAGTATCTTACCTTTCTATCGTCATTCGCACTGATTATGACGGTAGTCGACCGGATCACGGATATTATGAAAAATATGTTCCTGACCGTTCTTTTATGCAGGAACATCGCGCCGATCCTTGAAATGCCGGCTGAAGAGACGGAGAGCCTGGAATATGTGCGGAGTCTTCAGGGAAATATCCGACTGGAAGATGTCACATTTTCCTATGAAAAGGGAAGCCGGCCCTGTCTGGACGGGTTTTCCGCCGAGATAAAAAGCGGAGAAAAACTGGCCATTGTAGGGGAGAGCGGATGCGGGAAAAGCACACTTCTGAAGATTCTTCTCGGACTGGAAAAACCGGATTCCGGAAATGTTTTTTACGATGAGAAATCGATCAGCGGTCTGAATCAGAAATCGCTCAGGAAATGCATCGGATCTGTTTTTCAGTTCAGCCGTCTGTTTCCGGGAACCATTGCGGAAAACATTGCGTTCGGAAAAGAGGAATATGCGGACATGGGGCAGATCTGGGCGGCTGCGGATGCTGCGGTCATCGGAGATGATATCCGGTCACTGCCGCTTCAGATGAATACGGAGATTTCGGAATCCAACTCGGGCGGTTTTTCCGGCGGACAGCGTCAGAGACTTCTTCTGGCGCGGGCTTTTCTGGCAAATCCCAGAATTCTTTTGCTGGATGAGGCAACTTCCGCGCTGGACAATGAAAGCCAGCGGGCGGTACTGGAGCATGTTCGCCGGATGAAAGCAACGGTGATTATGGTGGCGCACCGCCTTTCTACCGTGGAACAGTTTGACCGGATTATCATGATTGAGAATGGAAAGATTGCGGAAGAGGGTAAATATTCTGAATTAATGGAGCGAAACGGAAAATTCGCAGAGCTTGTGCGCAGGCAGCTTTTGTGATACGTCCATGGATAAATGAAAGAAGACATATCGAAAAAGGTGCTGTCGCACTGGTTGATTGATCAATCAACGAATGTGACAGCACCTTTCAAAGCTTTTATCAATTTTCATCCTATCAGTATTGAAATTCAGAATGATCAGTTCGTTACGGCAAGCGGTACACGGATACAGTGCGAACGCCGTAGTTATAGCACTCGCGGTTGGTGTTGAAGAAGATGTCCAGCTTGTTTCCGCGGATGGCGGATCCGGTGTCTTCCACGGTGTATACAGTTCCATCGATCAGAAGCTTTGTTCCCATCGGGAACACATTGCGGTCTGCTGCGATTGTGTGATTTGCCTTTGCATAGACACCGCTTGCGGTGAGACTGGATCCATACTCCTCAGCACTGTAAGCGCTTGCACGGAATTCTCCGGCATAGGATGCGATGGTGCCGTCCGGTGTCTGCATGGTCAGTAGGTGTCCTGCCTCGTCTGTCTGCTGGGACTCCGGCGTGGTTTCTTCCTGAACGGCCGCAAGTGCGGGACCGGTGGCGGTATCTGCCGCAAAGGAAGTGAACGTCGAAGCTGCCGCAATGAAACATGCGGTCACAGCAGTGATCATCTGTGAATTCTTCATATAACCTCACTTTTGGGCTGACACAAAAGATATCGTTATGTCATTGGGTTTCGGGTCAGGAGATGATTTGTAGTAAATCATAAAATCCTGTCACATCTTCAATGTCAGATTTTGCAGTTTCGTGTTCATTATATTACAGAAATGTTAAATGTCAAGCCCGGGCCCGGAAGCACAGGTTGAAAAGGGCGCATTTAGGCGCTTTTTGAGACAGGGAACCTATCATTATGGACATAAGTACAGCATCGGTTTTTTTACATTAGTTTAGATGTACCCTATCCGGATCGGAGGGAAAGGAAAATGCGAAAAATGTGTTGACAAAGCATTCCCACCGTCCTATATTATGAACTGTAGATATTAGCACTCCACAAAAATGAGTGCTAACAAATCGAAAGAGAACAGGGAGGAGCATTGGATGGAACTGGATGCGAGAAAGATTACGATTCTGAAGACGATTATCCAGACCTACCTTGAGACAGGTGAGCCGGTCGGTTCCCGGACGATCTCGAGAAGTTCCGACCTCAAGCTGAGCAGTGCGACGATCCGAAACGAGATGTCGGATCTGGAACAGATGGGCTACATCATTCAGCCGCACACCTCATCCGGAAGAATTCCCTCGGACAAGGGATATCGCTTCTACGTCGATGAGATTGTGAAGGAGAAGGATGCCGTCATCAAAGAGAGGGACGCTGAGAAGGCGGAACTCGCAGAGGTGACGGAGGAGAAGGACTCCGTAAACAGCCTGATGATCAGCCGGGTGGACCGACTGGAAGATCTGCTGAAGCAGATGGCGAAAATCCTTGCGGTGAGTACAAATTACGCCGCGATGATCAGCGGTCCGCAGTATAACCGGACAAAGTTGAAATTTGTCCAGCTTTCCAGAGTAGAGACAGGCAAACTCCTGATTGTAACGGTGCTTGAGGGAAACATCATCAAAAACTCGATGGTGGATACCGCAGAGACGCTGAGTGATCAGGAACTGCTGAATCTTAATATTCTTCTGAACAATAATCTGACCGGCCTTACAATGGAGCAGATCAACCTGGATGTCATCTCCAAGATGAAACAGCAGGCTGGAGAACAGCGTGAGGTGGTCGACATGGTTCTGAATGAGATCGCGGAAGCGATCCGGACCAACGAGGAAGATCTGAATATCTACACCGAGGGTGCAACCAACATCTTTAAGTATCCGGAGCTGTCCGACCGCAAGCAGGCGAGCGAACTTCTTCATACTTTTGAGAAAAAGGATGAACTGAAGGAATTTCTGGCAGAGAATGCTTACATGGAGGAAGTGGCGGAGGATAAGAAGAACGGGATTCAGGTCTACATTGGCCAGGAGAATCAGGTACAATCCATGAAAGACTGCAGCGTCGTTACCGCAAATTACGATCTGGGTAACGGTCTTCGCGGAACGGTCGGTATCGTCGGCCCGAAACGAATGGATTATGAGAAGGTTGTGGGAACTCTCAGAACGCTCATGAGTCAGTTGCAGAGCACGTTCAATGACAAAAAGAACGGCAGTGGAGCGGGCTGAAACATTTCGAAGAAAGGTGTGCTGAAAAGTGAGAGAAGAAGAAATGAAAGAAAATCTGAATGCTGAAGAGTGTGCTGAAAATGCCGAGGACGCGAAGACAACCGGTAATGTCGACGCGGAGGCAAGGGAAGCAGATGAGAAGCAGGAGGAGCCCGAGAAGGAAATGACTTCCGGTGAGGAAGCGACATGCGACGCGGAGGAAGCTTCGGAAGAGGCATCCACAGGCGATAAAGATAAAAAAGGCTTTAAATTCTTCAAGAAGGATAAGAAGGATGAGCGCGACGAGAAGATCGCTGAACTCACCGACCGCCTTCAGAGAAATATGGCGGAATTTGACAACTTCCGCAAGCGTACCGAGAAGGAAAAAGCGCAGATGTTTGACATGGGCGCGAAAAATGTCATCGAGAAGATTCTTCCGGTGGTCGACAACTTCGAGAGAGCGCTCGGAAGCCTTTCCGAGGAAGAAAGAGAAGCATCTTTTGCAAAGGGCGTCGACGGCATTTATCGTCAGATCGAGAAATTATTCGAAGATCTGGATGTGAAGCCGATCGAGGCGCTGGGACAGAAGTTCGATCCGAACCTTCATAACGCGGTTATGACCGATGAGGATAGCGATGCCGAGGAAGATACGATTACCATGGACCTTCAGAAGGGTTACACCTTCAGGGGACAGGTAGTCAGACATTCCATGGTTAAGGTAAAGAAATAAGCCTTTCGGAAACCGCGACAGTCCCGAAAAAACAGGAAAAATAAAACCATTTGGAAAACCACATTCCGGCGACGGCGAGTATCCGCGCCGGACATCATAAAAAGGAGATACATCATGGGAAAAATCATTGGTATTGATCTTGGTACAACAAACAGCTGTGTAGCAGTTATGGAAGGCGGAAAGCCGACCGTTATCGCAAATGCAGAGGGTATCCGCACAACCCCGTCGGTTGTTGCATTTTCCAAGACCGGTGAGAGACTGGTCGGCGAGCCGGCAAAGCGTCAGGCGGTAACCAACGCAGACAGAACCATTGCTTCCATCAAGAGACACATGGGAAGCGACTATAAAGTATGCATTGACGACAAGGCATACACTCCGCAGGAGATCTCCGCGATGATCCTTCAGAAGCTGAAGGCAGACGCAGAGGCATATCTCGGCGAGAAGGTAACCGAGGCGGTTATCACCGTTCCGGCTTATTTCAACGATGCACAGAGACAGGCAACCAAGGACGCAGGTAAGATCGCAGGACTTGATGTCAAGAGAATCATCAACGAGCCGACCGCTGCAGCGCTTGCTTACGGTCTGGACAATGAGTCCGAGCAGAAGATCATGGTATACGATCTCGGCGGCGGTACCTTCGATGTCTCCATCATCGAGATCGGTGACGGTGTCATCGAGGTTCTGGCAACCAACGGTGATACTCACCTCGGCGGTGATGACTTCGATAACGCGATCACAAACTGGATGATCGACGAGTTCAAGAAGGCAGAGGGTGTTGACCTTTCCGGCGACAAGATGGCAATGCAGCGTCTGAAAGAGGCGGCTGAGAAGGCAAAGAAAGAGCTGAGCTCCGCAACCACAACAAACATCAACCTTCCGTTCATCACAGCAACCGCTGAGGGACCGAAGCACCTGGATCTGAACCTCACAAGAGCTAAGTTCAACGAGCTCACCAGAGATCTGATCGAGAGAACCGCAATCCCGGTACAGAACGCGCTCCGCGATGCAGGCCTTACCGCTTCCGAGCTTGGAAAGGTTCTTCTTGTCGGTGGTTCCACACGTATGCTGTCCGCACAGGATAAGGTGAAAGAGCTCACCGGCAAGGAGCCGAGCAAGAGCCTGAACCCGGATGAGTGTGTCGCAATCGGTGCTGCAATCCAGGGCGGTAAGCTTTCCGGCGATGAGGGCGCAGGAGATATCCTTCTTCTCGATGTAACCCCGCTTTCCCTGTCCATTGAGACCATGGGCGGCGTAGCAACCAAGCTGATCGAGAGAAATACAACCATCCCGACCAAGAAGAGCCAGATCTTCTCCACCGCAGAGGACAACCAGACGGCAGTAGACATCCACGTTGTTCAGGGTGAGAGACAGTTCGCAAGAGATAACAAGACGCTCGGAAACTTCAGACTGGACGGAATTCTTCCGGCAAGAAGAGGTATCCCGAAGATCGAGGTTACCTTTGATATCGATGCAAACGGTATCGTAAATGTATCCGCGAAGGATCTCGGCACCGGCAAAGAGCAGCACATCACCATCACTTCCGGCTCTAACATGAGCGATGCCGATATCGATAAGGCAGTGAAGGAAGCTGCTGAGTACGAGGCTCAGGATAAGAAGAGAAAGGAAGCAATCGACGCAAAGAACGAGGCGGATTCTCTGGTATTCCAGATGGAGGATGCTCTTTCCAAGGTTGCCGATAAGGTTTCCGAGTCCGACAAGGCTACCGTTGAGGCAGATCTCAAGGCTCTGAAGGATATTCTCGCAGAGGTTCAGAACGGTGAGCCGACCGAGGATCAGACCGCAAAGATCAAGGAAGCAAAAGAGAAGCTGATGAACGACAGCCAGCCGATCATGGCGAAGGTTTACGAGCAGGCACAGGCTGCAGGCGCAGGTGCGGATGCCGGTGCTCAGGGCGCAGGCCAGGCACAGAGCGGTGCAGATGACAATGTCGTAGACGGTGACTTCAAGGAAGTCTGATAAAGAACGGTGCGGGTTCCGTCAGATACGTTGAGAGAACCGGCACGAAAAGGTCGGGTTTGATGATCTGATGAAATAGCACTTTGAGCGTGATGGGGATCGGGCTTCGGCCTGAGCCCCATCATGTGTGCCATAAAGACATTGAATCGTAGCAGGAATGCCGCTTGCGGGATATCCTGGAAAGAACATACCCGAGGCGACGCGGGCACAGAAAGACCGGATACGGCATTTCTGACTGGAGGAATAACATGGCAGAGTCCAAAAGAGATTATTATGAAGTGTTAGGCGTTTCCAAGGACGCGGATGATGCGGCGCTGAAGAAAGCCTATCGTAAACTGGCAAAGAAATACCATCCGGATGCCAATCCGGGCAATGAAGAGGCGGCGGAGAAGTTTAAAGAAGCGTCCGAAGCGTACAGCGTGCTGAGCGATCCGGAAAAGAGAAGACAGTATGATCAGTTCGGACCGGATGCATTCAGCCAGGGCGGCGCAGGAGCCGGCGGCTTCGGCGGATTTGATTTTAACGGTGCGGATATGGGCGATATTTTCGGCGATATTTTCGGCGATATCTTCGGCGGCGGCCGCAGATCATCCCGGAACGCCAACGCTCCGATGAAGGGGGCAAACGTTCATTCCAGCGTCCGGATTTCATTCGAGGAAGCAATTCACGGCTGCGAAAAGGAGATCAAGGTCAATCTGAAAGAGACCTGTTCGAAGTGCGGCGGAACCGGTGCAAAGCCGGGAACCAAACCGGAGACCTGCCCGAAGTGCGGCGGCCGCGGAAAGATTGTTTACACACAGCAGTCCCTGTTCGGCACCGTACAGAATGTGCAGAGCTGTCCGGAATGCGGCGGAACCGGAAAGGTGATCCGGGAGAAATGCCCGGACTGCTACGGCTCCGGATATGTATCCCGCATGAAGACCATCAAGGTCAAAATTCCGGCCGGCATCGACAACGGCATGAAGCTGCGTGATCAGGGCAACGGTGATCCGGGTATCAACGGAGGACCGAGAGGTGATTTGCTGGTGGAAGTAATTGTTGCACCGCATCCGATCTTCCGCAGACAGGATACCACGATCTTTTCCACGGTTCCGATCTCATTTGCCACTGCGGCACTGGGCGGAACCATCAAGATCCGCACGGTGGACGGAGAGGAAGAATATGAGGTAAAGGCCGGAACACCGACCGATACGAAGATCCGTCTGAAGGGAAAAGGCGTTCCGTCGCTCCGAAACCGCAATGTTCGCGGCGATCAGTACATCACTCTTGTGGTTCAGGTTCCGCAGTCGCTGAATGCAAAGCAGAAGGAAGCGCTGAAGGCGTTCGATGACGCGATGCATGGCATTGAGCCGGAAGAGAAGAAGAAAAAGGGATTTTTCGGAAAGTGATTTTGCGGAGAACCGCAATATAATGAAAAAACGCGTGATAATAAAGTAAAGAAACAGGGGATTTGCGGCACTAACTGCGAGTCTCCTGCTTTTTTATGTCATAGCAAAAAATGTTACAGCAATATGATCAGAGGGCACTGCTATATTTCAGAAGTGTTAAATCTTACGAAAACGGCGGGAAGACTTTATGGTAATGTCAGAGGAATGACATTTGACGCTATGCACCGGATTACTATAGAATAGACAAAGACTATGACAGGGTGGAAAACGCCTTTTACGGAGATAGATGGAATGAGTAAGAAAGATAAAATGAATACGCCGGAGTCTCTTCCGAAACGAGGAAGAAGCCGGTCGAAATATGCGAAGAAAGAAGTTCTGAAGGAGACACCGCCGATTGAGGCGGCGGAAACGTCTCTGGCGGAAAAAGCACAGACGGATATGCCGGATGAACACGAGGCGGAGGAAAAGGAGAGCGCTTCCGGTGCGGAAGCATTTCCGGAAGAAACGATCGTTTCACCTGACGCAGAGGAACCGCCTAAGCGCGGACGAAGCCGTGCGGAAAAGAACAACCGTGATCTTGCGGCGGAGGGCGGTATGTCCGGAAAAAAGAAAGCAATGATTGCAGCGGCGGCAGCGGCAGCAGTTCTTCTTTGCGGTGCCGGCGGATATGCGGTAAAAGCGCAGACCTACCGGAATGCGTTCTTTCCCCGGACGGTCATCAACGGTGTTGACGCATCCGGAAAGACCCCGCAGGAAGTTGAACAGGAAATTGAGCGTGATACGCGGAATTATACCCTGACGATCGCGGAGCGGGAGGGAAAGTCGGAAAGCATTGCCGGAGAGGCGGTCGATATGAAGCCGGAGTTCGACGGCAGTATCGAAAAACTCCTCGGAGAACAGAATATCTGGGCATGGGGACTGACGCTCGGAAACTCTAAAAAGATCACGATCGATACGGCGGTGACTTTCGACGAGAAAAAACTCGAAAAACTGGTGGACGATCTGGAATGTCTGGACCGCAAAACACAGACCCGGCCGGAAAATGCTTCCGTTTCGGACTATGTCGAAGGAAAAGGATATTCTCTGATTCCGGCGAAGAAGGGAACGCTTGCGGATTCGGACAAGCTTTACGATGCCGTGCGGGATGCGATGAAGAATCTTCAGACGGAGCTTGATCTGGAGAAAGAAGATCTGTATCTCAGTCCGGCGATCGATGATGATAACGAGACGCTTCTCTCAACATTGGATCACCTGAACAAAGCCGCGGAGATGTCGGTCATTTACCAGTTCGGTGATGAAAAGGAAGTGCTGAGCGGCGATACAATCCGTAACTGGCTGTCGGTCGGCGCGGACGGTTCCATGCAGGTGAACGAGGGTGAAGCAGCAGCGTATGTCAGCTCACTTGCACAGAAATACGATACGGTCGGCAGAACCAGAGGTTTTCGGACAAGCTACGGGACAACCGTGGATGTCAACGGCGGAACCTATGGATGGAAGATCGACACGGCGACCGAGACCGCAAATCTTCTGACCGCAGTCCGCGAAGGGGAGAGCACGGAGAAAGAGCCGGCCTACTCGAAATCCGGAAAGTCCAGAGCGAACGGAGGTATCGGTGATACCTATGTGGAAGTGAATCTGACCGGTCAGCATTTATATTATTATAAGAACGGAACACTGGTGCTGGATACGGATTTTGTGTCAGGAAATCTCTCCAAAGGACACGGTACGCCGAACGGGGTATATACCGTGGCGTATAAGCAGAAAAATGCTGTCTTAAAAGGTGAAAATTATCGAACGCCGGTCAGCTACTGGATGCCGTTCAACAATGGAATCGGCTTTCATGATGCCAACTGGAGAGGATCGTTCGGCGGCACGATTTACAAGACAAACGGTTCCCACGGCTGCATCAATATGCCGCCGGCGATGGCAAGAAAACTGTTTGAGAATATCGACACGGGATGCGTTGTCGTCTGCTATGGCGCGGCGGGTACCGAGAGTAAAAAGACCAGCAGAGACGGCAGACCGTCCGGCCAGGAAACGGCAGCGGAGACATCCGCGCAGGCATCGGAGAGCGCTCAGACAGCGCAGACAACCGAAAACACGCAGAAAACCGAACCTGCGAACACGCCGGTCGGACCGGGCGGCGCGGCGACACCGAATACGGCGGAGACACAGCCGGAGACCGCAGCTGCAAAACCGGCTGAGACCGCGGCGGCAAAACCGGCCGGGACGCAGGCAGACGGACCGAGAGCCGGTCAGTCCGCTCAGACGAAGACCGAAGCGGCCGCTCATGAGACGGCTGCCGTTTCCGGACCGGGAGCGGATCGGAACATCGGCGCAGCAGTCGGACCGGGAGCGGCATAAAAACTGAAATTATTATTTACAGTTTTGAGCCGACATGATATAATACGCGAGGTATGAATTCGCCGATACGCAGTTTATCCGAGGTACTCCTGACGTAAACTTCGTATACGGTCAGTTGAAAAAACAAGGAGGATCTATCATGATCACAAAAGAGAAAAAGACAGAAATCATCAACCAGTACGGCAGAAAAGCCGGTGATACAGGTTCACCGGAGGTTCAGATCGCACTTCTTACAGAGCGCATCCAGGAGCTCAACGCTCATCTTGCTAACAACCAGAAGGATCATCACTCCAGAAGAGGTCTTCTGAAGATGGTAGGTAAGAGAAGAGGTCTTCTTGATTACCTGAAGAAGACAGATCTTGAGGGTTATCGTGCGCTGATCGAGAAGCTCGGTCTGAGAAAGTAATTCGCTTCGAGTGCTCGGGGGCAGAGATTTTGCGGTCTCTGCCCCTTTTTCACAATCGGACAGGGGGATGAATGTCCCGGTCCGGTATGCAACCAATATTATTTTTATCCTTCTGACTACTTCCGGGACCGCTGCTGTACATGTGAGGAACCGCAGGCTTTCCCTCTGAAGTGAGGGATGGGAAGCCGAAGGAAGCGAAAAGCGTAGTCCTTTCGCGGGTTTTGTTTCAGAGATCTCGCGTGCAGAGCAGTAGTCACGGACAAGAGTCGGGAAAGAGGAGAAAAGGAGACAATATGTTTAAGAGTTTTTCAATGGAGCTTGGCGGCAGAACGCTGACCGTTGACGTCGGCAGAGTTGCGGCACAGGCCAATGGTGCAGCATTCATGCATTACGGCGATACCGTTGTGGTATCCACAGCAACCGCGTCCGCAAAGCCGAGAGACGGCGTGGATTTCTTCCCGCTCAGTGTTGAGTATGAGGAGAAAATGTATTCGATCGGAAAGTTCCCGGGCGGATTCAAGAAGCGCGAGGGTAAGGCAAGCGACAATGCGGTTCTGATCGACCGTGTCATCGACCGTCCGATGAGACCGCTGTTCCCGAAGGATTTCAGAAATGATGTTCTTCTCGACAACCTTGTTATGTCCGTAGACCCGGACTGCAGCCCGGAGCTGACCGCGATGCTCGGTTCCGCAATTGCAACCAGCATTTCCGATATCCCGTTTGACGGCCCGTGTGCAACCACACAGCTCGGAATGATCGAGGGTGAATTCATTGTCAATCCGACCAACGACCAGAAACTTGTTTCCGATCTGGCGCTGACCGTTGCATCCACCAGAGAAAAGGTTATCATGATCGAGGCCGGTGCAAACGAGATTCCGGAAGACACCATGATCGAGGCAATCTACAAGTGCCATGAAGTAAACCAGGAGATCATCAAGTTCATCGACCGCATCGTTGCAGAATGCGGCAAAGAAAAGATGCAGTACCAGAGCTTCGGCGTAGACGCGGATCTGGTTCAGGATCTCATGACAAAGATCCCGTCGGAAGAGATGGAGAAGGCTGTCTTCACCGATGACAAGATGGTTCGCGACGAGAGAATCGCCGCTCTGACCGATAAGCTTGCAGAAGAGTACGCGGAGAAGCCGGAGTGGGTTGCACAGCTTCCGGATGCCATGTATCAGTACGAGAAGAAGACGGTCCGCAAGATGATCCTGAAGGACCGCAAGCGTCCGGACGGCAGACAGATTGACGAGATCCGTCCGCTGGCTGCGGAAGTTGACCTTCTTCCGAGAGTTCACGGTTCCGCAATGTTCACCCGTGGTCAGACACAGATTCTCGATGTTGTCACACTGGCTCCGCTTTCCGAGGTTCAGAAGCTGGAAGGCCTTGACACCAACATCACCTATAAGAGATATCTCCATCAGTACAACTTCCCGTCCTACTCTGTCGGTGAGACAAAGCCGTCCAGAGGTCCGGGCCGTCGTGAGATCGGTCACGGCGCACTCGCAGAGAGAGCGCTGGTTCCGGTTCTGCCGACAGAGGAAGAGTTCCCGTATGCAATCCGTGCCGTATCTGAGACCATGGAGTCCAACGGTTCCACTTCTCAGGCAAGTATCTGCGCTTCCTGTATGGCACTCATGGCAACCGGTGTTCCGATCAAGTCCATGGTTGCAGGTATCTCCTGCGGTCTGGTTACCGGTGAGACCGATGACGACTACATTGTCCTGACCGATATTCAGGGCATCGAGGACTTCTTCGGCGATATGGACTTCAAGGTAGCAGGTACACACAAGGGTATCACTGCGATCCAGATGGATATCAAGATCCACGGTCTGACACGCCCGATCGTTGAGGAAGCGATCCGCAGAACCAGACAGGCAAGACTTCACATCATGGATGATGTCATGGCACCGTGCATCTCTGAGCCGAGAAAGCAGCTTTCCGAGTATGCTCCGAAGATCGATATGATGATGATCGACCCGAAGAAGATCGGCGATGTTGTCGGAAAGCAGGGTAAGGTGATCAATGGTATCATTGATGAGACCGGCGTAAAGATCGACATCAACGATGACGGTCAGGTTTCCATCTGCGGCACTGATCAGGAGATGATCGACAAGGCAAAGGCGATCATCCACAGCATTGTCACAGACATCGAGCCGGGTCAGGTATACACCGGTAAGGTTGTACGTATCATGAACTTCGGCGCATTCGTACAGCTTGCTCCGAACAAGGACGGTATGGTTCATATCTCCAAGCTCTCCGAGAAGAGAGTGGAAAATGTGGAGGATGTTGTCAACATCGGCGACGAAGTAACCGTAAAGGTTATCGAAGTCGACAAGATGGGACGCATCAACCTGAGCATGAAGCCGTCTGATCTGGGCACCAACCGATAATCGCGGCAATCGCGATCATCGAAAATCATGATCATAAGGTTCCGGCCGTGAGCCGGATAGAGGGCAGGGCCTCCGCTTTCGCGGGGGCTCTGTTTTGTGTTATTTCATAGGAAATTTCTCCGAAATTCCCTATGAAATAAAAACGCTCCGCGGACTTTGTTCCATAGAGAGTGCTTTACACTTTTCATGGAAAAAATTATGCGTATTATGCGGTGAAAAGAATTGCGCAAAACGCATTCGGAACGTATAATGAAAGTTACGGAGATTGACGTTTTTTGGAAGGATTGTATTTTCAGCATGATTCCGAACCGATCAATTCCGGATCTGAGACATATCAATTATGGAACAATTCTAAGAAAGGAGTGAACGCAGTGGAAGGTCGAACGAGCAGAGCAGATTCAGACGGCAGTCATCCTGAACGGAAGGCAGTGTGTGCCTCTGAAGCATCTGACATATTCATATGTGACAAGCATGCCGGGCGGAATACAGCCGCTGCGCGCACTGCCATCTGATTTTTTATATCTGTCATCCCGGCCGCATGGATGGGAGGCCGTATCCGGGCAAGAGCTTTTCTGCCCGTGGTTTTTTCGTGTGCGAAAATGACAGAGAAGGAATTCCGGGACGAAAAACAAAGAATCTGCAGGGACCAGACCCGCGGCACGGATCGCGCCTTAAGGGTTTTCTTTGTGTGCCCTGCTGCAACGCAAATCGTCCGGAAATGCTGTCTTTCTGCTGATCTAAACTGTCGATCATCATTGAATGCGCAGAAGTCATTCTGCGGACAGATACCGGTTGTTCCGAGACGGAACGGGACCGGTGTTTAGAAAGGAGAAAGAACCGGTGGATAACATGGAAATGGACGAGCTGTTCGATAAACTGAACGCGCTCGTGAAAGAGAAAAAATACCGCGAATTGAAGGCCGAGCTCATCGAGATGAACGAGGTCGACATTGCAAACTTTATGGAAGATCTGAATTCGGAGCAGACGGTGGTGGTATTCCGTATGCTTCCGAAGGAGCTGGCCACGGATGTGTTTGCCGCGCTTCCAGTTGAGAATCAGCAGCAGATTATCACCAGCATCACCGATAACGAGCTCAGCGTCATTGTCAACGACCTCTACGTCGACGATGCGGTTGACATGCTCGAAGAGCTCCCAGCGAACGTCGTAAAGCGTGTTCTCAAGAACTCCAACCCCGATACCCGGAAGCTGATCAATCAGTTTCTGAATTATCCGGACGACAGCGCAGGAAGTGTCATGACGGCGGAGTACATCGGACTCCGCAAGACGATGACGGTTCGGGATGCATTTGAGTATATCCGGGAAAATGGTGTCGACAAAGAGACCATTTACACCTGCTATGTGACCGATAATACGAGATGTCTTGAGGGCGTCATCACGGTCAAGGATCTTCTGATGAATCCTTACGAGACTGTCATCGGCGATATCATGGATGATAATGTGATCAAGGTTACGACCACGGAAGACCAGGAAAATGTGGCAATGATCTTCAACGATTACGATCTTCTGTCCCTTCCGGTCGTGGATAACGAGGACCGTCTGGTCGGCATTATCACGGTCGATGACGTCATGGATGTCATGGAGGAAGAGGCAACCGAGGATATCCAGAAGATGGCGGCGATCATTCCGTCGGAAAAGCCGTATCTGAAGACGGATGTTCTGACACTTGCCAGAAACCGTATCCCGTGGCTTCTGGTCCTGATGTTTTCGAGTCTTTTTACCGGAGCGATTCTTCTGAAATACGAGAATGCCTTTGCGGCGGTTCCGCTTTTGGTAACATTCGTGCCGATGCTGATGGATACGGGCGGAAACTCCGGCAGCCAGGCGAGTACCATGATCATCCGAGGAATGGCGGTCGGTGATATTGAACTGCCGGATGCGGCGCGGGTCCTCTGGAAAGAGGTGCGGGTCGGCATGATCTGCGGTTTTATCCTTGCGTCCGCGAATTTTGTACGGCTGATGATTCAGTATCCGGGGCACACCATGATCAGCTTTGTCGTAGTGCTGAGCGTGTTCTGTACGGTCATCATTGCGAAGAGCATCGGCAGCATGCTTCCGATGCTGGCTAAGGCGATTCATCTGGATCCGGCCCTCGTCGCGTCTCCGATGCTGACGACGGTGGTTGATGCGGCCAGCCTGATGATTTATTTCACATTTGCCAGCAAAATCCTCGGATTGATGAACAACTGACCGATTCACAGGCCGCATTTCAAGTATTTGGACATATATGATGAAATGTGGTAAAATGTAATATAATTTTCAGATTGAAATTGTTCCAAGAATTTCAGAGAATGAGGGGTAAATAAGAATATGAAAATCAGAACGAGATACGCGCCGAGTCCGACCGGAAGAATGCATGTCGGAAACCTGAGAACCGCGCTTTATGCATATCTGATCGCAAAGCATGAGGGCGGCGACTATATTCTTCGAATCGAGGATACCGATCAGGGACGTTTTGTCGAGGGCGCGACCGAGATTATCTATGATACCCTGAAAGGCACCGGACTGATCCATGATGAGGGACCGGATATCGGCGGCCCGGTTGGTCCGTATGTTCAGAGTGACCGTGTCAGAGAAGGCATTTACATGAAGTATGCGAAGGAGCTCGTCGAGAAGGGCGAAGCTTACTACTGCTTCTGTGATAAGGAGAGACTGGAGTCTCTGGCAAGAGAGGTAAACGGCGAGCGCATCATGACCTATGACAAGCACTGCCTGCATCTTTCCAAAGAGGAGATCGAGGCAAATCTCGCAGCCGGAAAGCCGTTTGTCATCCGTCAGAATAACCCGGCCGAGGGAACCACGACGTTCCACGATGAGCTGTACGGAGATATCTCTGTTGACAACTCCGAGCTGGACGATATGGTTCTCATCAAGTCCGACGGTTTCCCGACATACAATTTTGCCAATGTTATCGATGATCATCTGATGGGCATCACCCACGTGGTCAGAGGAGCAGAGTATCTGTCTTCCTCCCCGAAGTACAACCGTCTGTATGATGCGTTCGGATGGGAGATCCCGAAATACATTCACTGCCCGACCATCACCAATGAAGAGCACAAGAAGCTTTCCAAGAGAAGCGGACACGCTTCTTATGAGGATCTGATCGAGGCAGGTTTCATCCCGGAGGCGGTGGTCAACTTTGTGGCGCTCCTCGGATGGTCTCCGACCGACAATACCGAGATCTTCTCACTCGATGAGCTGATCCGTGCCTTTGATTATACGCATATCGCTAAGAATCCGGCGGTCTTCGACATGCAGAAGCTTCGCTGGATGAACAGTGAGTATGTCAAAGCAATGGATGAGGACAAGTTCTATGAGAATGCGCTCCCGTACATCAAAAAGGTGATCACGAAGCCGCTGAATCTCAAGCGCATTGCAGCGATGGTGAAGTCCAGAATCGAGATCTATCCGGATATCCCGGAGATGATCGACTTCTTCGAGGAACTTCCGGAGTACTCCACGGATCTTTACATTCACAAGAAGATGAAGACCACGAAAGAGAACTCTCTGGAACTTCTGAAGGAAGTGATGCCGATCCTTGAGGGACAGGAAGACTGGAGCAATGACGCCCTGTTTGAGACCCTGAAGAAATTCGGCGAGGAGAAGGGATACAAGACCGGTTATATCATGTGGCCGATCCGTACCGCTCTCTCCGGCAAGCAGACCACACCGGCCGGCGCAACCGAACTTCTGGAGGTATTCGGAAAAGAAGAGTCTCTTGCGAGACTGAAGAAGGGCATTGCTCTTTTAGAGGCATAAAACACCTTTTCCGGTCAGATGACGGAAAAGATTCATCAGTGAACAATGGGCTGCCGCGGGCAGCCAGCGGAAAAGAGGGCCGTTTGTGCCCTCTTTTTCCGACAAAGGAAACAGGAGAAAGGAGCGCTCATGGCATTCAGCGAAGCGCAGCAGCAGGCGATCACCCACGGCGAAGGGCCGATGATCGTTCTGGCCGGACCGGGATCCGGAAAGACCACGGTTATTACGCACCGCGTAAAATACCTGACGGAGCAGTACGGTGCAGATCCCGGATCGATTCTGGTGATCACCTTCACCCGTGCCGCAGCGCTGGAGATGAAGGAACGCTATGGAAAACTCACCGGAAAACCGTCCAGGGTCACGTTCGGAACGTTTCACTCGGTTTTTTTCCGGATTCTGAAACTGGCGTATAACTATTCCGCGGACAATATTGTGCGGGAAGAGCAGCAGCGCCAGGTGATCCGGGAACTGTCCGAACGGGCGGGGATTGAGCCGGAGGATGTCAATGAATTCACCTCCCAGGTTCTCTCCGAGATCAGCATGGTGAAATCCGAGCGGATGTCACTTCGGAATTATTATTCCACGAGCTGTCCGGACGAGGTGTTCCGGGGAATCTACAGCGGATACGACGACTGGATGCGGCGCGCGGGACTCATCGATTTTGACGACATGATGGTCATGTGTCTGGAACTCTTTCAGCAGCGAGGGGACATTCTTGCGGCATGGCAGCGGAAATACCGATATATTCTGATTGATGAGTTTCAGGATATCAACCGGCTTCAGTACGAGATCATGCGGATGCTCGCCAGGCCGGAAGACAATCTGTTTATTGTCGGCGATGACGACCAGTCGATCTACCGTTTCCGCGGCGCGAGACCGGAGATTATGCTTGGATTTGAGAAGGATTATCCAACCGCAAAACGGGTGCTTCTTGACGTCAATTACCGCTGTACAGATGAGATCGTGAGGGCGGCGCTCCGGCTGATCGACCATAACCGGAAGCGTTTTCCGAAGGCGATCCGCTCGGCCGGTTCTCACGGAAAAGAAGTCATGACACGGGTGTTTGAGGATCCGAGAGAGGAAGCCGGTTTTCTGGCTTCGGCGATCGGAGAGTACATCCGTTCCGGCGTGCCGGCAAAAGAGATTGCGGTTCTCTACCGGACAAATTCCGGGCCGAGAACGCTGATGGAAGCGCTGATGGGGGACAATATCCCGTTCCGGACGCGCGACCGTGTTCCGAATCTCTACGACCACTGGATTTCACAGAATATCATCGCCTACATCCGGATGGCGATGGGCGATATGGGCCGGAGCGGTTTTCTTCGGATTATGAACCGGCCGAAGCGCTATATCAGCCGGGCGAGTCTGATGTCGGAGACCGTGTCGTGGTTTGATCTGAAAGAATACTACAAAGACAAGGACTGGATGATCCAGAAGATCGAGGATCTGCAGTATGATCTGAAAGCCATCTCCCGGATGTCGCCGCTTGCGGCGGTCAATTACATCCGTCAGGGTGTGGGATATGACGCATTTCTCAGGGAATATGCCGAGACGCGGCATGCGCGGCTGGAAGATCTCATGGAGACGGCGGATGAACTCCGGGACAGCGCGGCAAATTACAGTACATTTGAGGAATGGTTCGCGCATATGGAGGCGTACCGGGAGGAACTCCGCAATCAGGCACAGCAGGGGCAGCTGAATACGGATGCGGTCACGCTGGCAACGATGCACGGCGCAAAAGGACTGGAATTTCAGATTGTCTTCATTCTGGATGCGAATGAAGGCGTAGTCCCGCATAACAAGGCACTTCTGGATGACGATATCGAGGAAGAGCGGAGACTTTTCTATGTCGGTATGACGAGGGCAAAGTTTAGACTGATGGTCTGCGCGGTGAAGGAACGGTTTAAAAAGCCGGTGGAAGTGTCCCGCTTTGTCGCAGACTACGGAGGTATGCCGGAGGCGATGACCGGGAAGGGAACCGCCGGAGGAAACGATGAGGGCCGGGGCTCACATCGCGTTCGTCCGGAAGCCGCAGGCAATGCCGGATCCCGGCTGAGAGCTGAAAAAAGAGGCAATGGAATTCCGGGACGGGCGTCATCGGCCGGGGAATCCGGCGGAGAACATTTTCGGGTACAGAACGGGTTCGGCGTGCGTTCCGATACCTATGACGGGAGGTAAGCATGGGGCTGGTTCATCTTTACTGCGGAGACGGAAAGGGAAAATCGACGGCAGCGGCCGGACTGGCACTGCGCATGGCCGGCAGCGGAAAGCGGGCGGTGATCTGCCGCTTTCTGAAAAATGACCGCTCCGGGGAGGCGGCAGCGCTGAGCCGGATGGAAAACGTCACGGTGATTCCGGCAGCCGGTGATTTCGGTTTTACCTGGAATATGACCGCGGAAGTAAAAAAAGAGGCTGCAAAAGCGAATCTTACGATGTTCCGGAAAGCGGTGGAAACGGTGAATTCCGTCCTCGAAAATGTGGATCATCCGTCAAATGCGGTGGATGATTCCGGTGCAGATTCCGGGGATCTCACGGCAGAGGTGCTGCTTGTTCTGGATGAGGCGTGCGCCGCTGTCAATACCGGTATGATTCCGTTAGAGGAGCTGACCGGCTTTCTGGATCAGCGGCCGGCGGGACTGGAGGTGGTTCTGACCGGGAGAGATCCGGCGGAAGAACTCATCGCCCGGGCGGATTACATCACCGAGTTCCGGAAGCAAAAGCACCCGTATGACCGCGGAATCCGGGCCCGGAACGGTGTGGAATACTGAACGCGGTGTTTCGAAAACCGATTGGAGAAAGAAGTTGCTTTTTTTATGGACGGTCTGATAGAGTGGAGATAGTGTTTAACAGCGACACACAACAGCAGAGATAACGGAAAGGAGAACCGGGCGCGTTCGGCGCACCGGAAAAACAGATGGCAGAGAATAAGAATGGAAATGCGGGCATGGAGCAGGAAGAGCAGCAGAGAGATACTGTGACGGTAATGCTCGATGACGGAAAAGAATTGGAGTGCGTGGTCCTCATGATCTTTGAGGCGGGCGACGGAGAATACATTGCGCTTCTTCCGGAAGAGACGGCGGACGAGCAGGAGAGCACCGTCTTCCTGTATCGCTATTTTGAGGATGAGAACGGTGAGCCGCAGCTCGACAACATCGAGACGGATGAGGAATATGATACCGTGAGTGCTGCGTTCAATGAGATTATCACAGAGAATGGTGATGAGGACATCATCGATGAGGAAGAAGCAAAGAATATGTGACCGTCTGATTCCGGCGGTGCTGATCGCGGTTTTTCTGATCTCATCGGGAATGTTTCTTCGAGACTATCTGAGTTACCGGCAGGCGGATGATGAGTATGCGGCGCTGGACCGGTATATGACGGCGGATGGAGCGGGCATCGGTCCGAATCCGGAATACGGCGAAGCCGGCGGTGCGGATCAGGCGGCAGACGGGAATTCGCAGAAACGTCAGGAAAACGTGCCTTCGTGGGCGCTGCCGTTCGATGTTTTCTATGAACCGCTTCACGTTGATCTGAATGCTCTCTCTGAAAAAAATCCGGATTTTGTCGGTGTGATTGATATTCCGGCGTTGGAGATCCGGTATCCGGTTGTGAAAAGCCATGACAACGAAGAGTATCTTCACCGGACCTTTGACGGAACAAAAAATGCGGCCGGCTGCATTTTCCTGGACAAGGACGCGCCGGCGGATTTATCGGCGCAGAATACGTTTGTGTACGGACACAACATGAAGAACGGCTCAATGTTCGGAAAACTGAAGAACTTCCGGGAGAACGGAACCGTGGACCGCTTCCCGTATGTCCTTCTCTATACGCTGGAGGGGACATTCCGGTACCGAATTTTTGCCTGCAGCGAGGTGGAGGCATCGCACAGCATCTACCACGGATTCGAAGACGGGGATGGCTATGATGCATACATCCGGATGGCACGGAATCTGAGCGCGTATTCCATGCCGGAGAATGATGAGGTGGATTTTGCAAAAAGGCCGAAGCTGCTCTCACTTTCGACCTGTACGGGTTCATCCCACACGATGCGCTATGTCGTACAGTGTGCTCTTGTGGAAAAGAATTGATCATTTCTGACTATTAATGACAGATCTGTGTATGATTTTTCTTAGTAATTGATATAGTCCGGTCGATATTAATAAGAACGGACGATCAGGAACAACGGGTACCGCTTTTCGGGCGGACCAGGGGTGGAAAAAGGCTACAGGAAGTATAGGAAGAACATGAATTTGTACGATATTGAATTCGACGGTCTTCTCGGCAGAAAAAAGAAAGATACGGGTGAGAATCCGGAAGCTGAAAAGACGGAGAAGAAAGATAAAAAGTCCAGACTGAGGGAGCAGCTGGAAGATGTGATCCGCGAGAAAAGGAGATCCTTCTGTCTGGGAATTTCGGGAGTGTTCCGGGCCGAGGCGGAGAGTGAAACGACGATTCTCGGATATATTCGCGGAAAAGTCCGGATCGGAGATAAATGTTATCTGACGGATCCGGGTAAGCGGTTCTTTGAACCGATCCGCATGAAAGTGACCGGCATCTGGGTCAACGGAATTGAGGAGGAAGAAGCGGCAAATCATCAGATCGAGATCAGCATGAAATGCATTGACAGTGAGGCGGAATACGATCCGGATATTGACCTTCGCGTCGGCGCGGTTGTGTATCTCGGCGAAGTGACGCCGCAGGAGATTTTCACCGAATATCTGAATTCCATCGGCGCAGAGTACGTGGTACGGAGAGACCTGAATCTGTCACAGGAAGAGCAGGAGCGATTCAGCCTCAGCGATGCCAGGGAGATCTGGTATTATTTTCACTGCTTTTATAAAGATGATGTGCGCAGTGACAAACTGGATGTTCTGAAACTCCAGTACCGGCGCAAACATGTGCGGAGACTTACCATGCACAAACTGTTTGCGATGGATTATGTGTACTGCATTTTCGGCAAGAATACCGGCGAACCGTATATGTTCCAGGAATCCTTTGACGAAGGTTCGGACAAATACGGAAACCTTCTGCGGGATATCATCCTCTTCCCGGAGACCCATATGTACCGCGCGAAACGCCGGTATAAATCTCCGAACTACAATTTTGTCAAGATTCAGAACGGCCCGGAAGGCGACGGCATATACAAATTTGTATGTGAGACGATTCGCAATAAGGGAATCCGCAAGATCCGGATCTTTGACGAATTGACGGCATTTACCGCCGAAGAGATCCGCAAATACCGGAAACCGGTAAAAAAAGAATAATGAGCAGCACGAACCGGGCGGAGAAAATCCGTCCGGTTTTTTCTGTATCCGTGTATAATAGAGAGCAGAATGAGCTGATAATTTTGGGAGGAAATGCATATGTCTCTAAGATTCATCATCGGTGGTTCCGGATCCGGTAAAACGACAGCACTCTACCGCGATCTGATCCGCGAATCCATGGAAAATCCGGATCGCCGGTATTATGCGATCGTGCCGGAGCAGTTTACCATGCAGACGCAGAAGGAGATCGTGGATCTTCACCCGAATCACGCGGTGATGAACATTGACATTCTGAGTTTTGAGCGGCTGGCATACCGTGTGTTTGAGGAACTTGCTGTCCGGCAGCTCGCCGTGCTGGATGATATGGGAAAGGCCATGGTCATCCGTAAGACGGCGGCCGGGGTGAGAGATGAACTTCGGGTATTCGGCCGGCATCTGGATAAGCCCGGCTTTATCGATGAGATCAAGAGCCAGCTCTCCGAGTTCTTCCAGTACGGGATTCGGGAAGAACAGCTAACGGAGATGCGCGATACGGTGTCCAGCGATCTTCTCCGGGCAAAACTCTCCGATATGCTGACCGTGACGAAGGCATATCATGAATATACAGAAGACAAGATGGCGTCCAGGGAAGAGATACCGGAGATTTTCTGCTCCTATCTTCCGCAGTCCGAGCTTCTGCGGGACGCGGTCGTCACGCTGGACGGATTCACCGGGTTTACGCCGGTTCAGTATCATATTCTCGAAATTCTCCTGAAAATGTGCGCAAAAGTGACAGTGACGGTGACCATGGACGCGGATGAGAGTCCGTATCGGGAAGGTGCGCCGGAGGAACTGTTTCACCTGAGCCGTCACACGGTGTGCCGGCTGATCGATATCGCAGCGGCGCAGGGCGTCCGGCGAGAGGAGGATCTTCTGCTCGGAGCAGGCGGGTATCCCCGGTTTCAGGACAGCCCGGAACTTCAGGTGATCGAGAAAGCCATTTTCCGGAGACGTGATCCGGCCGGGACAGAGACTGTGCGTGCGATCGGCAAAACGGCGCAGAACGGCCTGTTTCTTGTGCGCGCCGCAAACCCGATTCAGGAGGTCAGCCTGATTACGGCGGAGATCAGCCGGCTTGTACGGACGAAATCCTATCGATACCGCGACATTGCCGTGATCACCGGAGCGTTGGATTCGTACCGCGGCATTCTCGAGCATGCTTTTGCGGAAGAGCGGATTCCGTGTTTTATCGACAGCAAAAAGAGTATCATGGAGAATCCGGCGACCGAGCTGATCCGTGCGGCGCTGGAAGTCATTTCGTCTGATTTTTCTTATGAGTCGGTGTTCCGGTATCTGAAGACCGGTCTGGTTCTGCCGTTTCCGGACGGAAGCGGAGACGCCGGCGAGGGTTCCGGCCAGACCCTGTCGTCGGATGGATATTCGGACGAGGAGTGGATCCGCTTTCTGGAAAATTATGTCGCAGCGCTTGGCATCCGGGGCTTTCGCCGCTGGAATTCCGAGTGGATGAAAACGTATCCCGGCGCGGATCTGATCAATCTAAATTATCTGAATTATGTGAGAGAGGCGGTGCTGACGCCGTTCCTTTCGCTGAAAGAGGCATGGGGGAAACGCGGTGTGACCGTGACGGAGCGCACGGCGGCGCTGACCAGGTTTCTGGAAGAATTAAAACTGGAGGAAAAACTCCGGAAAAAGGCTGAGGCGTTTGGCGCGCGGGGAAATGTGGAATTTGAGCGGGAGTACAGTCAGGTTTACGGGCTGATTATCGATCTGTTTGACCGCACGGCGGCGCTTCTCGGAGACGAGAAGGTGAGCCGGGATGAATACAGAGACATTCTGGATGCCGGATTTGCGGAGATCAAAGTGGGTCTCATTCCGGCGGCGGTCGACCGCGTTGTGGTGGGCGACATCACCCGAACCCGTCTTGCGCACATAAAGGTTCTGTTCTTTGCGGGAGTCAACGACGGTATCGTGCCGGCCGCGTCTTCGGGGACCGGAATTCTCTCGGAGTCGGAGCGCCGGCTTCTCCGCCGACAGAATATTGAAATTGCGCCGACCGCAAGGGAGGACGGATTCCTCCAGCGGTTCTACCTTTATCTGGCGTTGACAAAAGCATCGGAGAAACTGTATGTGACGTTCAGCACATCCGATATAGAAGGAAAAGTGATCCGGCCGTCAACGCTGATTGCGCAGCTCCGGAAAATATTTCCGGAAAAGAAAATCGCCGATGCGGATCCGAAAAACCTTGCCGTCTGGTCGCGCGCCGAAGGGCTGCGCAGGCTTGCGGGCGGACTGAGGGAAGGAAGGGATGCCACGGGCGATGTGCTGGAACTCTGGCGAAAATACCGGGCAGAGGAGAAGGCGGTTCCGGCCGGCCGTTCCGAAGAACAAACGGATGGAGGAGAAGCGCTGACCGGCGCAGTCCGGACGGATATCACGACCGGACAGACCGTTCGAAGTCTTCTGGACGCGGCATTTTGGACCTGGACGGATCGGGGGATCGGAAAGACGGCGGCGCGTCTTCTGTACAGTCCGATTCTGCGCGGCTCCATCAGCCGGCTGGAAAAGTATGATCAGTGTGCCTATGCACATTTTCTTCAGTACGGACTGGACCTTTCCGAGCGAAGAGTGTATCAGCTGAAGCAGACGGACATCGGCTCTCTGTTCCACACTTCGATCGAACTCTATTTCCGTGCACTGATGGAGGAAAAGCGGGCCGCCGCGGACGTGACCGAATCCGAGAGGATCGAACGGGTCCGCGAGGCCGTCTCGAAGGCGGCGGGCGACTATGGGAACAGCATTATGGACTCGAGCGCACGGAACCGATATCTGATCCGGCGGATGACGCGGATCGCGGACCGGACGGCGTGGGCGCTCACCGAACACCTCCGCAGAGGGGATTTTGTGCCGGAGGCGCTGGAGATGGCATTTACGCCGCGGGAAGGTCTTGAGGCGATGCGGATTGCCCTCGGAGGCGATGAGTTCCTTGACCTTCGCGGGAGAATCGACCGGGTGGATCTGTGCGAAGATGACAATGATCTGTATCTGAAAATTATCGATTACAAGACCGGTCAGGTCAGATTTGACCTGAAAAGCATTTATTACGGTCTCTCGCTGCAGCTTCCGGTCTATATGGAGGCGGCTCTGGAGAAATACCGCGGCCGTTATCCGGGTAAGACGGTGCATCCGGCCGGCATGTTTTACTACCGGATTTCGGATCCGCTGATTGACCGGAACAAGGCTGCAAAGGAGGAAGACCGGCAGCAGGAGCTCCTCGAGAAGCTGAAAATGAACGGTGCGGTCAATGACGACGGGATTTCCGTGCGGCATCTGGATCACGGAATCGCGGCGGTGGGAACGGAAACGTACAAATCGCCGGTGATCTCGGTGTCGAGATTGAAGGATGGCGCCGCAAAGGGCGCGCTTCTGTTTGACGAGGTTCATTTCCGCGCGCTCGGAAAGTACTGCGGACTCATCATGCGGGACGCCGGCCGGAAGATTCTGGAGGGATCGATCGAAATCAATCCGTATAAGGACGGCGCGAAGAATGCCTGTGAATGGTGTCCGTACCATGCAGTCTGCGGCTTTGATGCGCAGATGGACGGCTTCGCATTCCGAAAGCTTCCGCCGCTGAAAGCGGAAGATATCTGGCCGAGAATCGGAAAGAAGGCAGGGATCACATTTGCCGGAGAAGACGGGGAGGATGAGGAAGCACCGGAGAGCGGCGGGGACCGTCCGGACTGCCCGGCAAAGGGAGAAGTGCCGAAGAACGTAAACGGAAATGAGAAGCCGGAATCCGCAGAGAGGGAGAAGAAATAATGGGTGTGAATTGGACAGCCGACCAAAAGGCCGTGATCGACGCGAGAGGGTCAAATCTTCTTGTGTCTGCCGCGGCAGGAAGCGGAAAAACCGCGGTGCTGGTCGAACGAATTATTCAGAGAATCACGGAGGGCGACCATCCGCTGGACATTGACCGCATGCTGGTGATGACGTTCACCCACAGTGCGGCGGCGGAGATCCGTGAGCGAATTGCGGAGGCAATCGAGAAGAAAATCGGAGAGAATCCCGGAAACCGCCACCTTGAACAGCAGGCGGTTCTGGTTCAGTATGCCCAGATCACAACCATCGACAGTTTCTGTTTGTATCTGATTCATCAGTACTCGGACCGGTTGGATATCGATCCGGCATTCCGGATTGCGGATGACGGAGAAACGGAGCTGATCCGGGCGGATGCCCTCGAAGAGGTGATCGAGGAGTGCTATGCGGAGTGGGGCGATCGCTTCATGGATCTGGCCGAGGCATTCACCACCGGGAATACGGATAAGGGAATCGAGGATACGATTCTGAATGTGTGGAAGTTTTCACAGAGTAATCCGTGGCCGGAGGAGTGGCTGGACCGATGCCGTGCGGAACTCGAGGCCGCAGGGCCCGAAGAACTGGAACAGACGGAATGGATGAAGTTTCTGATATCCGATGTGAGAACTATGGTTCGGGAATGGATCGGCGAACTGGAATATGCCCTCGAAGTGTGCGGGGAGCCGGACGGGCCGGAACCTTACGGAAAAACGATTAACGATGATCTTGAACATCTGAACGGGATTCTGAATGCGGAAGACTATGCGGCCATGTCGGGTGCGGTCGCCTTTCAGCATGCCACGCTGGGGCGGATCGGCAAAAAGATCAAAGATCAGGTTGATCCGGAAAAGCAGGAGCAGGTAAAGAAGATCCGGGATGACTGCAAGAAAAAGACCAGAGCCCTGATCGAACAGTATTTTTCGTCCTCCCCGGAGGAAATGTTCCGCGACATGGAAGCGGGCAGGGAGAACATTCTGACGCTTCTCGATGCGGTCCGGGCTTTTTCCGGGCGGTATGCCCGGAAAAAACGGGAGAAAAATGTCGTCGATTTCGGCGACCTCGAGCATTTTGCACTGGAGATTCTCGGAAGCGGGGAGAAACACGGCCCAGGACCGGAAGCGGATGAGATGGCGCAGGAATTTGACGAGATACTTGTCGATGAATACCAGGATTCCAATCTGGTTCAGGAGGAGCTGATCCAGTTTCTCTCCAGAGAACGGTTCGGCGAGCCGAACGTGGTTATGGTCGGTGACGTCAAGCAGAGTATTTACAAGTTCCGTCTGGCGAGACCGGAACTCTTCATGAATAAATACGATACATACGGTGAGACCGGCATGCACCGGAAGATTGAGCTGCATCAGAATTTCCGGAGCCGGAATGAGGTGTTGGACGCGACCAACGACATTTTCCGCAGGATCATGACGAAAGAGGTCGGGTCCATCGAGTACAATGATGATGCGGCACTTCATCCGGGGGCGGTATTCGAGAAAAAAACGGAAAAAGACTCCCTGTCACTCTCCGCGGAGCTCCTGATTATGGATACCGATCTTGAGAATCTGCCCGAGATAGCGGAAGCCGCGGCAGAAGCGGCAGCGGAAACGGATGGGGATGAGGATGTCGATTACACCTCACGGGAACTGGAAGCCGGGATGATCGCCGGAAAAATCCGGGAACTCACCGATCCGGATCACGGACTTCAGATCTGGGATAAGAATGAAAAATGCTACCGCAGAGCATCGTACGGCGACATCGTGATTCTTCTTCGCGCGACCAGTTCCTGGGCGGAAGATTTTTCTACGATTCTGACACAGCACGGGATTGCGGTTTCGGCCGAGCAGAAGACGGGTTACTTTGATACGATGGAGATCAGCACGGTGATCAATCTTCTTCGGGTCATTGACAATCCGGTTCAGGATATTCCGCTGGCCAGTGTTCTTCGCGCGCCTTTTTCCGGGATTACCGACACGGAACTTGCCCTCATCGCGGCAGAGAACGGGAAGCGGACGGAAGCAGGAAACCGCGGAGAGGGACTGTACGGCGCGGTTCGATCCTTTGCCGAAGCGTATGGACCGGGCAAAACGGAAGACGGAATAATGCCGCAGGAAAATCCGATAAAAACGACGTCGTTCGGGATGGAATATCGGACCGAATCCGGCATCATTCTCCCGCACAAGACACTGCCGGAACAGATTTCCGGCATAAGTCCGGCGGATACCGCAATAAAATTAAAGAAAATTCTACAGCTTATTCATGAACTTCGGGAGATTGCTCCGCAGGTTTCGCTGGATGTTCTCCTTCATAAGATCTATGACGAGACCGGATTTTATCTCTATGCTGCGGCGATGCCGGGCGGTGAGATCCGGCGTGCCAACCTGGATCTGCTGATTGAGAAGGCGAAATCTTATGAGTCATCCAGTTATCGCGGCGTGTTTCATTTCATCCGCTATATTGAGAAGCTCAGGGAGAGAGAGGTTGATTTCGGAGATGCGGGCGGCGTCGATGTCACGAACTGCGTCCGGATCATGACCATCCATAAGAGCAAGGGACTGGAATTTCCGATCGTGTTTGTCTCGGGACTCAGCAAGCATTTCAATCAGATGGATCTGAAAAAAAATATCCTTATCGATGCGGATATGGGCATCGGAACCGATTATACGGACACGAAAAACCGGATTAAGGGAAATACCCTCAAAAAGAATGTGATGAAGCGCCGGCTGATGCAGGAGGCGCAGGGAGAAGAACTTCGCGTCCTGTACGTCGCACTGACCCGCGCAAAGGAGAAGCTCATTCTGACCGGCTCCCTGAAAAACGCGCGGGAAAAGGCAGAGGAGCTGATGAATACGAGATTCCGGGACGGAAAGATTCCGGCGTCGAAACTGCTTGAAAAGAAAACGTATCTGGAGTGGATCCTGATGTCCTGCTCGGAGGGACATCCTCATCTGAAAATTTCCTTTGATACGCCGCGCGGTCAGCTCATGCGGGAGATGGATGAACAGCGGGACCGCGGAGAAGACCGGAGATATCTGGAACAGCTTCCGGACGACGGCATCTGGGATCCGGAATACCGGCGCATACTCGAACGCGCCGGACAGGCGGAATACCCGCACAAAGCGGATACGGTCCTGAATGCGAAGTATTCGGTATCCGAGCTTCGGCAGAAGGAGACGGACGACGAGATTGTTCCGACCGTGCCGCAGTTTATGATGAGTGCGGAAGAAACCGGAGGACCGGTGCGCGGTACGGCCTACCACCGGGTACTCAGCCTGATCCGTTTCGAAAACATAGAGACAGAACAGGATGCGGAGATGGAAATCCGGAGAATTGTTGATGACGGACGGATCGCGGAAGATGAGGCGGCGCTGGTGTCCGCGCGAGACATCTGGAAATTCCTTTCGTCCCCGCTGGGACAGCGGGCGAAAAGAGCGGCGGAGAACGGGAAACTGTTCCGGGAGCGTCAGTTTGTCATGGGCGTTCCGGCCCGGGAGATCGGCACCGGTGAATCGGACGAGCGCGTCCTGATTCAGGGTATCATCGATGCGTATTTTGAGGAAGAAGGCGAATGGGTTCTTCTCGATTACAAGACAGACCGGTCGCTGGACGCAGATGCATTGAAGGAACATTACCGCGCGCAGATTGCACTGTATGAGCGGGCGCTGACCATGTCATCGGGGAAAACAGTGAAGGAGAAATATCTCTACTCGTTCCGTTTCGGAGAACTGCAAGTTTTATAAAAAGAAACATAAAATGAAAGCATAAAACGAATGCAAAAAATGAAAGCATAAAAGGAATGCAAAAATGAAAGCATAAAACGAATGTAAAAATGAAAGCTAAATTCGAACGGAGCGTTGAAAACAGTTTTTCACGCGGCTACTCCGGGTTGCCATGCGGCCGACGGGTGCACAAATGAAAAACAGATCGAATGAGGAAGTGAATTATGATAAAAAAACAGAAAAAACCGTTCCGGGCGGCCATGCTGGCTGCTCTGACAATCTCTCTTGCGGCAGCGGGCGGCTGTGCGAAAAAAGCTCCGGAGGAGCCGACCGCCGATGCAGCGGCGCAGACGATGTTCGAGGGGCAGGCCACGGTGCCGGAAGGCTATCGTATGGCGAGTGACCGTTCGGCGGACGACTGTGCGAAGGAGCTTGGTTATCTTCCGCTGGTTAAGGAAGAAACCGGCGTGATTGCGGTCAGCAAGCCGGACGGCACAGAAGTGCGTGAGGCCGAAGGACTGACCAATGCCGGAATGGCGACATTTTTCCGGGAACATTTTTACTATGTAACGATGGATGCCGCGGGGCGTTCCGTGTGCAGCGCATATGATCCGGAGACGCTTGAAAAAACGGAGGTGTTTCACGCAGACCGGTTCCCGATTGTCCGCGCGGAGAAGGACGGATATGTCTATTATGCGCTGTGCGGAGAAGCGGCGGACGAAAAGGCGGTGAGGTTTTACCGTGCGGCCGCAAACGGAACGGACAATGCGGATGGATTCCCGGTTGAGATCGGCTTTGCGGCGCAGGGGGCCGGTATGTCCGAAATGAAACAGGATCTGACGGAATTCGTGATCGATGGTAATCTCTGCCATTATTATACTGCAAGGGACGGCGCGATCTATGCCGCAACAGCGAAGCTGACGGCGGAGGGCGCGAGAGCACCGGAACTCTCGGAGACACCGGTGGAAACGTCCGTTATGAATACGGTTGGAAAGATGAGCGCGGAGATCGGGGAAGCGCGTGCGGCGGATCCGATCGCTTACCAGGAGCAGCTGAACCGGGCGAAAAAGGAACAGACGGAAGGCGTGGAGACGGAATCCGGTGATTCATCGGTGACCAATCCGGATGCGGCACTGCTTTGCTACTATATAGAAACGATTGAGTTCGATGGAGACAGCGATGCGGCAAAACGCATGACGGAAACCATGGGGAGTGTTCAGCAGGAGATTATCCGGGAAGCGAAGGAACAGGGCGAAGAGATGGCAAAGATGCCGGTTTCTTACGACCATCCGGCGGTGATCACCTGGCGGTTCAGCGGAACCAGAGGTATTTCTCTGGATCGGGAAAATATCCTCTGTGTGGAGGGAGACCGGTATGAGTGGAATGCGGAAAGGGTTTCCCGGAGAAAGCGGTATTTCACCTTTGACAGAGAGAGCGGAAAACTGCTTTCCCTGAACGATATTACCGGGACTCCGGTGGAACAGATTCAGCGGATGGTCGGCGAAGCATTCCGGAAGAAAGCGGAGCAGTCCAATTTTGCCTATGAGTCACCGGAGGCGCTGGAGCATACCGTGGCCGATTCGATCAGTCTGGATTCTCCGTTCTTTCTGACGGATCGGGGAATCGGTTTCTTCTTTGAACCGGGACAGATCGCGGCAGAGTCGGAGGGATTTCCGGAAGTTGTGATTCCGTATGGGGAGTTTGAGATGAAGTATGACATAAAATAAAACGTTTCTCCCCGTGTATCAATCATTCAATAAATTACATAGAATTCAGTATTATTGTTTTCCTGATTTCGTCGATGATGTCAGTAGAATATCCATTATGCCTGTTATTTTTGTGCCATTTAACCAAGGAATAGGAGAATAGTTTATGGAAAGACAATCGACAAAACTGGGAATTCACTCATTGAAAGTGACAATCATTCTGATTCTTCTGGCGACAGCGCTCATTACCGGAATCGGAACGGCTTCATTTTCACTTTTCAGGACAATTCAGAACAACAAAGATCAATCTGCAGCTTATCGCAGCCGTCTGGAAAAGGATGTAGAGGAGAAGCTGAGACAGGAGACAGAGATTGCGCTCAGTGTGATCAACAGCGTCTATGAACAGCAGAAAGCCGGGCTTCTGAGCGAGTATGAGGCGAAGGAGCAGGCGGCGAATCTGGTGCGTCAGATGCGTTACGATAACGGCAGCGGCTATTTCTGGATCGATACATATGACGGCACAAATGTGGTTCTTCTGGGACGTGATACCGAGGGAAAATCCCGCTGGGATTCAACGGACCCGAACGGCGTCAAATTCATTCAGCTCATGATCCAGAACGGAAAGCAGGCAGATGGCGGATTTACCGATCTTTCCTTTGCAAAGCCGAATGAGACCACTCCGCTTCCGAAGCGGAATTATACCAAGGCTTTCGAGCCGTATCAGTGGGTTGTCGGAACCGGCGTATGGATCGATGACATCGATGCGGATCAGGCGGTATACGATGAGACTGCAAATGCGGCAATTAAGAGTATCATTGGAATTATGATTGTCTTCCTTATCATTCTGTTTGTTGTGCTGACGGTTATCTCCATGGCGATCGGCAACATGATCGTAAATCCGATTCAGAGAGTGACTGCGGCGGCAGAGCGGATCGCAGACGGCGATTTCAATGTCAGTCTGAAGGAAAATTCCAAAAATGAGGTTGGCGTTCTTGCGAAGGCATTCTCCAGAACAGTGGAGCAGCTTCAGAATTATCAGGGTTATATCGATGAGATCTCCGAAGTTCTTTCGAAGATTGCACACGGCAATCTGGATGTGGAACTGAAGAAGGAATATACCGGTCAGTTTGCGAAACTGAAGGATAATACGGATGAACTTCTGGAGAACCTGAATACCGTAATCGGCTCCATTCGTGAGTCGGCGCACATGGTAGACAGCGGTGCATCTCAGGTATCGGACGGCGCGCAGAATCTGGCACAGGGCGCGACCGAGCAGGCAAGTTCCATCGAGGAACTCTCTGCTGAGGTAACCGATGTCAATGACGCAACCAGCCGGACTGCGGACAGTGCAAGAGAGGCCCGCAGCAGAGCGAAGACAGCAGAAAAACAGATTCTTGTCAGCAACGAGCAGATGCAGAATCTCCGTGACGCTATGACGGAGATCACTGATAAATCCAAAAAGATCAACGGAATCATCAAGACCATCGATGATATCGCGTTCCAGACCAATATTCTGGCGCTCAACGCGGCGGTTGAGGCGGCGCGCGCAGGAGAAGCAGGAAAGGGATTTGCGGTTGTTGCAGGCGAGGTAAGAAATCTTGCCGGCAAGTCTGCCGATGCGGCAGCGGATACTTCCAACCTGATCAATCAGACGATCGAGGCGGTGGAGAGAGGTTCCGAGATGACCGAAAAGACCGCACAGTACCTGATGGAAACCAAGGATGCGACCGAGAAGGTTGTAGAACTGATCGAGTCGATCAGCGCAGCGAGCGACAAGCAGCAGGAGTCGATCAATGGAATCAAGACCGGTATCGATCAGATCTCTTCCGTTGTACAGACAAATGCGGCAACCGCAGAAGAGAGTGCGGCGGCAAGCGAACAGCTGACCAGACAGGCACAGGCGCTGGATCAGGAAGTAAGCAAGTTCACACTGAGATAAGTTTTGAGACAGATCTTCTCCGGAATCCGGTGAGATATAGAACTCTTCCTTATCAACAGAAAAACAGAAAACGAGGCGAAATCCGATGTTCGGGTTTCGCCTCGTTTTTGCTGTCAGGAAGCGTTAAGGCCATACTTGAAGGAGGGACTACTCCCGTCTCGTCATTGCCATACTTCTATGGCACAAAAAAACGGGCAGAACGTTTCGGCGTTCTGCCCGTTTCAGGTTGGTAATCATTTTTCTCCGGTTGATTCCTGGTCTGCTTCGTTGTTCTGGCGAAGAGAGGAGATCCTCCGGATCATCTGATCAACAGAAGTGGCATTGGAAGAAATTGCCTCTCGATTGATCGCCTCAGCGTTCGACAACTCCTCACGGATGATGGAGACCTGCCGCGGAGCGTCAATCGCCAGACGCACACCATCCGCTGCTGATTCAACAACGGTGATACGAATATCTTTGCCAATCAGGATACTTTCATTCTTTTTGCGTCTTAAAATGAGCATTTTCTTATACCTCGAAGCCTTTCTGCGTTATTTGTTCTCCAGAAGAGCGGAGAAATCGCCGACACGGTGGCGGAACTCATACGGTGAGTCACTCAGGATAACCTGCATGCCGGTACGGGTTGTCGGGTTCAGGATGATCGGACACTTCAGATTGACAGTATTGTCCAGATAATCCTCATGAAGAACACAGATGACATAAAAGCTAAGCTCATTCTCGGAAGAAACCTGAAGATAGTTGAGCTCTTCGTGGCGAAGAACCGGTGCGTAATCCGGCTCAAGGACGAACGGATTGATAACCACAAAGGCAATTTCCGGCAGCTCAATCGACTGAAGAAGAAGGATGGAGTTGTCTTCGCCTTCTTCCAGGCACAGAGGAATGAAATGTTTGCACTCGGTGAATCCGAACAGGCCGTCCGGGAAATTCAGCACATCACTCTCTTCATATTCAACGGTTCCGTAGTCTCTGGTTTTAAGTGTAAGCATTCTGTGTACCTCGCATCATAAGCAGTGAAAAATCAAACGTTACAAAGTTTCATTTATCAGCTTTTACTTTACAAAATCGAACAGAGAGTTCTGCATGATCTTGGATCCAACCTGCATTGCCGCGTTGTAGGCATACTGATCGGAGTACATCTTCGCGATGGCCTCGTACGGATCGATTCCCATACGGTCATCGTATTCATCCTGGTAGGTGTCCATCTTCAGCTGCAGGCTTTTCTGCGTGTTCTCAAGGAGCGCGTAGCGGACACCGGACTCACGGTAGGTATTGCTGACACGGTTTTCGGATTCCTGCCATTTTCCGAGGATGTTGCCGAGAGCGTGATGCATATCGGAACGGACTTCGTTGGAATTGCCGTGCTCTTCGAGCTTTGCGCAATAATCGGAGGTTGTATAAACCGCTTTGGCCGTCAGGAAGATCGGTGAATCCATCAGATACTTGTCCAGATTGTCGTATGCGGTATCCTGGAAACCGGTGATATGGCCGGTTGCGGAATCAATATTGGCCAGTTTGCGCACCTGATTGGATGTGATGCCGGTCAGCATATTGAGACCGCCGCTGTTCGTGTCAAGGAGTGTATCGCGCACACGGATATCGCCGTAGCCGAGATCCACATGTCCCTGCTCGGACATGGCGCGAAGAATCGTGGTCATCGCATCACGGCCGGTTGCCTCCGAGCCGTCAGCGTAGGTTACCTTGTATTCCAGACTGTAGCTGTATCCGCCGTCGGTCTTCTCATATGCCTCGTTATAGGCATCTTCATCCAGCACCATACCGCCGTTACCGTCTGATACCATGTAGTCGTCCTTGTTGATATGATCTCCGCGTACCAGCGTCATTTCCATCTTGGATGCCGCGGTATCGCCCGGGAAAATGTGGTTGAACGTGAAGGTATTGCCGGAAGCATCCAGCTGGAACGGATAGGTGGTAAGGTCGTTTCCGCCGTATACATAATAGTTCTCGTAGGTCGCGTTCATATCGTTGACAATGGTCTGCGATCTTGTCTTGAACTCGTTGATGACCGTGTTTACGGCAGAAGGATCCGTGTTGCCGGAATCATTATTGATGAAAGAGAGTTTGGTGTTGATATTCCGCATCTCTTCCTGGATTGCGCGTGCACCGGATTCCTGCTGATAAAGACGGTTCTTGACAGACTCGGATACCGTATCCTTTGCATCCGCGTCCATGTACAGATTGTCAAGCTTTTTTCCGGCGTAGTAGGAGAGCGGATCTTCCTGTGCGCTGGAGAACTTCTGACCGCTGGAAACCTGTTCCATCGAGTGGTTATATTCCGCTTTCAGTTTCTGAACGGTCTGAGCGTACTGTTTGTAAAAAGTTCCGCTGGTAACTCTGATTCCCATAGTTTAACCTCTTTTCGATTTAGCCTTTGATTGCAAGCAGAGTCTGAAGCATTTCATCCAGTGTGGTCATCAGCTTTGCAGCTGCGTTGTAGGATGAAACATAGGTCATCATGTTTGCGGCTTCTTCATCCATGCTGACGCCGGAGATCTGATCTCTCGAAGAGGAGATCGCGTCCAGAACAGCCTGGTTTGTTGCGGTTGCATTTGCGTTGGCTCTTGCGTCATTTGCCAGGGTGGTGGAAATGTTGTTCATGTAATCCGAATAACACTTGCCCTGAAGGACGGAATGCGGATCGGACATGGACTGAAGAATATCCAGAATCGTGTCAGTGGTATTGTCACCCTGCGTTCCGATGTGGGTGTATCCGTTGCTCCAGTTGTCGCTGACGGTAATGTTCTTTGCGGTGATATTTCTGCTGGTCTGCCGGTCGGAACCCGAATCGGTGCCGCGGTTGACCAGAAGAAGATACTTGTTGACGACCGGATTCCCGTCTGCGTCGACCGCATTGTCGTCACTCGCATCGATGACTTTATCCGCGCTGCTGGAATTGCGGTAATCCGCGACTGCCTGCGCATCGCTCGGTCTCGTATAGGAGTGATCCGCATTCTGCACGGCGTTGGTACCCTGATAGTTTGCGACATTCAGCTTCTCGGCAAAGGTGTTTGCCAGAAGATCCAGACGCTTCATATAATAATCGTATCCGTAGTATGTGCCTTCTTTCAGACCGGTCGGATCTCTCAGAGGATCTCCGCCGTCCGCAAGTGCATCCGCGGTCAGGTTGCGGGCCTCGGCGAGCATATCCATGCTTGCCTGAAGGGAGCCGGAACCGAGACGCATCCGGACATCCTCGCCCTTTTCGGAACTTGCGGAATCCGGAACCGCGGTCTTCTCGGCATCGGTCATATTGTTGAAGTGATGGTTTGACGCATTCTGGACGCCGGTGAAGCGAACCGCCGTATTCAGCGGATTGTCCTCGGTATAGGCATCGCTGGCAAGACCGACGCTTCCATAGTTTTTGCCGTCGGTTCCCTTCAGAGAACCGTTGACCAGCGTCATGTAGCGGGTTTCCTGTGTAACCGTTCCGTTCGAATCCGTAACCTGAGCGGTGTAGACCAGCTCGACACGGATGTCCTCCGGATAGTTGGACTTGCCGACCGTGCGGCCTTCCTTATCATAGGCAAGGCCGAGGTTGCGGCCGTCCGGATACTGTGCGAGCAGTTCCGGGTCCGTCGGTACCTCATCATGCTCGTAGAAAGAGGAGACACGGATCGGAATGATCTTGGAAAGCTCATCGAGTTTCAGATTTCGCTGATCCATCATCTCCAGCGCGCTGTTATTCAGAATCTGGTTTTCTTTGATCTTGATATTCAGATCACCGATCTCCTGAAGAAGACGGTTGACATTCTGAATGGCGCCGTTCTCACTGGTGCCGGTTCCGTCGATCTTGTGGAACTCGTTTGCTTCGGCGAGCTCAATCTCGCGTGCGGCATTGTTCAGAAGATTGGTTGTGGCTTCCACACTGGAACGAAGCTGCGCCTCATAGACAGAATCGTTGACTTTGGACGGATCCTGCATGCTGGTGAGCGCCGTCTGAATACCGTCGAATGCTTTGCGGATACCATCCACGTTGGTCTCATCAAGCAGGGTCGCGATGGATTTCTCCGATGTCGCGATGGTGTTGTTGTATTCTGTGATGGCATTCTGTGAGCGGTACTGTTTATCAAGGAACTGATCACGCATCTGGGTGATTCCGTCCATGGAAACACCGAAGCCTACGTTGATATCGTTCTCATTCATATAAAAGGAAGTCGGGTTTTCGTAGTTCAAGCTCGAAGTCTGCAGTTTCTGACGTGTATATCCTTCCACGTTCATGTTTGCAAGGTTCTGGCTTGTTACATCTAATTTTTTGGAATTCGACTGCATTGCACTCAGTGCAGAGGTAAATCCCGCAAAAGTGGCTCTGATCATGAAAAAACCCCCGTTTTGGAATCTCTTTTTTCTACTGTAGGTTTATCGACGTTAATCAGGAAAACATTAGAAAACAATGAAAAAAACCGCCCATATGAAAGGGCGGTTCACGCGCGGCACCGATATGTCATCACAGATGACCCGAAACCGCTGTTATTAACCGGCAGCGCTGGCCGGCCGATGCATGTCCCGAAGTGTTTTTGGAAAATAGAAAATTTTACTATCACAAAACGAACGCACCAAAAGAAAAAGGTGTGCTTGCTTTTATGATTTTTCATGACATGCTGTCACCAAAAGGGGCAGGGGGTCCTCTTTGAGTGAGAGAAATGTCATCCTGTAATGCCATTATAGCAGATAGAAATCAAAAAAACAATCATAAATTTAAATTTTTTTTGATTCTCTCTATTGGCTTCCTGTATCGCGAAAAAAATGATAAATATATCGCGGATAAAGGCGATCGGGCAGGGTAAATCATTCCTTCCTGCCCGGTTTCAAAAGCCGGTTTCCGGCACAAAAAACAGACCGATCAACGAATTGCTCAGCCCTGTCGTTAGAGAATATGAAAAACCGGCCCTTATGCCAGTGTGTTTGTGTGCAGGCGATCCTGTTTGACCGGTGCGTCCGCGCTGTGAAGCATCTCCTGGATCTCGCTCAGACGAACCTGCATAATGCGGTCGGAGGATTCCTGGGACTGCTGAAGACGGTCAAGAATATCACCAAGATCGGAGAGAACCGGTGCAAGAAGCGCTTTTTCCTCCGCATTCACAGACGAAAGAATCTGCGAAGCGGTCTTTCCGTGAAAGCCCAGAGAGGAAGCAAGTTTTGTGCGCTTCATTTCCAGTCCGCGGAAGTTCATCAGCTGCGGCTGAGAATCCTTTACGAGACGATCCAGCGTCTCCGGATCCTTTTTGGAAGCAGCAGAAGAAAGTGCCTCTTCCAACTGGATCAGTTCAGAGGCACAACTGCACTGTTCTTTTAAGACATTACAGAATTCCTTCAGTAAACTCATATCACTCATTATTCGCCCTCAATATGTACGGCATGCGGTTTTGACCGGAATGCCGGAATCCTGCACAATCAGCCGAAATATCCGAGAAGTTTCTCGGCAATCCGTCTGCTGTCCGGCTCATACTGGCCGCTCTGATAGAGTTCTTTCAGTTCAGCAACGCGATCGGATGATACCGGACGGCTGATCTGCTCTTTAATCTGACGAACGAGGCCATTTACGAAATCGCTGTCAGATGCTTTGGCTTTTTTTGAAATGGTAACAGTATCATATGCGCCGGAAACCGGAGTATCCTTCTCGCGAACGGTTTCGGATGCAGCTTTTGATACGGGTTTCAAAGTTACGGAATGACTGGCCGCTCTCGCGACCTGCGCTGTTCTTAAATTGATATCCATAGGATACCTCCCCCTGATAAGTAAAACACTCGAGACTGAAAAATTAGTCTCTGCATACTATCTATCGACTCATTTTACCACGATATAAGAATCATAAAAATAAATATTAAAAAATAACTGGGATTTTTCGAAAAAACATTACAAAGAAAAAATGACATTATATAATAGTATAAAATATCGACGTGGAAAAGCTAATAATTTCTCTAATAAATGTCGATAATAAAACAGATAAGACGAAATGTATCAGTTTACATTTTTTATGGAGTGGATATGCCGAACATCTTACAAGTGACCGAGCCTGGCGTCAGCAAAACGCAGCAGATAAAAAACGATCTTAATATCAAATCGCCTAACGTCATACTTCCGCAGGGGCCCGACGCGGTCACCGGCGTTGCCGGAAAGGAAAACGGAGCTCAAAACGGTGCTTCCGGTGGCGGAGTCGATTTTGCGAGCAATTACCAGAACTTCCTGACGAAACTGGGCGAGAGCGCGGAGATTTCGAAGCAGCTGGCCAATCTTCTGTTCGGAGCGGATACACAGCTTCAGGCATCGGAGATCACTCCGCAGTTTGCGGAGCTGATGGATACGCTCTATTCAGAGCTGACGATGAACAGCGCGGATGAGATTGCGAAATACATCGACGATCAGCAGAAGACGCAGGTGATGTTCAAGGGCGGTTTTTTTGACGCGATCCGAAAGATGATGAAAGACGATATGTCTCCGGTCATGCGAAGCAATATTCTGCGTTTTATTCAGCAGTACAGCAGTATGGCGGAAGGACCGCATCATCTGGAACAGATGAAGAATCTCGGTGAGGATATCCGCAATCTGATGCTTCCGTCCGTCCGCGGCGATCTGGAAGACGTTCTGGAACAGATGGACTGGGACGCACCGGCGGGCGATACGAAGAAGAATACGGAGATTCTGAACAGTCAGGTTATTCCGTTCCTGTCAAAATATATTTCCAGAACCCACAATTACGGACCGATCCGGACGGCAAGCGTTCTTTTTTCGCTCTATGCCGTGAAATACGAGAACGGAGACAGTGATGATCTGGACGCACTGTTCAAGAGACTGATGCGGTACGGTGATTTCGGACTGTTTTTTGAGGATGAGCCGGAGGCAGAATACGCAAAGCTAAAGGAAGAACTGCAGAAGCAGCAAGGACAGCCCATATCAAAACTGATCGCCGATGTCCTCGAGAGGGGTGCCAGAGGCGAGGGCGGAGCTGACAGCGCCGACCGTGCGCAGCAGGTTATGAAGCATCTTCTGATGAATCAGAGCGTCTATATGCCGCTGCTTCATATGCTGGTGCCGTTCCGATATCAGGATAAGAATGTCGTTTCTGAGATGTGGATTGATCCGGACGCGCACCGCGACAGGAATTCGGAAGGATCCGGAAAGAAGATATTTGTCAAATTCAGCATCCAGAAAGTCGGAAGTTTTGAACTGGTTGCGTATATGGAAAAGGGCGCTCTCGATATGCAGCTCTTTGTTCCGGGCACACTGGAAGAACAGTACAGCAATGTCAACCGGCAGGTGAGTGAGATTGTCAAGAGAAACGGCCTGCGCATCAACAGTCTGCAGGTTGCGGAAAAAGTCAGAGATCTCAGAGTAGATCAGGTATTCCCGGAGATCCGGGAGAAAGAAAGAGGAATCAATGTCACAGTTTGAGTCGGTTCAGAAGCAGAGAGCCGCAGCGCTGAAATACGATCCGGAAAAAAACGGAGCACCGGTTATTGTCGCTTCCGGCATGGGATATACCGCGGAGCGGATCACCGAGGCCGCCATGCGCGCCGGCGTTCCGGTCTATGAAGACGATTCTCTTGCATCCCTTCTCACCCAGCTGAAGATGGGGTCTGAGATACCGCGAGAACTTTTCCAGGCGATCGTCGAGATCTATGTCTATTTTCTGGGCTTTGGAGCATCCAAAGACGCAAACGGGAATCCGGTCAAGGCGGAAACAGCTGAGAATGCGGAAAACGGCGGTGCTGCCGGTGAGAATGGTTTCACTTCCGTCGGTACCGCTCTGGCAGAGGGACAGATCCTGGCGGAACAGGCGGCGGCAAAGGGCAATGAGCGGGCGATGCGGACCGGTGACAGGCCGGTCAATCCGGCAAAGAGCGGCCTTTCGTCGGAGGAAGCGGCGGTAGAGATCGCAGCAGCGGCCGCGGCATCCGTGATTCAGAAAGCGCCGGCAGAACGGAATGAGAAAAAAGAGAAGGAACCTTCGGAAGTGGCATGGAAGCCGCAGCGCTATCGCGCGGACGGCACGAAAGTGGAAGACGGAGGAAGATAATCGATGGGACTCATGGAATCCATTACGGAACTGAATAACACCGGAAAAGGAAGAAGTCTGGACACGAGGATTCTGAACGAGAATACCAGGGTGATCCGCAATACCGGCGGGGGGACCCGGAATGAAGCTGCGGTTTCGTCCGGAAGTTCGTCCGCGACCTTCCAGCAGATGGTCAGCGCGGTGAAGAAGACGGATTCCGCAACAAAGGCGGTGAAGACATCTCTTCCGCTGGAAGGACAGAAGAAGACATCGGGGACATCAGCATCACAGAAACAATATCTTTCGGCCGGAACTTCCGTCCGAAAGAACAATTCTACCGGGCTTACCGGAACGATGACGCAGGATCTCTTCCGTTCGGCGAGCCATATTGACCGGACCACTTCGATGGATGAGATGTTCGAGCGCGCCGCATCCGCGACGGGACTTTCCACCAAGCTTCTGAAAGCGGTGGCGAATCAGGAATCCAGTTTCAATCCGACGGCAGTATCCAAGGCCGGCGCAATGGGCGTCATGCAGCTCATGCCGGCAACCGCGAGAAGCCTTGGCGTCCGGGACCCGTTTGATGCAGAACAGAATATCATGGGAGGAGCAAAGTATCTTGCACAGCAGCTTCAGCGATTCGGCGGAAACATTGAAAAGGCGCTTGCGGCCTATAATGCCGGACCGAATGCGGTGGAAAAATACAATGGAATTCCTCCATATAAAGAGACACAGAACTATGTCCGCACAATCATGTCCAAGCTGAACGGCGGCGAGATCTCTGCCGGATATGTGAAGGGATCGTCCTCATATTCCGCGGCGAGTGCCGATATGCTCGGCATCGGATCAAGCTTCGGTGATGTTCAGTCCATGCTGTTGTCCTCCGGACTCGGCGGAAATGATATCAATGCGTCGCTGATGTCTCTTTTTGCCATGTCAGCGCAGAATGGTACGGGGGACGGATCGACACAGAAACTGGATGCGAAAGCATATTCCAGCATGGTGGAAATACTTCGGATGCAGATGCTGATGAAGGCAAGCGGAAGTATCGGCGATTTCGGAGACAGCGACAGTGGATTCAGCGTGATCTGAAATCACGGGATGCAGTAGGCGAATCGGGAAAAATCTGATATGATGGTGGGGAGATCCGACGGAATTCTACTGACATTCGAATGGTGGGGAAAAAAGGCTAAATATCGGTGCATTACCGAAGACAAGAAAGGCAGGACCGATCGATATGGGGTTTTTTAAGAAGTTTTTAAATGGGGCAACCGAGTACGAGGCAGACATCATGGAGGACGAGCCGGACGAGGAGCCGGAGGAAGACAGCAAGCTCACCCTGCAGTCCATATCGGGAAAGGTTATTGCGGAACTGGGGCGATCTGATCAGGTCGAATACCGCAACCGGAAAAATGAAGACGAAGTATCCATTCTTGTCCGCAGGAAAGACGGGGAAAACATCAAACTGATCTCCTGTGGGATTCCCGACAGCGTATCGGATCAGAATGAACTGTTTCATATGATGAAGATGGTCACCGACGATATCGGAAGAGCCAGAAGAAACGGCGCGGAGACCATTAAGATTCCAACCAATGAATACGATCTGTATGCGTATATCCGAAACCGTCCGTCCATCGATGTTGATCTGGACAGTCTCGAGGAGTCGATTGGAACGGATACGAAATCCTCTGTTCTGTCGGATTTTAATTCCGATATGCACAGTGGAAAGAGAGTGGATATCTATTTCACCCTGAGTTCTATTTATAATGAAGAAGCGGTCCGCATTCTGCGTGACGCATATGCAAAGTATAAGAACATTCATTTTAAAGAGATCCATCTGAAGGATAATAATTATGCCTTCTGGAACAATGCCGAGATCCAGAATCAGATCCGCCAGGATCCGAGCGCTGCGCTGATCGGTGTCGGCATCATTGGCGCAAAGCCGTCGCACTGTCTGGCTCTGATCAACGATGACCGGTCTTCTGTGATTCACAAGGCGTCGGTTCTGGCCAATCATCAGATGACGACGAGGGAGCAGCTTCTTGAGGCACAGTGGCTGGAGCATGCGGCCGGAGTAAACCGGGTCGGCAATAAGCGCCGCATGAGCCGGGATGTTATCCGCAAAGCGATCATCGAGCTGGCCATTGATGAGGCAAAATACCGTATGCCGCAGAGCAAGATCGATGTCTACGCGGATGCTGTCCGCGCGCTGCCGCAGCAGAATGCCGGAATCAATCTCCTGAAGGTTCCGTTTATGGATAAGACGCTTCTGAAAAACATGGTGCCGGAGATGGAAACCGGCATTGTCGTTGAGGTTGCGCAGAGGGATCTCTATTATTACGGAAAAGAACATGCGATTGAGATGCTGAAGCAGCAGTATCACTGGAAAGACGGAGAGAGCGGTGAAGCCATCTGTGACGTCGTCTTCCCGGAGAGACTCCGCGAATACGAACTTCAGGCGCTGGCCATCAGTCTCCGCCAGGAGTATGTCACCGAGATGAATGCGCTGCTTGCGAGCAACAAGAATCTGTCCGTTGCCAAGGCATACGGAAATGTGAAAGAACTCGTGAATAAGTACAGCACGAAGTCGCTGCAGATGGAAGATCAGATCGCTCTTCTGGATCTGGTGGAGAATCTGAAGAATGAGAACGCGAAGACGTCCATCGAGAATATCATTCGTGAGACATTGACCACAGAGTCCCCGTTCCGTTCCTTCGGAGAGCTGTTCCATAAGAGGGGAAGATAAGATTTCAAAAAGCTCACGAAAAAAGCTTATATATATTTTTCAAGAGCCGATGATAATAAAGTAAAATAAAACAAGTATTACACCGCCGGGTTCCATGCTTTACGGGATCCGGGATCGGGACAGGGAGGTTCCGGTAGAAGGTAAATTTAGGAGGTAATCTATGGTTATTCAGCACAATATGGCAGCTACCAACTCTTACAGACAGCTCAACACCAACAACACTTCTCTGAACAAGAACCTTGAGAAGCTGTCTTCCGGTTTCCGTATCAACCGTGCGGCTGATGATGCGGCCGGTCTTGCTATTTCCGAGGCAATGAGATCCAAGATCAACGGCCTTGATCAGGCACAGGCAAACGCAAACGATGCAATCGGTCTGATTCAGACAGAGGAAGGTGCTCTTACTGAGACTCACAGCATGCTGCAGCGTATGACAACCCTTGCAACTCAGGCTGCAAACGGCACATACAACACAACATCCCGTGATTCCATCCAGAAGGAGCTTGATGAGCTCGGCAACGAGATCAACCGTATCGCGAACAACACCGATTACAATGATATCAAGCCGCTGGCACAGAGCCGTGAGGAAGGTCAGGTAGATTCCATGACCATGCAGATCGGTGCGACCAAGGGCGAGACTCTGAGACTGAAGGGTCAGGATATGACCGTATCCGGTATCTTCAAAGATCTTGACACCATCAAGGTTAAGGATGACG
>NZ_JONJ01000014.1 GCF_000711825.1 [Clostridium] aminophilum DSM 10710 | reverse complement strand
TAGGGTCAGCAATTACAGTTTATCTGAGGTATCTTTCTTTTTCTATAAATTTACACTTCTATCCACACTTTAAATGTTACAGGAAGCTATGAAACAAAAAAATCCCCGATCCGATCTCCCGATCGGACCAGGGACGTAAGATACGCGGTTCCACCCTGATTACCGCAAAAAATGCGGTCTCTCATTGTGATGATAACGGAATCACCGGACTTTATTGGAGTCTCTCCGAGGTGGCCGTGAACCTGTCCCGGCAGAGCGCTTTCAGCACCGGAATCCGGGCGCTCCTCTCTTTGCCGTTCGTATGAACACTAATCCTCATCTGCGATTTCAGTGATATATTGAAATGCGTTTTTCGCATTTCCTTCAGGCATTCGGTATTATATACCGCCTCCGGAAAAAAATCAATCCTCGTCTGCGTTCTCCCAGTTGTTGTGAACGGCCTGAACGTCGTCGTCCTCATCCAGAAGATCCAGAATACGGTTGAGCTTCTTCTTTGCATCCTCGTCGGAGACATTGACCCAGGTCTGCGGAATCATGGTGATGTCTGCTTCCACCATCGCGATGCCTTCCTTCTCAAGTGCCTCGCGAACCTCGGAGAAATTCTCCGGATCGGTGATCACTTCGAAATCATCCTCATTCTCGGTGAAGTCCTCTGCACCTGCGTCGAGAGCGAGCATCATGAGCTCGTCCGCATCCATCTCGCACTCTTCCTTGTCGATGATGATCTGACCCTTGCGGTCAAACATGAAGGAAACGCTTCCCTGTGCGCCGACATTGCCGTCGCCCTTGGAGAATGCCGCGCGAACGTTTGCCGCGGTACGGTTCTTGTTGTCGGTCAGAGTCTCAACGATGATCGCAACGCCTGCCGGACCGTAACCCTCATATACCAGGTTCTCGTAGTTTACGGATGCCGCATCACCGGCCGCTTTCTTGATACCACGGTCAATGGTGTCGTTCGGCATGTTTGCCGCCTTTGCCTTCGCAATGACATCACGGAGCTTGCTGTTGTTTGCCGGGTCTGCTCCGCCTTCTTTTACTGCAACGGCGATCTCACGTCCGATGACAGTGAAGATTTTTCCCTTAGCCGCATCGTTTTTCTCTTTTTTGTGTTTGATATTCGCAAATTTTGAATGTCCTGACATAACAGCACTCCTCTGTATTTTTTCTTTGTTCCATGTTAGGAAACTTAACAATCAAATATTTTAACACTCGGTTCCGGTCCTGACAAGCGGTTATTTCACTGTATTTGCAGACTGACTTTCCGCGGCGGGCTCCGCCGGCTGCGCACTGCCTGCGGCCGCATTTGCCCCCGGTTTCTGGGCGTAGATCAGATGAAGCGTTCTGCGGCGCACATCGCGGACACGGAAAGTCCAACCGCAGGACCGGATAATCGGTTTTTCATGTTCCTCCGGAATGCGGCCGAGCTGACCGATCAGATAACCGCTGATCGTCTCGAAGGACTCGAGCGTCTTCCCGTCAAATTCAATATCCAATGCGCGGGCCACATCTTCCAGCGGCGTATCGCCGACGAGAAGAAAGCTCCCGTCCGATCTCCGGGTAATTCTCTGCTCATCCTCGTCGTACTCGTCTTCGATGTTTCCGACGATCTCTTCGAGGATATCCTCCATGGTGATCAGTCCGGCCGTCTGTCCGTACTCATCGATCACGACCGCCATATGCACCTTTCTGGTCTGCATCTGATGAAAGAGCTGGTCAATGCTGGCGATCTCGGGGATAAAATACGGTTCCCGGATCAGTCCTTTCAACTCCTTCAGTTTTTTCTGACGGTTTCCGTCCTCCTCCGAAAATTGCAGCACATCGCGGATATGGATCACACCGATGATGCGGTCGATGGTATCGAGATACACCGGAAACCGGGAATTTGCCGCCTCATTTAGAATGAAATCCACGGCGTCATGAAGAATCATTTCCCCGTCCAGCGCCACGATGCCGGAACGGTGCGTCATGATATCACCGGCGGATTTTTTGCCGAGTTCAAACACATTATTAACCATCTCGGCTCCTGTGCCTTTAATACGCCGTTTTCATGTCCCTCTGTCACCAGATATTTCAGATCATCGCGGGTGACCTGCTCGTGATCCACCGCCGGATCAGTGCCGATCAGGCGAAGAAGCGGATACGACAGCCACCGGATAATCGCGCGCAACGGTGAGAGAATCGTGATCACCGCGGTGACCGGATGAAGAAAGCGTTTCGCCCAGCCCTCCGGATAATCCGCGCCCCTTTTCCGTGGAATGACAATGCCGAACACAACCGTGAACAGCGCCGTTCCGAGAATCACCGCCGGAATCGCAGCCCCCGGAAGCTCCCGAAGCAGCAGATAACCGATCACACCCTCCGCCATGCACAGGATCTGCTCCATCAGGTGAAGGGATGAAATGAAGCCTTTCGGCTCATCGATGAGTTCCATGAGCGCTTTCGCATCCGGATCCCCGTCTTCACTCTGATCTTCCAGTTCCGTCTGATTCAGATTCTGGATCGCCGACCCGAAGCCGTAGAATACCGCTAATATACTGCTCACCGCACAAATCGTCAGAATTCCGACCGGCCAATATTGGTGTATGTCCATTTCTCTTCCCGTCCTTTAAAACATCCTCATGAAGTTCTCATGAAGCAGTAAATGATCTCATCAGCCGGTCCGCTATCTCCGTGGCAAGCACCGAGTGCTCTCCCTTTTCGATTCCGGCAAGTGTTCCGGCTTTTCCGTGTATATATACTCCAAGGCAGGCGGCATCGTCAAGTTCGAGGTCAAGCGCCGCCAGCCCCGCGATGGTTCCCGCAAGCACATCGCCGCTGCCTCCCTTCGCCATGGCCCCGCTGCCGCTGTCGCCGAGAAATACATTTCCGTCATGCCGGGCAACCACCGTCACGGAATCCTTCAGTACGCAGATTACGCCGTGCTCCTCACTGTACTCTTTCGCACATTTGACCGGATCCCGCTTGATCTCCGCAGCATCCAGATCGGTAAGTCGCGTCATCTCGCCGATATGGGGCGTAATGATGACATTTTCCGTAAAATACCCGGCAAGGTGCGGATATTCCGCCACCGCATTCAGTCCGTCGGCGTCAAGAATAATCGGAACATACGCGCTCAGAAGAATGTGCTGAAGAAGCTTCTCCACATGTCTTCCGGTCCCGAGCCCCGGGCCGAGGACGATCACGGATGCCCACTCGCAGGCTTCTTCCGCCATCTTCCGGAAGTTTTCCGGTTCCTCCATCGCCTCTTCCGGATCGTAAGCGGTAATGATCGCCTCCGGAAGAAGGGTCTGAAGAACCGGCACATTGGCCCGCACCGTAAAGAGGCGAACAAGTCCCGCACCGGTCCGGTACGCCGCAAGCGCCGCAAAATATGCTGCTCCGCACATTCCCTCCGAGCCTGCCGCGATCAGAACCTTACCGTAGGTTCCCTTGTGCGAATCCGCTTTTCTCGGCGGGATCCGGTGAAGATCCTCCGCATCGTATGCAAAGAAGCGGTCGCCGGAATATCCGTTATATTCCGGGAATCCGATGTCCGCGATCTCGATCCGTCCGCAGAGTCCGTGCCCCGGATAGAACACCATACCGGTCTTCTCAAGTCCGAAGGTGACGGTCAGATCCGCGCGGACCGCACTGCCGAGTATGGCTCCGGTTCTGCTGTCCACGCCGCTCGGAAGATCCACCGCGACAACCGTCCCGCTGTTTCTCGCGTTCAGGTACGAGACCGCATCCGCAAAGTCTCCCTCCACATTCCGGGAAAGACCGACGCCGAAGAGCGCATCCACGGCAAGGATAAATTCTCCGCCCTCAAAATCATTCCACGCGGTAACCGGAATGCCAAGCCGGTCCGCAATGTCCAGCTGTTCCTGCATCTCCGGGGTATACCTTGACGGATCGCCCACCGTGACGATGGCGGTCTCATATCCCCGAAGCGTCCAGATTCGGGCCATCGCCACACCGTCCGCACCGTTATTGCCGGTTCCCGCCAGAATCAGAAGCGGCTGTTTCCGCTCTCTGCGGAAACATTCCGGAAATGTCTTCTCCGCACAGTCACAGCAGGAAAGCGCGGCCCGCTCCATCAAAACCAGCGAAGGGATTCCGATTTCGCGGATCGCATGCGCGTCAATTTCTTTCATCTGAGCACCGGTAACAAGATGTCTCATGGCTGATCCTGCCTTTCCGCGACCGCAAACGCAGTCGCCTCCGTCTTTGTATTGGTAATAGAAACATGAATCCGGACGATACCGAGGCTGTCCGCGCGTTCCTTTGCTTTTCCGTAGAGAACGCAGTACGGTGCGCCGAGTTCATCGCGGAGTGCCTCGATGTCCGTCGGTCCGAAGTTCCGAAATCCGGTCCCGAGCGCTTTGGAAACCGCTTCTTTTACCGCAAAATCGCCGGCAAGCCGCGAGCTGCTGCCCCCGGCCTGTCGGCGCTCATTCTCCGTAAAGACATGCGAAACAAAGGTCTCCCTCCGGCAGGCATGTTCCATACGTTCTATCTCTGTTGTATCGATTCCGATTCCAGCAATCATTGATTTTCCATCTCTCGAAGCGTTTCGGCTTCCTGCTTCATCTTGTCCTGAAGCGAACAGACGCGATAGGAAAGACGCATCAGGCTCTCTGACAAATGAACATTCTCGACAACGACATCATCCGGAACCTGAAGATCCACATGGGCAAAATTCCAGATTGCCTTAATGCCCGAATTCACCAGTCTCTGTGCAATCTCCGCCGCTTTCGATTTCGGAATCGTGAGCGCTGCGATCTGAACGTTATTCTCATGGATAAAGTTTTCCAGATCATCGATTCCTCGAATTTCCACGCCGCGGACCACAAGCCCCACCAGGCGCGGGTTCACGTCAAACATTCCCTTCAGCACAAAACCACGTTTTTCAAAGTTCGCATAATTGGCAATCGCCTGTCCGAGGTTCCCGGCACCGATGATGATCAGATTGTGCTGGCGGTCGATTCCGAGAATCTTGGCAATCTCCGAGTACAGATACTTTACATTGTAACCGTATCCCTGCTGCCCGAACCCGCCGAAATTGTTAAGATCCTGACGGATCTGGGAAGCTGTAACCTTCATCCGCACACTGAGATCATTGGAAGAAATCCGTTCAACCCCTTCTTCGATCAGTTCTCCAAGATACCGGTAATACCGCGGAAGTCTGGTAATTACCGCCTTTGAAATCGTTTTCTGCTGCTCCACTTTTAAAACCTTCTCTCTGTCAAAATCATTCCCGGACATACAGACTTTGATTTTTGCGGCCCCCCGCAAGCGCCCGTACCCGCAAGCGTTGCCGGCGACTGCCGCGATCACGAATTGAAACGCGCGAAGCGTGTTTCGTCTCGTCTCTGATTAGTCAGTTTTGATTATAACATACGTCAAATTCTTGTCAATCAGATATGATTTCAACAAATTTACACCGCAATATTCACTCCGCACCGTATTTTTGTACAGTTTGCAGCGGAAATATAACCTGTTTCGGTCAGAAACCGCCGTTGATCAGATAGTAGAGAATGAATGCAACGGCCAGACCGATCAGAATCGCGGCTGCGACGCGAAGAGCCGAAACCGGCGTGTCGCCGCTGACGCGGCCCGTCTGTCCGTTGACCACAAAGCGGTATACTTTATCGCCGTAGCGGAAGGATGACATCCAGACCGGAAGTAAAATATAACGGTAGCCGATCCCGGAATAATCCGTCCGGATCGAGGTGACCTCCGCACGGTCACAGACATGCTGGCTCCGGATCCGCCCCGCCGCTTCGCTCCGCATTCTGGATTCAAGGATATCCTTTGCCTCAGTCCACGCATCCTTCATGCGGACGGTATAACGCTCCGCCGTAAATCCCGCAAGATAATCCGGCTTGTAAACCACCGCCTCTTCCATCCGGAACGGTTCTACCCCGCGGATCATCGCCTGACTGTTTTTAGTCGATGCGCAGACGATCTGATCCCGGACCGGGAGGGAGAATTCGCCGCGTGTCGAATGCCAGTCCACCACAACCTGTGTCTTTTTTCCGTCCGAGCTATGCACGGTCCGCTCTCTCCCGTATCGGCCGGTGTAAACTGAGTGGGAATCGGCGTCAAAGGACCAGTACGGGAGATACACGCCCTGAAACGCGTCCGGACGCGCGCTCTGCTTCGCCTGCGTCGGGCAGAACAGTTTTCCGTTGATCCACCTTGTAAACCGTCCTGCCGCCTCCTTCCGGGCGATGCCGAACGGAATCACGCCGCCCGGAGCCATCACATTCTGCTCCGCATCGCCGGCTTCCACGATCTGCGTGCTTCCGCAGTACGGGCAGACCTGCGCGATGGCATTGACATCATAGACACTTCTCGCGCCGCAGGAACGGCAGACAACGGTTCTCGTCTCCAGTCCCCAGTCCGTGGAAGCCGTTTCCTCCGAATGCTCAAAATCAAGCACTTCCGGCCGGTCCGGTTCCCGATCTTCTTCTATCTCTTCTTCATAGCCGCAGAACTCACATTTCAGACGGGAACTCTTCGGATCAAAGATCAGAGGAGCTCCGCACTGCGGACATTTTTTATTTGACTCTTCGACCTGTCTGGCCTCCTTCGGCTCTTCATATCCCTCATCCGGGGATCCGCCGGAAGCCTCCGTCGTCATTCTGGTCTCATCCATTGATCTACCTCATCCGATCATCTGACAATATCGCCGTCATCAAACGGGTCCCCGCAGTTCGGGCAGAACTTCGGCGGCCTGGTCGGATCTTCCGGCTCCCAGCCGCATTTATCGCAGCGATACTGCGGTATCCCGGCCGGTTTTGCCTTGCCGCACTCGGAACAGAATCTGCCCTTGTTTTTTGCGCCGCAGGAGCAGGTCCAGAACAGTTCTCCCGTCTGCGGTCTCTCTTTTCCGCACTCCGAACAGAATTTTCCGGTATTCCCCTTATGCCCGCATTCACAGTCCCAGGAAGCCGCATTGGATGCTGCCGGTGCGGGGGCCGCCCCGGACGGTGCGCTCTGCGCCGCTGCCTGCTGTGCTGCGGCCTGCTGCTGTGCCGCGGCCTGCTGCTGTGCCGCCATTCCGAACAGACTTCCCGCATTCATCCCGCCGGCCATATTGGCCATATTCATCCCGGCAAAGGCCATCATCGGTCCGGCTGATGTGTTGGCGGCGGCCGCTTTCATTGCGTCCGCCTGCGCAGCCGTCAGATGCGCCGCGGCCATCGCCGGATTGGAGAGAACGGCATTCTTCTGCAGCTCCTTGATGGTCTTCTCATCCTCCTCGGAAGCAGTGATGGAATTGACGCCGATCGCCGTGATGGAGATTCCGTAGTGTCCGCCCCAGTTCTCCGTCAGCTCCTGATCCAGCGCTCTGCCAAGCTCCATGGAATGCGCCGGAACTGCACTGTAACGGACACCCATCTCCGAAATTCTCGCGAATGCCGGCTGCAGCGCGGTCAAAAGTTCACTGCGCATCTGGGATTCGATCCGGTCTTTCGTATAGTCATTCTCAACATTGCCGCAGATATTCTTGTAGAAGAGGATCGGATCCGTGATGCGGAACGCATATTCTCCGTGGCAACGGATCGCGATATCCATATCCAGTCCGATGTTGCGGTCCACCACGCGGAACGGGATCGGCGTCGCCGTGCCGTATTTGTTTCCGATAATATCTTTGGTGTTGAAATAGTACACTCTCTGATCGTTCCCCGTATCGCCGCCGAAGCCGACGCGGTGCGCGAAGCGTCGAAAGCTTTCCCTGACGCTCTCTTTCAGATTACCGTAAAAGATACTCGGCTCCGTGGACTGATCATACTGAAACGCGCCCGGCTCCGCACAGATCTCCACAATCTCGCCCTGATCGACGATGATCATGCACTGACCGTCATTGACCGTGACAATGGATCCCTGCGAAATGATATTATCGGTTCGTTTTGTGTTGAATGCCCTCTTCTGCTGTCTGACCTGTCCCTTTACCGCTAATGTATCGTTGTCAAGTGACGGACAGTAAAAATACTCTTTCCACTGGTCTGCCAACACCGTTCCCGCTGAAGCAGCTGCAACCTGAATCAGTCCCATATCGGTCCTCCTCTTCCTTCTGCCGTTCTCTTTAATGTTCTTTCTCCGGAATTTTTTATGACAGACACAGTTATTTCCCGCATTTGCCATGTGACAGATTAATTGTACTCTATTTTTCCAAAAACTCCATGTTCATATCCTGAATATTTTCTGACAAATAGATCGTGGCGGCGCGCTTCCGCTCAGCGTCGTGTGCATCCTCACGGAGCGTTATTGTTTCATAGGGAATTTCGGAGAAATTTCCTGTGAAATAAAAAAAGCAGATGCCCGATGATGATTCGGACACCTGCTTCTCACATTACTCGAATTTTTCTTTCTTCATCGGCTCGGATTTTCCGGCTCCCCGTCCCATCAGAAGAACCATCACGGCCTTCTGCACGTGAAGGCGGTTCTCCGCCTCCTCAAAGATCTCTTCCGAATGTTTCTCAAAGGTCTCTTCCGTGATCTCAAATCCGCGGTTGGCCGGCAGACTGTGCTGAAGCAGCACATCCGGTTTTGCGGCGGAAAGCATATGCTCGCTGACGGTAAATCCGCGGAAGACTTTCTGCATCTGAACAGTGGAGGCCTTCTCCCCCGGCGGAAGGAGCGATCCGGTCACCACGACGTCGGCATCCTTTACCGCTTCCGTCGGAGAATAGGAGTACTCACAGTCCGGATTGCCCTTTGCAAAATTCTTTGCAGCATTGTCCGGTCCGTATCCCGGCGGAGTCGCAACGCTTACCTTCATGCCCATTTTCAATGCGCCGACGATAAAAGAATTGCAGACATTGTTGCCGGAGCCGACATACGCGGCTTTCAGACCGTTCAGCACACCGTATTTTTCGCGAATGGTCATGAGATCAGCCAGAACCTGACACGGATGCGCGAGATCCGTCATGCCGTTGATGATCGGTACCGTGCTGTATTTCGCAAACTCTTCCAGTTCCTGCTGCTTTCTCGTGCGGATGACCACCCCGCTCAGATAACGGGAAAGTGTCCTGGCCGTGTCCTGAACCGGTTCCCCGTTAAAAATCTGCATGTCGTCCGCGGACAGATACTGTGACTGACCGCCCAGCTGATAAATGCCGGTCTCAAAAGAAACTCTCGTTCGGGTGGACGCCGTATGGAAGATCAGTCCGAGTGATTTTCCGGACAATCTCGTGTGTGCAATGTCGTGTCTGCTCTCATACTTCAGCTGATCCGCAAGATCGAGAATCTGTGTGATCTCTTCCGGAGTGCAGTCCACAAGTCTTAACAGATTGTTCATGATCCGAATACCTTTTTCATAACCGCTACCGCGCGGTCAATTTCCTCTCTGGTAATGACAAGCGGCGGAAGAAGACGGATGACATCTGTTCCTGCTGTCAGAACCATTACCCCCTGGTTTAAAAGTTCTTCTACAATTTTAAGCCTGTTTTCCGGATTCTTCAACACAATTCCGAGCATAAGACCCATGCCGCGGACATCCGTAATCTCCGGAGAACCGATCGAGAGGATGCTATCTTTCAGATATTCGCCCTTTTTCTCCACTTCCGCAAGGAATTCCGGCTGAGTGACCACATCCAGAACAGCACTCGCCGCCGCGCAGCTCATCGGGCTTCCGCCGAAGGTACTTCCGTGATCCCCCTTGCCGAGAACGTCGGCACACTTTTCGCCGACCATGACCGCTCCGATGGGAAGACCGCCGCCGAGTCCCTTTGCCATGCTGACCACATCCGGCGTAACGCCGAACTTCTGGAATGAGAACAGCGCTCCGCTTCTTCCGATTCCGGTCTGAACCTCATCGACCATAAAAAGAATATCATTTTCACGGCAGAACTCGCAGGCCGCCTTCACGTAGTCCGCATTCAGAGGGCGGACGCCGGATTCACCCTGAATCAGCTCCATCATCACACCGCAGGTATCTTTCCCGGCCTTTTTCTTCAGGTCCTCGAGATCATTTGCCTCCGCATAATCGAAGCCCTCGGTAAACGGGAAGAAATTCTGGTGGAAATGATCCTGACCGGTCGCCTTCAGTGTGGTGATGGTGCGCCCGTGGAAGGAATTGACCAGTGTCACGATCTTGCTTCGGCCGTCACCGTATTTGTCATGGGAATACTTCCGGGCAATCTTGATCATTCCCTCGTTCGCCTCCGCGCCCGAGTTTCCGAAGAACACCCGGGACATACCGGTCGCCTTCACCAGTTTTTCCGCCGCGTTGATCATCGGCTCGGTATAATAAAGGTTGGAGACATGCATCAGCTTGTTCGCCTGCTCCGTCACCGCCGCCGTCACCTTCGGATTGTGGTAGCCGAGACAGTTTACGCCGATGCCGCTGGTCAGATCCACATACTCTTTTCCGTCGACGTCCACGAGAACCGCGCCGTCACCGTGATCGAAGCACACCGGAAAACGGCCGTAAGTCTGCATGACATAGGTTGCCTCGCGATCTTTGATTTCCTGAAAACTCATCGTTATTCTCCCCCTTTTCCCTCTTATGCGCTTATGAGAACATGGTTCCGACACCCTCGGAGCTGAGAAGCTCGATCAGGATGGAATGCGGCACACGGCCGTCTTGAATATTGGCTCTCTCGACACCCTGACGGACCGCTTCGACGCAGCAGTCCACTTTCGGGATCATTCCGCCGGAAATGATACCCTGCGTGATCAGCGCCGGAACCTGCGATACTTTCAGTTCCGGGATCAGAGTGCTGTCGTCCTTCGGGTCACGGAGAAGGCCCTTGACATCCGTGAGAAGAATGAGTTTCTTTGCATGGAGTGCAACGGCAAGCTTTTCCGCTGCGGTATCGGCATTGATATTGAAATTCTCGTCATCATTCATGCCCGCGGCTACCGAAGACACAACCGGAATATAGCCCTTTGCCAGAAGATCGGTCACAATCTCCGGATGAACCTCCACAATATCGCCGACCTGGCCGTAGTCGGTTCCGTCCGGATCCACCTTCTTCACTGCGCGGAAGAGACCGCCGTCCATGCCGCCGAGACCCACGCCGTGGCCGCCTGCCTTGTCCAGAAGGCTGACCAGATTCTTATTGACTTTTCCGCAGAGAATCTGCTGAACAATGTCCATGGTCACCTGATCGGTGTATCGGAGTCCGTTGATGAACTTCGACTCATGTCCGATCTTCTTCAGCATCGCAGAAATTTCCGGGCCGCCCCCGTGCACGAGAACGACATGAATACCCAGCATGTTCAGAAGGACGATGTCCTTGATGACATCCTGCTTCAGTTCTTCGCTTGTCATGGCGTTTCCGCCGTATTTTACAACAATGATCTGTCCGGTATATTCCTGAATATACGGAAGCGCCTCAACCAGTATCTTTGCTCTCTCTTCCGGCATAATGGTCATTTCTTTTCCTCCTGTCTCATTTCGGTTCCTGTCATTTTCTCTGTGAATACCTTCACGTGAATGCCGTTACGTGATTTCCGGCACCATCACACGTTCAGTCCGGCTGTCTCGTTGAAGCCGAGCATGATATTCATGTTCTGAACAGCGGAACCGCTGGCTCCCTTTCCAAGATTGTCAAACAGTGCGGTCACAATGGTCTGATCCTCGTGGCCGTTCACGATCAGCTGCATTTTGTCACTTCCGGCAAGAGTGTTGGCCGCGATCATGCCGTCATATCCAAACTCGTGCACCTGCACCATCGCTGCATCCGCATACCACTCCGCCAGTTTCTTCTGAACATCCTGCGCGCTCGTTACGCCGTTCAGCTGACTGTTGTGGAACATGATTGTGACCGCCATTCCTTTGTAGTAATCATCCACTACCGGAAGGAATACCGGCGCATGGGTCAGTCCGCAGATCTTCTGCATTTCCGGAATGTGCTTGTGTTTGAGTGTCAGTCCGTAAATTCTCGGGCTTGACAGCTCTGCCGGACGGCCTTCGTCCTCATACTCCGCTATCATCTTCTTTCCGCCGCCGGAGTATCCGGTCAGGGAAAATGCGGTCAGCGGAAGGTCTTTCGGGATCACACCCGTTTCCACCAATGCATAGACCGGAATCACAAAACCGGAGGCGTGACATCCCGGATTCGCCACCCGCTTCGATGCCGCAATCGCCGCTCTTTTCTCAGGGGAGAGTTCCGGAATACCGTAGTCCCAGCCGGGGGCAACACGGTGAACGGTCGCCGCATCGATGATGCGTGTCTTCGGATTCACCACGAGTTCCGCGGCCTCCTTCGCCGCATCATCCGGAAGGCAGAAGAAAACGATATCCGCCTCATTCATGATTCTCTTTCTCTCTTCCACATCCCGGTGCTTCTCATCCGAAATCTTCAAAAGCTCAATATCAGTTCTGCTGCCCAGTCTGTCCGCTATCTGAAGTCCCGTTGTTCCGGATTGTCCATCGATGTATACAAGAGGTTTTGCCATAGGATACCGCCTTTCTTCTGCTTTATTCTTCGGTTAAGATTCAAACGCCCGGTGCGCCTCGATAAATGATCCGATCACGCCGATCTGCCGCTCAACTTCCTCCGGTGCCGGTCCGCCGAATGACTTTCTCCCCTTCACACAGGTGGAAAGATCAATGGCGTGGTAGACATCCTCCTCGAACAGCTCGGAGTGCTGACGGAATTCTTCGAGTGTCAGGTCGCCCAGTCCCTTTTCCTTCTTTACACACTCGCCGACAAGCTGTCCGGTGATATGGTATGCATCGCGGAACGGAACGCCTTTTTTGGTGAGATAGTCCGCACAGTCCGTCGCATTGATGAATCCGCGGCTGGCGGCTTTCTTCATATTCTCCGGAAGAACGGTCATGGTCTCGAACATCGGTTTCAGAACCTTCAGACACATTTTCACCGTGTCAATGGCATCGAACACCGCTTCCTTGTCTTCCTGCATATCTTTATTGTAGGCAAGCGGAAGACCCTTCAGGAAGGTCAGGCACGTCATCAGCGCGCCGTACACTCTTCCGGTCTTGCCGCGGATCAGCTCGCACACATCCGGGTTCTTTTTCTGCGGCATGATGGAGCTTCCGGTGGAAAATGCGTCATCCAGTTCGATAAACTTGAATTCCCAGGAACACCAGAGGATGATCTCCTCGGACAGGCGGGAAAGGTGCATCATCAGAATCGACAGGTCCGAGCAGAGCTCGATGCAGTAATCGCGGTCCGAAACACCGTCCAGAGAATTATCGGTCACAGCGGCAAATCCGAGCTGCTCCCGGACATAATCACGGTCGATCGGATAGGTCGTGCCGGCCAGAGCACCCGAGCCGAGAGGCATTTCATCCATCAGCTCATAGGTGTTCTCCAGTCGCTTCACATCCCTTTTCAGCATATTCGCGTAAGCCATCATATAATGGCCGAAAGTGACCGGCTGCGCCCTCTGAAGGTGCGTGTATCCCGGCATCACCGTCTCCGTGTGCTTTCCGGCGGAATCGTTCAATGCCTGCATCATGTCGAGGATCAGGGCGTGAATGTTCCGGATCTCTTTTTTGACGTACAGTCTCATGTCCAGTGCGACCTGATCATTTCTGGATCTCGAGGTGTGAAGACGCTTTCCCGCGTCGCCGATCCGCTCGGTCAGAATCTGTTCCACAAACATATGAATATCTTCCGCATCATCGGAAAATGCAATCTTTCCCTCTTCGATCTCTTTCAGAATCACACCGAGTTCCTTCACGATGCGGTCCGCCTCGTCCTGCGGGATGATTCCCTGCTTTCCGAGCATCTTCGCATGTGCCGTCGAACCGGTGATATCCTCCCGATAAAGACGGTTGTCAAACGGAAGGGATGAATTGAAATCATCCACAGTCTTATCGGTTGTCTTGCTGAACCGTCCAGCCCACATTTTTGCCATCTGATGTCCTCACTTCCTGCCCTAAAATTATTCCACGTCCGGGAAATGCTTTCCGGTCTTTGCCGCAAGTTCTGCGTCATTCAGTGCGCGAACCTTAAGCGGAAGGCCGTAAAGATTGATGAATCCTGCCGAATCTGCCTGATTGTAGCAGTCGTCCTCATCAAAGGTTGCCATTCCGGAGGAATACAGACTGTACGGACTGGTCACGGAAGCCGGGATAATGTTGCCCTTGTACAGTTTCAGCTTCACGTCGCCGGTAACGGTCTCCTGTGTGGAATCCACGAAAGCGCTCAGCGCCTTGCGAAGCGGTGTGTACCACTGACCGTTGTAGACAAGCTCGCCGAACTTCTGTGCCGCAATCGCCTTGAAGTGGGAGGTTTCCTTGTCCAGTGTGATCTCTTCCAGTTTGCTGTGTGCCGCATAGAGAATGGTTCCGCCCGGAGTCTCATATACGCCGCGGCTCTTCATTCCGACCAGACGGTTCTCGACGATATCCAGAATGCCGATTCCGTTTGCTCCGCCGATACCGTTCAGATACTCGATCAGGCTGAGCGCATCCATCTCCTTGCCGTCCGCCGCAGTCGGCACACCCTTCTCAAAATGGATCTCCACGTAGGTAGCCTTGTCCGGGGCATTTTCCGGAGAAACGCCGAGTTCCAGGAATCCCTCTTTATTGATCGGAGCCTCGTTCGCCGGGTCTTCCAGATCCAGACCTTCATGGCTCAGATGCCAAAGATTCTTGTCCTTGGAATAGTTGGTCTCCTTGCTGATCTTCAGCGGAATGTTGTGTGCTTCCGCATATTCGATCTCCTTCTCACGGGAATCCAGCTCCCAGAAACGCCACGGTGCAATGACATCCATGGCCGGAGCAAAGTGCTTGATCGCAAGTTCAAATCGAACCTGATCGTTGCCCTTTCCGGTACATCCGTGGGCAATGGCGTCCGCACCCTCTTTCTTTGCGATCTCGACAATTCTCTTTGCGATGATCGGACGGGCGAAGGATGTTCCGAGAAGGTATTTCTCGTATTCGCCGCCGGCCTTAATGGTCGGAACAATGTACTCTTCCGCAAACTCTTTCTTCAGATCGAGGATATAAAGCTTGGAAGCGCCGGTTTTCTTTGCCTTTTCTTCCAGTCCGTCCAGCTCCGCTCCCTGACCGACATCCGCCGATACCGCAATGATCTCAGCACCGTAATGCTCTTTCAGCCACGGAATAAGAACCGATGTGTCAAGTCCTCCGGAATATGCAAGCACGATTTTGTTATACTTTTTCTCTGCCATAGTCTGTATCCTCCCTGTCATGATATTGAGTTCCGGTGTGCGCCCCGCTCCATTCTTACCTGGAGTTATCGGGTCCCGCCATACAATTCCTCCGGGTGATTTCTCCTGAAGTTGAACCGATTATATCGCCTCATTGAATATTATGCAACCACATTTTGCATATTTATTGCATATTATTACATCTTTATGCACTTATTAGGTGTTATTATCCATTTTTGATGCATATATAGACATTATGACGAGAATCCGGCCGCGATGTAATATTCACAAAACATTGCATATTTTGGTGTTTTATGTATTATTATACATCATTTTTATGTCGGCTATAACCCGCTTTCATGGAGCCTCACATTCTGATTCTACACCCATTTTTATGATCGCAAGCGCAGATGATACTTTTTTTTTCGCGGGACGTGCACATCCTCGCGGAGAGCTTATGCGGTATGGGAAAGTGTGAAGCACTTTCTTATACCACAAAAAATCTCCGGATCCGGCCTCTGACAGCCGGATCCGGAGATCCATCATTTGATTTTATTTATTCCGTTAGTCATTGCGGATAGCGCTGAGCGGACTGAGCTTCATTGCCCGCTGAGCCGGGAAGAAGCCCGCTGCCATTCCGACAAGAACAGCAAACAGGAGGGCTGCTGCCGCAAGCCAGATCGGGATGACCGATATGGCAACGGACGCCGTATCTCCTCCAAACTCACTCCCGGCGATCGCACCGCCCAGAAGTCGGTTGATCACCACGGAAATCCCATAGCTGAATACCAGACCGAATACTCCGCCCAACAGGCCGATGAGACCTGCCTCGATCAGAAACATGCTGCGGATGTCGCGCATATCGCATCCGAGAACTTTCATGATGCCGATCTCTCTGGTTCTCTCATAGATCGACATCATCATCGTATTGGCTATGCCGATGGCGGCAACGAGAAGCGATACCGCTCCGATTCCGCCGAGAACTGCCTGAATCATGTTTGAAGTCTGTTGTGTCTGCTTCAGATATTCCATCTGGCTTGTCGCCTGATATCCCATATCCTGCAGCGTCTTCTGGACGATCTCAACTTCCTCCATATCATCGACGTCGACTCTCGCCTCATTGTAAATAAAGTAGCGGTAAGGCTTTCCCTTTTTGTTCGTCGGCTGCCCCGGAATCGCCCGTTTTCGGTATATTTTCCGAAGCTGCGCTTTCAGCTGATCCAGATCCGTGATCACGCTGTAACTGTATCGGTTCCAGGAACCCTCTTTGCCTTCAATGTAACCAACCGTGTCCAGAATGTATTTTTTCGGTGCGGTCGGTTTGGTCCCGTCGTCTCCGGATGCCGGATTCTTCGCCGCATAATAAGAGTCTGTATCGAATATGGTAAACATCGGCAGATGAAAATCAACCTTCTGTTCCATACCGTCCATATCAAAGTCATACCGGTTCGACGCTTTCGGATCAAAGAAACTGGTTCCGACCATATTGCCGACCAGAAGCTTCACACCGTTATCCGACTCCTTCGGATACGTTCCCTCCCGAAGTTGGATGGATTGCATGGCCCGGATCGGAATTCCGGTCAGGGTGACATTTGCCTCATACGGTCCCTGTTTCATCAGAACGCTGGTCTCAAGAACCGGATAGGCATCCTGAACATGCGGAATAGAACGAAAACTGTCCACCTTCTCGTCCGTCAGAAACTTTGACTCCGCATTCTTGTCCTGCGTCGCGTCCCCGTAATTATAGACGGTAATCTGCGTCAGACTTCCGAGCTGTTCGACAGAGGACATAAAAAACTGCTTCAGTCCGATTCCAAGGCTCAGCATGACCACAATGGACGTCACGCCGATAAAGACGCCGAGCACCGTGAGAAATGTCCTCAGGCGCCGTCTGCTGAGGCTGCCGAGACTGATTTTCAAAAGATCCCGAAAACTCATTTCTCTGCAGCCTCCTTTCTTCTCCTTCACCGGCGGTTATCTCTGCCGCTGTACCTGTTTCTGTACCTGTGCCTGCTTCTGTGTCTATGCCTGCTGTACCTGCTGTTTCTGTGTCTGTTCTGTGTTCGCTGCGGTTTCTACTGTCTGCTGCTTTTTCTCTTTGCGGAATAATCAGACCGCCTTATTTAGCAGGAGATCCATTCACGTTCTACTGACCGGAAGTATTGTCCTGACCGTCCCCGCCGTCAATGGCTTCCTCTTCCCGTCTCTTTCTCTCGGCTTCTTTCTTTTTCCGCTTTCTGTGCCAGAAGAAGATCCCCGCCGCTGCGACCGCACCGATCAGAGCTGCCGCAATCATCTTATTCCGTCCGGATCCGGTATCTTCCTCGATCTCCGGCTCCATCCCCGTATAATCCATCTCCGGCACCGGCTCGGTGACCATCAGCGTCAGTTCCTTCTCTGACTCGGTGATCTCGCCGTTTTCATCCTCGTAAGAAATGATGATCCGGATCTTTCCGTCATCCTCCGTCGGAGCGACGCCCTTCAGCATGGCATCCACATTTCCGGTCTCACCGGGCTTGATATTGCCGACATAGGCGTCACGGGTCTCGATGGAAGCGCCTTCAAAGCGCGCCGTCACGTTGTAGAGAATCACCTTTCCCGTGTTATTGATTCCGAACATGACATTGGATTCATTGCCCACCGTCACATTGTCCGGCATCACTTCAATGGTTCCGGTTGTAAAACGCGGTTCCTGTTTGACCGGGATGGCAATGCTGACTTCCGCGGAGGCATTCTTAAACTCCGGGCTGTCGTAGACTTCCTTGATCGTCATCTTATACGACTTCTGCGCCGCAATGGGTGACGGTGTGTACTGCAACACCAGCTCCGAAGACCCGTTTGGGCCGAGGCTGTTGATCACCTTGCTGGACCCGCCGCTGGACGATGTGAAGATCGGCGTGGATTCCACCTCTTCCGACACGAAATTCAGCATGATATTCGATGCACCGATGCTGCCGGACGCATTTTTCATCGTCACATGAAGTTCAAACGGCTGACCGGCATAGACCTCTTCCGGCTCGGTGCGGAAGGAATCCACAACAATTCGCGCCTTGCTGCGGTCCTGCTCGCCTGCATCCTTATCAAGATCATTGTCATCCTTCTTTCCCTTTACACGGACGTAGAACACCAGATCTTTCGGCTCGGAATACTCGCCGTTTTCTTCCTCCCGCCAGCGGACCTGATAATGGATCGGATAGAAGCCGCCGGTCACATCTTCCCGAACCGCCATACTGTAGTGGGCGGATGTTCTCGCCCCGGATTCCATATCGCCGAGTTTCCGCTGATAATTTCCCTCATTGATATCGAAAGGGAATTTTGTGACATCCCCGTCCACCTGCATGTCAACGGTAACATCATGGGCCTTCCGCTGTCCGATATTGGTGAAATTGACATCAAAATCCATGACCTCCGAATGCAGCGCATACGGTGTAAACTGGTCATCGCCGATCCGGAAATCATAATCCAGCGTCGACTTGTCCTCATCATCCTTGTCCTTATCCGATGCCGGGGAAACCCAGATATTGACGCCGCTTGTCCAGTTGGGCACATGCGCGTCCCCGTCACTCTCAAAACGGAAAAAAGCCTGATAATATCCTTCCGAGAGATCTTTTCTCAGCCGGTAGGTCAATGTGACCGACTTCGCCTTTCCCTTTCCGATGTTTCCGATGGTCTTCTCCTTAAATGTATCGGAATCTGCCTCAAACGGATACTGGGAATCCACATAGCGGAAGTACGTGTCTTCCTCGTCCTCATCGTCTTTCTCCCGGATGAGATTCTGATCCTCCATGATGCTTTGGGACTCATCCGGTGTGCAGAGCGTCACCTTCAGATTCTTGATGTCGTACGACTCATCGCCGTGGACAACCATCGAGATCTTAATCTTCTGTCCCGCTCTTGCCCGCGGAACTTTGCTGGTCGTGATTCTCCCGTCATTAAAGGATGTCACATCCAGCATGGCCGCCTCGGCCCGCATCGGAAATTCTCCGTCAAAGAGAGCCCCCGGTGCCGTATGATCTGCCGATTCGGTATTCCGTACCGCTGCCGGCGCAAAACTGATCACCGCCGCGGCCAGCAGAACCTGTGCGGTCCGAACGACATACTTACACCATTTCTTTTTCATATTTCTTTTCCCCGATTCATCAATCTCCGTTTGGCGGCCGGTTCGTCTTTCTGCTTTCAAAACCTGCCGGAACCATTTCTTATCCGGTCCGACCGTCAGGCGATCCATAAAAAAACATCTTTTCCCTCAGTCGATCGTGTGGATCTTTCCGTCCACAATATGAAAACGCCGGTCCGCATATGACGCAATCTGATTGTCATGCGTAACCATAACCAGCGTCTGCCTCTGTTCCCGGACGATGTTCTGCATCAGTTTCAGCACATCCATCGTCGTGTGAGAATCCAGATTTCCGGTGGGTTCATCCGCAAATATGATCTCCGGCTTTACCGCCAGAGCCCGGGCGATACCGACACGCTGCTGCTGACCGCCGGACATCTGTCCCGGCATATGGTCCATGACCTTTCCGAGCCCGACCAGCTTCAGATATTCTTCCGCAATCCGCATTCTCTCCTCCGGCCGCATGCGCCGGAACGAAAGCGGAAATGCCACATTTTCCTGCGCATTCATCGTCGGAAGAAGATTGTAGGACTGGAAAATGAACCCGACCCGTTCCCTGCGGAATGCAACCAGCTCATTTTCCGTCATGTGCTCGATATGTGTTCCCGCAATCACGATTTCTCCGCGGGACGGCGGTTCCAGCCCGGCCAGCATATTTAAAAGAGTGGACTTTCCTGATCCGGAAGGCCCGACGATCGCGCAGAATTCGCCGCGCCGGATATCGAAGCTGAGTCCGTCGAGTGCATGAACCGCTGTCTCACCGACGTGATAGATCTTATAAAGATTTTTCACCCGGATCACCGGTTTCTCTTCCATATGACCGCTCCTCTCTCTTTCCGAACCGTTGGAAATATTGACCGCAAATCCGTTCTTCTCTCCGTCGTCTTTGGTTAACCTTAGGATAGTTTACCACAAAAACCATATTCCGCCTTATTACTTAATCCTTACAAAAACCACCCAATAATGTCTGTTTTTTGACCGAAGATCTCATCGGAATCCCATGTGGAATTTCCCGATCATTTGCTATATAATCATTCCGACAACTGAAGACTGGCACCAAAGGAGAATCACATGAGACACATGCTTAATCCGCTGGATTTTTCTGTAGAGGAGACCAATCAGCTTCTGGATCTCGCCACAGATATCATGTCGGACCCGGACAAATACGCTCACGTTTGTGACAGAAAGAAGATTGCAACGCTCTTCTACGAGCCGAGCACACGGACACGCCTCAGTTTCGAGACAGCAATGCTGAACCTCGGCGGAAGCGTCATCGGCTTTTCTTCTTCACAGTCCAGTTCCGCCTCAAAGGGCGAGAGCGTATCGGACACCATCCGCGTTATTTCCTGTTTCGCTGATATTGCAGCGATCCGTCACCCGAAAGAAGGCGCGGCGATCGTCGCAGCATCAAAATCCGGTATCCCGGTAATCAATGCCGGAGACGGCGGACATCAGCATCCGACCCAGACACTGACCGATCTCATGACCATCCGTACCTTAAAGGGAAGACTGGATCATATGACCGTCGGCCTGTGCGGCGACTTAAAATTCGGCCGTACCGTTCATTCTCTGATCAATGCGCTCTCCCGCTATGAGGGAGTCCGTTTTGTCCTGATCTCTCCACCGGAACTGCGTGTGCCGGATTATATTAAAGAAGATGTTCTGGATCCGAAAGGCATCGAGTACAAAGAAGTCGTCAGCCTGGACGATGTCATCCCGGAACTCGATGTTCTCTATATGACCCGAGTACAGAGAGAACGTTTTTTCAATGAAGAAGATTATCTCCGCATGAAAGGCTTCTATATTCTGGATGCGAAGAAAATGAAACTGGCCAAAGATGACATGTATGTTCTCCACCCGCTTCCGCGTGTCAATGAGATCACCGTGGAAGTTGACGATGATCCGCGTGCCGCTTACTTCAAGCAGGTACAGTTCGGAGTTTACGTGAGAATGGCACTGATTATGACACTTCTGGGGGTAGAAAAACCATGCTGAACATAAGCGGACTGGGCGAAGGCATCGTCCTCGATCACATCAAACCGGGCAGGAGCCTTGACATCTATTTCATGCTCGGACTGGACAAACTGGAATGCCAGGTTGCCATCATCAAAAATGCAAAGAGCAAGGCCATGGGCCGCAAGGACATCATCAAAATCGAAGGCGGACTGGATCTTGTCGATCTGGACGCACTCGGCTATATCGACCACACCATCACGGTCAACATCATCCGTGACGGCGTCGTTGCGGAGAAGAAGAAACTCTCTCTCCCGAAGATGGTCACCAACATCATTCAATGTCACAATCCCCGCTGCATCACTACCATCGAGCAGGAACTCCCGCAGGTCTTCTATCTCGCCGATGAGGAAAAGGGAACCTACCGCTGCAAATACTGCGACGAAAAGTACGCGAAAAAGGGATGAACAAAGTCCGCAAGCGGACTTCGGCTCCCCCATCCCCTCAGTCCTGAGGGGAGCCCCGCGGACTTTGCGCGCCGCCGCTGGTCACCGTTAGGTGACAGCTTCCTTACAGCGGCGTGCGCATCCTCGCGGAGCGTTTTTATTTCCTAGGGAATTTCGGAGAAATTTCCTAGGAAATAAAAAAGAGAAGGCAATCGGACGCCAAAGCCGATTGCCTTCTCTTTTTTATCCCGCGGTATATCCCCTGATCCGGTGCGTATAGTCTTTTTCCCGGGATCAGGTGTATATCGTTTCTCTTCTGAATTATTTTTCTGAATTGATCTTCTGAAATAATCTCTCGAACGAATCTTCTGAGTTTATCAGAAATACTATATTATTAGAGTTCTGAGCCGAACGGTAAGCCGGGTTATGTCTTTGGATGGTCATCTATCTAGACCTGATGTCGCCACCAGGCTCAATCGACCTGCCCGAGAACTGACGGGCCGCCATATGTTCTCTGTTCGGTCTTTCTCCGGATGGGGTTTACATGTGCCCCGCCTGTTACCACGCGGGCGGTAGTCTCTTACACTGCCTTTCCACCCTTACCATGAAATCATGGCGGTTTATTTCTGTTGCACTGTCCTGGGAGTCACCTCCACCAGACGTTATCTGGCATCCTGCCCTGCGAAGCCCGGACTTTCCTCTCCCGCGGCCTTTCGGCACTTACGGCAGCGACCATCTGTCCTGCTCAGAACATCCGTTACTTTATCATCTTTTATTCTCTCTGTCAAATGAGATCTCTGTCTCTTCTTCTCTTTATGCGCCGAAGCATCCTCCGCCCACAAACTCCCGGAGCAGGGAATTGTTCGGAACGGTCTCGCTCGAAACGCCAAGGAAATAGCTGAGGAATTTCAGCAGACGTTTCGCCTCCGGATACTCTTCGCTGTCCCGCGGCACCCTGTAGAGGAGCGGCTCCGCAAACTGTTTGAGCACCGACAGCTCGTACAGCAGCGCCGAGTTAAACATCACATCCGCCTCATCCTGATACGGGAAAATGTTCTTTTCCTCTCCCCGGCGAACACTGTCCCACATCGCGATCGTCGCCTGCGCACCGTGGCCTCTTGTTCTCGCGTCGCGGATGATGCGGCGGATCAGTCTTCCGTCGGTCGTCGGGATCCGGTTGTGCTCGTCAATGTTCAGCTGAGTCAGCGCACTGATATAGATCTTGAACTTCTTGTCCTTCGGAAAACCACCGGACAGTTTTTCATTCAGGCAGTGGATTCCCTCCAGTACCAGAACGTCTCCCTCTCCGATTTGCAGGAAATTCTTGTTGTACTCCCTCGTTCCGGTAAGGAAATTGAATTTCGGAAGTTCCACCTGCTCCCCGCGAAGAAGCGCGTTGATATCTCTGGACAAAAGATCTACGTCCAGCGCGTCGATGGACTCAAAATCCAGCTTCCCGTTCTCGTCTCTCGGCGTTCTCGTGCGATCCACAAAATAATTATCCGTCTCGATCGGATGCGGCGTGAGCCCGAGCGCAGCCAGCTGGATGGACAGACGGTGGGAAAATGTGGTCTTGCCGGAGGACGACGGCCCCGCGATCAGAATGATCTTCCGGCCGGACCGGTAGATTTCTTCGGCGATCTCTCCGATCTTTTTTTCCTGAATCGCCTCCTGCATGAGAATCAGATCCTGTGTTCTTCCCTCTGCGATGGCGTCATTCAGCGTTCCCACGTCAAATACACCGAGTTTTGCTCCCCATGTATCCGCTTCCCTCTGAATTTCGAACAGTTTCGAACTCGGAGAAAATTCCGGAATGCGGTCCGGATCTTCCACGGTCGGAAGGAGAAGGACAAATCCTTTTCCGTAGAGAGCCAGTTTCCACGTGCGGATATATCCGGTATCCGGGACCATATATCCGAAAAAGTAATCGTCAAAATTCTCGATGCTGTACACATTGACACGGGACGCTCTGCGGTAATGGAACAGCCGTTCCTTGTCAAACATATGATGCTTGTGGAAGAGCGCGATCGCGTCGTCGGTATTGATGCTTCTCTTGTGAATCGGAATCCGGCTCTCGGACAGTCTCCGCATCTCCGCATCCACGCGGTCCAGAAGTTCCTGCGTCACATTCAGATTATTGCGCGGTTCCAGATAAAGGCCGCTCCCGATGGAAAACAGCACTTTCAGACGATTGACATCATCCTTGCCGCATACATCAAAAAATGCCTTCATCAGAAGAAACAGTGCGCTTCGGCTGTAGGCGGACAATCCGCTCTTATCGCGTGCCGTGATGGGTGTCAGCGTTCCGGCCTCCTCGATGGGCCGATGCAGCTCGCGAAGCTTTCCGTTGATCTCCGCCAGAAGAATCTTCGGCGCATCCGGATTCTCATAGCGGTCCGTCAACTCACGGATCGCAGTTCCGTGTTCCACTTCGTAAGTGTCTTCTCCGATTTTGATCGTAAGCATGTGAATACCTCCCTCAGATCACCTCTGCCGGAAAATGTTCCTCCGCCGTCATGATCTCCACTTCATCCGTCAGAATCTCCTCCAGATAATCCTTCATCACCGGCATAAATATGTGTTCGATACCGTAATGTCCCGCGTCAATGACCGGAATGCCCTTCTCAAGACCGTCCAGTCCCTGATGATGACTGATATCGCCCGAAATGTAGACTTCTGCGCCGCTTGCCACCGCGGCATCCACATCGCTTCCGCCGGAGCCCGGAAGGATCGCGGCGCGCCGGATCATTTTCTCCGAACCCAAATCTCCGAAAACGGAAACATGCGGAATACGGAACACCTTTTTGGTATATTCCGCGATCTCCCTCAGCGTCATCGGTGCCGGCAGATTCCCTACCACACCGATTCCGTATTCTTTTCCGTCCGGGCCGGCTCCGGTCGGCTCCAGAACCTTCATATTCTGAAGATCCATCATTTTACCGGCACTGTCGCCCATTCCTCCCGGCATGCAGTCAAAGTTTGTGTGCATCGCATAATACGCGATGTCTTTCGACGCAAGCCGCAGAATCCGTTTCCCCACAAAGTCGCTGTCATTGACCAGTTTCAGTCCCTTAAAGATCAGCGGATGATGGGTTATGATCATATCCGCGCCCCGCGCCTCCGCTTCGTCGAGAACGGCGTCGGTCAGGTCAACCGCCAGCAGGATCTTTGACACCTCTTTATCGTGTCTGCCCGTCTGAAAGCCCGGATTGTCCCATTCTTCGGCATAAGACAGCGGCACCAGTTTTTCGCATACCAGAATGACGTCACTGCATTTCATGTTCTGCCTCCTTGATCGCCGCAAGATATTCCCGCAGTTCCCGCGCGCGCTCTCTGCTCCGCCCGGAATCCTGATGTTCCAGTTCCGAGAGAATCTGCAGACTGACCTGCCTTTCTTTCTCGAGATATTCGCGGAACACAGGATCTTTTTCGCGGATCAGGCATGCCCCGAACCGGAGGAAAATGCTGTCTTCCGGAAGCGCGCTGCCCTCTTCGCGAAGTTCCGTATCCATCACCGTGTAATACTTCCCGGCGTCCTTCACCATCTTTTCCCGCACAATTACAAGACCTTTCCGGTTTAAGAAGCGTCGGAATTCCATGATGTCCGACTGCGGTGAAAGAATCAGATGCTTCAGTCTGCGGACGCAGGCCCAGCCGGCCTCGATGATTTTTTCCTCGAGCGGTCCGCCCATTCCGGCGATCACGCAGGTATCGGTCTCTCCCGGCACCATTTTTTCAAAGCCATTGGAAAGCCGGGTTTCGATCCGGTCGGAAAGGCCGTACCGGCGGATGTGCTGTTCTGCCCGCTCCAGTGGTCCCGGAACAACATCCATCGCCAGTGCCCGCGGCGAAACGCCGCTCTGCACCAGATGGATCGGAATATACCCGTGGTCGGTTCCGATATCCGCTGCGGTCTCCCCGGGACGCACAAAGGACGCCACCAGAGAAAGCCGGGCGGAAAGTTCGATTGTATTTCCTGTCATAGATTTGTCTGTTCCTTTATTTTCGTGCATATGCGCCAAAGCCCGCGCGTTTTGCCCGGTTCCGGCGGCTGCCCCGATCCCGCGGAAGGACCGCAAAGCGGTTTCGCAGCGGCAGCGTCACTCATCCAGAAAATCTTTTAATTTTCTGCTTCTGCTGGGATGTCTCAGCTTGCGCAGTGCCTTTGCCTCGATCTGACGGATTCGCTCTCTCGTGACATCGAACGTCTGTCCGACTTCCTCGAGGGTGCGCTGTTTTCCGTCATCCAGACCGAAACGCATGCGGAGGACCCGCTGCTCGCGGTCGGTCAGCGTATCCAGTGCCTCCATGATCTCCTCATGAAGCGACTGTTTCTCCGCCTCATCCTGCGGCACGCGGACATTGTCATTCGGAATGAAATCGCCCATGTGGCTGTCACCCTCTTCTCCGATCGGAGTCTCAAGAGAAACCGGATCCTGTGCGAGCGTCATGATCCTGCGCACCTGTTCGACCTTGATGCCCATGCGCTCCGCGATCTCCTCAGGAGACGGATCTCTTCCGAGTTCCTGGAGAAGCTGCCGCGCCGTGCGCTGCTGCCGGCTCATCGTCTCGTACATGTGAACCGGCTTGCGGATGGTATCTCCCTGATCCGCGATCGCTCTCGTGATCGCCTGACGGATCCACCATGTCGCGTATGTGCTGAACTTAAATCCCTTTCGATAATCGTATTTCTCAACTGCTTTCAGCAGACCGAGATTTCCCTCCTGAATCAGATCCAGGAAAGAAAGCTTCCTGCCGAGATATTTTTTTGCGATACTTACCACCAGACGGAGATTTGCCTGAGCGAGCTCATTTTTCGCCAGTTTCTTCTCCTCGTCGGTTCCCTCTTCAATCTGTCTTGCCAGCTCAATCTCCCGATCACTGGACAGAAGCGGCACCTTTCCGATTTCCTTCAGATACATTCTGACCGGATCGGTGACACTGCTTCCCTCACCGATGCGCTCAATCGAAGCATCGTCCAGCGCAACGTCTTCCTCGGATATCTCATCCTCATGGTCCATCAGATTGTCATCTTCGATGTCATTCTCTATGTCCTGAGCCAGCTCCGGATCAAATTCCTCGTCGGTCTCCTCCGCGACCACGTCGACACCGTTCCTGTCGAGGAATTCATAAATCCGGTCCATCTCATCCGGTTTCGGGACCCGGAACACCTGCACAATGTCACGCTCATCCAGAACGTTTTTCTTCGTCTGCGCAAGCTTCAGCAATTCCTGAAGCTTCGCTTCGAACTCTGCGTCCCCGATGATCATTTCTCCTCTGTCCTCTGTTCTCCTGGTTCTGGCCATGTTTGCTCCCCCTTGTGGTTTTTGTGACTTCGTTCACCTGTTTAACTGCAAAAGGTATTACGGCAAGACAGACTGCATTTGATCAGTCCATCGTAACTCTGAGGTTTGTAAGATCCCGCTGTGCGTGTATCAGTTCCTGCATTTTTGCGATATCCGTGCAGGATGCCAGCTGATGTTCTATGCTGTTTTTCTTGATTCGAAGCACGGTTTCGGAAAATGCCTTCTTCTGTGCTTCATTCTCCAGGGATTCGGCGATATCGCAATTAAATAACTTTGCCACCTCTTCCTGGCTTCCTTCATCATCAATGAAATGATTCAGGATCTTTGCCGGATTGACACTGCCGTCCGGCGTGTTTTCGTGTTCCCGGAATACATCCTCCGCCGCTCTCCGGTAAAGCGGTTCCACAAAATCTTCCGGTCCGATGATGCCGCTCAGTTTTTCAAAGAGCGCCGGTTTTTCGATCAGCCAGGTCAGAAGAAGTCTCTCTGACTGACGAAGTCCCTCCTCGGAAGCACTTCTCCTTTTCGGCGCGCTCCGAACCGGCTCCGGCGTCCGCCGTCCCCCGTTTTCCGCCTCCCGGAACCGGGCGGAATCCGGTCTTTCTCCCGCATCCGCAAACTCATCCGGCACATATCCGCCGAAATCATCCGGGTCCGACGCGTAGTCCTCCGGATTCCAGCCGTCCGGAATAAAATTATCCGGCATAAAGCTGTTCTCCTCGTAATTCTGCGTGTTCGGTCCGTTTGATCCGGCCCTTGTCTCTTCCTGATTTCGTCCGGTGGATTTTACACTTTGCGGTGTCTGAAAACCGTAGGCATCTTTTTTCGGTTCGGTCCGGCTCCGGAAATAGCCTTCCTGACTCTCCGGCCCGGTACCGTATTTCATCGCCAGCTGATTGACCAGTCCCCGCAGCTTGTCCTGCGGAATCATGAATTCTCTCGCGACGGCTTCCGTGTAATTGTCTCTCTCCAGAGCTTCCTCAAAAACGAGCAGTTTACGGGCAGTCTTGTTATAGAATTCCGTCTTCTGATCCGGGTCGGACATGTCCAGATCCCGCTTCAGCACGTCGATTTCAAAATAAAAACTGTTTCTCGCCTCTTCGATCCGCGCCTCGAAGGCTTCCGCGCCTTCCGCCTTGATAAACTCGTCCGGATCCTTATGCGGCTTCATATTCAGAACTTTGGTCGTAATTCCGACCTCCCGAAGCATCGGGATCGCGCGGAGCGCCGCCTTGGTCCCGGCTCCGTCGCTGTCATACGTCAGAATGACCGTATCGGTGTATCGTTTCAGAATCTTGGCATGATTCTCGGTGAGCGCGGTTCCCAGCGACGCCACAGCATTGGTGAATCCGGCCTGATGCATGGAGATCACATCCATATATCCCTCACACAGAAGCATATATTTTTTTCTCGTGGTTCTCGCATAATTCAGACCGTACAGATTCCGGTTCTTCTCGAACACTTTCGTCTCCGGCGAATTCAGATATTTCGGTTCCCCGTCGCCCATGACGCGGCCGCCAAAACCGATCACACGGTTGTTCGCATCCATAATCGGAAACATCACACGGTCCCAGAACTTGTCGTAAACGCCGCGTTCCTTGTAGCTGACAAGGCCCGTCTCCTTTAACACCGAATCGCTGTATCCCTTGCTCTTCAGATACTGATATAAATCATTGCTGGTTTTGTTGGAATATCCGAGACCGAAATGCCGGATGGTCTCATCGCTGAGCTGTCTTCCCGCAAAATAATCCAATCCGCGTTTGCCCTGCGGGGCCTTCAGCTGATGATAGAAATAGTTTGCTGCGGTCTTATTGATTTCAAGAATCGTATTCTTCAGATCCTGCTGTTCTTTCTGCTGACGGCTGTACTGCATCTTCGGCAGAGTGACGCCGCCCCGGTCCGCAAGCATCTCCAGTGCCTCGCGGAACGTGAAATTCTCATATTTCATCACGAACGTGATGACATTTCCGCTGACGCCGCAGCCAAAGCAATGATACATCTGCTTGGTGGGCGAGACGGAGAAGGAAGGCGATTTTTCACCGTGAAAAGGACAGAGTCCGAAGTAATTCGCACCGGATTTTTTCAGTTTTATATATCCGGAAATGACGTCCACAATATCGTTTCTGGACCGTACTTCCTCGATTACCTCGTCCGGATAATACATGCTGCTGTCATCCCCTTCCGTCATGTATAGATTGAAGCCAATGATATTGACAGCATATCACATTTTATCTGTTTTTAACAGTATAAAGTGAATAAGAATGATAATATTCAGAATTTTGTCAATTCATCCTTTCCCTATCGATATATTTCTTTTCGATCCATGAAAAAGGATCAAGGGCCTGATCCATCCCTTGATCCTTCTTTGACAGCAGAGTTCGTTTACGTTTACTTTTTGTCCGGTTCAAGAAGCCGGCATTCCCCGGAAATCACCGGAAGATACGGTGCAATATAGGAGATCACTTCATCGGTGTCCAGCTGCTCCGGATAAAGGATTCCCTCATTCGGATGTTTGAAGATGTACTTCAGCGCGGCAAAGATGGAAACCGCCACAAGGTATGCGACCGGGGTTCCGATACATCCATCCTCAAGATTTGCTTCGGTTCCAACATATCTGCTTTTGAAGTTTTTCCCCTCAACCAGCATTCCAATAGCCTCACCGCCGGAAACGATCTCATCCAGAGCGATCACATGGTAGTGATCGACGTTCTCTGTCCGAACGGTTTTAACCGCAATCTCGCAGGGAAGATAGACAAACATTGCAGACGGGGCATACTCCAGTTCTCCATCTTCATCCCATACAGAGAAGTATTCACGCATGGAGTGGAGTTCTTCGTGATCATCGGCGCATCCCTCAATAATCTGATCATTGATGACCGCTTTTACTTTGGAAAACTTGCCCGAAAAATTGAGCTGCAGCAATCTGCTGTCCGGATCAAAACCGTAAATCTGATCCACATCCGCCCCCATTCTTCTCAGCGCCTCGGATAATTTCACTTCCGTTCCCACGATCATGGATGCCCTGTCATCCATTTCATTATAGAAATCCACTGCATTCCAGGTGGAATAAACCGTGTTTGGCGCGGGCTCGGTAATATTGGTCTCTGTTGTGTCATAATCGGACTCGATCAAATACGTCACCCGGAGTTCCCGGGCCAGCTGGGCAAATTGGTCTTCTTTGATAAGATTTTTCAAATGTTCCCGGTTTTCCACGACAAAAGGAGTATCATCCTCCTCCACGATATCGCAAAGGGCTTTTTTGGTCAAAACGTTGATCACACCGGAGTTTACTCCGAAATTCAGCACGGTTGTAGGGGTCTTCGGATTCTTCCGGGCCAGTTTCAGCGTCTCCTGAAGATGTTCTTCATAGTCCAGATTCGCCTGATTATTGACCGGAAACCAGCCGTCCGAAGTAGTAATGAAATGAATACCCCGTTTGGTACATTCCTCGGTCAGAACGAAATCATCCAGTTCATTCGCAAGATCCAATAAAAAGTCCCCGCGATTTAAGTGCTGAAAGATTTCCTGATAATTATCGTGGTTGATGATCATTCGGTGAATGTTCTCTTCCTTTCCGCCCCGGGATCTGAAAAAATCAAGCATTTTCTCGTTTTTATCGATCACGATCATATCATCCGGATCAAACATTTTTTCCTTCAGGAGTATATCCATCAACGACTGCGGCACTACTCCCATACCCAGAAACATAATTTTTGGCATCATATTATTAGTCCTCCTCATTCGAGTTATTTGTTTTCATTTTTTCAGCAATCATTCCGTACACTCTTGGTGATACAAGACACAAGAACCCAAGGAAACCGGCTGCGACAGACGATGAGACGGTGAACAGCGGTCCCAGAACCGGTCCGTGCAGGACCTTAAACCCGTCTTCCAAAGCAAAATAATTCTCCAGAACATCTTTTCCTTCCACGCCGTCATTTTCCGTCAGGCCAATCAGCCAGCTGATCCGGTGCACTTCAACGACACGGATCATGACGCAGACGATAAAGAGAACGATCGTGGCAAACACAACATTCGTGTTCAGAATCAGAAGCATGATTGCAATGCCGCAGACCGACAGCGCGGTGATCATGGCTTTCAGAGGATGCCATTTGTTAAATATCTCCACGATGCTCTCAGCGAAATAGGTGATTGTGACGGAGAATACACCGATGCTGGTCATCTCGATCTCGGTAAGTCCGGCATTTTCCGAAATCAGCGGGAACAGATACTCATCATAGCTGGTGGCAAATGAAATGGTGAGTACCATCAGAAGGATATAGATCAGAGCACGCGGCCGGGCAAAAGCCTTCCAGACCTGCAGCGTTTTGACCTCTTCATCATCCTCCTCATCTTCAAAGATGACAAAACTGAACGGGATCAACAATACGCAGACAATCACCCCGATACCGTACATACAGGAAAAACCGAGGGAAGATGCAACAAGACCCGCAATCATCGTAAAGATCAGGGTCGCAGCCTCGGTCGCACTCTGACTCTCCGAAATCTTTTTATTTCTGCGATCCATGTCCTCGATCTCATAGGGAATTCCTTCTGCCAGCGCATACAGAACGCTTTCGAGGAAGATTCCTTCCAGGAACTTACATACCGCAAAGAAATAAATATTTCCCCGGTGAATGGAGAACACCATACCGGCAAAGGAAGCGGCGCTGATGATCGCGGAGGCGACACCCATCCGTCTCTCTCCAAAACGGCCGAGAAGCATCGATGTGATGACAGACCCCAGCCAGGAGCCGATGCGGTAGGCAGTGAATGGAATCGCGAACAGGAGCGCCATGTCGATATCCGAATTCGCGCTTATACTGGAAACCGCCATGACCATCATCATACCGTCCATATATACCAGTCCGGTCACCAGAAAATCATAGGTATTGCTCAGGCAGTATTTTGCCTCTCTGGGCTGGCTTTTCCGGATGGCCGTATACTCCCTCAGTTCCCTGGAGTACTTTCGGATCACATCGACGAGCATGACAGCAAATACAACAAAAGAAACCAGCTGCATTGCCGAGCCGATCACTCTGCGGATCCGGTCATTTCGGAGCTTGCCATATTCACTTCCCATTTCGAGGAATCCGACCATGTTGTTCTCGTTATCATAGATCGGAGAATGGACAAAACCATAGATTCCGTCCACTTCCTTTTCGACCGTATAACCCATTATGTGCGATGAATCGGGATTGTCGTCGGCAGCAATCGAAAGATCCGTGTACAGCGTTCCGAGAATATACTCATTGTAGGAATCTGCGATAAGATATGCTTCTCCGCCCTTATCAAATGCATAGATCTGAGCATACATTCCCATCTCTTTCCCGTTTGCCCTGCAGACTTCCTGAAGGTAAGGGCCAATCCATTCCGTCCTGTCTCTCAGCTCTTCCGTCTTGAAATCTTCCGGCTCTTTGCCTCCAAGAACGCTGAGTTCATCCATGGCAAAATAGCGAAAACCTGCCGAGACGGCTTCGGCGGCGGAAATGGTTCTAAGCCGTTGTTCTTCATCAAATTCTTTCAGCGTTATGCCGGTGTAATACGCCACAACCGATAAAAAGAGTCCAATAAAAGCGATTGCGATCTTATATCGGTTCAGATAACCGGTGGAAACAATCCGGAAAACGGCATACAGAACGGTGATCACAAGAATAACCGCGCCCAGATGATACAGGATATCCATAATCCTGGTAAACGTGGAAAATGTGATCGACGCACTCCAGCTTTGATTGTGAAATTGGGTGTGAATTATGTCAGGATGAAAACTGAGCTCATGCTCAGACATGTCATAGTAATAGACCTCGCCAAAGCGATTGTAGATTTCTATCCGGTTCTCATCGATATTATACTCTCCTGCCTGAATTATCTCAGGAGCCGTAACCGACGCTGCAACCGTGTATTCCGTCTCGGAATCTTCATTGACCGAATCAGCGCTGACCCGGATCAGCTGAATGCTGCTGTCCTGGATCTTTGTGATATATGCGTATCCGTCGCGAACCACGACATCCTTGAGCTGATTGGAATTGATGCGCTGATTCTCGTCATAATTCTGTATGTACAGTTCACCGAGATATTTGCCCGAAGAAGAATATTTCAGAAGTTTTTCATTACTGTAATAATTATAATCGTTGTAGATATCCCCGACAATTGCATAGACATCGGCCCCGTCGGACGCAACGACGCGGGGCTCACTCTGCACTCCGTTGATATCGGTGGAAATGATCCGGATCAGTTCCCGGTCATGCGATGCAAAAAGAAGCTGCCTGTCCCAGATTGCGACCATCCCGTTCTCCTGATCCACCACATCCAGCACATTGGACTGATCAAGTTCGATTGAGCGCATAAAGGGATAGTAATGTGTTCTCCGGGCGCCGATAAATACAAATAAAGCAGCCAGTATTGATATGATCAAAAATAGTTTTTTTCTCAAATGCAACTCCTCTTTCATTCACCGGTACATTCTTGACTACATTCATGAAAATCAATCGAATCGTTGTAACTTCCTGTTGGAGAGGAACTGTTGGAGCTAAACTGATGAAACTAAACTGTTCAAACTGAACTGTTCAAACTGAAATCTATATCAATATCTTGTTGTCATTTATTTAATTTTAACTCTTTAACAAAATAGGGTCAATGACGCCGGCGGTAAAAAAGAAAAACCGGGAAAGGAATACCATCCTTTCCCGGTCAAAGAATTAAGAATTCATCAGCGAATAACTAAATCAAAGTCCTCGCCGTACCCTACATTTTGAATCGTATGAAGCACCTTTCCATTTTCTGTCAGCGCATAACCAAATGTATTTAATACCGGCGTGTTCCGCGGAACTTCCAACATTTTCGACTGCTTCGCATTTGTACGTACAATTCTCAAGGACAGCTTTCCCGGAAAAATATTTACCTTTTTTTCCTCTCGTAAATATCGATATAGAGAATCATGATCTAAGTTCACATTTAACAGAAACGCATATTCCATGGGAAAAACATTTGTCTCAATAACAATCGGTCGCTCATTCGCATAACGTAAACGAACAATTTCAACAGCCTGTTCTCCCGGCTTCAGGCCCAATTCTGCCAAAACCGTATGGTCTTTCGGACACACCACTTTTGCACTAAGAAGTTTTGAGCTTGCCTTCATTCCGTTTGCAATGCATAGCTCCGTAAAACTGATTTTTTCCGTATTCAAAGATTTATAAATCGTTTTTGTGCAGACAAATGTTCCTTTTCCCTGTTTCTTCTCAACCAATCCCTGACTACAAAGCTCATCAATTGCCCGTCGTATTGTAATTCTGCTGACACTGTATATTTCACTCAGTTTACTCTCGATCGGAAGCTTTTCTCCGGACTTATAGACGCCTGTCGTTATATCTTTCTTCACAGCATCAATAATCTGCTGGTACAAAGGAATAACGCTATCATACTCAATGGTTCCCATTCGCTTCCCCCCAATCCACAAACGCTTTCCGCAATCTATAGTAAAATATTATTTTTATTGTTTAAATCATCATAACACATACTATATCATCATTCCAATATAGATCATATTTTTTCTTCATATTTTAATTTATTTTGAATGCAATAATAAAATTCTTTTAAGTATTTGACACATACAGTCTTTTCTTACGCAACAAGGCTGGATAATGCTCCCGTTTTGGAGACTATCCAGCCTATCGAATATGATAAGGAAAAGAAACTATAACGTCTTAATTGTGAAGCCTCACTCGACTAAAGTCACGAGTGTACAGCTGGTCATCAATACTCAAATTTCCACATATATCTACGATATGACATCGGATGCATCCTTACCTCCCCCATCGCTGTAATAAACTGTTTCGTAATCGGATGAATAAGAAGCGAATTGAAATACTCTGCAACCTTTTCGTCTAATCGATCCAAGCCAAGTTTTTCCGCATCAATAATATAGTGGTGTCCGGCAAATTTGTTCAGAAATCTCTCTGCTCGGTCATCAAGATATCTTGTTCGTCCAGCACTCTTCAGGAGAAGTATCGCAAGGTCCTTATCGGTCGTCTCAAATGCCCCGTGGAAATACTCTCCGGAATGAATCGGAACACAATGAACCGTCTGCATCTCCTGGAAAAAGCAGAAAGCATCGGAATATACCGCTTCATACGTAACTCCGCTTCCGAGAACGTTCCAAACCTTATCGTCCTTATAATCCATGGCAAATTTTGCCGTATCCTCTTTTACCTTTTCGTAAGCTTTTCCATAGATTTCCGGCATCAATTCAAATGCTTTCTGAGCCTGATCGTAATACTCGTATCCTTCATACTCTTTCAAGAGCCAAAAAGCAATTTTTAAAGCAGTACCCTGACTGTTATAATGAATTAGGGAAGGATCTTTATACCACTCATCTGCATGATAATAGGTAATATAAAACTGTGCGCTCTGTGCAGTAAGACTGTCATCATAACCTGTAAGGCCTACTGTTACTGCGCCCAGCTTATTCGCAGTCTTTACCGCTTCCACCGTTTCAGCCGTAGCCTTCGTCGATGTGCAAATGACAAGTGCATTCGATCCCACCGCCTTAGGTGTTGCATAGACGAACTCATTGCTATTATATCCGGCAATCCGAAGATTGCGAGCTTCTGCATTCAAAAGATATCTTGCAGGATAACTTGAAGCAAGCGATCCGCCGCAAGCCACAAAAATAACAGTCTGCAAACCTCCCTCTCTCTTCGCAAACTCTTCCTTTACTCTATTCATTACTTCCGTAACTTCGCTCATTCCCATAACCATGATTGTTTCTTCCTTTCCTTAAACCATCATTCATTTGCCCTAAGCTTTTGAGTCGCGTTTTCATCAATGACGTAGTCGCCATTTTTCTCAATAATCTCAACACCGTAGAGGTCCCGAGCAGCCTTCTGCGATACCTTTTCTTCAATCACATCACGCAATACGAGTTCTGCATCTCGCTTCTTCGGATTCCCATATCCGCCTGCCCCCGGTGTAACAACGCGGATAATATCTCCTTTATTCATGGTTTTTGACGTCGTCTTATGCCCCATTTGGGTTACCGTACCATCTGGTTCAATTCGATAAAATGCTCCGCATCCGCCTTCCAGACCTCCGGCTAATCCCCATGGATGGAATTTGTGTCGATCCCCCAGACCGGTGTATTTTACACCATCCTGCAGGATTTCCAATTCACGATTGATTGCCAAACCACCTCTCATCATTCCAGCTCCGCCCGAATCTTTCATCAATTCGTACCTACGCGCCAGTATCTTATGAAACTCCATTTCCGTCGCTTCAATCGGCATATTGGACGTGTTGGTCATGTTAACCTGGGTTCCTGATAATCCATCATACTCTTTGCTTGCTCCACCGCCTCCTGCAATTACCTCATGAAAAATGAAGACCGAATCCGTTCCAATCTCGCCGGTTCCGGCAAGAATGGTTGTTGTGCATGCTCCGTTTCCAGCCGTAGTAACGCTCTCCGGAAATAAAGGTGCCAATGCCCCGAAAATCGCATCCGGAACTCGCTGACTGCAATCCATCTGTGCCCCGACCGGTGCCGGTTCAATCGGATTTAAAATGCAGCCCTTGGGCGCAATAATCCTGATCGCACGATTGATTCCTTCATTGACCGGTATGTCACTACCCATCAGTGCCTTGATAGCAAAGAATACGTCAGCTTTGGTACATGGATATGGAACATTGATCGGTGCCTCAATCTGATCTGCAGTGCCGGTAAAATCAATGGTGAGGTCATCTTCTTTTATGGTGACTTTAACCTTGATCGGAAGCGGATCCGGGTATTTCTCTCCGCAACCGTCCACATAATCCGTAAATTCATATACCCCATCCGGAAGCTCTTTTACGACCGCCCTTACACGGCGTTCCGAATAACTTACCAGTTCTTTCATGCAGTCGATCAGTATATCGTGATATCTCCCGTATGCCTCCTGAATTCTCTGTACTCCGATCAGGTTTGCTGACATTTGTGCGGTAAGATCTCCATATCGTTCCTGAGGTACCCGAGAATTATCAAGAAGCAGATCCATAACACTCGGTAAAATCTCATCATTTTCCCGAATTCGGATCACAGGGATCCGTAAACCCTCCTGAAACATGCTATCTGCATCTCCTGATGTGGAACCCGGTACCTTTCCGCCAATATCCGAATGATGACCGATATTTGCAATCCAACCGACAAGCTTTTCGTCCACAAAAGCCGGTGCGGCAAATACAATATCCGGCAGATGGTTACCTCCTCCATGGTAACAGTCATTTGCCACAAACATATCTCCCGGCTTTATATTCTCTCTTCCGAATTTCTCATAGATATTCGGAACAACGCTCAACAAAGAACCCAAAAGTGCAGCTAGACTTTCTACCTGTGCAACACTGTTTCCATCCGGATCAATCACGGCAGTACAAACATCCCGTCGTTCCTTCATATTGGTCGAATACGCACTTCGAACAATAATTCCATATGTTTCTTCCGCAATCGACATGAGAAGATTCCGAACAACCTCAACCGTAACAGTGTCTACTTTTTTCTGTCCCATCTTAGTTCTCCTCTCTATAGTCAATCTGCAGATTATCGTATCCATCCACATGAATAACCCAATTTTTCGGAACGACCAGTGTCGAATCCATCTGTTCGCAAATGCACGGGCCAGGAATACTCTGTCCTGCAGTAAAATCAAAGCGTTTGTAAACCGGCGTTTTTATCCTCTCTGACTCTCCCTGAAATAAAACGTCCCGGATTTCAACCGGAGCCGGTACAGGTACTTCCGGATGCAATTCTTTTTTTACAAACTCCGGTTTATCAATAGTTCCAACCGCTGTCAGACGATAGCTGACAAACTGCACCGTTGCATTCTCGTTACAGTATCCATAGCTTCTTTTATGCTCACGGTGAAACGCTGCTATGGATTCTTTCAACAGCTCCTCATCTATTTTTCCGGTTGAAACAGGGATATTAATCTCAAAGTTCTGCCGAAGATACCGCATATCAATCGAAAACTCGAAGTTCCTCCGCACTTCCGGTATTCCTTCCCGGTTGAGCGCTTCCGTTCCCTGCCGAATCATATCTTCAAACATTTTATTTACGGTTTTCAGATTCTCCGCGGTTCCATCTACAATTGATGTTCTACTGATATCAAACCTGGTATCTGCAAGCAGAAGTCCCAGAGAGCAAAGTGTTCCTGCATGAGGCGGAATAATGACTCTCTTCATACCAAGTTCTTTCGCCACCTCACAAGCATGAAGCGGACCTGCACCGCCAAATGCCATAAGACTAAATTCGCGAACATCATACCCTTTCTCAACAGATACACTTCTTACAGCCCGAACCATATTCGAATTCACAACAGTGATGATTCCATTCGCAGCTTCTTCCGTCGTTAATCCGCTCATATTACTGATTTTTTCCCGAATTGCTTTCTTGGCCAACTCCACATCAACATCCATTCGTCCGCCAAGAATTTTCTTCTGGTTCAGTTTTCCAAGAACGATGTTCGCATCCGTAACACAAGGATTCTCACCACCGCGCTTGTAGCAGGCCGGTCCCGGTGTTGCCCCTGCAGATTCCGGCCCTACTTTTAACGCTCCGCCGGCATCAATCTTCGCGATCGAACCACCCCCTGCACCAATTGTAATAATGTTGATCATTGGAATTCTACAAGGATATCCCTCTACATCGCGTTCATTTGTGACCTGTGGCGTATAGTTCTCGATCAGAGAGATATCCGCACTAGTCCCCCCCATATCGAATGTAATAATCTTATCTGCATTACACTGTTTCCCAATGAAAGCTGCGGCAACTGCTCCGGCCGAAGGCCCGGATACAGCACATTTGATCGGACAGTCAATGGTTTCTTTTATGGAAATGATGGATCCATTTGACATGGTAATGTATGGTTCCACGTTCACGCCCATATCATGAACGGATTCTCTAAAATTATGAACGTACTTCTTCATCACCGGCCCAAGATAACTATTCAGAACCGTGGTGCTCATACGGCTGTATTCGCGGAATTCCGGACTGATTTCGCAGGAAGTCGTAATATACGCCTCTGGATACTCTTCTTCAATCAGTTTTCGAATCCTCTGCTCGTGATCCGGGTTAATAAAACTGAATAACGTGCACACAGCAATGGCAGTTGCATTCTTATTCTTTAAATACCGAATAACCTCTCTTGTTTCTTCTTCATCAAGCTCGGTCTCAACAGAACCATCATAAAGAATTCTTTCCGTAACGCCGCAGTTAAGGCCTGACGGAATCAACGGATATGGTTTCTGTGCCTTCAAGTCATATAATGAAGGTCTTCTCTGTGTGCCGATTTCCATAAGATCTTTAAAACCTTTTGTTGTAATCAGTCCCACCTTCGCGCCCTTCTTTTCGATCAGCGCATTTGTACCAACAGTGGTTCCATGCGCAAGGTACGATACTTCTGAAGGGGCTGCTTTCTTGATGTCTAAGACATCCTTTACCCCCTTTACAATTGCTCTGGAAGGATCATCCGGAGTTGAACTGTCCTTGTAATTAAACAGTTCCCCCGTCTCAAGATTAAATACGGAAAAATCAGTAAAAGTTCCGCCCACATCTACGCCGATCATGTACCCCATAAATCGTTCACCTCTCTGATAACTGACAATGCTTTTCTTTAGGACCTTTTGTATTGTTATATAACGATATATGATGATTGTAATATCAAAATAGCACCGCTGTTTTCTTATGTCAAGTGCAATCCCTGTGATTTTACCCTATCCGTTCCCTCTCTTAACGTGACACAGTCTTTGTAATTTCCTGTATTCTGTTATACATTTCTTCCGGAACTCTGATCCCGTCTCCGGATCCTCCAGAAATCAAACATATCTTCGACGAAAACTCTGCAGCTCTCTCTAGACCATTCCGGATAATGGCCTTTCGATCATCCTTTTTTTTCCATACATCTTTTCCCATTTGTGTCACATTCTCTGCTACTGCGACCATAAACGCCGACGCAAAACTATCTCCCGCACCCATGGTGTCAATCGCCTGAACCAAGTGCGGCAGCTGTCGAAAATGGTTTTCTCCATCGCTGGCAAATGCCCCATCGCTTCCCCGCGTAGCAACAACAATGTCACACCCTTTTTCATGCATGTGTTCACACAGATTCCATATCTCTTCTTCTGACAGATCACTGCATGATGCAAATGCTACGTCAACGTATGGGCATACACGGTTCACCCGTTCCTCTTCCGTCCATCGATAAGAAAAATCATAGCTAATCCACGGACCTAACCCCTTCAATTTCGGCAGTTCCAAATCGGTAAATCCATTATTGGACATATGAACCGCCTCAAATCCAGAAATATACTGAAGATCATTTTCCTGAAGAATGATCGGATGTTTTTGAAGTACTCCTCCCCTGTTACTTCCGCAAAAAACCCGATCCCCGTCTTCCAGTTTTACGCACGCAAAGCCATTCTCCTCGCCCGGATATATTCTTGTATGGCTTCGATCAATACCGCGCTGATCCAAAATCTCTATCACACGTTGCCCAACGGGATCATCCCCATGCGCGCCAATAAACGCACTTTCTGCCCCAAGCATTCTTGCATATGCAGCATAATTAAAGGCCTGACCTCCCGGATACATTATTCCGGTGTGAATATAAATATCACAGACGTTATCTCCAATTCCGATCACCTTAACCATGAGTTCTCTCCTTGTATCATGCCTCTAGTTTGTGTACTTGATAAAAGAGCCATGTGTCATGCTATATTAACAGCGTTCACATGGCTCTTGGTTGATCATGAAAGTATGCAGAAAAGCTAATTCGGCTCACTGCATTTTCTTTTCACTCTCCGACACACGCCATGATATTTAACCACTCAAATCATCAATTCTTGTGTGTCTTTTCGTATTCTTCGTTAAGTTTTACTACACGATCATAAAGATCCGGTGTCTTAAAGAATCCCTCTGCCTGAAGCTGGGATCCAAGGTCCGCTGCAGCCGCCATAAATGCATCTTTATCAATGTCCACAAAAGTAGCATTTCCTTCTGTTTCCAGCCACTTACGATCTGCTTCCCATGTAGCTTTGATCTGGTTGTTATAAACATCCTGACTCTTTTTTGCTGCCACAGTAATGATCTCCTGTTCTTCTTTCGGAAGCGCATTCCACCAGTCATTTGCAAAATAAATGCACTCTACCGGATATGCGTAATCCACCTCTGAGAAAAACGGTGCAGATTCATAAAGACCTGCAGACCGATATGCGTCTTTCGAGCATTCGCCACCATCTACCGTTCCCTGTTTCAGTGCATATGCATATTCCGACCAGGAAACAACAACCGGCGTTGCCCCCATCGCCTGCGCATTCTTCTCAAAAATCGGAAGCTGCGGAATACGATATTTCATCCCCTTCATATCTGCCGGAGTTTTTAACGGCTTCTTTCCAAAGAATCCTCTTGGGTTCTTTTTGTATCCATACGCTACAACATGGAATCCATTGTCATCCAAATCGCCCCAAAGCGTTTTCGCGTCGTCTGAACCAAGAAAATTCATCATCTGTTCCGATGAGCCAAATGCAAACGCCATAGAAAGAATGTTCAGATCTGTAGAATACGATGCAAGAGAATCCAATGAACTCATCATGCCTTCCTGAAGTCCGGTCTGAAGGTTCTCCATCATGGTTGCCTCGTTACCGAGCTGCTCTGCCGGATAAAAATCAAATCTGTATTTTCCGCCACTGTTCGCGTTGATCAGATTGCAGAAATAATCGCATGCTGCATATGCTGGTTCGCCGACCGCTCCGGCATTTCCAAATTTCACAACCGTTGCTTTGGAATAATCGATGGATTCTGCAGCTTTTTTCGCTGATGCTTCATCCAAATCCATGCTGACACTTTCTGTTGCCGAAGTTTCCGCTGATCCAGCGGCTTCGGTTGTAGCCTCTGTCACCGCTGCTGTCGATGACGGCGCATTCGTGGCTGACTGTGTTTGTGCTCCGCTGCATGCGCACATTCCGGCTACCATGGTCCCGGCTAAAACCAGACTTACTGCCTTTTTCATAAATTTAAACCTCCTTTAAAAGTTTGATGTTTATATAACATCTCTACATTACGTTCAATTTTTTCGGTTCATCTGCTGTTGCATAATAACGAACCACATCATTTTTACTGCACCTTGTCACACCGCACCGAGAAGTCTCGGAATGAACATCGTAATCTCCGGAACAAATGCAACCAAAAGAAGGGTTACCACCATCGGTATCAGAAACTGAACTGTATATTTTAATGCTGTGTCGAACTTTCCGCCTGTAGCCTTACAGGTTACAAATAACGCCGGAGCCATCGGTGGCGTAATCAGTCCGATCGTAACGTTAAGGACCGCCATAACACCCATGGTAATGTAACTCATACCAATTGCATTTGCGATATTCATCAGAAGCGGCGCCACCATGATCAGAATCTGCATGGACCCAATGAAACAGCCAAGGAACAACAAGATCACATTAAGAAACAGAATAATGATTACCTTATTTCCAAGAGCCAAAATCGCATTGGACATAACCGTAACCAGTCCGGATGTGACAATAACCCAATCAAAAATCAACCCGGCTGCGCAAAGAGACATTGACATTCCAACACTGGAAACAGTATTCCGAAGAGCCCGGAAGAACATTTTACGATTGAATTTTTTCAGAACCACCGCACAAATGACACAATACATTGCAGCAACGGTTCCGCACTCTGCTGGAGTAAACGCGCCGGAAGATACGCCAAAAATCAAAATGGCGGGTCCACCAAGTGCCGGAAGCGCCTGAAACGTAGCCTCTGCTCTCTCTTTCAAGGTGAACTTTCTGGTTCTTGGACACTGAATCCCCTGTGTTTTTATGGAAATTGTGCTCCACACCATCATAGAGACACCCATCAAAATACCAGGCAAATATCCGGCATCAAACATGGCAAGTGTCGAGCATCCCGACAAAAAAGCCCATACAACAAAGTTAATGGACGGAGGAATGATTGGTCCGATTCCTGAAGATGCTGCCGTAACGGCAATGGAAAAATCCTTGTCATAACCGGCATCGCTCATGGTTTTTACCTCGATGGTTCCTAGTCCTCCTGCATCGGCGAGTGCAGATCCTGACATTCCCGCAAAAATCATGGACGCCAGAATATTTGCGTGTGCAAGGCCTCCTGATAAATGTCCAAGCCACTTCTCACACATATTAAACAGCTGATCGGTTAACCCAACCTCATTCATAAAACATCCCACGAACAGGAACGATGGAAGAGCCAACATATTAAAGTCTGAAAAAGATGCAGCCGTCTTCTGCGCAAACATGACAAACTGCTGATGATTGACAATCAGAAATTCCAGCGCTGACACACACATCGCATAGGTGATAGGCATCTGGAGAAGAATAAGAACAACAAATGTTCCGAAATAAAGGAACAACCACATATCAAGACTAATCAATTGCGTTTCCCTCCTCACTTGGTAGTGGTGCCACGATCAGGTCCGACTTAATGACCGGATACGCAATTAGTTTATATGCCGTGTAAACCGATAGAATCACAGCCATAACAAGAACCGGAAGGGCGTAGTAATATGCTTTGCTAAAAAAAAGCCCTCCTACCGGTGCCTGTTTCTTCTGCAATTCAAAAAGCTTCATGCTTCCCGGAATAAACGTAATATGAAGAATCATAACAATCACGTTTATGCCATTGAATATTACTGTCCTCACCGACTGCGGAAGATTCTTTACAATGAATTCCAGAATTGCGTGGCCGTTCTGCCAATACACCGTGGCCCAAGAAAGACAACAACTCCAAATCATGAGGGCAACAACCAACTCATCAATCCCGTAGATCGGGTTTGAAAAAACATACCGCATCATTACCTGAAAACACAGGAGCGTCATAAATGCAAATAGCAGAAAACCTGTGAGCAATTCCAAGCCATGATTAAACTTTTCCAGTATGTCGCCTGTTTTTATCAGTATTTTTTTCATACGTTCGCTCATGAGAAAAATATTCTCATGTCTTAATCCCTCCTTATCTTCATCATAACTTATATATCGTCATATATCATTATATACTGAATGATAATCTTCCTTTTCTATGAAATCAACACTTTCCTGCATCTTGACAGCGATTTGTATATTATGATGAATATTTATCTGAAAATTTGTGCAACAAGTGCACTTTCTTTGTCTTAATCACGCTGTTCTTAATATCATCCTTCTGTTTTTTTGATCATGAATAAATGAGAATAGACAAGAAAATATAAGATGATAAGAAGGATGGATCCCACAAAGCTCAACCATAGATTTCCTTTGACACCGAAGAGATCGTACAACTTTCCTCCCAATATATTTGCGCTAAGCGTCCCGATTACATTTGATACCATTAACCCCATGGAAACAGTAAAATTGTGTAATCGCTTATCCGCATATAATGAAAACAGTTCAACCGAAACATCAAAGTACATTGCAAAACTGAAGGACTGAAGAATCTGCCCGAAATAAAGACTCCCCTCGGAAGGAAAAACCATTATCATAACAGGTCGAAAAAGATTTAAAAGTAACGCCAAAGTACACTCAGTTCGAAGAGACGTCATCTGCCGTATTCTCTCTGCGCAAAACAACATCAAAAATTCTCCTATCGCCCCGCTTGCACATACATGACCAAATAGAATGTCTCCATTGTCATACTGTCGGCAAAACAATGCCAGAAAACTTCCGATCGGTCGATGACTCATCCAATACAAAATGAACAGAATGGTACAAAGTTTGAATCGCACATTACGAAACAGGATTTTGAAGGACTCCTGCATGGTCAACTGGGACTGGACTATTTTTTCTGATGTGTTTTTTTTGTTTCCGGGCACTATTTCCGGAAGGCATTTCAAAAAAGGGATTATAAGAATAAACAGTGCTGCCTGAATCAAAAAATAGAACTCATATCCATTATTCTCAAAATAGTATCCCGCAACCCACGATATGATGGCAAATCCAATAGAACCGATAGCACGAATTTTACTGTACACGATTCCGGAATTTATCTGCTCGGCAGCATCTGTAACCCATGCGTCCATCAACTGAATAAACGGATATGAAAATCCTGCTGATACCACGATCATGATCACGCAAAGGATTATCTTCGACCGGACTATATGAATAAAAGCGTACCATATCACCAAGAAACCGCTGGCGAAAATCAGATATCTCTTAACCGTCAGAAAGGAATCCGTCAGGAAACCGGAAACCGGCTGCATAATGATATTGGTAAGAAGCATGAAGCTTGTTACGATCCCACATACTGTTGCGCTAAGTCCACAAGTAGTCAAATAGGAAACAATGTAACTGGAGAACAATGCATAGGCTCCATAATAGATAAAATATACGCTGTAAAACACTGCAACTCTCCTATCATATAATCGAGGCTGGAATTGAAAGGAATACAAGGTGTTTATTCAAAATACAGTTTCCTTCTATCCATCCTTGTTCAAAAAAGCAGTACACCGTCTTTCCATCGGTACTCTGGCCCAAATCAGAATACCCGGCCTCTTTCGTAATAAACAATCCCTCATTCCATTCTCCTGGATTTCTTCCACCTCGGCGAATCCGGAGATTTTGCCGAGCATCTTTACTCCAGCTTAAATCTATTCCTCTTCTCCTTGCCTCTAAACACGCAATATCCTCAAATGCACAGTTAGAAAACAGAAGACTTCCATCCTTCATACGCAAAAGACTACCTGCACAAATTGGGTCGGGCAGCGCCTCGTTCAAATATGGTATCCCCCAGCGGTTTATCCTGCCCTGTACAAATGCTCTTTTTCTGTCCTTTTGACTTCCGTGTCGTAGTGTCGCCAACAGTCTCCCGTCTTCACATTCCACGATCGATCCCTCTGTTGGATTCTCAACTCCATTTTCAGATCCAACAATATTACTTCTCGACCAGCTCCTCCCTCCGTCCTGACTGCTTATCGTCGCAAATACTGCTGGTGAATGTGCTGTCTCAGAAGAACTCATCCAAAGTGGAACGATCAATTCTCCATTTTTCGTGCTGATTCCGTGTCCACAAGAAACCGCGAACTGTCTCACATTCCAACCATCCCTCCTCCAGTCAAGAATCACATCTGTGATCTCACATGGTTCTCCCCAGGAATATCCACTATCACCGGAAATCTGATAAAACAAACGCCGATAATCCACGTTCCAAAACAGGAAAACTCTTCCGATTTGATCGCAAAGCATAAGCGGATTATGCAACATATGGATTCCGCTATCCGCTTTAAGTATTTGTATGTCCGACCAGTTTTTTCCGTTATCTTTACTTCGAACCATTAGTAATGATCTTCTTTTCTCATCCCTCTGTCGGCCCTCAAAATACAGCAAAATATCACCGTTTGAAGCTGTAATAATACCTGGTACACGGTACATATCGTATCCACCTTCGTGACAAGTTGTGATTATCCGAACGGCATTTTTATTTAATACATCCTTTGGTTTCGTGATCATTTCCGTAATATTATTTTTCTCTCTTAACTCTCCCATAATGCACCTCCAAAGCTGTAAAAACTTCCAGCTCATCTGTGTATCATTATATAACGTCTTAATAAGTATTATATTTTTCTATTACTAAATTTCAAGATCCCAATTATACTATCCAGATAAAAGGGGCTGGGGCACTAACTAAAGTTAGTGCCCCAGCCCCTTCAGAATACGAACGATATGGTATATGGATTTCCACTTTCTATGACCTTTTTACAGGGGCATCCTTCCGGTGTACCTCAACAGTACTTCTTTTTCAGTACCGGTTTGACTGCCGCACTACAACCGCCAATCAGTTTTCGAGTCAATCGCTCATCGGCATCCGGATAAAGCTCTATAATATGCTGCAAGATTGCTTTTCCGGATTCTGCCGGTTCCTCACAGTATCTGGAGGTCACATGATCATACCCCCAAACAGACTCCGGCTTTGCATATATGGCGATGGGCCAGCCATAGAACCCGCCTTTCCGGTTCACTCTTTGGCGGAATTCTCGGACAATCAGGTAGGTTCTCATCTGAAGGTCTGTCAGTGTCCCTTCAAAGCCTTTTTCCCCGTCTTTTCCGAAGCCTGCCCGGGCTTTTATTTCATTAGAATAGATTTCATCCTCATTCTCGAAGAGATCCATGATTTTCTTTTGCTTTCGGGAAGCCTTCTCATCATCCCAGAGCGCATCAAAGTCATAGCCGTTCCGCCGGAAGTTTGCAAAATACGGCAGCCATTCCTTTGAGATAAATCCCGCCTTCTTCTCAAAGAACTTTCCGTAGGCGACCTCGCCGCTTTTTGCGATCTGTTCACGCCATTCCCACGGATCCACTTCCGGATCTCCGCTCCACCAGTATTCCGGAACCGTCTGCTCTTCCAGCGAAAAACCCGGAATATCATTTTTAAAAAGCGGCAGAAAGCCGATCTCGTTTATGTAGTTTATTGCATCCTGAACCATATGCAGGCATTGGGGATCGTCCCATTTTACGCCATGCATGATCCATTTGCCGTTCTCATTTTCCATATATTTCCTCGCTTAGAATCCGCGGACGCAGCATAATAATACCATTCTGGTGTACATGGTGTACAAAAAACCGCAGATCTATGTCATTCTTCATAACACAGCGGTAAGAGAATCCGGTTCCACGTGGCATTTGAAAAACCAGATCTCTACGCCTGCTTTTTTTGCTTCTTCCAGTGCCTCTCCAAACTCCGGATGGGTATTGACATTTGCTCTCACCTCGGAAACCCCATCCATCTGGATTACGAAAGCAAGGATCGAATGATATCCGTCTTCCCGGGCCTTTATCAGTTCACGGATATGTTTTACCCCGCGCTCTGTCGGCGCATCCGGAAAGAAGCCGATGCCATCTCTTTCCAGCGTGCATCCTTTCACTTCCATCAGATACTTTTCATCCCTACGCTCCATGTAGAAATCGATGCGGGAATCCCCATATGTATACTCCGGCACAACCCTATCATAATCCTGCGATAGCAGCCACTCTTTCACTAGCTTGTTCGGAGCCTGACTGTCTATGTTGAACAGAATCCCGGTGTCTTTTCGAACCGCTATCAGGTCATATTTTGTTTTTCGCCCGGGCGTTCCGGGAGCCGTCAGCCATACCTCACATCCGGGAATCAAAAGTTCCCTGCAGCGTCCCGTGTTCTTAACGTGCACCGTTTCCCTATGCTCGTTTATTTCCACCTCTGCAATAAATCGGTTGGGACGCTCTACAAATACTGCTTTCGTGACATTGTCGTAAATCAATACCGTCTCCTGTGGTGATCATTTGTTTTCTCAAGACATCTCATTTTTTTTGTTTCGCTTATCCATCGCTCAAATCACAATATTGCAGATGGTCACACCTCTCCGTTATCCGGAGACTGAAGAGCTATGTAAGAATCGTAGCATCGGACCACCTTCTGTCCCCAGCTGTGTGCTCACAACAACGGGAACACAGCTGCGACGCGCCGGTTGCAACTCCGGCCAGAATCTGAAATGTCCATTTTTCGGGTTGAACTTCCTCACTATACCGTAATCTCTATCTGATTTCCCTCAATCCCTACTATACAGCTCTCGTAGTACCCGTCACCCGTGGTACGCGGACCGCTTACAACTTCGTATCCGTCCGCCCTAAACCGCGCGGTTAATTCATCCACCCGTTCTTTACTGCCGACCGAAAAAGCAATATGAATGTAACCTGTGCGATTAAGCGATTTTTCCATCTCATCGATATCATTTTTATTCATAAGCTCAAGTCGTGCACCGTCATCAAACGAAATAAAGTAGGATCGAAAATTCGTATTTGGATTATGATATCCATCATTGGGCGTGCCGCCAAGATAATTTGTAAAAAAATCCTTTGCAGCCTCCAGATCTGCCACATACATCGCGATATGTTCAATTCTCATTGCGTCATTTCCTCCTCGGTCAATCCCCAAGCAGCAGATTGTGTCCTCCAGGCTCAGATTCCTTTTTCCATTATACCCCCTCTTTTACTTCACCGCGATACCTGCGCCGCAATTTCCAGACTATATACTATCCTCTTTCCATAGTGATGGACGTGATGTATGCTCACTCCCAAACGAGGATGCTCACACGAAAGTCAACGGGGACGAGATCATCAGACCCCGTCCCCGTTTTCCGTGGAGTTTTGCTGCCTGTCCCAAACTCTATTACGTACAGACTCGCATTCATCCTTCTCTTATTCATTTGCCCTATTCATTTGTTGTATTCTTTTCCGCTGACTCTTTCTGAATTCTCTTCTTGTTTCCGGAAAGATCCATCACCGCGAAAATGGCATTGATCAGACACCATCCGGACCAGATTGCAAGGTCCGAAAACTTTCCATGACACAGGAATCCCATCAGAGCTGCAACCCCAAAAATCACAATCAGCGAGATTGCTGCGCCTTTCCCTTTGGAATTTCTGGTCGCAATCGATACGATACCTCCGGACAGCATCAGAAATGCCACAACAAAACCGGCGGCACCGGACAAACTTTTCGTCTCTCATCTTACAGATCTGTTTTTATACAAATCACTGTGCCTGAAACGTAATTGGTTTTGACTCGGCAATGGTCTTGTAAGAATCCGCGTCGGTAATGCGGAACTTCAGCTCAACATCCTGAATCTCCGTGATATTGTTCTTTTCCAGATCGGACTTCATGAGTGTGATGTCATCGAGCGATTTTTTTCCGTTATATACCGTAGTCGAAAAATACGGTTTCATCATAAAGCCGTTGATGGAGAGATCATCTACATGAATGGTCACATTCTTGCCGGATGTGTTCTCACAGTATACCAGAATGGATTTCCCCCAGAAGCTGTTCTCATCCACGGTCTTACCGACGATCCGGATGCCATTTTCATTGTAGAGTTCTGTGCCCGCCGCATCGATCGTGGTATCCATCTGATCATATGCCGACGTTTTGATCGTCACACAATCCGGATTATATCGGTTGGAAATGTTATCCGACTCATAGATATGGAAATAGATTTCGATCTGCCCGACGGTATCGATTCCTGCAGCCTTCAGTTCCTTGCTGGAAAGATGCATGGTTTCATTCGCCTTCTTTCCCGGCGCGACTTCGCATGCAAACAGGTCCGAGATCATGCAGTCATTCACGATCAGTGCTGAGCACCCCACCATGATCTTTTTATCCGAATGATTCTCAATCAGAAGTTTTACACCATCACCCCAGATCTCGTCTGTTTCATATCCCAGGGCAGTGATTTTGACGCCTTCGTGATCCACCAGAACCTGTTCTTCAATCGTAACCTTCTCCGGCGTTTTTGTATTCTCGCCGGCATCCGAACCCTCCTCCGGGTTTGCAGCCGTACTGTCTACGGTTTCCGTTTTGCCGTCTGACGACACGACAGATTTCTTTTTCGACGATCCGCCGTTTGCCAGAATCACCCCCACCAAAACCAGACCTAATACCGGGATCAGCCACTTCTTACGCTTTTTCAATTACCATTTCCTCCTCTTTGACGTCTTAAATCCATGGGACAGCTGTATTTTTCCGCGCCCTCCGCATGTCTTCTAAAAAACGTTGGCCATTCCGTCTTTTTCTGTATTATAGTCTGTCTTCCGTTTCTCTGTTGCCCCCGCTGCGGTGGGAAACTGATGTTCAGTTTTGGGCTCCGCTGTTCCGAAGAGGCTCAAATCCGTTCTCTTTGAGCATAGTGTTGACATCAATGATGCTTCCGGGGCGTTCGTTAAACGCGATCATGAGAAGAGCGTCCCTCGGATCCTTGGCGTATAATTCCGGCATTTCATATTTTTTCAATGCTCGCTGTGTTTCGGGCAGTGACAGTTCCGCCGCATAGCAGATCCTCAAAATGACATCCCTTCGCTGGGTGTGCTTCTGCCCGGAGAGCAGCTTATATCCATAGCGCTCCGAAATATCCGCATTGAGAAAAACACGCTGGAGCGTCATTTTTTTAGCCGCAATCCTGTCCTTGATCATCACATAAAAGGAATTTGCATCCGACAGCATGCTGTCACTGTTATCCCTCACATAAGCCTGGTAATCGGAAAAATGCGTGTTCTTCAGAACCTTTTCCAGTTCACCGGTATCTTTTTCCTGCATATATGCCTCCTTGCGTGTTAAAATAGCGTTATGAATCAACGAATGAAAGGATGGGTAAAGCCGTGGATCTGAACCAGCGTCTGTCCGTCTCCTACTACAAAACCATCGCCGCAATCAATGAATCTCACAAGATCGATCTGGTCCGGCATCAGGAAACCGGAAAGATCTATGTAAAGAAAACTCTGAACGTCTATTCCATTGATGTATACAAATATTTAAAGGAACACCATATTACCGGCATTCCGGAGATCATCGAGTATTTTGAGGACGACGGCACCCTTATTCTCATTGAAGAGTATGTTTCCGGCACAACCCTTCGCGAAATGATCGAGTCTCACCGTCTTTCCCCTCATAGCATCGTCCGCTATCTCACCGATCTCTGCGGAATTCTGGAGAAGCTCCATTCCCATAAGCCGCCCATGGTCCATCGCGATATCAAACCGTCAAATATTATCATAACGAGTTATGACAATGTGTTCCTTTTGGACTTTAACGCCGCGAAATACCGTTCGGTGGAGCAAAACCGTTCTTCCGATACCGTTCTTTTGGGCACACAGGGGTATGCCGCTCCGGAACAGTACGGTTTTGGAGAATCCTCTCCGCAAACCGACATTTATTCCATCGGTATCGTTCTCCGTGAGATGGTAAATTCCCTTTCAGACCGTGATTCTTCTTTTGATGCGGTCATCTCCAAATGCACCCAAATGGATCCGAAAAAACGCTATCGTTCCGTCCGGGACCTCCAAAACGCGCTCCGGAAGCTGATGGACAAAGAAGCGGATCTCCGTCCGGAATCCAACACCGTAACGACCTTTCTCCCGCCCGGTTTCCGAACCATGACTCCGGGAAAAATGGCCATTGCGATCCCGACATATGCGGTCGTCTTCGCTCTTTGTCTCTCATTTGATGTGAGGAATACGTTCGGTGCCGCGCTGTGGCTCATCCGTATCGGATTTCTCCTGATTGCACTCGGTGACATTTTTATTGGTTACAATTATCTCGGTGTACAGAGGTTCTTTCCGCCATGCCGAAACCGAAATCCGTATCTTCGGATTTTTGGAATTCTTCTCTTCTGCGGAATCTACTCTGTCCTTTCGTTCGTTCTGCTGATATTTATGAGAATGATACTCTTTCCATCTTGAAATATAGCATGAATCGCCGCTCTTCGCTGCCACCGCGGAGGTGGCATTTTTTCATAGGAAATATCTCCGAAATTCCCCCAAAAAAAGGCTCAATCACAAATTTTATGTGATGGCTGATTCCTGACATACTCCTTCCGGCTCATATCCATGATCTTCAAGAGTAAGATATGATGGCAAAACTCAATAAAAAAGACTCCTAAACTTTTTAAAGTATATTGCAAAATTCAATACTTCTTTTCCCATCATCCTATGCGAAGCCAGCGAGGTCTCACTTACCTGCTGGCTTTTGTATAACACAAATCCCTGATATATGGTAAAATATACATAAATGAACCTCAAAAAGGAGCAGCAATTAATATCGTGTTGTGAATAAACTTATAAAGAACGAGAAATTCAGTATCAGCAAAGAGTTCTATTTATAGGCGAACCGATAGAGCCTCAGATAACGGATATCGAGACCGATGCACCGGAAGGAAGCTATGAGATCATCGGTATGAAAAAAATACAAAGCCCGGAAAGGGAATGGTGATACTGCATGGTACCGGTTCTTACGGGGGAGCAAAAAGGTTGAATTTAAGATACTCAGGAGAAGTATTAAGAATTCCAACAGGATCTATTAGCAACGATCAAATTTATGCATAGAGAGGATTCACATTTGAAAACCAAATCATCAAAACTTGAAAACATACTATTGCGTATTGAGAAATTCTGTGACAAGCTGCCGCAGCCGGCGATCCTGTTCATGTGGTTATTCATAATAACTGCTGTGTTGTCGCTGATTTTCAACGTTTTTAATGTGACGGTCATCAATCCGGCCAACATGGCGGAGGTCCATGTGAAAAATTTCTTTTCAAGAGAAGGCCTGTACTGGTTTCTTGCAAATATGATCACCAATTTTACGTCCTTCCCGCCTCTGGGCCTTGTACTTGTGATGACCGTAGCCGTAGGTTTCTGTGAGGAGTCAGGACTCATCAAGGTTTTCCTGAATGCCAAAATGAAGCATACCTCTCAACGGTTTCTTCCCTATCTTGTGGCTTTCATAGGTATCCTCGGCAATATTGCTTCCGATACTTCAGCCATAGTGATTCCGCCATTGGCGGGGCTTCTCTTCTTATCTGCGGGACTTCATCCGGTTGCAGGAGTTTTATGCGCTTATGTCGCCACTCAGTCGGGTTTTTCCGCCAACATTATGATTTCCGGTACAGATGCGCTTTTACAGGGGATTTCTCAAAATGTTGTTGATGATTTTTTCGGAGAGGGAGTTCTTAATGTGGATGTCACATGTAATTGGTATTTCATGGCTGCATCCACCATTTTCTGTACTTTTTTGATAGGCTTTATGTGCAATCACTTCATCAATAAAAGATTAGGTGAATATGTTCCTGCACAGGGGCTTTTGCTCAACACGGAAGATGAGGTTACACCGCAGGAAAGAAAAGCCCTTTCCCGGGCCGGTATTTCCATTCTGCTATTTCTTATAATAGTAGTCTGCGCAACAGTATGGGGTCCTCTCGGAATTGTAGTCGGAAAGGAAAATGTCGATACAAGAGCCTTTATAGGTTCCTATCTTCTGAAGAATCTGATCACTATCCTTGTTTTCTTTTTCAGCGTCCCGGGTATTGTTTACGGACTTTCGGCCGGTACATTTAAAGGGCTTGATGACATATACAGGGCTATGGTCAAGGTCATGGGCAGGATGAGCGGATATTTGGTCTTTTGCTTTTTTACCGCTCAGTTCCAGAAACTGTTTTCATGGACCAACATAGATCAACTTCTTGCCATCAATGGAGCAAATGCTCTTAAAGCCAGTGGATTTACCGGCTTCGGAATGATCGTCAGTTTCATTCTGTTCAGTGCCTTAATAAATATATTTATTACTTCGTCTTCTGCAAAATGGTCGATCTTTGCGCCGGTCTTCATTCCCATGATGCTGCTGGCCGGCAGGTATCACCCTGCCATGACACAGCTCTTTTACAGGATCGGAGATTCAACCACCAACTGCTTCACTCCGGTTATGCCATACCTGTGGGTAACGCTGAAGGCATCACAGGATATGTTTGATCCCAAGCTGAAGATAGGAACGTTTGTCTCAAATCTCTTCCCGATCGGAATGATCCTTCTGGTAATGTGGGTCATTTTCCTGGTGGTATGGATGTCCTTGGGTCTTCCCATCGGGCCGGGGGTAACGACCTTGGTGAACACATGAGGATTCGGATGGAGCCTATAAATATCAGGATGTGAGTTTATGTGCATCCTCTGTCCACAGGTACAAACTCGCTCTTCCTCAGGAAGATCCTTTTTTATGCAACTGTCGATATACTACGCCGCAGGGTCAACGGCCGAGCTATCACATAGAAAAAATGATTGACCCCCAAAAAAACAAGGGCCGCCGCAGCAAAACGGCAGGCCCCTGTGTCACAGAAGCTTTGTGTCAAAGTGCTTTCGCGAACTCTCGGATTTCTTTCAGCTTTGCTTCGGACTGGTTCTCGTCCCCATTCGCAGTGATGACTCCGGCAGCTTCGATTCCCGCATATCCCATGTAAGCCTTAAACTGAGCGATAGCTGCATCATACACTCCTTCCGATCCTGAGGAAAGAAGAAGTGCTGCCTTCTTCGCCTTTAAAGGCTTTCCAATACAGTAAACTCTCTGAATCGCAGCTTCCATCTGCGCCGTCATCGTGAAATAGTAAATCGGAGAAGCAAATACGATCATATCGGCTTCTTTGTATGCCGGAAGGATCTTCTCGAGATCATCCTTCTGAATACAGACGCCGTTCCCCTTTGTATGACAGTACTCACAGCCAAGGCAGCCTGCAATTTTCATCTGGCCGACATGATACACATCCACTTCATGACCGGCATCTTTCGCTCCCTCACAAAAGGCCTCAACCAGTGCAAAGGTATTGACTTTCCTCGGGCTTCCGTTAAAAACCGCAATTTTCATAGGGTGCCTCCTTCTCTCTAAACAGGTATTGACGCTCCTGAACATTTTTTCAGAACATTATAATGAAACTCATCTTTACAGACTCTCTCTGAGAATCTTTACCACTTCATCTCTGGTTAAAACCTTATATCCGCCTTCAAGGATAAAGGTTCCGTCTGCAATCCCTTCAATCATATCCTCTGTGGCGCCAAGTTCCGAAAGGCTCATGGCAACCCCGATCTTTTTCATCCAGTCTTCCATTGCCGAAAGTCCCGCCATGGCAACTTCTTCATCCGACTTTCCGTCTGCCTGAATGCCCCAAACCTCTGTTGCAAATCTCTTAAATTTCGGAAGTCCGTATGGCATAATGAACCGGTAATACGGTAAAGATACCGCAGCGAGTGTCATGCCATGGGTAGCATCCGTGAATCCACCCGCAGACTGTCCCAGCATATGCACCATCCAGTCGGTTCTCTTTCCTCTGGAAATAAGCGTGTTCAGCGCCCATGTCGCCGTCCACATGATATTGGATCTCGCCTCATAATCTTCCGGGTTTTCGATGGCAATCAGAGAGGAATGAATAACCGACTTCATCAGCGCCTCTGCGATATAATCACTGGTGTTGTCATCTTCTCCCGAAAAATACTGCTCACAGATATGATTGAAAATGTCATAGATGCCCGCTACCATCTGTCTCTTTGGAAGACTCATGGTAAACTTCGGATTCAGGATGGAAAACTTCGGCATGACCGCTTCCCCAAAGACATGTCCGATTTTCTGATGCGTCTCATGATTGGTAATAACCGATCCGGCATTCATTTCAGAACCGGTGCCCGCCATCGTAAGGATGCATCCAACCGGAACGATTTCACAGGTCGGCTCCTCAAAACGAATGAAATACTTCTCCCATGGATCTTCGTCGCAGCAGACCGATACCGACACTGCTTTCGCGTAATCGCAGCATGAACCGCCGCCAAGCGCCAGGAGAAGATCGACCTGATTCTCCTTCGCAAGCTTCACTCCTTCACGAAGCTTTTCTACCGTCGGATTCGGCATTACACCGGCATCTTCAATAACGTTTTTGCCATTTGATTTAAGGATCTCAATGACGGCGTCATAGATACCGTTCTTCTTGACAGAACCGCCTCCGTAAATCAGCTGAACATTCTTTCCATATTTCGGAAGTTCCTCATTGAGATATTTTAAGGAATCATCTCCAAAATATAATGTTGTTGCGTTGCGATAGCTGAAATTACCTAACATATTGAATTCCTCCTTATTCCCAGGTCAGTTTGCCTGTTTTCTGTGCAATTTCGTAACGGCCGATCTTATAATTGAGTTTTTCCAGAGCAGTGTCATATTTCTTCTTTGCATCCAGAATCCGTTCTCTGGCCTCTTTTAAAAGATTCGCTCTTGCCTCAATGGTTCCGTCGCCAAGCTGAAACAGTCTTACATACTCGATCAGCATTTCCACCGGAACGCCCGCATCGCGCATACAGACCGCATTTTCAACCCATCCGATATCCTCTTCCTGATAATTCCGGATACCCGCCGCTGTACGATGAACCTCCGGGATAACCCCTACGCGTTCATAATATCTGAGCGTATCCGGGGAAAGATGATATTTCTCGCATACTTCTTTAATTGTCATGACTTTAGGCCCTCTATCCTGTGTTTTCGCTGTTTTTATTTCTGTTTTTCACTGCGTTTTTACTGCATCTCTCACGATCATTGACGCCTCTGATATTTGCACTATACACCTTGGAGTCAGCTCTAAGTCAATACCTTTTTTATGCCGCCCTACCGTCCTGCATCAATATCAGCAGTGTATTGACAGGATTCCGTTTCAGGATTCGGTGTCCCGTAAACATGTTGGTTTCGTGATTCGTATCATGATGAAATCCTGTCCGGAATATCAGGTCGCCTGCATCGTTTTCGTAATAACCGCAATGGCACAGGGCATTCGCCCCTCCACCACATAATACTCTGCTCCGGTGTATCCCATTTCTTCAAAGAAGCATTTGTAGGAATTCAAGTCAAACTGCCTCCTGAAATCCGCACCGAGCAGGGCAATGAACTTTACCGCAGCGCTTGCGGAACCTTTCGTCAAATTGATATACGTCGGGATAATGATCTTTCCTCCCGGTTTCACCACACGCACCAGTTCCTGTAAGGCCTTCTCCGGTTCCGGGAGCAGATGAATCACATTGCCTGCAACCGCCTTGTCAAACCGGCCATCCCGACACCTGATATGGGTAATATCTGCTTTCCGGAAGGTGACATTGGGGTATTTTCGGCATTTCTTTGCGGCCTGTCGAAGCATCCCCGGGGCAAAGTCTGTCGCAATGAGTTTTCTGCACTTCTGCGCAGCATAAATGCTGATCGCACCGGTTCCGCAGGCGCATTCGAGAACTTCGTCTGACGGGTCGATCAGTTCCGCGACCTTCTTTCCGGTTCCGGTATAAACTTTACGGTTATACAGATTTTCAAACAGATCATATATTGGTGAAATCCTGTTCCAAAACATCAAATCAAACCTCTATTCCTTCGTATAAGCTTCCGCATATTTTTCAGTGATTGCCGTCGGAAGCTCAAAATGCTGGTAGTCCTTCCGGTATCATTATACCGACAATCCCTATTCCGAAATATGAGCTCATTTCGATTCCTCTTTTTTCTTCCGCAGCATAGCACTTTTTTTCTACCATCAGGTATTCATTTGACTTCTGGTTCTATTATACGCCGCTTTCTCATCACTTTGATAACCTTTTATTGGACCTTTTTCCCGTCGATCCGACCGACGATGCCGCTATGCGGCGAGGAGACCTTGAATCTGGGTTCATGACTCTCCTCTGCAGAAGATGGGGTGAGACGGTTTCAGAAAAAGGTCCGATGGACCTTTTTCCCGTCGATCCGACCGACGAAGCCGCCATGCGGCGAGGAGACCTTGAATCTGGGTTCAAGGATCTCCTCTGCCGCATAAAGAAACAAGGATAGGCTTAACGCCTATCCTTGTTTCTTTCATTCGTGCAGAAGATGGGACTTGAACCCACAAGATCTTGCGATCACACGGACCTGAACCGTGCGCGTCTGCCAATTCCGCCACTTCTGCATATCACATATTAAAATGAATAAAAAAATAAAAACTGCGGAAGATGGGACTTGAACCCACACGTGTATACGCACACAAGATCCTTAGTCTTGCCTGTCTGCCAATTCCAGCACTTCCGCATCTTTATTCTTTTCGTCGGCGCTCTCGCATCGACTCATATATATTACCATCCCGTTTCAGATAATGCAAGCACTTTTTCCAAAATTTTCAGATCTAAATTTTCTGATCTTCTGATCCAAAATTTTTAATCATTCTAATCACCCGGCCGGAGCGCTCCCCGCCGGGTGATTTCCACATTTTCCAAAGATAGGATCAAATACCGAGTCGAAACACGTTTCGCGAATTTCAAACGTTCAGCGGCAGTCGCCAGGACCTCACCGGGGCGTGGACCTTGTCGAGTTGGCCGTGTCATATAATCGCACATTCTACTTTCTCCGGTCATGGCCGGTCTGCTGATAGTAAGCTGCCTTGTTGTCATACATTCGCTGATCCGCCTCGGAAATAATTTCGTGCAGAGTTAGCTTTCGGATCTCATCCCCTGCCACAACTCCCAGAGACAGCGACACACGCTGTCCGCCAGAACCGGTCCAGTCTTTCTTCACCTGCGAAAGAGCTTCCAGAATCTCCTTTTGCCGTTCCCGCGGAATCCGGACCATCGCCGCAAACTCATCGCCGCCGATCCGATAGACTTTTCCATAGGGGTTTAAAACTTCCTTCAGCCCGTCCGCGGCAGCCCGGATCATCTCATCCCCGGCCTCATGTCCCAACGTGTCATTACAATGTTTTAATTCATTGAGATCAGCAGAAATGTAGACGGCATCCGCCGGAAGGTCTTTCTTCTCAACGCGCTCCATATCCTCATCATACGCCCGTCGATTCCACAGTCCGGTCATGTTATCCGTATGTGCCATCCGGTCATACGCAGCCTTCTCTCTCCTGCTCATGATCAGATACGATATCGATCCGATCACCAGAACCGCAGTCAGAATTGTGACAATGAAAATCGTATAGATATGTTCGTGAATAAAATTATCGATATCAAACGACGAACCGGCACCGATATACTCATAGGTTGATGTGATGACAAAATTCTTCGGGAGCGCGGCAATTCCTCTCTCCAAAAGAGAATACAAAGGGATTTTCCCCCGGTTGACCGCCATGCAGATCGTTCTGTTTTCCGGAATCGGAAACGTATTCAATACGCGATTTCTCACCTTGCTGAAATACGCATCCTTCACGGTCTCATTTACCAGCATCACGTCGGCATCTCCGGCTTCGACAATCCGAAATCCCTCATCCGTACTCTCACATTCAACGGTTTCCGCATCCGGATACAATCTCTCTGAAAGCCTTTTCTGGAAGTTGTTTCCGTTTACCACCGCAATCCGCTTCACCATATCTTCCTGGTATTCTCCGCGGAAAATCATAAACATGGGAACCCGGATCAATTCCGACGTCAGAAATACCTCTTCTTCCTCTGCTATGGTCACATCGTTCTCACACGGAAACATCACCTGGATCTCTCCGTTTTTCAGCGCCTTCAGCATGTCATCCATGGAATCATAGCTGATATAGACCGGTGTGACACGTCGTTCAATCCCGAGAAAATGGAGCATATTGCTGACAATGTCCGTGATCACGCCCTGAACATTTCCGTCCGGGTCTTTTCCGGAAAACGGGAGATAATTTGCGAAGTATCCGATTCGGAGAACCGGATGTTCCGTGATATACCGGTTTTCCTCCCTCGAGAGCGACATACTGACCGCATTGCCCTGAAAATACTTTTCCATGAGCTGGTTCGTAAAATTCGGTTTGATCGCCACAATTTCACCCAACGCAGAGTCCAGTTTTCCCAAGAGATCCGGTCTGTTTTTGGAAACCGCGAGATAATAATCCGATCCACCGATCCATTTGACCGGAATCATGTTCATCCCGTAACTGATATTCAGCGCAGTTGTGACGGTTTCCTGTGTCTCACCGGAGGAAAATGCCTTCTGCCTGGACTCATTCCCGTCAAACAGCCGGATCTGGGCGCCCGGCGCTTCTTCCCGGATCCATTTTTTCAGAAGATCATACTGGTAAGAGTTTCTGTTAATGCCGATCACATGTCCGTCAAAAGACGAACCTCTGAGCTGTACCAGCGGATCATCCGCATGTGCATAGATATAATAACTCTCGACACCCATCGGATATCCCGGAAAGAAAGCTTTTTCCTCCCGCTCCGCTGTCTTGGTCAGTCCGGGCATGAGATCAATTTCCCCGCGGTAAAACTGCTCCAGAAGTTCCGTCCAGGTACCGTATACATATTCATATTTCCAGTCTGTATAGTAGGATATCATCTGGAGATAATCATATGCATAGCCCTGTTTATGGCCGTTGTCGTCTTCTGTTAAAAAATTTTCACCCTCAAAAAAAGCGACCTTTACTGTCTGCTCTGCTGCCCATGAAACACGGCAAAACAGCATAACAAAAATCAGGGTAAAAAAAACGGTACAGGCCATGTAAAATCGCGAAAAATCAATCTTTTTCTTCATGTAATTCTTCAACTCTTTCTGCCGTTCCTGATTGATCTGCGTGTCTTTTTCTATTTTAACATATCATGGCACTTCGCACCATAACATATGTTATTACATGCCGTTTATATGCTGTTTATATGCCGTTTACATACCGTCCGTTTCTCTGTTCAAATATTTCGGAAGTGTGATTATCCATTTAGCTTCCATATTCCCTATACTTCATCGCTCAGCCCGGTTCTATATTTAAAAATCTCGATGTCTTCGATACCCATTTCCGTAAGCAGCCTTTTTGTTTGCTCACAGTCGGCCCGATCATTATACCCCTTGATCATCGGCACTCTTATCCCGATCTTTTCCGGGCATTTGTCCACCAGCAATTGAAGATTCTGAAGGACCTGATCGTTGTCTTTTCCGGTATATTCCCTGTAAATACGGCCGTTCAACGTTTTTACATCAATAAAAAAACGGTCTATCCTGTCCATAACGGCTTCGAGATTTTCACGTGGGACGTTAATTGCAGTCTCCATGGCGATGTTTATCCCGTCACAGTAAGAATCAATGAACATTTCACTTTTTTTCAAAGGCCAGTCGGGGATAATGATCCTCTTCCACATAAATTGTCCCGCAATGTACAAAGCCCAACTTCCTGACAAGATTCTGCATGACAATATTATCGCCATGGGTATCGATTCTCAGATGACCGCACTGCTCATACGCCCAGTTGATGCAGAACGCCCCGATCCCCTTTTCGGAGCCGTCTCCGGCGATTCTATGGATGACACCGTAGGGACTGTTATCAAGCCACGAACCATCTGTGATCCCGCAATAGGTCGGCTCAATGTCCTTCCCATAACGGAAGAAAAATGTTCCCACGACCTTACCGTCATCATTGACGCATACATAACTGTTGCCGTCATGAATATCGTTATGGATCAGAGTTTCCGGCGGCCAGTTGGTCGGTCCCCATTGGTTGGGATTTCCATGCTCTGCCATATACGTTCTCGCATAGCTGTATATCTCCATCATTCGATCGAAATCCTGTTCCGTAGAATGTCTGATCTTCATAAAAAACCATTCTCTCCTTTACCCTGATTATCTCTCAAATCAGAGCGAGTGTGTTCGGCAGGTGCCATTTCATCCGTTACCCGAAGTTCTATAAGTTCCTCACATTTTTTGCTTCGGCGTTTTTGAAGTGAACGCTTCTCGCTCTTATGGTTTTCCCCAAAATACGGTAAAACGTTTTCAACTGTTCAAAACTGTACTGATAATCGGTTTCCCCTCGCGATCCAGAAGCGGTGTAAGGCCACCGGCATTGCCGCTACAGTGATACATATAGTTTATCCCCGTTTCCCTGTCTACCCAGATCTCAGTGATATTAAGTGTCCCCTGAGTGTATACCTTTTCAAATCTTTCGTTCTTAGCCATTCTAATTTCCTCCTAAACACATTTACATCATAATCGTGAATAATCCACGGAATCTGTTTACTTCTTTTATATTGTCTGACTTTACAAGCTATATGTATCTTTTAAAGACTCTGGAAAACAGAACCGCTTTATCGATCATCTCATTCATTAGAACATCATAATTGGAATGATCGTCAAAGTTTAACCCTGGAATACGGTATAGAATTCTTGAAGCCTTTTTTCCATCCAACTTTTGCCAATCAAGGGGCAATGCAAGTTTTTCTTCTATCTCTTGTCCTTTATTTGTTATAGCTTACTTTCATTTTTTCACCTCAAATAAAACAAACAACACATTTTAATATTATCATAGAGGGACCGGAATCGAAATAAATATAGTTTTCTATATTTCTTCTATTTGATTTTGGGATTGCTCAATGAATTGTTTTACAATAACGAACCATCTCCCAAACCGAAGATGCCAACGTCAGCTGAATCCCCTCTTCCGGATCTGATCCTCCTGGCCAAAAAAAGGAGAGCCGCTATTACACGACTCTTCTTGAACTGTTTATTTCGAATTATACTTATCCCTGAGACTTTCGATATATTCTCGCAGATATTTAAACGGGAATGGAAGAACAGTCAGCTGTCCATTGTGGACAAAAGTAACATTCATCGTTGGTAGAAGTTGTTCAAACATCAGTGGCGCTCCATTATATGCCTCGATACACCTTACATTGGCTGCGTGCGGAATTTTCCAGCGCAAACCATCACCGATCGTTCCAACATAATAATACTGCTTACCATCTTCCATGTAAGTTTTAATGTCCAAACACGAAGAAAGCAGATCTTCCCGTCGTTCTTTTCCACGAAGATTCGAATCCCCTGATGCTAATAATTCTTTTATCTCATCCGCCTCTGGCAGTGTAATGATGCCAGTATCTTTTATGATATTGATTCTTCCCTGCTTGTCACGGATAAGCCCTTTGACATTCTCCCCTTTAGTTTTCGCATCCTCAAAAATGTTCACACAATCGGTATACTCATTCATTTCAAACAGATTAAATTCCTGTTCCTGGATAACAAAGGATCCATCCGGATGAATTTTCATAAAGAAATACTTTGTTTCTTCCTCCAGCTTCGCTTCTGCGCCAAAAGATATGTCTTCCTTTAATCCAAGTGTATCCCAATGAAATAATGTGATTCTTCCTTCTTCTAAATCCCTTTTTATCAGAACCTCGTGAACCACCGTAGCAATTGCAAATTGAGCATCTTTCGCAAAATCCTCCAATGTCACATGTTGAAGAGCTACTCTTGGTATTTTTTTATCGTAGGGATCCGAAATACCTTCATAATACTCCCTATTATGGATCACACATATATTGAGCTTATCTTTTTTAATTCTTTTCCCAAAAGATGAAAGAACATCATATTTTTGAAGCAACAATGACTGTAATGTTTCAACAAACTGCTTAGAATACACATCATCAATCTGATCAACGATATGTACGCCAAATGATTTCAGCAGTTCCTGAATCCTTTTAGAATTTTCTTTTGCTGCCCTCTTTTTAAAATCAAGCCTTCCAGACTCCTGTATATCCACGAATTTAATCAAGGCGAGAGATTCGTATTGCAAGTTAAACGCTTCAATCGCTTTCAACAAAACCCCAACCTTACATTTGTCAAATCTCATTTCGCCTTGGAGATCCAAAAAAGAGATATCATGTTTCTTTCCATCGAGCTGGCGCATGATAAACCCCGGTTCGGTTTCTCCGGAAAGACGTCTACGTAATGTATAGTCCTTGGAAATAATGTATTTCGGATAATCTTCAAATTTCCTCTTAGTAAAGGTAATCTTCTTTTTGAGTCGTTCTGAAGTAAAGGTACGAACACTCATTTCAAGGATATTATTTCGCGCAATCCTGACCTCCAAACAGTGGATTTGCCAAACGATATCTTCTTTCTTTTCTTTACCTCGTTTCACCCATCCTGGATGAAAGCAATACAAATGACCGGTCAGGTTATTGAATCTGAGTATGTTCGAATCATAGGAAGAAAGCGCGTTTAGCAATAGCTGTAGCAAAACACTATCCGGAATACCCTGAATGTTTTCTTCGGCAACGGCTAATTTACTTCCTCCTTCAATGATTGAAACCAATTCCTTTATTCGAGTACGGTTCCGATCGTCCCTAAGCATCATTATGACCGCTCTTTTTCCGGACTCAAAAACCAGACTCTTAACACTACGATTAAGTGTAGTTGCATCAAGAATATAGGAACCACCTTTAATATACGGATCACTCGTTTCAATTCTAAAAAAATCATACTTCGATGCAATTGCCTGCTTATCAAGGTTATATGAAATCTTATTCGTTTTTATCCATGTACCCATTTACACACTCCCGAATCAAATCCCATGCTTCTTTGCTCCATGAGAGAACTCCGTTGCTATCTTTCACAAGCGCCGGGATTGAAATAATTCGTACTTCCTCCATCTCGATATCACTTACATTCCACTGCTCTCCTGCAATAATATTGGCAATGATTGCACAACGGCACCCACACTTCCTACCTTTACGCGCGATCTTTTCAAGAATCTGATCTCTTTCTACTGTCGGCCCCTCATGCCAGTTTTTAAAATCAACATATACTGAGGATCCAGGAACTTTGAAATCAAATAATTCAAACGAAGCGGGGTCTTCGATATCCTCCAGGTCAATGTTTATTACTTTTGAGAATAAGTATTTCCCGACCACCTCGCCAAGTGCGCCTTTATAAATATTGTTCCAAAGAGCCGGGGTCATAATGTAATCGTCCTCTCTAAAGCTACAAGCCCATCCATTCTGACTAAAGAGATCCTTTACACCTGGAATGCGGAGTAGCTCCGGCAATTTACTTCCCTGTTCTGATACCATCCGATCATGGTTAGCATCCTTATGAAACGCAACAGATATGTTGTTAAAGTTTGCATCCTGATAATAAAACAGAGTATTTCCTTTTTCAGGCAGCCTTGCGTAGAATTGCTTGATAATAAAGTTACCATCCGCTTCCTCCTTTGAAGCTGTCGGACGGAAAAGGACCAGTTCTCTAAGCTTTTTCCAACGATCCATATTGGACTCTGTCCAATCATCGTTTAAAATTCCATTGATTTCTTTATTCACTCGAACAGCCTTGAGTGAAGCCTCATCCTCAAGTGCGCCCATTTCTGGGGTGTTCGCCCCTCTCTGTTTGATTGCTTCGACCAGCTTTATAAATTCAGGATTAAAAAATCGATTTTCAGCTACGGATACATCGATGTTTTCTGCGATCCGGTCATCTGCAAAAACATAAATATTCTTACTCTTAAGATTCGTTCGGCAAATTCGGCCAATCGCCTGGATCACATATCTCGTACTCAATCGAATCACACTTTGCAGTTTATAAACATACGCCCATTCTTCCATATTGCGCTGTCCATACATAAATGTTTTAAAAGCCTTTTTAACATTCTTCATGGTAGCGTCCGCAGACAGCTCCGAAGATTCCTGCAAAAACTCCATTTGAAACAGATATTTCACAAAATCCGGTTCTTCAAGATTGTCTACCAAATTCACGATCAAATTCGAAGGCTTATCCAGATATATCGCATCGAAATCTTTTTCTTCTCGCATCGTACGATCATTGATTTTTACCAGGTTATCTCTAAGATCCCTGGGTGCCGGATACTGAAGGTTCTGCCCAGCGCCTATCGTCTGATACACCGAAATGACAAAAATTTTCTCACCATACGATAACCTTTTGATCAGAACATCCTTCTTGTCGTCATACTCTTCCCCATCCAGATAGAATAAGGACTTTTGTGCCGAAAAATCTGCATTCTGCTCTTTTGCAATGTAGTCAAATATCTTTTCGATAAGATCCCTGTCCAGATTCTTATCACCTTTTTTAGGATGTTTTGTAAGCACACAAAGGAACGAATAGATATCATCATGAACAACAAACTGCTTATAGGCCAGTGCAATTCTTAAATATCGCGCTTTTTGAAAGTTGTTCGTATCCTCTTTGTCTGAAAACAGCATACCGACGTCATTCGCAATCTTCTTAGCTAATTCTTCATCGTCAAAAACCATTTTCCACGACGAATCCGTATACTTTCCGTTTTCTCCAAGAAGGTCAACATGAATCGCAATATCACCATAGCCATGCTGGTTTTCTTTAAACTCTGTCGCTAACCGATGTCGTTCCTCTCCTGTAAGCGACACAAACAATTTTTGCATCTTATCTTTTAAATAGGATATATCATAGTTTCCAATAACCGACGGAACGGTTGCAGTTGCAGAGATACCGATTACTTTTGCCTTCTCACAGAATCTTAAAAGAATCTTCTCCGGGGTATTCTGAAAAGAACACATCCTTATCTGCGACTGCATATCGTGCGCAGTATCATTCTCAAAAGCGTAATAACGGAAGCCATTTTCGTAAAAGGTAAGATCAAAATCGGAAGGTTCGATATCCCCCTTAATCTTATGCGACGATATCATGATCTGATAGGTAAGATAATCAATTCGGTTCTGGTTCAATCGAAAAAGACTCAGCACAGAACGAATCGCCGCCTCCATTGTAAAAGCGTCTTCGCCTGCTCTTCTTCTCTCCTTTTTGCACTGCATATAATTGTATGCAAGAATATTGACCGCACCCTGAAAATAATTTATAAATCCGCGGATCTGTCCTAACATCACCTGAATATTATTCTTTTTCTTTGCTGGCTTTATTTTCGCAAAGTCAATCGAATTGATTCTTTGTTTGGAATCGCTCCTCATCGTGATATAGGAATTATTCGCATTCAAAATAGCGTGGAACTGATGATCCTGGAACAGATAGTTCTGTCGAATATCCTCCACTTCCCCTGACGTTCGATGATTAAACTGTAAATTATATACTTCGAAAATACGATCCGCTCGATCCTTTAGCCCCTCAATAATTCCATCCAACGATTGTACCTTATACTTACCTGTCATACGTTCTTTCGATGGAGTCGTTAATACCGCTGGAAAGGTATCCATATGAAGAGCTGCGTAGATATCTTTAAAAAGTTCGATATGGTCAATCTTGTTATCAAGTCCATTCTTAATAATCGTCTTTAACATCGTCTCCTTGGTAGCATCAAACTCATCAATAAAAACGATGGCGTCCTTGATTACATCCGAATTATAAAACATATACGACCGCTCTACGATCGTCGCGTTTCGGCTAAGAAACTTATCCATACTCATTAAAAGCACCTGTCTATCCCTGGTAAACACCGCAGGATACAGTTCCCCTACCCATTGCCACTCTTGCTCTGTTTTTATCGCGTATAACTTCTTTTCTACTGTAGAATACTTCTTGTTTAATACTTCTGAAACGATACGCCGAAACGCCGGTTCCGATTTCTCCCTAAGGTTATTTTCTGCATTCTTAAGGTAATCCTGAAGTGATTTATCCTTTTTTTTACGCTGCGTTTGTATAAATTCCAAATCCCTAACAAAGCTTTTGTAGGCATCTGTCTTCTTTATCTCGGTTGAAATGCTTCTTCGAACATCATCACTCCATCCTTCTATTACAGTTTCCATATTCGAATTGATGAGCAATACCTTTTCACGATACAGATCCTCTTTACCAGCTTCCTTAAAAAGTCTTGCTAAATCCTGCTCCGGAAGATTCTTTTTCAGCGTTGTCACAAAGATATATTTCCGTTTTGCATTTTCTTTACGAAGACATGCATCAAATATATACTTCACAGCGGAATATGTTTTTCCGGAACCTGTTGGCATATCAAAAAGCATAAGTCCATTGGGATTCTCATTTTCAGCAAATCGTTTAATCACGTTATACATATATCTATCCTCTATCAGTTCAATTCGTGACTCATCTATTGTTCTGACTTTAAAATCGCATACCAGCAGGCATCACAGACACCCTGATTATTTCGATCGGATTCGCGCAAAGTACCTTCATATTTCATCCCGCATTTTTTCATAACCATACCGGAATGCGGATTTCTTGGGTCATGACGGCTTTCTATGCGATTCGCTCCTACCTCATCAAAAAAGAATTTTATCACTGCCTTCAACGCCTCTGACATTATCCCCTGGTGCCACCAGGCTTTTCCAAGGCAGTAGCCGATATGAACCATATCAATATCGTCATTCAGATTTCCTGCACCAATACTCCCGATTGGATCGTTTCCGTGACTTTTCAGAACAATCGCCCACTGATAATAATCCTTCCGGGAATAGGAGGCCGTCCATTCCTTCAACGCTTCCCTGCTGTCTTCAACAGAGGTATGTGCCGGCCATGTCAGGTATTCCGTCACTTCCGAATCGGAAGCCCAATTTCGATACATCGCCTCTGCATCTTCCGTTGAAAATCTCCTCAATATGATTCGGTCTGTTTCAAGTCTCTTTGTCCCGCAGTGATTCATGCTACTCCCCCATGCCTTCCGTTCAGCTTCTTCCGATCATGGAAGAAACCGAATCGGCGGCTCTCTAAAACACCTCACTACTCTGTCAGAAAATCCCATTCCACTATATGCCGTTTTGCCGTTTCACAATCCCAGTGCCGGTATCATCCAACAAACGCTTGCAAGCCCGGCTTTGGCAGCAACTCCAAAAATAAAGCAACATCGGCAACCACACTGTTCCGGTGCGTTTGCCGATGGTTATTCATGTATTCAGCTTTAAGAAAAATACATCAATCTTTCAAAACTCTCATTCCTCGTCCTTGCGGATATGCTGCGTGAGCTGGATCGAGAAACCGGACGGGGCAATCATCAGGCAGGATCTTGCAGAAGTAGACTCAACCGTATGATCACTTCCTGTCGCATTCTTGAATCCACGGGATTTCAGGAACTCATAAGCCTCATCAAAATCGCGGACATTCATTCGCATCGTGGTCATGTCCTTCTCCATGGACTCCACGCGCGCTACGTCAACATGGAAACCATTCGGATCTGTCATACGGACATTGGAAATATCCTTGCCGTCAATATTGTCCTTCTGATGGCGTCTCTCAAAACCGAGTTCCTCAAAAAGCTTAATAATCTCCTCTGCATTCTTCGAAAGAATCATCGGATTAAATGTTGTGATCTGCATATCTCTCCTCAATCCCAAATATTATTTTTTGATGTGCTCCACAAGTGCGATTCTGAATCCGGACGGTGAAACCATCGTTGCAGCCTTCGCGCTCTTCGTATCGAGAGTCTTGTCGCCTCTCGTATTGGTAAATCCGTGCGCGGTCAGGATGTCGTAGGCCTCCGCGAAATTATCAACATTCATACGGATCAGCGTCACATCTCCCGGAACATCGTTCAGCGCAGCCGCGACATCCACATGATATCCGTTTTCATGTTTCATCCGAACACTGGACACATCGCCTTTCTCTGTTTCTGTCACCGGTGCATGTGTCTTTGCAAATCCAAGATCCTCAAAAACCCGAATGATATCATCGGCTTTGTTTGAATAAATGATCGGGTCAAATGTCGTAATTTTCATTGATATTTCCTCCTAACCTGCGCAAATTGTGTGAAGTTTCAAAAGAATAATGTTCTTTATCTAAAGATACACCATGTTTATGTCATAATTCAAGAAAAGTTCAAAAAAATATCATTTACTGTATTCCCTGTTTTACCTCAAGAAAGAACAGATGTGTGCCTTTGGTATAATTGAATTGCCTATATATTGAGTTTTTCAAGGAACAAGTCCCATTTGGGCTCTGGGAAGTTTTAGAAATGTATTATAACAGATAAAACGAGTTGAAATCCCTTTAATATCAAAAAACGTTAGCGCAAATCAAATTCAGGCTGTCAATTGACAGTTTAGATTTATTATGTCAGAATTAAAGAAAGAAGCAAATAATACATTAAATTATTGGGAGGATAGAAGGAAAGCTATGAAGATCACAAGTTTTAATCCGCTGATATGTACAAGACACGCTGATGAAATTGTTAAAGTGTTCGAAGAACTGGGTTTTGAGACGACTCACGTAAAAGAGAAGCTAAATGACGAGGATATTACAGAATTCCGCCTGAAGGACGCAATGGCTTCCATGTCGATGTCTCTTCGGCCGGCGATAAGCTTCCTATGCCGAATGACCTGACGGTTATTCGCATCAATGTCGATGATTTTGACGAAGCAATGAAATTTTTTACAGACAAAGGATTCTTTAATCCGTTGGGAAACAGAACCATCGACGGTGGATCTTCAAAGGATGCGATTCTGCTTGCACCTTCCGGTTTTGGAATCAGGCTCATTCAACATATCAAGAATCACGATTGAGGAAAAAACATTTGTACCGACGATGCCGCTGTGCGGCGAGGAGACCTTGAATCTCGGTTCATGACGCTCCTCTTCAGAAGATGGGGTGAGACGGTATAAGAAAAAGGTCCAGTGGACCTTTTTCCCGTCGAACCGACCGACGATGCCGCCTTGCGGCGAGGAGACCTCGACCCCTGGGTTCATGATGCTTCTCTGCAGAAGATGGGGTGAGGCGGTTTAAGAAAAAGGTCCAGTGGACCTTTTTCCCGCCGATCCGACCGACGATGCCGCTATGCGGCGAGGAGACCTTGAACCTGGGTTCAAGGATCTCCTCTGCCGCATAAAGAAACAAGGATAGACTTAACGCCTATCCTTGTTTCTTTCCTTCGTGCAGAAGATGGGACTTGAACCCACAAGATCTTGCGATCACACGGACCTGAACCGTGCGCGTCTGCCAATTCCGCCACTTCTGCATCTTTTTAAAAATAAAACTGCGGAAGATGGGACTTGAACCCACACGTGTATACGCACACAAGATCCTTAGTCTTGCCTGTCTGCCAATTCCAGCACTTCCGCATCTTTATTCTTTTCGTCTGCGCTCTCGCGCCGACCTCTGTATAATATCATCTCGTGCGGAATAATGCAAGCACTTTTTTAAATTTTTTATTTTGTTCTAATAAATGGTTCTATTTCAGTGAATTTCTGCCGGCTATCACTCTCTGGAGACATCAATCCCCGAACCGAGATAGCGAAGCATCGCCGTCTGGGGGCTGCCATCCTCCGGAAGTTCCAGCGTCGGTCCGTCATATTCGATCACATCCTCGCAAAGCTTCGTGTACCGCTCTGCTTCCGCGATCGCCGGATATCCGTATTTGCCAAAGCGATAGTGCATCGGAACAACCACGGTCGGCTGAAGCTCATCCACCAGTTTTTTTACATCCTCCGGTTCCATCGTAAAGTATCCGCCAATCGGAACCAGCATCACATCCAAAAAGCGGAGTTTTTCCTTTTGCTCTTCGGTCAGATCGCATCCGAGATCACCCATATGTGCAATGCGGAACTCTCCGTCATCCAATACCCGGATGGTATTCTCCCCGCGGTCGCGTCCCTGATTCCCGTCATGGAAGGAGTGAATCTCGCCAATCTCCCACGGACACTCCTTTTCTGCTGCATTTTTCGTCAGTTCAACAACCCCGGCGCCGTGATCCTTTCCGCCGTGGTCGTTGTGTTCATGGCTGCACAGAACCAGATCGGCCGTCTCGCGAAGCGGCGCATATCCCGGTGCCGAACCGTCGAGATACGGATCAAAAACAATGCGGTAATCATCTTTCTCCAGTGCAAAGCAGCTGTGTCCCAGCCAGGTTAATTTTACATTTCCCATATTGTGATTCCTTTCCGCGCGCCCTTCATTTCCCCGTTCCGGATTACCCGCGCCACCACTTTGTCATGTTCTTCCAATCCGTATTATACTACGAAACATGTGATTCCGGCGAGCACTTGTGCGCATTCCCTGCGGAGCGTTTTTGTCATATTAAAATCCGGAGAACGATCCAAATAACACAGGAAATGGCCGTCTCCCCTTATAATCATTGCTTTCCTGACGTAAAAATGGTATCAGTATTTTTGTCGGTATATTTCTGTTTTACCGGCACATTCTGTATGTTATAAGGCGGGAAATATCTATGAAAGGTTTTTGCGAAAAAAAATTCTGTTCCATGCTGCTGTCCGGCACCTTCACCAAAGCGGTGATGTATCTGATGCTACTCAGCGACAGCATCATTGCCGGCTTCTTTATCGGTGAATCCGGCGTTGCCGGAATCAATGCCATCACGCCGGTGACCGCCATCGTCACCTTCTTTGGTGACCTCGTATCGACCGGTGTCGGGATCGTTTACACCCGCGAGATCGGGGCAATGAAAAAACACCGCGCAGACGAGATCTATTCCCAGGGACTCACCATCAGTATCGGCATCGGACTGATTTCCGCGGCTCTGATCATCGGTTTTCAGAATCTGTATTTCAGTGTGAGCGGCATAACCGGAGATACGCTGGAGAAAGCACTCCAGTATTATCGTTTCATCCCGCTCAACGCCTTCCTGACCATTGTGGTCTTCTATCTTGAACAGATGGTCTACAGTGACGGTGATGAGCTCTGCAACAATATCTGCTACGGTTTTCAGATCGGCGGAAATATCATCTGCTCTGTTGTTCTGGCCGGATTTATGGGAATGACCGGAATTATCTTAGGCTCCGTGATCGGCAATGCTCTTGGTATTCTCACCTGTTTCTGGCACTATTTCCGCAAGAGCAGCACGCTGCACTTTGTATGGCATTTGTCCTTTAAAGATTTTCTTCTGACATCAAAATACAGCATTGTGGACTCTTCGGTATACATCTGCTGGGGACTGATGGACTACGTCATGATCGGGTTTATCTCCCGTCACTACGGGAATTCCGGCCTGATTGCCCTCGCTGTGGTCGTCAGCCTCATCGAATTCGGCGTTGTGATGGATGGTGTGGGAATGGCGATGCAGCCGCTGATCGGAACCTATTTCGGCGAAAAGAATCACAAACTCATCAAAAGGGTGATGCGTTCCGGCATAAAAGCAGCGGTCGCAGAAGGAGCATTGGCAACGCTGCTGATCTGGATCTTCTCCAGGCAGTTCTGCGGCCTGTTCGGCGTTTCGGGCGGTGAATCACTCACCTCGTCCATGACTGCCATCCGAATCGTCTCGCTTGGATTTATATTCTGCAGTTCGGTGTCGCTTACAACCTCCTATTATATGCTGGTTGATCATATCGGCATGGCAACCGGCATCGCATGTATTCAGAACGGTTTTCTGTACATTTGCCTGCCAATCGTAGGATCCGTTCTTATCGGAATCAACGGAATGTGGGCAGGCTTTGTCCTTGCCCCCATCCTGACGCTGATCTGCGCCATGTTCTATGTATATCAGCGATTCGGAAGGGAGAATTTCCCGTTTCTGCTGAAGGAGATGGATTCGGAGATCATTGTCATGGATGAGGTCCTTACCCCGGAAACCGCGTCTGCTCTCTCCGAGCAGACGGAACAGCACCTTCTTTCCCATCAGTATCCCAGTGATACCGCTCATCGCGCGGCGCTGTTTGCCGAGGAGATCGGCCTTTCGATTATCGAACGGAATAAGCAATCGAAGAAACCGCTCTTAATAGAGCTTTCCCTCTTCTTTGAAGACAGTGAGGTTCTTATCATTGAACGCGATTCGGGGGTCCTGTTTGATCTGACCGATCCTGACGCAGAGATCAGGGGCTTGAGTGGATTCATACTCAGCGGGCTCATGGAAGCGCATCGCGAAAAGACTTATCTTGTGACTACCGGATATAACCGGAATATGATACGCTTCCGGCAGACAGCCCAAAACTGATATCACTCCGTTTTCCGGTTTTTCAGATAAAACTTTGCAAAATCCTCAAAGAAGTACGCATCCGGTTTCTCATCCGGATTAACTTTTTTGAAAAAACAGGACGGTATTTCACCCTGCTGCAGATTCTTCGCAACGCAGGGGGAACATCCCCTGTCATGATTGGCCGGATGACACGGACATTTCCGGTCGGTACAGGTGCAAAACGGACTGATGTTGCTCATAAATATCTCTCCTTTCAATGAGGCGAAGCATTTTCCTCTCCAAACCAAAAAAACGTCATTTCCTCTGCCTGCAAAGACCTGACGGCGGGGGAAATGACGTTGATCCCGTTACTCGGCAGCAACGGGCGCCTGCTTGTTTGATTTTCAGATTCTACCAAAAGATTTTCATTCTGTCAATGGCAGCGCTTCTCCAATAGCGCTTTCCAAAGAAATACCCGATAAATATCATTTCCACCCGGCAGTGTAATGACAGCACATGGTTGTCACGAGGATGGTATCCTACTTGCAGCCAGCATCTTCAACCGGTTCGACAGCATTTTGGGCGATTTAACGATAGTCAAAACAGCCGTCGTTCTTTTCCTCTAAAGCCTTTATCATATGAAAAGTGAATTCGTTATACGGTGTCGCGATTCCCAGTTCCCTGCCCATACGAATGAGCGCCCCCGAAAACATATCTATCTCGGTGTGCCGTTTCGCGTCAAGATCCTGAAGGGTCGAGTATCTTGCCCATTTCTGAACCTTGCTTCCCCTGTTCGCCGAGGAATCCGCCAAGGACATATCGATCCCTTTTGCACTGGCAATCGCATCCAGCTCCCTTACAAGTCCTTCCCGGATTGCAGCCACATGGGCGCTGTCCCCGTATGCACCGACACCGACGCCGAGCATTGCCTGCGGAAGATTCTTGCCCACATTCAGCCGGAACTTGCTCCATATTTCCGGCAGTATGACATTGGTCTCCCGGTAATGGAGGCCGGTGCCTTCAAAAAGTTTTTTCAGCGCATCGGTGCGTTCCGTACTCCTGCCATCTTTCTCTCCGTAGACAATTCCAAGGGTAGTTTCCGGATCAAAAAGGATCCGGTTCTGTCTTCGTTCCGAAGCGACCTTAATCAGTGCCGGAACGATATGTTCTTCACCGATGGCAGACGCGATAATCTCCTCACTGTCCACGCCGTTCATCAGACTCAATACCACGGTGTGTTCATCCGTGATTTCCCGGATGTCCGGGATTGCCGCCGGCAGGGCGTTATATTTTACGGCCACAATCACAAGATCTGCGCCATGTGCCTGTTCCGGGGTCTTTACCACCGGCTTGTAAAGTATGTCATTGATGTTTAAACCGTTCGTTTCAAGTCTTATTTTGCGTTCTCCGGAAGCGACAACCGATAACTCGATATTGTTCTTCCGGGAAAGTCCCCAGATAACATAGCTTCCGACAGCGCCCGCTCCGATAATTGCAACTCTTTTAAACTCCATTGGATTGTCCTCCGAATAACATGGTCTGCCAGAACAAAATAGAACGTTCCATACGGAACCGGTCCCGATACTCTTCCGGTCAGGATTGGGATGACAGTATCCGCACCGTTTTATGAACCAATAAAATAGAATCCCTGACCATCCACAACGCAATGTGTCAGCTTAAATGACGGCTTTGACATTTTTTCGGAATAACCGTCGTATTTTCCGTATACCACAACCGTCTTTCCTTCAACCTTGGACTTGAGCTCATCGATCTGCTTGTCCGTCGAAGCGATCAGAAGGAGCCACTGATTTCCATCCACATCGATAAAATCAGCAGTGTATAATTTCAGGAAGGATTCTGCGCTTAAAAACGTGATGTTTGACATCGTTCCCTGAGAATACGCCAGCGTACCCTTTAAGTCCTCCGCTCTGGCAGCGGAATTAAACCGGCCGGGATCGGCCCAGCCGTATCCTGCCGAATCCGGATGTCCGTTTTTGGAAACTTCTGCCGTATTCTTAGTCTGAACGATTCCGTTCACAACCCATGCACCATCCGCATTCACTTCCGATCCATCGATGGTCGTACTGGTCCGGGCATAACCGCTTATATCAAAATAATAGCACTCGGCGATTCCGTCCCCGTTTCCGTCGATCCACTGCCAGGTGCGCGCAGAATAGTTTCCGCCGCCATTATCATACCGCCATCCGTTCGGGTCCTTTTTCCATTCGCCCGCTGAAGCGGAAAAAGCAAAAATCAGAGAAGACAAAAGCGCAATCGGTACAACTTGTGATTTTCTCATAAATACTCTCCTTTGTTGGGGGTAATTCCTCTCCCTGCGTATATTATGCATCTCTCTCCTATAATACACCAATTCCATCGTTTGCAACAAAATTTCGTCTGCGAGAACCTCGCGCAGGCACGTGGAAGAGGAATCTGCCCCGGAGACGAAGTCCGCAGACGGACTCCGGCGGACGCATCCTCCCGGAGCAGCTTCTTTTCAGATATTTCGCGACAAGCTCCTGTAACAGAAAAAGCCCGGTTCCATACGGAACCGGACCCGATGCGTTCATCCATGAACAATGCTCTTATTCATTACTTGTTCAGAGCGTTCTTTGCGCACTCAGCAACCTTGGTGAATCCCTGAGCGTCTGTTACTGCCATATCAGCCAGAACCTTACGGTTCAGGTCAACGCCTGCTACCTTAAGGCCGTGCATCAGCTGGCTGTAGGAAATGCCGTTCATACGAGCTGCAGCGTTGATACGAGCGATCCAGAGCTGTCTGAACTGTCTCTTTCTCTGCTTACGGCCAGCGTATGCAGATGCAAGAGCTCTCATAACAGACTGCTTTGCTACTCTGTACTGCTTGGAACGAGCGCCTCTGTAGCCCTTTGCAAGCTTTAATACTCTGTTGTGCTTCTTTCTGGCATTTAAGCCACCCTTAATTCTTGCCATTGCTTTATATCCTCCTCAATCCTGTCAATTATAAGTACGGTAAGATCTTCTTCATTACCTTGCTGTTTGTGATATCGGTTACGATATCCTTTCTCAGGTTTCTCTTTCTCTTAGAAGTCTTCTTTGTCAGGATGTGGGACTTGTAAGCTTTATTTCTAACAAGCTTTCCTGTTCCGGTTTTCTTGAAGCGCTTTGCAGCTGCACTTTTTGTCTTGAACTTCGGCATGATGTAATTCCTCCTTGAATCAACGATTGATTATTTTTTTGCAGAAAGGAACAGAACCAGGGTTCTGCCTTCAACCTTGGCCGGCTTATCGATCACTGCGATATCCGAAACCTTCTCCGCAAAATCATCAAGAATGTACTTGGACTGTGTCATGTGAGCCATCTCACGGCCACGGAAACGAAGTGTGACTTTGACCTTGTTACCTTTTTCGAGGAACTTTCTTGCGTTGTTCATCTTGGTATTCATGTCATTGTCATCGATGTTCGGGGACATACGAATCTCTTTCACCTCGATTGACTTCTGCTTCTTTCTGGCCTCTTTCTCCTTGCGGAGCATCTCATACTTATATTTGCCGTAATCGATGATTTTGCATACCGGCGGCTTCGCTGTCGGCGCAATCTTTACCAGGTCAAGCTCAGCCTCTCTGGCAAGTTTGTATGCGTCCTTAGAGGACATAATTCCGAGCTGTTCTCCGTTTTCACCAATCAAACGAACCTCCTTATCACGGATCTGTTCGTTAATCATTAAATCGCTAATGGCCGTGTACCTCCCATCAATTAAGCCAAATACATGTTGCGCCCGTCCGTCCGCTCCTCTGCACCGCCGAAAGGATTCCTTTCCCTGCGGAGCGGTCGTGTCCCGCCGGATCATTCCGGCAAAACAAGCAAAACTACTATGCTCGGAAAAACCTCGCCAAGCAGTTTTCCATAGTACGCACTAAGCTCGGAAAAACCTCGCTACGTGCTCCACTAAAAAAAAGAAGCGACCGGACAGTCATCCGCTCACTCTCATAGTCCATGACTGCAAGTTCGGTGTTCAAGTACCGATACCTGCCGCATTTACCATATGAACCCCGTGTCACCTTCTGTGATGGGGTGAGGTGGATAACCTGCTTTCCTGATACTGTGTTATTCACAGCACGACTATCATATCCTATCCACCTCATATTGTCAACCTTATTTTCCGGGAAATCCGTTTGATTTTCCATCCGGATGTTATGTACGGTCCTTTTCTTTCGCCTTCCGCGTCATTTCCGGCCAGATCGTCACAAGCATCGTGCCGTAACATGCCACGCCGCCCAGCACATTGGAGATTGGCTCCGCCGCAAACACGCCATCCGTTCCCATGCCGAAGACGCCCGGGAGAAGAAGGGTGAGCGGAACGACAATCATAACCTTGCGGAACAGTGAGAAAAAGATTGCCTGCCGCGAGCGGCCGAGTCCTACCGCCACACTCTGGCCGGACATCTGCAGTGCCATGAAAATATATCCGAAGAAATACGTCCGGATGGCCGGAATCGCCGCGGAGATCAGTTCCGGCTCCCGGTTGAACAGGCGGATGAAGAAATCGGGGAAAAACCAGACAATCAGCCATACCGCCCCGGCGTAAACCGAGGTGACCGCGGTTGTAAAAAGGATTCCACGCTTGACGCGCCCGTACTCTTCCGCGCCGTAATTGAATCCAAGGACCGGCTGGGCGCTGTGCGTAATACCGTGAACCGCCTGCTGTGCAATCTCGCGGACAGAGGACACAACCGTCATGACGCCGACATAAAGGTCGCCGCCGTACGCCTCCAGGGTGGAGTTGCAGCACATCTGTACAATGCTGTTCGTCGCCAGCATGACAAAACCGGAAAACCCCAGCGTCACAACCTCTTTCGCAATGCCCGGATCAATGGCAAGCACATATTTTTTCCGCAGTTTCAGGATGGTCTTCTCGCCTGTGAGGAATTTCAGAATCCAGACTGTCGAAACAAACTGGGAAAGAATCGTCGCAAGCGCCGCTCCCTGCACGCCCATCTTCATTCCGAAGATAAAAACCGGATCCAGAATAATATTTGTAATGGCACCGAACAGCACCGTCATCATGCCAATGGTTCCGAAGCCCTGCGCGTTGATGAACATATTCATGCCGAGCCCCGTCATGACGAAGACATTGCCCAGCATATAGATCATCAGATATTTCTGCGCAAACGGGAAGGTCTGGTCACTGGCACCGAGCAGAAACAGCATCGGGCGATGTATGAGAAGAAGAACCACCGTAAGAAGAAGTCCCGTTCCCAGAAGCATCCCGAAAGAATTCCCCATGATCTTCTCGGCCTTGTCATTGTTGCCGCTTCCTCTCTCAATGGAGGACAGCGGAGAACCGCCCATGCCGAACAGATTGGCAAATGCGCCGACCAGGGAAATGATCGGAAGACACAGACCGAGTCCGGTCAGCGACAACGTTGCGTCTTCCGGAAGCAGTCCGATATAAACACGGTCTACCACGTTATAGAGAATATTGACCAGCTGTGCCATCGTCATGGGGATCGCAAGGCTGAGAATGTTCTTCGCCATGGACCCCTTCGAAAAGTCATTCTGTCTGTTTTCCTGTTCCATAATTCCCCTCCCGGCTCAGCCGGACAGCCCTGCCTGTCTGAGCTGCCTGACAATATCTGACCGTGCATCCCGCAGAACAAAGAAAACCGGGGAAACGGCAACGTGCATTTCCCCGGTTTCTGCTGAATTGTAATTGTATCCGCGGCTCGTCAGATAAGATAAACTAACTGTCTTTCATGCAGAAGAGAGAATATCACGTTCCGTGGATCACGTCAAGAATTGCCGCCGGAGCTCTTCTCTGCGGGCAGGAGACGCAAATGCCGCCTCTGCCGCATTGACCAGCATGTTCTTTTCCTCATCCGGGGTAATTCCGAACGTCTCTTCCACATAACGAAATTCTTCGGATAGCGTTGTCCGCTCAATCGCCGGATCATCGGTATTAATCGTCACCTTGATTCCATTTTTCAGGAACGTGCGAATCGGATAATCTGCCATATCCTCCACCGCATGGGTCTGCCGGTTGCTGGTCGGCGCCATCTCGAGCGTGATGTTCTTCTCACGGATCAGGCGCATCACATCCGGATCCTGCGCGGCACGGATACCGTGACCGATGCGGACCGCTCCCATCTCGATTGCGCAGCGGACGCTCTCCGGCCCCGCCGCCTCACCGGCATGAATCGTAAACGGAATGCCGTAGTCCCTCGCCTTCGCGAAAAGCTCCCGGTAATCCTCCGTCGGGAAAAGTCCCTCCGCCCCGGCCAGATCCAGCGCTGTCACACCGCCGTCATCCACCAGAAACTCTCTTGCCAGCTCAACCGTCTCCAGATTCTTTTCTACCGAAGCGCCGCGCATGCAGCAGAGGATCAGGTTTGCCGGAATCGGTGCCTCGCGGAGTCCCTCGACCGCTGCCCGGATGACATCCCGCTGTGTAAGTCCCTTCTCTGTGCTCAGCTGCGGGGCAAAACGGATCTCGGCATAGATCACGCCGTCTTCCGCCATGCTCTCCAGAACAAGCCGAACCGCCTCGCGAATGCCGGTCTCTGTCTGGAGATAACGTACCGGAAGTTCAAAACATTTCAGAAAATCATTCAGATCCACACTGTCCGGCGGAAGCGAGATCATCTTCTCCAGATCCCGGTCATCCGATGCCGGCAGCGGAAGATTCTGCAGTTCCGCCAGTTTCTTCAGGATATCCACGGTAATCGCACCGTCCAGATGTGCGTGGATATCAATATACTTTTTCCTGTTTTTCCGGATTTTCATAATCTCATTCTCATACCGGTCTTCCGCATTGAGAAGCTCATTTTCATCGACATCGCAGCCGCCGAGAAAACACCCCCTCATCACATCGGTGACCTGTAGTTTCGCCTCGGTATTGACCGGTTCGGTCATCCGGATGGTGGTGAGGAGATTGCCAAACCCTTCCGCGGCATCTGAGGTCCTCTCCCCTTCAAACGCGATGCAGGCAACCGCATCCGTCTCCTCTTCAAAGATAAAACTTCTCAGATCCGGATATTTCATGAGAAATCCCGTCCGCTCGTACATATCCATCATCCAGTCGGCAAGACGGCTCCAGATCATCAGCCGGACAAAATCCGCCTCTTTTTCGGTCTGCTCTTCCAGATTCAGATATTCCAGCGCGTTTCTCCCGGGGAGGAAGGTATAATAGACCGTCCTCTCTTCCTCGTTGATTTCGAGAATTCTCGCCGCTTTCATATACTTTTCGCGAAGGAGGCGACAGTATCCGACCGCATCCAGCAGTTCTTCCCTTGTCCGGTAAATGCGCCGCACAGCATAGGCAGACGGCTCCATTTTCTCCGGATTCGACAGACCCGGTTCCGTCTCCCGGATCTTTACCAGGACCGCCCGGTGTCTTCCGTTGGCAAGTTCTCTTACTTCTCCCAAAATATCCATCGTCTTATCCTCGCTTCATTCCTGTCTGTCATTCACAGTCATTCCATGTCCTCAGTATAACGCAGGATAATCCGAAATGAAAACCTTTACTCCGAAACTCTCTTTACAAATGCTCTCACCGCTTCGAGATCCGCCTCGTCCGGATGCCCCCGGTGCAGCAGATGGAACGAGCCGCGGCAGTAGAATTCATTGTCCGCGACCTCTACGCCCACCCGCGCTGCCGCCGCTTTGACAGAGACACAGGTTGAGCGTCCGAGAGCAGATGTGCTTACATTGACGATTTTCCCGATCCGCTCCGCATTCTCTTCAATAAACCGGAGCACATGCCGGTCCGCTCCGCCCCAGTACATGGAATTGCACAGAAAAAGAACATCCGTCTTTTCCTCGAGCGGATGATCCACCGTCAGCGCAGGAATATCCAGTTCAAGCGCTATTTCTTCCGCGATCCTCCGTGTATTGCCGGACTGGGTGTAGTACCGAACCGCATATTTCCGCTCTCCGTTCGTTCTCTCTTTCGCCTTTCTCACCGCCTGCTCTGCTGCCGGAACGCGAATTCCCATATTCCGTATGGATGCGACGACCTGCGCTTCCGTTTCGTCTGCCTTTGCCGGATCCATCACAGACTGTGAGATACCGTTCAGGATTACAATATACATCCGAAATTTCCGGCACAGCTCCGGATCCTCTGTGACATCCCTTCGCCCGGAGACATGTTCCTCCGTAATCTCGGGTTCTCCCGTTTCTTCAAGATAAGCGCGGAAAACCGGTGATTTTTCCGCCATTTGCCGAATCATGACATGCTCTTCGAGGAACAGCTCCGACATGACGCGGCCCTTGGTCAGGAGAACTCTGGTATACAATTGCTCCGAAAGGCGGTTGTGATGTTTTTCCACGTATTCGTTGATCGAATTGCTGAAATCCACAACCAGCTCTTCAACGTCATGCATCATTTTCCTGTCCGGCACCATTTTGCCGTGTCCGGAACCATCCATTTTATGCAGAAGGCGCTCCGCGTAATGGCTGTAGGCCGCGAACCGCTCATCATTGATATTCAAACCGATTGCAGAAGCCATCTTTTTCAGCTCCAGCAACAGTTCTCTATAATTTTCCATATATATCCTCCCGCCTGCTCTCCAAAAAATCCTCAGCGCGGTATCCTTCCGATTATATCCTTTTTTTATTATAGTGATTCACATTCACAGAAGTTTCACACAATAAAGCAATAAAACCGATTATTTTTTTGACAGTATTTCACGTTTTTCTCCTTCCCTGCAGCATTTGATTCCATCTGCCGGACCGGTTCGAACTGCGGCAGCAAACATCAAAGCACAAAAAGGAAATTTGACATTCTGCCGGAAATTGCGTTATACTAAGAAACGGACTATGTGTCCACGGGAATAATCTCGTAGATAAGGGGCAGTAACGGTTTCGACAGGGACTTCGAAGCTGGTGAAGCTATCCGCATGCAATGCGTTAAATGGCAAAATTAAAATTAAACGCTAACAGAAATACTGTAGCTCTCGCTGCCTAATCGCAGCGTGTGTCAGCCTTAGAGCACTCACACTTTAAGAATCTGGCATCGAATATGTGAGAAACGACGATGAGAAGGTTCCGCATCATCGGGCGTATCAGGAACTACTGAAACTCTGAGGGTGTCTATCCCCGCGGGGCAGAGGGAATGTCAAAGGACAGACTATGATAGTAGAAGAACAGGGGACAGGTTTTTGGACACGGGTTCGACCCCCGTCTGCTCCACGCAAAAGAAGGTATCCGGCCATCGCGGCCCGGATACCTTCTTTTTTTCATTGATATTTTCTGCATCCATTTCAGCATCGTGCACATCCTCGCGGAGCGTATTTTGCGGCATATGGGATTTTCAGAGAAATATCCTGACATTGCAAAACAGGGCGGGCACCTTTTCCTTTCGGAATCGGCACCCGCCCTGTTTTTTTAGTCTTTCCGTTCAAAACGTTTCCGGTAGATCGTCCAACCGGTCAGACCGAAGATCGCAAGCGCTGCCGTTGCAGCCTCACGCTTCATCTGCCGGTCATCGCCGGTGCGCGGCACCTGGTGCGTCCCCGGAGTCCGGTGATTCGTTCTCCAACTGTCCGAAGGAATGCCGTTAGCCACTGCGGATAAGGAATCCTTCGTCTCCTCATCCGACTGACGGATCGCCTTCTCGACCATCGGCTCCGGCATGAGGGTCTCGGTAATGATCTTACCTTCCGTCTGGATTTTCTCCTCAATCTCCTTCGCCGGTCCCTCCGGTATTCCGGAAGAACGTTTTCCGCTTCCGCCGGAATGTTTTCCGCCGGAACCCGAACCGCCTGTGCCTGAACCGCCGCCGTTCAGAACACGGCTGTTGATAAAGGTAACTTCGACATTGTCGCCGGTGATGAACTTCGCAGCACTTCCGTCGCCGGAATGCGGCATGCCTTCCTGCATCTGCGCTGCTTCGCTCACCTCATAGGTCGCCTTGTAATTGCTTCTTCCGCTCTCGCGGATTGTGTATGTCACCGGATATCCTTCCACCGTCTCGTCCGGAAGATTCTCCACCACTGCGGACCAGCCGTTCTCTTTCGAGAGCGTCACCGTCCGGGTCAGTTCCTCCAGATCCACCGCCGTGTTCTGTGCGGAAGCCGAAATTGTGACATCGACCGAATCGGTTCCGATCTCGGTCTTTCCGGCCTCATCGGTCCATTTCTTGGAGAGCGCAATCTTCACCGCATGGCTGGTATTCTTCCAGTCAGACCGGTATCTGCGCACGCCGAGAACCGAACCTTCCTTCAGCTCCGAGCCGTCTTTTCCGACTGCCTGATAGCTTCCGACAAAGTCTCCCTCTTCGTAATTCCGGAGCCGGACTTCCGCCCGGTTGTTCAGGACCATACGGTCCTCGACCGCACGGTACTCAAACATGCTGTTCTGCAGCTTACTGCCGCCTCTGGGGGCAAAGAAGAGAAATGTCTCATATCCCGGATCATATAACGGCAGGCCGTCCACGCGGACCTCCGCTCTCCTCGATGCGCCGAGAACTTTCGGCATCTCTGCCTCAAATTCCACGGGTTTGGACGATTTCTCATCCGTAACCCAGACATACTGCCAGCTCTCATCCGAGCCCGCATGGCGTCTCTGGAGCCGGAACACGACTTTGTCGATGCTCCTTGCAATCACCGGGATTTCATTGTCCCAGTCCACCGAGATGGTAAGGTCGGTAGTGTCCGGCGTATTCACAGCGGTCAGCTGAACCGGAATGATTGTCCTTCCGTCTGCGTCCTGCGTCATCTTCCGGATGTCGGAAGAGGTAACCGCGGAGGATGCTTTCTTCTCATAAGAAGTCTTATATCCCTCCACCGGCCGCTCCGTGATCTCATAGGTCACCGGAACGCCGGAAAGCCCCTGCCGGAATGCCGGCAGTTTCTCTATTGTGCGGGACCACACCGTCTTCTGATCGCGCTCCTCGTCGCCTTCGCCGACATGGAACCAGTAGTGATCCCCGTCATCGTCGCTCTCTTTCAAAGCGCCGTCCCTGACAGCCTCGCTGCGCTCCGCTCCGTCTTCGGTCCAGTGCGCGGTGAGTTCAAACTCCGCGTAATCCGGCCGCGCACCGTGGAATATGGTGTTCCACTGCTTCCGGATCTCCACCTTCGTCTCCGCCGGAATATGGCGGTTGATGATGGTAAGCTGAATCTCCCCGTCTGCAGTCAGTGCAAATGCCGCCGGCTCTTTGACTTCTCCGGCAAACAGCGCATCAAGTTTCTGATACGGCACATAGCCCGGCATTTCATCCACTTCTTCTTTCACGGTATACCGGAATTCCGTGCCGTCCGCATCGCGAACCGGAAGGTTTTCCCAGGAGACAGAGGTCCAGTCGCCCTCGCCCCTTGCCTTCTGGTCTTCCAGTCTCCGGTCAAATGCCGCCGGCAACTGTTCCGACCGTCCGCCGGCTTCTCTTATCAGATGAAGCGTCACGGCATCCGGACGGATTCCGTCCCGGTCGCGGTCATCATCCCAGACTTTCGTCGCGGTGATGCTTCCCGTGATCAGCCGGTTCGCAATCGTTCCGGCTTTCGCGCCTTCCGACTGCGCCCCGGTATCTTCCTCGTCATAGGTTGTGCGGTACCGGTACGGGTTCAGACTGCCCTGATCGGTCAGTGTGCCCGCTTCGGCAATGAGATTAGCGCCGTCATTCTTCTGACGGGTCAGTTCCAGACCGGCCTCCACTGCCCGGTATCGGAGCTCTTTTCCGTCTGCCGTGTGCGTCGGAAGCTTCGTCCAGGTATGAGACCAGTTCCGCGCCGCGTCCTCATCCGGAAGAAGCGAAATCTCTTCCGCCTTCTCCGTGGACCCGAACTTCACGGTCTGCCACTCGTCCGAACCTTCTTCCTGCTTCTGCAGAACCGCAAGAACGCTCTTCACATGGCGGTTCACGCCGGTAGGATCGTCGTATCCGTCCTCCCAGACTTTTGTCACCTTAAAGGAGGTGGTCTTTAACCGGTTGGTAAATGTCACCGCAGCGTTTTCCGGTCCGCTGCCGTCCGCGTTCAGGCATCTCACCGCCTGCTGCAGGTGATCGGACGGACTTCCGGCCGCGTCGACTGCCTGGTAGCCGGCCAGCGAATCGCCCTCCGCTCCGCTTTCCGAAACAACATAGGTGATGATCTCTCCGTCCGGAGTCTTCGCCGGAAGGTTCTTCCAGGTGTAACTCCATTTGTCTCCGCTCTCATCCGCGGAAGTGCTGTCCAGAAGGAACTCTCCGTCTTCGGCATTTGCCCCGAAGAGTCCCGCCCACAGGGACGCGCTTTCAAATCCGGCATCGCGAACGCCGGTTTTCTTTGCGTTCAGTCCGTCGATGGCAATCTCCTCGCCGCCGTTTCCGTCCGCATCCGCTCCGATCTTCGGAATCACCGTGATCTTCAGCTTCTTCGGCCGCGTACCGTAGCGGTCATGGTCGTCCTCCCAGACTTTCGTCACAGTCAGATCGCCGCGCATAAAGCCGTTTTCCAGCGCTGTCTCTTCTCCCTGTCCGATGGATACGCCGTCGGACTCCGGATAGGAGACATGCGGCTCATAGCCGCTGGTTTCGGTTTCCCTTACGCGGTAGAGATAGGTATCTCCGTCCGCATCCGCCATCGGAAGACCGCTGAACTCTACGGTCACGCGCTCCGGGCCGGAGACGGTCCGGACGACCACGCTGCCGATCGTCTTGCTCTCTTCCGTTTCGGTACTGCTTCTTGCAAGAAGGATCGTGCCGTCTCCGTCCGTGTCCGCTTTCAGCGGTACATCCTTCCAGTCGGCATTTTCCCATCCGGCGCTTCCCGGCACGAGTCCGGTATCCGCCGTCCGCTGAAGCATCAGGGACGCCGAAGCCGGGCCTTTTGTCCGGTCAATGTTACCATAGCGGAATTTCTCCGCATCCGTCCGGTTTTCACTGTTCTCATCCGTCCACGTCTTGGTCACCCGGATCCCGGATGTCTTCATACGGTTCGTGAGAACATAGTTTCCGGATTCCGCCTGCAGAACGCCGACACCGTAAGAATAGGAGTCGGCCTTTCCGGTATCGGTCACCGCCGGCACATATCCTCCGGTTTCCGGATCAATGAAACGGTTGTCCGAAATCTCCTCACGGACACTGTAGATGATCGGCGTTCCGGCACTGGTCGGGTCACTTCCGACTCTCTTCTTGAGCGGAATCGCCTCGGTCCAGCCGCCTTTCCAGCCGTTCTCTTTGGTGAGAATCACCGGTGCCACGGTGACTCCGTTGGTGTCGACGGCAGGTGCCGGCTCCGTAAGTTTCCCGTCCGCTCCCATCCAGGAGGCATAGAGACGGGCCTTCACCTGTGCCGGGCGATCGCCCAGCAGGTTTTCGCCGTCGCCTTCCCAGCGTTTTTCCACATGGATCTCCACCACGTTCTGTCCGTGGTTGTTCGTGAATACCACCGTGGTCGGCGCTGCTCCCTCGCCGGCTTCATTCAGCTCGGCAAGCGCAAAGTAGCCGTTTCCTTTTTCCGGTTTCTTCCGGTCAGTTCCGTAGAATACCTTCCCGGAAGCGGTATATTTCTCGATGGTTTCCGGCTCGCTGACCGTGTAGCGGATTTTGTTTCCGTTCAGGTCGTAGACCGGAAGTCCCGTGAGCGTGCGCGTCCAGGAACCGTCTTCTGCAGCATCGGCAGCGGTCAGCGTCAGGGTAATCTCACCGTTTTTCACAGTGATCCTTCCGTCATCCGACGCAGCCGCGGCAGCTAAGACCGCCGAAGCCGGAATGGAGATCGTCTCATAATCGTCCGCTCCGCTCTTTGTGACCGCCGCTTTTACAGTGACCGTCACGTGATCCGGGCGATGCCGATCGAGGTCATCCTGATCTTCCCAGATCTTCCGGATCGCAAGCGGCGCCGTAATCGCGGTGTTGGTCAGGGTGGAACGGAAGCTTCCGTCGTCCGCCTTCACGGACTCCGTGTCCGCATCGGACGTGATGACATAGTTTCCGATCCTTGCACGCTCTGCCGGCTCCGTCTCTCCGTTTACCTCCGGAGTCTCGCGATTCGCCGAAACCTCCGTGCCGTCATTCAGGCGGTAAGAGATCTCGCGGATCCGGTATTCAACGCGGTTTCCGTCTGTGTCAAACATCGGAAGCGCGTCTTCGCCGGACCATGAAACACTGTCCTCCATTCCGGTATGCGCGGCAGTCTTCTGAAGGAGCGTTTCTCCGGAGGTGCCCGATGTTTTCACATCTTTCCAGTCCGAATCTTCTCCTGCTCTGCTCTGCACACCGTAGGTCACCGAAGCGATCGTCTTTCCGAAATTCCAGTCATCCGTCAGTGCGCCGCCTTTCCAGATCTTCGTTCCGGTCAGCGTCACACTGGACAAGGTATTCCGAAGTTCCTGCTCCAGTACGGTCTTCCCGTTCACTGTCTTCTTCTCCGCAAAACGGTCCGCCGGATCACCGGCATCCGAAGCTTCCGTGTAATAGATCGACTCCCCGTTCTGTGTTCCCACCGGAATCTCCTGTCCGGAAGCCGTATCCCCCTCTGACGCATAGAGGAGCTTTCGCTCGACCGCGCGGTAGCGGAGTTCTGTTCCTGCCGGCGAGATCTCCGGAAGGCCGGAGAGCTGAATTGTATAATCCGCATCCTTCTCTCCTCTTGCCAGAGAAATGCCGTCTTCGGTGACGATCGTTCCCGCAAAACCGAAGGTTTTCAGTTCCGCGGCCGTGAGGGCCCGCGTGTTCTGACTGGTTTCCAGTTCCGCGGCCGTGAGGGCCCGCGCGTTCTGACTGTCTTCTTTCACCTGAATCTCATAGAGAACCGCAGCCGGTCTTGTTCCGTAGCGGTTTTCCTGATCGTCCCAGGTCTTCTTTACCGAAAGGGACGCAGACTTAAACTCGTTGGTTACCGTGAGTTTATAAGCCGCATCGTCCTCTGCTTTCTCCTGCTCTTTCCGGACCTCAGCCGCGGAAACCGGATCGGAGAAGACCTCCTTTGCGGTAAAAGCGTCCGCCCCGAGTTTTACCGACTCGCGGAGCCGGAACTCAAAGGCCGGCGTGCCCGCAAGGTCATGATCATCGGCGTGAACCGGAACTCTGATCCACTGAAGTCCCTTCGGATCGGCCGTGTTCAGGGCTCCGCTGTCTGAAACCGCAGGGCTGACCGAGAGGGCATTGTCCTGGGTGAATCCGGTCTTCTTCGTGCCGTCTTCATCCTGAACCACATCCTTCCAATCCCCGGTCCCTGCCTCACGGTACTGAAGGCTGAAGATCATTTTCAGCGAATTGCCCTCAAAGTATTTCTTCAGCGCAGCCGGTACGGCGTTTTCTGTTCCGTCGTAGTCTTTTCCGGCAAATCTCCAGAGTTTCCGGATTGAGAGCGCGATGGTGTCAGCGTCCCTTCCGTTCTTAAACCAGACCGTATCGCCCTTCACTTCGCCGGCGGAAGCGCTCTTCTCCCCGGCTGTATACGCCGGAAGCGCTATTTCCGTCTGATCGGTATCCGCGGTATAAGCACCTTCATTCCGCTTCACCTGATGTCTTGTATAAGAAGCGGCACCGTCTCCGGAAACATCCTCCCGGATCCGGTAAGAAGCCGCCTCGGCGGTTCCCTCCCGGAAGACCGGAAGAAGATATGCCGGAAGATCGGCATTTTCTGTCTTTGTGCTCTTCCAGAGATTCGCTTCTGCGTTTCCTGCCTCTTTGGTGGAGACATTGTCCCCGGTCAGCTCGACATCCGCATAGACAGCCGACGCTTCCGCGGAGCCATCTTCCTGCGCGATCCGGAATGTCATCTTCTCCGGACGCACACCGTCGCGGTCAAACTGGTCATCCCATTCTTTGAAGATCTCCAGACTCCGCACCGGAATGCGGTTGACGCAGACAGCGGAATCGGTTGTCGAATCCGAGTAGAAGCCATTGACCTCCGCCGAAGCAAAGAAACTCTCCTCTCCAAAACCGGAAGTGACCGAACCGATTTCAGTTTCTGCCAGAAGGCCGTCCACCGTTCCGTCCGCCTTTACACCGGAGCGGAGAATCGGCGCGGCGACACCGCCCGCTCCATCCGGATACGCCATCGCGTACTCGAAGAAACGGTAATGGACCTCGCGGTATTCCTTGCGGTATTCACCGTCCACCGGGATAAACCGCGGAAGACCGGTCATGGTCAGCGAAGTCTTCGTCCTGTCGGCTCCGTCTCCGTAATACTTCCAGTCTGTCCGGCTGAGAGTCATTTTCCGCTCAACCGGATATCCGGCACCGGAAGCGGTATCTTCCGTCAGAACCTTCCAGGCTGCAGACGCTTTTTTCGAGTCATCCGACAGGTCATCCGTCGTATAGGCGATCCGGAAAGTCAGTTCCTCCGGAATGCCGCGGAAGCGGTCCGCAAATGCGATCTGCTCCGCCGTCAGCTCCGTGCCTGCCTGATCCGTCAGTTTCTTTCCGGAAAGTGTCACAGTCGCAAGACGGAACTCATTGTTCAGTGTCAGAACCGTATCGGTCTGCGCGGCCGCTCCGTCTGCGCGGTAAACATCGCCGGAAACGTGCCGCTTCGTATAAACCCCGCTCCACTCAACCGGAAGAGCAAGTTTTCCGATATTCTCTGCCTCCGCGGTATCCTCGGCATCCGCCGGCATGTGGAACGCGCACTCCGCATCCGCAGAGAGGTTTTCTGCCGCGTGATAGGTATAAACCGCGCCGTCCGGTGCATACTTCGGAAGTCCGGAAAGCCTTGAATCGGTCTCTGCTGCCGGGGTTTCTGTCGCCGAACCTTCTGCCGCTGTTTCGCCGCTGACAGTCCAGCCGTGTTCTTTCGTCAATGTGAGGTTCGCCACCGTCTCCGGCTCATATCCGTCCGCCGTGCGGTAAACCGTCACATGAAGCTCACCCGGCATATGGTCCGCGCCGGCGCTTCCCGAAACGCCGTCCTTCCACTCTTTCTTTACGATGAGGGTAAGGTCATTGCTGTAGTGGTTGATCAGTGCCGCCGTTCCCGATCCGTTTCCGGAAGCGGTCGCGTCTGTGCCGTCGGCATTTGCGTCCGGCGCTTTGACATTGACAATCGGAACCGTGTTTTTGGCGGTCTTCACCGTCGTCTTCTGTCCGTCCTGCTCCGTCTCGGTCAGCACGGCATAGGCGGTTCCGACCACCTTCTTAGCGGTATCCGGGTCTTCCTCCGCAATCTTATAGAGATACGGGGCCCCGTCCGGTCCGTAATACGGGAGCTGATCGAAGGTGATCTCCGACCGGTATCCCGCCTCCGCAAGACCGGAAAAATCCTCCGGATTCAGCGTGACGGTCTGTTCCGCCGCTTTCAGCCAGGTTTTGGCCGTATCATAGGTCAGCGCGGTTCCGTCCATTCCCATGCCGACGCTGCGGTAGAGAACAAATTTAACGCTGACCGGTTTGGACTTCTGCACCGCGGTCAGCCGGTCAAAACCTTCCCAGTTTTTCTCCGCCGTGATGCGGTAGTTGAGCGGCGGATCATAGGTATTCGTCAGCGCGATGCTGTTGGTCTTCTCGCTGATGGTGCCGTCGCCCTCTCTGTAAAGCTTTCCGACCATGTCTGCCTGAGCTTTTCGCTCATCGGAGAGAAGATTCGGCCACTCTGCCTTGCGGGCGGCAAACGCTCCGTCGGTTCCGCCCTCTTCCTCTTTTGCATCCGGCTCATCCAGCTTGTACAGACGGGAGAGCTCGATCACCCGATACCTGTACAGACGGCCGTTCCCGTCATAGGCAGGCAGCGGGCCGAAACTGTAGCTGTCCTTCTTCGAAGTCAGCTCCACGAACATCGGCTCCACGTGGCCGTCCACCATGTTGGAGATCAGATTTCTGTTCTCATCATACTTTTCGGTGCACGGCTCATACGGCCCGTAAGAAACATTGCCGCTCGCGTCCGTGCCGCGGTACTCCGCCCTTGTGAGGACGATCGTGATGGTCGGAAGGTGTACCTCGCTGAGGGATACGGTTCCCTCCGGGAGATTCCAGATCTTCTTTCCGAAGATGGTCCTGTCTTTCACCGGACGGTTCACAATGGTGGAAGAAATCTTCTTCTCACTGTCAAAGACCGCCGCGATCCGGTTATCCTCTTCTCCGTTTTCGGAAACATTCACCAGCGAAAGACGCTTTTCCTCGTCGATGGCAAAGCCGTTGTCCTCTTCCGTCGGCTCTCCGGAGAACGCTCCGACGATCTCATAGTCGCCCTGCGCATCCTGGAACTGCTCGACAAAGTAATAAGTATATTCGTCACCGGCTGCAGTGTAACGCGGAACATTCTTAAAGGTGTTCACCCACCAGTGGCTGGATTTGATCACCCAGTCATTGTCAAAATATCCCGCCTCCTCGGTCACGTCCTTTCTGTCTTTGCTGTTATAGTATTTCCGGTAAACCTTCATATAGATATCCGGTCTCCGGTTAACGGTCTCGGCATCTCCGAGATCCATCCAGTACTTGTTGACGCTCAGGCTGAAGGTCTCCGTCAGAACATTGTCAAAGGTCACATTCTGAACATCACCGGTGTGGTGCGGACCGATTACGTATTTGCTCTTATCTTCCTCCGGCTGATTGGAATACGTCAGGTCTCTTCCGTCATTCGTCTTCGTTGTAAAAGAACCGCCGGTCACCTGGGTCTCAGTTGTCGTTCCGTCCTTCTCCGTGGTGACATGATCGGCACGGACATTGTAATGGTAAATATCTCCGTCCTTGACGTCGTATTTCGGAAGTTCCACAGAGACGGCATGCCATGTATCGCCGGTTTTTCCTTCCTCCGCCTTCACTTCCAGATCGATCGAAGACTTGCCGTCGCCGTTGATATGGTAGACAAGCGTCGCCGGGCGGGCGCCCTGATGGTCGGAACCGTCCACCCATTTGTTGGTCAGGTCAATGGTAAGAAGACCGATACGACGGTTAGTAAGCGCAAAGTCATACTCCGTATCACGATCCGCCACCGGAAGGACCGCATAGTTCTGATCCGGCGTGACGGCGAAGTCCATTTCCCTGGCCTTATTGCCATCCAGATAGTACTCCGGATAGGGGTTCTTCGGGTCCGCCTCCTCCTGCGCCATGGAATCCTTTGTGATATAGCGATAATTCACATTGTTCGGATCGGTCTCACTGTCGTAACCGATGCCGGTCTCCACGACGCGGAAATAGGAATCTTTTCCGGTTTTCCACGCAGCCTGCAGATCGATCTCCGTTCCGCCGACCGTCGCTTTGTCCGGCACGCTTCGGCGGACATACTGCTGGTTCGGCTGGATAGTCCCCTTATCCACGGTCCTCCAGTCCTTCTCACCGTCTGCGTTGTACTGAAGGGCAAAATGTACCGTCTTGTGATAAATGGAATCGCCGCCGTCGATCCACCGGTTGGTCACTGTGTAGCTGGCTTTTCCGGTGATTCTCTTCGAGTTGGTGAACACCGCCCGGTCCAGACTGTGTTTTTCTTTGATCTCCGTGCCGGTCACAGCCTGTTCATTTGTACCCTCATCCGCGGTGTTGGAATAATCCAGATAATACAGTTTCTTAACGTCCGTGCCGTCCTCCAGTTTTACTTCTGCCTCGCTCACGGTGTAGTGGTACTGTTTTCCTTTGTCGTCATAGCGCGGAAGGGCGCCCTCCGACGGAATATCGTCCTTGCGTGTTGTCAAATCCGCATAGGAGTCGATCAGAAGCGTATCATCATAGGTGACGCTGTAAACTCTCGCTGCAGCATTATCGCCGGAAGATGAGTCCGCTGGCACCTCATATTCGGTCTTACCCTTGTAGGCCGGATCTCCGGTGAACATCCTGCTTTCATTCGGATTTCCGGAGTCGTCCTTTTTGTATTCCGCGGTGTAGTCCACGGTTCCGATCTTCTTGCCGTCCCGGTAGACGGTAAAGGTGATCACGTTTTTGGTTCCCTGACCGTCCGCCGCATACGGAAGTACGCCGTTGGGAAAACGCTTGGTGATATAAACCTTCGCGTCACCCTCCAGCTTGTTGGTGATGTTAATGAAGTTGTTCCCGTCATCGGACACGGTATGAAGGTAGCGGTAACCGGTGTGGGAGATGACATACTGTTTGCCGTGTTTGTCTATCTCTGTGATCACCGCCGCCGGCTGATCGCCGTCCTCCTCAAAACGGATCTCCGCTTCCTCCGCGTAGTACTTGTATTCTTTGCCGTTCTCGTCATAGCGGGAAAGCCCCGTAAATGCCGTACTTGTAATGCTCTTGGTCTCTGCATTGAACGGTCCGAGTTTTTCCGTCTTTGCCTCGTTTCCGTTGTTATAGGCATCATCATCCTCATAGAGAGAGTCCACGTTCGCGTCGTCGGAAACCTTAAGTTTTTTCCTCTTCAGTTTTAACGTCACCCAGGACTTCTTGTCGGCTCTCGCCGCATCGATCCATGTCTCCTTCACGGTGACATCCGTGGTTCCGGTGAGCACAAAATGGAGCTCATTTCCGTTATAGATAAAGTTTGATCCGGATTTTTCGTCAAACCATCCGTTTTCCGAAGAAGCAGCATTATCATTTGAGTTACCGATCTGTTCCTTCTTTCCGGCGTGGCGCTCCAGTTTGATGGCATCGCCGCTTTCCAGCGTTCCCGCTGAGGTTGTCGCCAGCTTCAGGAAATAGACATACGGATTTCCGTTTTCATCAAACGCGTTCAGATATTTCTGTTCCGTCCCGGAACCGTCCTCCGGAACGCGGATATTCTGAATCTCATTTGCGGCCGAATCATTTGCCAGACTGACCGCATCCACGTTCGGGACCGGAGACGCCGTCTGGAAGCTCTTTCCCTCCACGTCGATGTAGCGGTAGAGAACGCCCTGATATTTCGGACGACGGTTCCCGTTATTCTCGTCGTTATACTTGTTCGCATCGTTCCAGACGTAATTCATCGTGAAGGACGTCTTTCCGGTCAGCGCCAGATGAAGTTTTCCGCCGCTGTACAGCTCTTTTTCATTCATGCTGTCATTGGACTCGTCCGTGTTCTCACAGTACGCGCCATAATATGCGCCGGAGACATTCTTGAAAAGCTTCAGGCCGTCCGCGGTCTTCAGCTCGAACCGGGAAACCGCCCGTGATCCGATCAGCTTATCCTCCTCCGCGAGTTCCGGGAATTTCAGCGTGTAGACATACGGATGGTTATTCGCGTCAAAGCCCGGCGCATCCGGAAGTGTGATCACATCCTCTCCGGCTTCGGTCCGCTCGCAGGAAACCGTCACCTGCATGCCGTCTTCAAACGCAGCGGTATTGGAAGCGCTATCCACCGCCGCCTCTTCCGTCTTCTGATCCAGGGTTCTGGTCAGCACCGTCCCTTCCGGGAAATGATCCAGTTTCGGCCTGGTTCCGTACTTATCACCGTTATCTCCCCACTCCGCGACAGCCCGGTAATCGGATTTCAGGGTGTGAACGAGAATCTGATTGTTCTCCGTCCGCTCTTTGTTCGTGTCATACCGGCTCGTATAATCAAGCTTCCGGCCGTCTTCCAGCGTGAGGTAAGCGTTATCTCCGTCCACGGCAAGGCGGTATTCCACCTTCTTTACCTGACCGCTTCCATAGAAATATCCGTAGAGCTTCTGGACAAATTTGTACTCCCAGCTCATGTTATTGGATTTTTGGAGACCGATTCCGCTGTCGGAAAGAGGATGTTCCGCAGTGAGAATCTCCGCATTTGAGAGATCCAGTCCCTTGCGGCTTCCGGCTCCGGCGTCGAAGTAACAGTCGCCGTTTTCGTCTTCTTTCACATCTTTCCACGCGTCATCGTCATTTTTACCCTGAATCCGATACTGAAGCTTCAGTTTCGGAAGCGTCAGATTCGTCTTCGGGTTGTTATTGTCATTCCAGCGCATATCCAGAAGAACGCCTTCCTGCGACGGCATCTGGACCGTATACTCCATGGTCTTCGAAGCGTCATCCAAAACCTTCTCCAACTCGGACCCAAGAGCCTGATAGCGGAATCCCTCCGCCTCTGCCGCGTCATTATCGACGGACAGCTTCAGTTCTTTGGAATCGGAATAGGTCTTAATGGTCAGCGTTTTCGGAGTTTCCAGATTGACACGGAAAGACAGCGCCCCGTTGCCGAAGGAATATCCTTCCTGTGTACTGTCAGCCTCCCCGTCGCCGGTTACGGAAAAACCATCGACCTGTGCGCTCTCCCCTTCCGCAAAACCGGTCACCCGGAAAGGAACCGTAACATTCATGTTCTGCGGATAAAGCGAAAGCTGAACGGTATATGTGATCTCTTCTTTCTTATTATAGTTAAGGACGAGCACCGAATCTCCGGTAAGAGCGGACGACTCCGCCGCACTTTCCGCACGGTATCCGGTCCGGCTCACTGCTGCCACCGGAATCTCTTCGCCGTCCATCCGGAGAACCGCCCCGTCGAAATCATATTTGTAGATCTTCGGCGCGTTCTCTTTGTCGAGGATTCCGTCTTCCAGACGATCCGCGATCTCATACGAGATGTTTTCCAGATCTTCCGCCGGAATCTCCTCGCCTTCGCACAGGTATTTCACCTCCACGCGGACGTCGCTCTTTTCCCAGCGAAGGGATGCGTACATGTTTTCGAAATGATCCGAATTCAGTTCTGCCGCAACGTCTGCCCGGTAATCCTCATCTCCGGTTTTTGACTCATAGTGGACAGTGCAGTCATCATTTCCGATGCGGACGCTGTCGATTCCGAGTCCAAACGATACGGAGAACGTCTTGTTTTCCGCCGCAGTCTCGTCCGTCACGGCGCGGGCGATCACCGTAAAGTCGGTAATTGCGGCCGGAAGCGTAAAGCTTCCGTCTTTCACTTCCACGATCTCAGGATCTCCGTCTTCCGGCAGGACTTTTACGCCGAATTCCACGGATACATTTTCTCCGTCTGTTCCGGTTTCCGACTCCGAGATAAGCTTTGCCTTCACATCGCGAATCACATAGTTGATCCGCGCGTCATCCGGAACCGTGTTTTCCGCCTCTCCGGAACCGGAATTTTCTTCACTGTGTATTTTAAACTCATGGCTGAGGCCGTTCTCTACCGCCGTCATGAACGCGACTGCAAATTCGGAGAAATGATCCGCCTTGACCTCCACGCTCTTCTGCGCGGTATCGACAGCTGCCGGAAGCATTTCCGCATCTTTCTCTTCGCCGAGATGGAAGACGGCAATGCGCTCCTCGCCCTTTCTGATCGTGGTCATATCGAGGCGGGAGAAGCGGACGCTGACCTCGCCGTTGGACGTATCCGGCTGAATCTCATTTCCATCCTTGTCAAGAATGGTGAGATCGAATACATAGCTGCGGACCAGGGACGGTTTTTCCTCGTTCCCGGTCTCATCGTTCTCCTCTTCCGCCGCGTCGTTTTCGCCGATGGTATCGCGAAGCACACGGTCAATGGTCTTTTTCCGGTAATCCGCCACCTTTACAGCTTTCAGAGAGCTTCCTGCCGGAAATACCCCCGCCGGGGCGCTCACCTGAATGCGAACGCCGTCAATGGTGATATGCTTGTTGAATTCCGTGGACTGCGCTTCTTCGCGGCTGATTCTGACCGCAGCAAACACGCCGGTCTCTTCCGTCCGGAAGGAAACCGTCTTATTCTCTTCGTCCGTCTCGGCGTCGTCTTCCGGGATCATCTCCGCCACGGGATAATCCGACGACTCCGGGAAGATGTCGTTCACGGCGTCGATGACCGGTCTTACCACCGCATCGCCAATCCGGTCGAAGCCGTCTTTTACGCTGCCAACAATACCCTCGCGGGCTTCGTCCCGGATCGGTGCTTTCTCCGCCGTCTCCGGTTCAGACCTGTCTTCTGTGTCATCTTCCGCGTCATCTTCCGCTTTGGCCTCTCCGGCACTCAGGGCGTCATTCTCCGCCGGCATTTCATTTTCCTCATCTGAAATTGCCCCCTGCTTCTGCTCCGGATCCGACAGGCCGTTGTTCTCCTCCGCATCGGATAATCCCAGCTCGGACGGATCGATGCGGAACACATGATAGCTGCTCTCGCCTTCCGCCACGCCGTCCATGTTCACCGGCTCCACGCTCACGCGAAGTTCACCCTCGGACGTATCCGGGGTAACGGTTTCTCCGTCCCGGTCCGTCAGGAGAACTTCGAAAGAATACAATTTCTCGATCTCCGGAAGTTCGATATACTGTTCTTCCGCATACCGGCTGACGCCTTCCTCCACGGAACCGCGGACCGTCTTTTTCGCCGCTTTTCCCCTGATCGGACGCACGTTCAGTGTTGTGCCGGCAGGAATCACTCCGGCCTCGGCATCCACCGTCACATTCACCGGACCGCTCTCGCCGCCGATATGGCGGACCGTCTTATGAAACGGAATTGAACCGTCATCTACCGTCACGGTGATCTCCGGCATTTCTGCCCCGTCTCCCGGAACAAGTCGGGAGCTTTTCACTTCCGCGCGGAACACATACGTTCCCGGCACCTCCGGGTCGTAGACATCGGACACGGACTGATCCGGGTCAATATTCCAGCGAACCGTCACCGGGCGGAGCTTCATGCCCTTCGGAGCCTCGGAGGAGGAAATGCTTCCGTCCAGCAGTCCGTCAAAATATTCATTCAGTTCATCCTGATCCCAGTACGCGTTTTTCTTTGCTTCGGCTTTCTTTGCTTCCTCTTTCTTTTTTTCCGCTTCTTTTTCTTCCGCCTTCTTCTGTCTCTCTTCCTTCTCTTTGTCCGTCACATCCTCTGCTTTGGTTTCCGATTCCGAAGCGTTTTCCGATATTGTCTCCGCTGCGGCATCGGTCTCCTTTGCGGCTGTGGATTCGCTTTCGGTGTCCGCACCCCTTGCAGATTCAGCCTCTTTTTCGGTCTCCGCTTCTTTTGCGGATCCGTTATTGTTCCCGTTCTCCGCTTCCTTTGCGGACTTGTTGTCTTCTTCGATATCCTCAGCGGCATCCCCGGACTTTTCCGTCTCCGCGTTCGCGTCTTTCTCCGCCTTGTCGCTCTTTCCGGCTTCGTCCGTGTTCGCTTCCTTCGCGGACCCGTTTTCTTTCCCGACTCCCGTTTCCTTTGCGGCTCCGTTTTCTTTCCCGATCTCCGCTTCCTTTGCGGACCTGTTATCCTCTTCGCTAATCTCAGCGGCATCCCCGGACTTCTCCGAGTCCGCATTCGCGTCTTTCTCCGCCTTATCGCTCTTTCCGGCTTCGTCCGTGTCCGCTTCCTTCGCGGACCTGTTATCCGCTTCGATGGCCTCAGCGGCATCCCCGGACTTCACTGTTTCCGCTTTCGTCTCCTTCTCCGCCTTGTCAGCCGCCTCCGTTACTTCCTTATCGGCCTTCCCGGATTCCGTCGCATTTCCGTCCTTCTCTGCCTTTGCGGATTTTGTCTCCTCACCGGCTTCCTCCGTTTTGGCAGCCTTCGTCTCTTTCTCTGTCTCTTCTTCCTCATCGGAAGCGTCCGCTCTCCGGTCTTTGGTCTCATCTCCGGTCGGAGCGATCGCATTGTAGACCTCATAGGCTTTGTCCGTTTCATAGAACGAGTGATCCACCACCACCGCTCGGATGGTCTTTGGGAGATTCAGTTCGTAGAGTTTGGTTCCGAGCGGAACCGTCTGTTCCCGCACCGCATCATCCAGTTCCTGAATCCGCTCAATCACATCGCTGGGTGCATCCTCCCCGCCGGTTGCCGCCAGAACGGTCGACGCGCTTGTATTGACAAACATCAGAACACTCAGCATCAGAGCGGACGCTCTGTTTAAAAAAGATCGTTTCATGAAAAAATCTATCCTCCATCCGGATTATTCGGATATGCAAAGAAAATTCGGCTGCATATTATTAATTTTCAATCCGGTTTATTCTTAATTTCATTTTTCTTCTGAAAACACTCAGAAATTCAATTATACCCGCTTTTTCAGACGCTCGCCAGCGTTTTTCTTAGTCTGAGCAGTCCCGTATTATTGATTTTTTTGAATACTATTCTATAAATCCATACTTATATATCCGTCGATGGAACTATGGTTATCATTTTTTGCAGAGCGTTTTTTTCATAGGGAATTTCGGAGAAATTTCCTCTCCAATTGAGTAGGAGGGAGTGATTAGCTCCCGTCCTCTCACAGCACCGTACGTACCGTTCGGTATACGGCGCTTTCAATAGTTGACGTGCACAG
>NZ_JONJ01000013.1 GCF_000711825.1 [Clostridium] aminophilum DSM 10710 | reverse complement strand
CAGGTTACCCACGTGTTACTCACCCGTCCGCCACTAAAATTACAAAATTCCATCCGAAAACTTCCTTCTGCAATTTCCGTTCGACTTGCATGTGTTAGGCACGCCGCCAGCGTTCATCCTGAGCCAGGATCGAACTCTCTCGTTAAAAGTTTGATCCGGTTTAGACTTAAGCTTGGCTTATTCTTAACCGTTATTACTGTTTAAGGTTTTGTTCTTGAAAATCTCTCGAACTTAAGGCCTCTACCTTATCGGCCTTTGTTCTTGGAATTTTCAGGGTTTTATATACTGTTCAGTTTTCAATGTTCCTGTCGTTCCCGTCAGGCGAGCGACTTAACCATCATATCAAATCTTAACCGCCTTGTCAAGAACTTCTTTATTCTGTTATTTGTTTTCGTTCCGTCCCCGCTGATATGAGAATCGCTCCTGGTCCGGATCGGCGCTGCGTTTCATTCGCAACGGAGCCTATCTTATCACCCTGAAATGGATTCGTCAAGCGAATTTTATATTTTTTTAAAACAATTTCTGTTTGATGGATCAAAAGCAGAAAAACCCTGTATTCCCGCCATTTTCGCAAAAAGAGGAGCGCCGCAGCGCTCCTTCGAAAATGATTTTACAGTCTTATTTTTTGATATTGTGTTAATATCATATACAATTTATCAAATACTACCGGTTTGTGTTTGGAATTGGACACACACGGGGTATGGGAGTTAAGTTTTCTCTCAGTGAATGAGATTTTTCATCACCCGCACCGCCATGGAGATCAGAAGATTGTGCTCTCCGATCCATGTCAGAATCTCACTGCGATCAATCTGTGCCGAGAGAACGCTTCCCAGTTCCGTTGTTGAAAATGCCATGACAAACAGCATAAAGATCCACACGCACAGGATGCCAATCATGCCTCCGACGACCGCACCCAGTGTCCGGTTGATCCCAGAGATGACCGGAATCCGTGAGAAAATGCTCGTGAACCAGAAAATCAGCCGGATCGCAACGGTCACAAGAACAAAGAGGCCCAGGTAGACCAGAATATTCAGGATACTGTTGGTCAGGTATCCGGCCACATAGTCCGCAAAGCGATCCACTCCCAGAATCTTATACACCTGTCCGTTGTTATTCTCTATCAGGGCCTTTTTCAGATGTTCCGGAAGCGGCATTGCCTCGATGACCGTTCTCTCTGCAGACGGATCATTCACGCCCGCCCTGCGGGAAGTGCCGTTATCCGCTCCGCCCTCTCTTCCTGCGGATCCTTCTGCACTCTCATCACCCTCGGCAGACTCTCCGGCGCCGTCTCTGCCCGTATCGTCATCAGGTTCCCCGTGTTCCGCCTCTTCATCTCCGAAGCCGATCACCTTCAGGGTATAATCCTGAAACGCGCTGTACACGCCGGTATTCGTTCTCAGCCAGTTACACATATAAGGTGTCGCGACATGTGCCGCAGTCAGTGTCAGGATCAATGCGCCCGCCGTGACGATCATCCGGAGAAATCCCCGATGATGGCCATATAACACCATCGCGGCGAGGAAGACCCCCACCGCGACGGTAAGCCACTGCTCCTGAACGTATGCAGTGATTATTTCCATATATACATCCTATCCGATGGTTTCTCAATCGAAGAAATGTTTTTCCCGGAGGATGAGAAGCCCGTTCTTGTCATAGCGTTTTGCAAAGAGATGCTTTTTCTCGGCTTTGTCCGCCGCATGTTCGATCAGATCCGCCGCGCTCTCGCGGGTCAGCGGAACACCATCCTCTTCCATCATTTCCGCCCGCTCATACAGAGCAAGCTTGCTCTTTCCGTCAATGCTGCAGTCAATATCCGCAGCGTATCGGCACGCGTACTGAACGAAATCCTCTACATCCATCTCATCGTTCTCGACATCAGCAGCCTCTGAACGATCGCCGTCCTCCGTTTTTTCCCGGTCAGACTCGTACGCTTCTCTTTCATCCTCATCCGGATCATCTGCGTTCTCATCTTCATCCGCTTCGTCACCGTCGTCCTTGGATTCTTCGTCCGAATCTTCCGGCTCTTCTGCCTCGGCCTCATCTTCCGCGTTTTCTTCCGCATCTTCTGAGTCCTCTTCTTCCGCCTCATCGTCTTCGGTTTCCCGCTCGTCCGGGAGGTCTTCTTCCACCTCCGGAAGTTCCTCATCCTCTTCGAGGTCTTCCAGATCTTCCACAATCTCCGGCCGCTCGCCGTCACCGCCGTACATTTCGGTCGCAGCCGGGAACTCTGCGCGGAAAGCAGACAGATTCTCCTCGTCATCGATCAGGATGACGGACATTTCCTCACCTGCCTGTGCCACAAAATCGTTCAGATCTTCCAGTGTCTCCTCATCCAGATCGGCTGCGCGCTCGATGATCAGATCTTTTCCCTCCAGCTTTCCGGCAACAGAGAACACGCCTCGCTTTGCCAACCGGTCTCCGCTGATCTTTGCCGCAGAGCGCTTTACGCCCAGAACTTCATGGAATTCCTTGAGAAGCCCCAAAGCCGCCTTCAGGCCGGCTTCTTCATCGTCGGCTGCCAGCATAATCCGGTTTTCAAATGGAGCCTCTTCCTGTTCTTCCTCTTCGAGATCCCAGTCCTCCAGTTCCGGCATGGTCTCTTCCGGCTGTTCAGCTTCCTGAGCTGCCGCTTCATGTTCCATTCCGGTTCCGGAAATGCAGTCTTCCTTCCCGGCATTTTCCTGAGAAGCCTGGTGGAGATCACTCACTCGCTGAAGAACGCGGGTCTGATCATCCTCTTCCGCCTCTGTATTCTCATACGGCTGCATTTTGCATACTTCTCTTGCCAGCTCTTCCTCCGCTCTGGCCTCATGGAGACTTGCCTCCAGGCTTTCATCGGCTGCCTCGCGGCGGCTTTCCTCCCTGCGGCTCTCCGGCTCTTCGTCCTCTTCCCGGGCAGGCTCACGGCGGTCATCATCAGCGTCTGCATTTCGGCCGAGATCCACATCGCGGAACTTTTCTTCCACTTCCTGCAGTTTTCTCTCATACTTCTGACGGTTCTCCGCCAGATCCTTCTGATAGCTGTTCAGCGGAGCAAATTCCTGCTTCAGTGCCATCGCCTTATCGACATATTTTCCGATGCCGAACATCAGCATAATCTTGTCGCAGGCTCTGACACAGTCATCTTCGCGTCCGGCTTCCCGATAAAGCTCTGCCAGATGATACAGCCACTTGTCATCCAGTTCATCATTGCAGTACATCTCCAGAGAGTTGATCTGCTGCTCCACCGATGCGCCCTTTGCCTCCAGAATCAGGAAGCGCAGAAGATGCTGCACGCTGTCATTATCATCCACCTGCTCACAATATTCCTTGTAATATGCCTCGGCTTCGCGGACATTTCCCTCGCGGAGAGCAAGATCTGTCAGTTTGGTCAAAAGTGTTCTTCCGATCGGAGCTCTCTCATAGGCAATCAGAAGAATATCTTTTGCATCGGAATACTCACGGTTCTTCTCGTAAATGGAAGATGCCAGTGTAAGAAGTCCGGTGCTCTTGACACGTCTCCAGTCGATTGCGTCCGCAATCTTCATGGCCGTCTCGTAATCACTCTTATTAACAAGTTTTTTGATTTGCTCGATTTTTACCTTAAATTCAAACTTATCCATGGTATCTATCTCCGCCGTTTTCCCTTATATTTCTGTTCTTCCTTCCAGCGCCCGGAGAAGCGTCACCTCATCGGTGTACTCCAGGTCTCCGCCAACCGGCACTCCGCTGGCAATCCTTGTAACCCGGATTCCCGTCGGTTTGATCAGCTTGCTGATATACATCGCGGTTGTCTCGCCTTCAAGGCTTGAGTTTGTCGCGATAATGACCTCGCCCACATCCTCTTTCTGAAGACGGAGCATCAGCTCTTTCAGGCGAATGTCATTCGGTCCGATGCCAAGCATCGGAGAAATCGCGCCATGCAGAACATGATACACGCCCTGATACTTTCCGGTTTTTTCGTATGCCGCCAGGTCGCGGGTATTTTCCACAACCATAATCGTGTTGTGATCCCGTTTCGGGTTTCCGCAGATCGGACAGATCTCCTGATCCGTCAGCGTCTGGCACTCTTTGCAGTAGCGGACATTATGGCGGGCATCCACGATCGCCCGCGAAAGCTTCTCCGCCTGCTCCACCGGCATATTGATGACATGAAACGCCAGTCTCTGCGCCGATTTGCTGCCGATTCCCGGAAGCTTGGAAAATTCTTCGATCAGGCTGCTGATCTGTGAACTGTAATAATCCATCAGAATCCCAGTCCGCCTCCGAGACCGCCAAGACCGCCGGTCACGCTGTTCATGAGCGCCTGGCTGTCGTCCTCGGCCTTCTTCATCGCCTCATTGGCTGCCGTCAGAATCAGATCCTCGAGCATCTCCACGTCATCCGGATCACAAGCTTCCGGAGAGATCTTGACAGAAAGCATCTCCTTCTTTCCGCTGACTGTAACCGTAACGGCACCGCCGCCGGTGGATGCGGAATACTCACGCACTTCCAGCTCTTTCTGTTTTTCTTCCATCTGACGCTGCATTCTCTGCGCCTGCTTCATGATATTCGCCATGTTACCCGGCATTCCGCCCGGGAATCCTCCGCGTTTTGCCATGCATTTCCTCCTCGCCCGTCTCCGGGTCTTTTCTTTATGTTTCGAACAATGTCTCCGTACTCTGTCAGTTTTGATTATTTCCAATCATATCTTTTCAATTATAGCGCAATCTGTCATTCTTCGCATCTTATATAAATCTTACGATAAACCCGCCGCATCCGCGCGGCCGGCGCGATCCTCCGTGCAATGCGGATGCTCAGTCCCCCGCGGGGTGAAATCATCGGCCGCAAGCTCCGCGATCCTCCGTGCGATGCGGATGCTCAGTCCTCTTCCGTGATCGGGAAATTGATTGCCGCCTGAAGATCCTCACTGCTGACGTAGACCGTGTCTTCCTGTTTGACACTTCCGTCGCCGCGGGCCGTAAACCGGATCTCCCGCTGATAATCCTCCGCGATGATATCGCTGATCTGCTGAAATGCATCAAGCCGCTCCAGCATTTTGGCATTCATCTGATCCGGAACGATGATCTCCATCCGTCCGGGCGAAATCGGATTGACGAAACTGTCGCGCAGGGCGGAACGAATCGATCCGCTGGCTTTGCCGACGACCATCGGCCACTCTTCCCGGATCAGCTTCAATTCCTCATATTCCGCCTGCGGCAGTGTCACTTTTTTGGGTTCTTTCGGCGCGGATGATGCGGCGGCGATTCCCGCTGCCGGTCCTGCCGTGCCGCCCTGCTGTGCCGCAGCAGCGGCTGCCGCCGCGAGATCCGCCCCCGACGGAATCTCGCTCATTTTCTTTTCCAGTTCCGCAAGGCGCTGCAGAACCGAGTCAAGGTTATTCTCCATCGCCGGTCTGGTCAGCCGGATCAGCGCAATCTCCACCAGAACGCGCTTCTGCGTCGCAAATTTCATCTGACCGGAGAGTTCCGAGAGGACGCGGATATACCGCATCAGGGTCTCCTCGTCCACGTGCTGCGCCTGCTCGCGAAGGACCTTGGCGTTGTCCTCCGACATTTCCACCATGTCTTCCAGTCTGTCGTCCTCGGACGCATTCCGGATGATGAGGACATTTCTCATGTACCAGAGAAAATCCGTCACCATCTGGGTCAGTTCCCGGCCTTCTGCCACCATCTCGCTGACCGTGCGGAGGCATTCCGCCGTATCGCTTCGGACAACCGCGTCAAACAGCCGTGTGAATACGCCCGTGTCGACCGCGCCGAGAACATCAAGCACATTGTCATAGGTCAGTTTCTCATCGAAATGGAACGCCGCGCACTGGTCCAGAAGACTCAGGGAGTCTCGCATGGATCCGTCGGCAACCCGGGCGACATAGCGAAGCGCTTTGTCGTCGGCATCGATGCCCTCCGCGTCCGCCAGCTCCCGCAAATGTCCCGCGATCGTGTCTATGGAGATACGGCGGAAGTCATAGCGCTGGCATCGTGAGAGTATCGTAATCGGAATCTTGTTGACCTCCGTCGTCGCGAGAATGAAAATGACATATTCCGGCGGCTCTTCCAGCGTCTTCAGGAGCGCGTTGAACGCTCCGGCCGAAAGCATATGCACCTCATCGATGATGAACACCTTGTATTTCCCGTCGGTCGGCGGATACTGCACCTGATTCCGGATCTCACGGACATCGTCGACGCCGTTGTTACTCGCTGCATCGATCTCGATCACATTCAGCGACGCGCCTTCCGCGATTGCGCGGCACATTGCGCACTCTCCGCAGGGGTTCCCGTCTTTCGGATGCTCGCAGTTGACGGTCTTCGCGAAAATCTTCGCGATACTGGTCTTACCGGTTCCTCTTGTTCCGCAGAACAGATAGGCATGACCGATCCGGTCTGTGATAATCTGATTCTTCAGTGTTCTGACAATGTGTTCCTGCCCCCGGACTTCATCAAACGTCGACGGGCGCCATTTTCTGTATAAAGCGGTGTAAGCCACCTGATTCACCTCTTACTCTGCTCTTTGATCTGATGTATTCTTATCTCTTCTTCGTTCACGGTTCATTTCCGAAGGAAATCCCGACGGCCCTTGCCTCGTGGATGATCTCGCTCTCCGGGTCCACCGTCTTGAGTTTTCCCGCAACATCGCCGAGAGGAACCGACACAAACTTTCCGCCGGTGATGGCCGCCATACGGCCGAACTCTCCCCGAACCGCCATGGCGGCCGCCTCACTTCCGAGCCTTGTCGCGATCACACGATCGTAGGCCGTCGGATGTCCGCCGCGCTGCATGTGGCCGGGCACCGTCACCCGGACTTCCTGTCCGGTCTTCTCCTCGATGGCCGCACCGATCTCATAGGCCGGCGACGGATATTTCTTCTTCATTTTCTTTCGGAGTTCTTTCTGCTCCTTCTTCGGCAGAACCGCCATCTCTTTTGAAATCGCGCCTTCCGCCATCGCGATGATGGTAAAATGTTTCCGCTGCGCTTCTCTCGCGCGGATCGCCCGGACGATGCTGTCGATGTCATACGGAATCTCCGGGAGAAGGATCACATCCGCTCCGCCGGCAAGGCCCGCATAGAGCGTCAGCCAGCCGACCTTGTGGCCCATCAATTCCACAATGAACACACGGCCGTGCGATGCAGCCGTCGTGTGAATGCAGTCGATGGCATTCGTTGCGACCTCCACTGCGCTGTGAAAGCCGAACGTGATATCGCTTCCCCAGAGATCGTTGTCGATCGTCTTCGGTACCGCAATCACCTGCAGCCCCTCCTGTGAGAGAAGATTGCTGGTCTTCTGACTGCCGTTACCACCCAGAACGATCAGGCATTCCAGTCCAAGATCCCGGTAGGTATCCTTCATCGCCCGGATCTTGTCCAGTCCGTCTTTCTCCGGATCCCGGATCTGCTTAAACGGCGTTCTCGACGTCCCGAGAATCGTACCTCCGCGGGTGAGAAGACCGGAAAAATCCTCCGGTCTCATGATCTCATAGTCCCCATGGATCAGCCCGCGGAAACCGTTCCGGAAACCGATGATCTCCACATCCGTTCCCAGGCGGAACAGTGCCTTTGCGGTGCCCCGAAGAGCTGCATTCAGGCTTTGACAATCACCTCCGCTGGTTAATACTCCGTACCGTTTCATGAGCCACCGTCCTTTCCCCCGTATGGAACGGCCATTCCGGGCGTCTCTATTGTAATGAACGAATCGTCCGCAAATTTTCCGACAATCACTTCATTATTATACTCGGGAATGCATGGTTTTACCAATCGCGTTTTAAGAACAAAGTACACAAGTGAACCTCGGCTCCCCCATCCTCTTGATCCTGAGGAGGGGGGGAGCACCACGGACTTTGCGCGCCGCCGCTGGTCACCGGAAGGGGACAGCTACCGCTTCAGCGGCGTGCGCATTCTCTTGGAGCGTTTTCATTTCACAGGAAATGCGGAGCACTTTCCTGTGAAACGGAAAAGAGCGGCCGGTGCACCGGCACCGACCGCTCCAAATATTCATATAAAATCCGCACATCCCGCTTTGAACACAAACGGCGGACGTTACCCTCGCAGTTAACTCGGTCCAGGCTTCCCTGCGGCACACAGAAGGACCCGCTTAGTGCTGCTGCATTCCTGCCCTGACACGGTTCACGGGGATCTGTTGCGCAAGACCCAAACTTCAACGCCACTTACAAGGGGCAGCTCCGCTGCCTGAGCCCTGGGCGGGATATCACCCCTGCTATAGCGGATTGCAGGTACAGGGCACCGCTGACTCCCCGGCTGTGCGGAAAGGTTATGACGAAGTCTTTCCTTGCTCAACTGATTGCTCAATTTGCCCTGTAAGTATACAGGAGGGCCCTGATTTTGTCAAGATTTCTCTCGTTTTCCATGACTTTTCCGTCAAAAGATACTTGCTTTTCAAAGTGTTTTATGATAACATCTTAGCGTTATATGGGCGATTTCCCGAGTGGCCAAAGGGGACAGACTGTAAATCTGCTGCAGATTGCTTCGGTGGTTCGAATCCACCATCGCCCATTTCGCGTTCGCGCGGATCTTGCCGGCATGGCGGAACTGGCAGACGCACGGGACTTAAAATCCCGCGAGGGTAAAACTTCGTACCGGTTCGATTCCGGTTGCCGGCATAATATGTTAAAGGTGCTGTCGCTCATCGCGGCAGCACCTTTTTTCGATTCTTTATTCTCCGTCGTTACGTTTTGGCTTCGATACCATCTTGTGACCGGTCCAGAGGCAGACTGCCCCGGAGATCATCATCAAAACCGCACTCCATTTATGCCATTTGAAATAATTCATTCTTCCTCCCTGATCAGAGGCGTCATGCTGTGAAGACCGATTCCGATCGTTGACAGATTATGCAGCAGCGACGCTGTGGACGGCATGAGGATACCCATCGCGCCGAGAGCGATCAGCACGCTGTTAAAGCCCATGATGTTCCGGTAATTTCCATGAATCCGCCTCATCAGCGCTTCGGCGATCTGACGCATCCGAACGATTTCCTGAAGCGATCCGTTCGAGATCACGATATCCGCAACTTCCTGTGCGATCGGCGCACCATTTGAAACCGCAAGACCGACGTCCGCCTCCGAAAGCGCCGGTGTATCATTGATACCGTCGCCGACCATGATCACCTTTCGTCCGCAGGCATGTTCCGAGCGGACAAATTCCGCCTTATCCTCCGGCAGAACCTCCGCATGGAACTCATCCAGGCAGAGTCTCTTTGCAACTTCCTGTGCAGTCGATCGGTTATCCCCGGTCATCATGCAGATTTTCTTCAGCCCCATCCGGTGAAGCTGTTCGATCACGCCGGCAGCCTCCTCACGGATCGGATCCAAAATACAGAGAACCGCCGCAAGCCGTCCGTCAACCGCCAGATACAGCGGGGAGTAATTCGCCGGGATCGCATGGTACTTTTCCCGTTCCGAGTCGCTTACGCGGATCTTTTCATCTTCCATCACAAAATGGTGACTTCCGATCACTGCCCGTTTCCCGTCAATCGTCGTCGCAATTCCATGCGCCACGATATATTCTACTTTTGTATGGTACTCCTCATGGCTGATCTTCCGGTCCGCCGCTTCCCTGACAACGGCATTGGCGATCGAATGTGGGAAATGTTCCTCCATGCAGGCTGCCAGGCGAAGCGCCTCGGTCTCGGACCAGCCGTCAAACGTGACAATGTCCGCCACCTTCGGCGTCGCATAGGTCAGTGTTCCCGTCTTATCGAAGACGATCGTTTCCGCTTCCGAAACCGCCTCCAGAAATTTTCCGCCCTTGACGGAAATCTCATATTTTCCGGCATCCCGCATCGCGGACATCACAGCCAACGGCATGGACAGCTTCAATGCGCAGGAGAAGTCAACCATCAGAAATGACATCGCCCGGGTAATGTTCCGCGTCAGCAGATAGGTCAGTCCCATACCGATAAAGGCTCCCGTCACCAGCTGATCCGCCAGGTGATATGCCGCGGTAACCGTATTGCTCTTCAGTTTTTCGGACTCCTCGATCATTTTCACAATCTGATCGTATTTTCCCTTGCCTGCCCGTTTTGTAACACGGTATACCAGCTCGCCCTCACTGACCACTGTTCCGGCGAAGACCGTCGCACCCTCCGACTTAAAGACAGGCGCCGCCTCTCCGGTCATCGAAGCCTGATTGACGCTTGCCTCTCCGGAGACAACGATTCCGTCCAGCGGAATGACATTGGATGTCCGGACAACGACCAGATCACCGGCCTGCACATCGCCGGTATCCATCAATACTTCCTCACCGTCCGGACATTTGATCCATACCCGGTCCGCGTGTAGACTCATCATTTCCGCCAAGTCATCTACGGATTTTTCGCGGGTCCATTCCTCCAGAGTGTCACCGATATTCTGCAGGAAAATGACACTTCCCGCCGTTGCGGGGTCTCCCCGAAGAAGGGAGGCACCGATGGCAGCCGCATCCAGCACCGAAACCTCGATCCTGCCGTGAAGAAGAGACCGCACGCCCTTCACAAAATAAGGAATTGACGCCACTACGGTGATCGCCGTATTCAGAACGTTCGGAAAAAACAGGGTGCGAAAGCCCTTGCTCAGCACGCTGAGAAGCAGCTTTTCCTCGTATTTGTTGCGCATCTCTCTTCCGCTGTGTTCCGGAACGAGAGCATGGAATTTCTCATCCTCATAATTGAGTTCCGAGAGCGCCTGTACAACCGCATGGCGGTTCCCGCGCCGATATGCAATGATCGCATTGCCGGTCCGCTCATATACCCGCACATTCTCCACGCAGTCCAGGCTCCGGATCGCATACTCAATCAGGTCGGCCTGCTGCAGTGTCATGCGGAACTGTTCAATATGGACACGCATACGGCCGGAGGATTCATGTAAAATTCTGCATTTCATTCTTTCTCAATCCTCCTTCAGATCCGGCTCTTCTCATCAGGCCTGCGCGTCCGCCTCGTCTGCTTCATCCGCCTTCTTTGCCGCTTCCAGTTCCTCCAGATGAGCCTGCGCCTGCGCAATCTTTTCCTTTGCGTCGATGATTGCCTTTGCCTCAGCCTCTTTTGCGCGCTTTTCATTGATATCCAGCGCATCTGCATAGATATCGTCACAATTCTCGCGGATTGTGGTTCCGGTCTTCATGACCGTATCCTTGCATCTCAGAACAGCCGCAGTGCAGTGAGTGTAAGCCTTTTTCAGGTCATTACTCTTCAAAATACTGACACCTGCTGTGCCGAACAGAACTCCGCCTGCAAAACAAGCAACTTTTTTCCAACTGATCATCTGTTTATCCTCCATTTCTGATTATGCATTTTCGGTCAGCCATGCTGTCCGCAAAATGTTTCATAGTTTTCTTTTCTTCTAAATATATCACACTTTTGGAACCGGTTTTATAAAAAAATTCTCTTCTATTAGATAGCTTTTATATTACGTTATCGTCTCAATATGAATATTGATAAACACTCCGGACTTACACGCCCCATAGGCTGTTACTCCCCCGATTACTGTTGTTTTTTGCTGAGTCAATCCTTCTTCGGCTTCGTCCGCAGTTCCCGGAAAAACTCTTTCAAAAGCATCGAACATTCCTCTCCTCGAATCCCGGTCTCCACCTCGCACTGATGGTTAAATCCCGGTTCATCCAGGAGATTCATGACCGATCCCGCGCAGCCCGCTTTCGGATTCATGGCTCCGATCACGACCTTCGGAATCCGGGCCTGAACGATGGCCCCGGCGCACATCGGACACGGCTCCAGTGTCACATACATCGTACAATTCTCCAGCCGCCAGTCTCCCATCTCCCGACAGGCCTTCCGCATCGCGATGATCTCCGCATGGGCAAGCACGTTTCCGTCCGCCACCCGGCGGTTATATCCTCTTCCGATGATTGTCCCGTCATGGACGATCACGCAGCCGATCGGCACATCTCCGATCCGCTTCGCACGCCGCGCCTGCCGGATCGCCTCCCGCATGAAATACTCCTCATCCGTGAGTCTTGATGCAGCCTTCCCTGCCGTCTGAATCTTCGTCATTTTTCCGTCATCTGCCATATTCTTCTCCGCACCGTTTCAATCGTATTTTCCTTTAGTGTACCACACCTCCCGGAAATTTACGATGAGGCCCGTTGCGGGACAGGAGCCGTGCGATGCTCCCCAACCGCCATTCCTATCGGTTGCAAACGCACGGAGCGGGAGCGTGCCGAATGGATCCGCCGCGGAAGGACCGGAAGCGCCAGGTCGGCTGCGGAAGCCGCCGGCCGCCCTACAACGCAAAGAAAAAGAGCCCGCGCAGTCCTGCGCAGGCCCCGTAAATTACGCGACTTACTCGATCACCTGGATCCAGCCTTCCGGTGCCTCGATATTGCACGCCTGAATATCCGTCAGCGTGTCGCGAAGCTTCTTCAGCTTCGGTCCCATCTCATCCATGCCGGACGGAACACAGATCTCCTTGCCATGATCATTGATCTTGCCGATCGGTGCGATAACCGCAGCCGTTCCACAAAGACCGATCTCCTCAAAATCACCGACCTCGCTGAGCAGAACCTCTCTCTCCTCAACCTCCATGCCGAGATAATGCTCCGCCACATACAGGAGAGATCTTCTCGTGATGGACGGAAGAATGCTCTGGGATTTCGGTGTCACAAGCTTGTTGCCCTTTACGAACAGGATATTCGCACCGCCGGTCTCCTCAATCTTCGTTCTGGTTGCCGGATCCAGATAAATGTTCTCCGCAAAGCCCTGATCATGCGCTTCCACGATCGCGTGAAGACTCATCGCATAGTTCAGACCTGCTTTGACATGTCCGGTTCCGCGCGGAGCCGCGCGGTCATAATCACTGATTCTTACCACGATCGGCTTCACACCGCCTTTGAAATACGGTCCGACCGGTGTTCCGAATACGCGGAACTGATACTCATCCGCCGGCTTTACCCCGATAACCGGGGACCATCCGAACATATACGGGCGGATATAGAATGTTGCGCCTGTTCCGAACGGCGGAACCCATGCCGCATTGGCCTTGACCGTCTTTACTACCGCATCGATAAAGCGATCCTCCGGGAATACCGGCATCTCCAGTCTTGCCGCGGAATCTGCCATACGGCTCGCATTCAGATCCGGACGGAAAATCACGATCTGGCCCTTCTCCGTGGTGTATGCCTTCAGCCCTTCAAAACAGCTCTGAGAATACTGAAGCACACCGGCACACTCACTCATGACCACATTCGGATCGGTAATCAGCGCACCGTCGTCCCACTTACCGTCTTTAAATTTCGATACATAACGGTAATCCGTCGGCATATAGCCAAAGGAAAGATTTTCCCAGTCAATGTTTTTCTTTTCCATAAGATCACTCCTATCTCTTCCATACGGTCGGTCCGGTCCCGGCGACTGCCGTGATAACGAGGCGGAACTCCTGAAGCGTGTTTCGTCTTATTTATAGTGTTTGGACACATTATAATTGTATGTTATCTGAGATTCAAGGCAATCCAATGGAATCACAATTTTCGAATATTAAATATAATTCAAGGTTATGTTTAGCTATTTTCACATCGCCCAGGAGGGATCTCCCGGCTCCGCGTCGTCGTATGTGCCTCTCGTCCGCTCGCCGACCGCAAACACCGATGATGATACCGGCGGAAGCGCAACACGGAACATTCCGTTTCGAATCGGAAATTCCAGAACGCCGACATTATAACTCTTCTCCGTAGTCAGCATATAACGCCGCATGACCTCTTCATCGCGGACATCCATTTTCCAGACCGGGACATGGACAATCGCCTCTTCGTGCGAAGTATTGATACAGATCACCACCCGGTTCGAATCTGCTCCCCGGCCCATCCGGCCGTAGACAATGAACCCGTCACCGGCGGAAAGCTCAATCACAGACCCTCTTCGAAGCGCCGGAAGCTCCCGCCGCATCCTGGCCGCACAACAGCAGAACTCGATCATTTCCAGATCCTGATGCTCCCACGGATAACTTCTCCTGCTGTCCGGATCCGTCCATCCGCAGAGCGCGATCTCATCACCGTAGTAGTAGGTCGGCGCGCCGGGCCATGTCATCAGCATCACGATTCCCTGCCGGAAAATACCGCGATTTGTTCCCATAGACGCTGCATCCGCGCCGTTTGTCCCAAGGCGCCCCACCGTCCGGTTCGTCCTGGTCATAAACCGGGAATGGTCATGATTGTCCAGCTGATTCATGGCACATTCCAGAGACTGCTGCGAAAAACGGCTCATATTTTCCCGCATGGTGCGGAAAAATTCCGGTCCGTTTCCGAACAGACAGGGCTCCGAACGGTCGCTGTGTTTTTCCATCCCGGTCAGGAACCAGGAAACCGGCTCCATAAACGCATCGTAGTTCATGACCGAATCCCACTGATCTCCTCCAAGCCACGAAGAAGGGTCTCCGTAATGCTCCGCCAGAATCACCGCATCCGGATTCGCCTCCTTCACACGCTTCCGGAACAGTTTCCAGAATTCATGATTGTATTCTTCACTGTGACCGAGATCCGCCGCGACGTCCAGCCGCCATCCGTCTGCTCCGTACGGCGGAGACACCCATTTCTGTCCGATATCCATCACGGCACGGACCAGATTCGGCGCTTCCTCGTAATTGAGCTTCGGCAGCGTCTCAACGCCCCACCAGCCCTCATAGGAATCATTGTCCGGCCACTCATTCGTCGAAAAGCGGAAATAATGGCTGTACGGACTCTCCCTGGTGCTGAACGCGCCGATCGGATATCCTCCCTGATGGCCGTAGATATTCTCCCGGTCCATCCACCGGTGGAAGGAACCGCAATGATTGAAGACACCGTCGATGATCACCCGGATTCCCATGTCATGCGCGTCATTGACAAAATTCGCGAATACCCAATCGCTCATTCCAAGGTTGACGGGATCCGCCGTGCGGTTGATATACCGCTCCGCCTTCCGGTTGTCCGGCTCCCCCTGCTGCACAAGTTTTCCGACGTCCTTTGGAATCAGCGTCAGATGGGGATCGACATGGAAATAATCCTGACAGTCGTATTTGTGATTGGATGGTGATACAAAAATCGGATTCAGATAAATGGCTTCGACGCCGAGATCCTTCAGATGATCCAGTTCCTGCCGCACGCCCTCGAGGTCTCCCCCGTAGAACCGTCCGACGTCGAGGTTCTCCGGAAGACTGTCCCACTCGACATGACGAACCCGTTCGCCCAGATAAATATACTCGCCGCTGATCACATCATTGGATGGATCTCCGTTCCGGAAACGGTCGACAAAAATCTGATACATGACCGCGCCGCGGCTCCATTCCGGAACGCGAAATCCCGGAATCATGGAAAACGGATGCCATGTCATAAGATTGTCCAAAGCGCAGCCGGGTTCCACACCCGTCTTTCCGTAAAGACAGGCTTCCCGCCCGCGCCGGACTTCAAAAGAATAGTAGAGTTTTTTCTCAGGCAGGCGAAGATGTGCCTGCCAATAGTCAAATCGTCCGCTTCTCACGGCACGCTTCATAAAACACAATGCCACGTCGCCGTCGGAATCAGAAGCAACCGACGGTTTGGTCGCGCTGCGAAGAAGAACGATATCCGCCCCGTCTGCCGCAGTCCGGAACCAGAGTGTGATCTCATCGCCCGGCTCCGCGGAAAACGGGGTGCGGAATCCTTCCGTCTCATCACAAAATAATGCCTCGGTATCGGTCATTTCAGAATAAATCCCATTCATAAAGAACGCTCCATTCTGCATTTCCGCACGCCGCCGGAAAGCCTGCTGCCTTCCGCAAAAACAGTCATCCCATGGAAATCATTGCTTACGCTTCCTGCGTCTTTTCAAAAAGCGCCTCGAACTCATCCTGTCCGATCTTCTCCTTCTCCAGAAGAAGCTCTGCGCTCTTGTGAAGCACGTCCTCGTGCTCCAGAATAATCTCCTTCGCCTTTGTATAACAGCTGTCGATAATCCGCTTGACCTCGACATCGATCGACTGCTGAACATCCTCACCGAAACTCCGCTGATGCGCCAGATCCTTTCCGATGAAAACCTGTCCGGAATCATTTGAGTAGTTGATCATGCCGATCTTGTCCGACATTCCGTACTCGGTAACCATCGAGCGCGCGATTGCGGTCGCACGGCGGATATCCTGGCTTGCGCCGGTTGTCACATCATGGAAAATGATGTCTTCCGCAATTCTTCCTCCGAGAGATACCATGATCTCCTCCAGCATCTTTGTTCTGGTCAGATAGCTCTCATCGGCTGCCGGAAGCGGCATGGTGTATCCGCCCGCGCCAAGCCCCGTCGGAATGATGGACACGGTATGAACCGGGCCCACATTCGGCAGAATATGGAAGAGAATCGCATGGCCGGACTCGTGATACGCGGTGATCTTTTTATCCCGCTCGCTCACGACCTTGCTCCGCTTCTCCTCACCGATGCTGGTCTTGATAAAGGACCGGTCAATATCCTGCTGTGTGATATATCTGCGCTCGGCCTTTGCCGCATTGATCGCCGCCTCATTCATGAGGTTTTCCAGATCCGCTCCGGTAAATCCGGACGTCGTCTGCGCGACACGGTGAAGGTCAACATCGTCACCCAGCGGTTTTCCTTTGACGTGCACGCCGAGAATCTCTTCTCTTCCGCGAACATCCGGCTTGCCCACCGCTACACGGCGGTCAAAACGGCCCGGACGAAGGATCGCCGGATCCAGAATATCCACGCGGTTTGTCGCCGCCATAACGATGATTCCCTCATTGACGCCGAATCCGTCCATCTCGACCAGAAGCTGGTTGAGCGTCTGCTCTCTCTCGTCGTGTCCGCCGCCGAGACCGGTACCTCTCTGTCTCGCAACCGCATCGATCTCATCGATAAAGACGATACACGGCGCATTTTTCTTCGCGTCATCAAAGAGATCTCGCACTCTGGACGCGCCGACGCCGACAAACATTTCCACGAAATCCGATCCGGAAATGCTGAAGAACGGAACACCCGCCTCCCCGGCAACCGCTCTCGCGAGCAGCGTCTTACCGGTTCCCGGAGGGCCCACCAGAATCACGCCCTTCGGAATTCTCGCACCCAGTCGTGTGTACTTCTGCGGATCCCGCAGGAAATCAACAATCTCCTCCAGCTCTTCCTTCTCCTCTTCCAGACCGGCCACATTGGTGAAATTCACATTGCTCGTCCGGGTCATTTTGGCGCGGCTGCGGCCGAAATTCATCATTTTCGCGTTCGCGCCGCCGGAATTGCGGGCATTCATAAACGCAAAAAACGCGATCAGAATTCCCGCCGAAAGGAGAACCGGCAGAATCACCGTCATCATGTAGTTATCCTGACGGATGGATGCCGTGTAATAGCTGATGTTCTTTTCCCGCAACAGTTTTTCCGCCTCCGCCACATCCAGCGTGCTGAAGCTTCCGCGGCTGCCGTCGTTCATCTCAAACTCGACATCACCGGTCGGCGTCTCCCGGTTCGGACGGATCACGGCAGAACTTACCTTTCCGTCATCCACATACTGTTCAAACTGCGGATAGTTAATCTCTGTGACCTGTGAATTTTTCTGCATTCTCATGCTGAACAGCATGAACAGCATCATCACAAGAATCAGGAGGCCTACGCTTCCTCCAAGTGTCTGTCTCTGTCTCACGTTCCCCTCCCATCTGTGCATCTGCTCGGCAGCACTGCACCGGATAAACGCAGAGATTCCCGCTTATCCGGAGAGATCGCATTCACTGCCTTGCAGCCACCGTTCAAGTCTCCCCAAATGATGTCCGCTTTTCACGGCTGAATTAAAGTTCTACCACTCCGATATACGGAAGATTGCGATATTTCTGATCGTAGTCCAGGCCGAAACCTACGACAAACTGATCCGGGATCGTGAAGCAGGTATAATCGACATGAACCTGCTTCTTTACTCTGCGCTCCGGCTTGTTCAGAAGCGTGCAGAGGTGAATGCTGTTCGGATGTCTCTGCTTCAGCACCTCGATCAGATAAGCCAGTGTGCGGCCGGTATCAATGATATCCTCACAGATCAGAATGTTTTCACCCTCGATCGGCTCATCCAGATCCTTGATGATCTTTACAACGCCGCTGGACGTTGTGCCGGAGCCGTAGCTGGAAACCGACATAAAGTCCATGGAAACCGGAATCGTCAGATGCTTCGCAAGTTCGCAGGTAAAGAAGACGCCTCCCTTGAGAATGCATATCAGCTTCACCGACTGGCCCTCATAAGCCTTATTAATCTCCTCCGCGATCTCACGGATCTTCTGGTCAACCTCTTCCTCTGTAAGCAGTACTCTGATCTTGTCAGCCACCGTCTTTTCCTCCATTGTATGTTATTCGTAATATCGTTTCTGTTTGTTCCGTCACACGGGCATTCCAGCCCGTCCGATATCCCACGGCCCACAAAACTCCGGCTCCGTCGGTTACGATCGGAATCCGGCTTCGTTCCTGCCGCGGAACTTTTTCATCAATCATCAGGCGGTGAAGCGATTTTGACATCTGCTCCGACAGCCGGATGCGGTCACCCTCTGTCCGGTAACGAAATGACAGATTACCTTGTATTTTATCATAGTCAAAGCATTTCGTATATGTCGTATCGGGATTTTTCGCCGCTTCCTCTGCCGAAATGATCTCGGTCCGGAAGCAGGCCTCCAGCGCCTCATCCGGCGTCCGTTTCTCCCCGGAACCTTCTTTCATCGTCTCCGGATCCATTTTACTCTGCGGTTCCTGTCCCGGTCCCGCAATATAAAACACAGCATCCTCATACTCACGCTCGACGCGCACCCCGTACGGAAGATTCACGCTCCGGCCGGTTCCGCCGTCCAGAATATCCAGAATGCTCTTAATGTGAGTCCGCCCGATATCCTTCGCCGGACATCCGATACGCCGAAGAATCTCCCGGACAAGATACCCCCGGAGTATTTCCGGCGTTTTCGGAAGATCGGAGCAACGGATCCGGAACATTTTCCTGTCGAAGCCGTTTCCCGGCGCTTCGCCCGATATGGTTCCAGCGGCTTCCTCCGGTGCCGATCCCGAAATGGTTCCAACAGCTAACTCCGGTGCCGATCCCGGCAATGCCCCCGGATCCGCCCCCAATGGAGCCGGATTCTTCCCGGCAAGAAGACGGCCGCAGTACTGTCCTGCCAGTTCCCGGAAATACGCATCCGCCTGCGCGATATCCTCCGCCGCCTGCAGGATATGTTCTGCCGCCCTCGCATTGACATTCTTCCGCACTCCCGGCAGAATCTCGTGTCGGATATAGTTCCGGGTGATCTCCGTATTCAGATTGGTGGAATCCGTCACCCACGGGACAGCCTTATCCTTCAGATATGCAAGGATATCCTCCCGGTATTCTCCGATCAGCGGCCGGACGATCTCTCCGGTCATCGCCGGAATTCCGGTCAGCCCACGGAGTCCGGTTCCGCGAAAAAGATTCATCAGCACCGTCTCGCTGCTGTCATCGGCATGATGCGCTGTGGCGATGCGGATTCTTCCGACAGGTCTCTCCGGCCCTTTCTCCAAGTCGAAACCGCCGGCGGTCATCCCGTTTCCTCTATCCGGGATTCCCCGCTCCGCTTCCCAGCGCTCCTTCTCCTCACGGAAAATGCGGTATCTTGCGTTCCGCCCCGCCTCTTCCACGGTAGTTCCGTTTTTTTCCGCCTCTTTTGCCGCATCGATCCGCACAATCCCGCACCGGACGCCGAAGGAACCGGCAAGCCTGAGCGCGGCCGCCGCGTCCCGGTCCGCTTCTTCGCCGCGAAGACCGTGGTGGACATGCACCGCCCGCACCTCGATATTCAGCCGTCCGCTCAGCGCACAGAGCACCGAAAGCAGACAGGCGGAATCCGGTCCCGCCGACAGCCCGATGATCACGCCGTCTCCCGGCAGGAGCATGTTCTGTTCCCGAATCCGGTCATATACCCGCTTCTCCAGCGGATGAATCTCCTTTTCTGGCATTATTCTCCCATCTTTGACCCGTTCGCACGTAATAATGATAGAACCCCCTGACGCGCAGCGCCAGAGGGTTGTTGTTTTATTTCTTTTCGGAAGGTTTGAGCAGTGTCTCTCCCGGGTTCACCAATCCGAGTTTCTCCTTTGCCACTTTCTCGATATACTCCTTGGTCTGGACGTATACCCTCTCCTCCTCGAGGTCCTGTGCCCGATTTTTCTCGTCATTGAGCTGCATCGTAAGTGTCTGTTCCTGTGCAAGAAGATCTCTCTCGGTCGCGCGAAGCTGCGTACCCTTCACTTCGACGGCCACGGCAAGGCTGAACACAACGCCTGTGATCGCAATCAGAGCAGCCCTGTTGTTCAGCGCTTCTCTTCTTCTGCCGGTCTTTTTCCTCGACAAAGAACATCCCCCCTTACTCTGCATCCCCGCATTCGGATTCTGCCGGAAAACCGCTTTCCCGGACAGATCGATCACACGGTTCCGAACCGGAACCGCCTGTGTGGATCGCACATTTTAATAATAGCGTATCTGCCTTCCCTTTTCAACTTGCAGAACTGTACAAATTTCTTTCAATCCGCGCGGTTTCGGGAGAGGTTTCCGGCACTTTTCATAAAGAGCTTTATGGGCAAAAAAGACTCTGTCTTCCGCTTTTTCCCGGCTCATCACAGATACCGGAACATCTCCTTCGCATTTTCCTTTCGAACCGTCTCCTGAACCTCCAGAACCTCTACCTTCACGGCTTTTGTTCCGAACGCAATCTCGATGACATCCCCGATCCTGACATCATAGGATGCTCTCTGCACTTTATCATTGACCATAACACGTCCGGCGTCGCAGGCCTCGTTGGCCACGGTACGGCGCTTAATCAGACGGGAAACCTTTAAATATTTATCCAATCTCATCTTTCAACCTCCAGACTCAGGCAGACATGCCCGCAAGTCGCTCGGAACCGCCCGGCAAAGTCTAATCTGTTTCAAACCGTCTGCCCGATTTGCGGTTCATATTCTGCACTGCACATTATACCCGAACGGACGGGCACACACAACCGCCGGCCCACGATGGCCAAAACCACTGTCCGGAACCATGGTCCGGAGCCGTTGTCCGGCAGCACAGATCCGCCGCAAGGATGCAAAATGTCCTTTTCGGTATGCAGTGCCCTCCACGTGCACGCATCCGGACATGTATCCGGGCTCTCATCCGGACCCGCATCCGGACATTCATCTGGCCGCGATCAGCTTCTTCATCGCCTTCACAAGATTATCCACCGTCAGATAATACATATCGAATTCCCGCTTCAATGTCGTATAACTCTCCGGGATATCCCAGTAGTTTCCGCCCTCTCCCGGGTTCAGCCATACCGAATGGGAGAAATGATCCCGTACATCGCGCATCCAGTCAATCCCGCGCCTTCCGGCCGCCTTGGGGTAGCGTGCGGTCATCAGTTCATAGGGCGCCATCTCCGCGTCGCCAACGATGATCAGCTTGTAGTCCCGGTCCAGCGTGCGAAGCACCTGCTCGGTCAGCACCGCGGAATCGTCTCTGCACTGCGGCCTCGTATAGAGGTATTTATAAATGCAGTTGTGAAAATAGTATATCTTCAGGTCCTTGAAGCGGTTCGACTTGCTGACCGCCTGAAACAGGGTGGAGCAGAGCCGGCTGTAATACTCCATGCTGCCGCCGGAGTCCATCATCATTACCACTTTGACCTGATTTCTGCGCGGCCGCTCGTAGACGAGATCCAGGACGCCGCCGTTCTCGCCGGTAGCCTGCGCCGTCTTCTCCGCATTCAGGACGGTCTTCTGTTCATCGGTCCGGCTGGAATACTGGCGGAGATACCGGAACGCCACCTGAAACTGACGCAGATCCAGCGCTCTGTCCCGGGTAAAGTCGCGGAACCGCCGCTCCCCGGCCACCCGCAGAGCCCGGTGATAATGGCCGGTGCCGCCCACACGGATTCCCTGCGGGGTATTGCCGTCGTTGCCGAATGCAGACATACCGCCGGTTCCGATCCAGTAGTTTCCACCGTTGTGCTCGGAATCCTGCTCCTGCATCCGCACCCTCAGCATATCCTCGATCTCCTCCGGAGTCAGGTTCTCCGCAAACTCGGCGCTCTCCGGATCCCAGTTGTCCGGCTTCCAGCCCGGATGATCCAGCCAGTCCTGAAGGCTCTGCGGAATCCGATCACCGGCCTTTGCGATGGCTTCAAAATAGTCCACAAAGATCCGGTCAAATTTATCGTAATCCGCCTCACTCTTCACCAGCACGGCCCGGCAGAGCTGATAGAAGCCGGTAAATGTCGCCCCGGCAAGTCCCTTGTCCAGCGCCTCGCAGAGCATCATCCACTCATTCAGGGAAACCTTCAGCCCATGGGCTCTGAGATAAAAGAAAAATTCCGTAAACATGGCACCTCTCTTCTCCGGGATCAATATCCGCGGTCACGTCTTGCCTTCGCCGCTTCCAGAGCGTCCAGATCCTCATTCTTTTTCAGAAGAACCCCGGCAAACGGAATCTTCCGCATGATATCCGGATATGGAATGCCGCTGTAGGTCAGGGCCCGGATCCAGTCGATCAGTTCCGAGGTGCTCGGTTTTTTCTGCACGGACGGCAGACTTCTGACCCAATAGAATGCCGCGATGGTCTGATCGATGAGATCCTGCTCCAGCTTCGGATAGTGCACGGAGATGATGCGGCGCATCAGTTCCTCATCTGGGAAAGAGATATAATGGAAAATGCATCTTCTGAGAAAGGCGTCCGGAAGCTCTTTTTCCGCATTGGACGTGATAATAATAATCGGACGGTGCTTTGCCCGGATCGTCTTTCCGGTCTGCGGAATTGTGAATTCCATCTGATCCAGTTCCCAGAGAAGATCGTTCGGAAACTCCAGATCCGCCTTGTCGATCTCATCAATCAGGAGAACACATCTCTCCTCCGACTCAAAGGCCGCGCCCACCTGTCCGAGATGCACATACTGTTCGATGTTATCCACCGCTTTTCCTCCGAACTGGGAATCATAGAGTCTCTGAACGACATCATAGACGTAGAGGCCATCCTGTGCCTTGGTAGTAGACTTGATGCTCCAGATCAGAAGCTTCGCTCCGAAAGCTTCGGCGATGGACTTCGCCAGTTCCGTCTTTCCGGTGCCCGGTTCGCCCTTGATCAGCAGCGGCTTCTCCAGTGCCATGGAAATGTTTACTGCACTCAGCAGTTCCTGAGAGGCAACATAGGTCTCGCTGCCCTGAAATGTCTGATGATTCATTTTCTTTCTCCTGTTCTCTATCGGCAATGCAACATTTCTGCATTCGTATCGATCCGTCATAAAACAGTGTATCCGATCCGCCGCAAAAATAAAAGAGGCACCGCCGGCGCGGAAACCGCGTTGACAGTGCCTCTGTACAGTCATTTAGACTGGGGAGTAACCTGTTCGAAAATTACTTCTTCTCTACATCAAAGTCCGGTGTGTAGAACTCACCAAGAAGGTCCTCAGAAGACGGCAGGTCCTTCATGATCGGGCGTGCAACCCAGGTGATGTTCATGTAGTGCTTCAGAGTAATGTTCTCTGTGATGATGTTTCCGCCCCATGTACCGCAGGACATGGAAGATGTCGGCGGCATACCGTTGAACGGAGAACCAGAGTTACCCTTGTTGTTCGGCTGACGAACCATCATACGGGAAACCGGTGCAACCTTTGCAAGAGCATCGATGTGCTCATCACTCCAGGAGTAGATACCGCAGCTGTGGCCCAGACCGCCTGCTGTGTAGAAAATCTTCAGCGCCATATCAATTGCGTTCTGGAAATCCGATGCATCATATTTGAAGAGGGAAACGAGTGTGGTCAGCTTCTCCTTGGAGAAGAAGTGATCTGCACCGATGTCATCCATACCGCCGCCGGTAACCATGATGAACTTCGCATCATCCGGAATCGCAACGCCTGCAAGCTCACCGATCTTCTGCGGGCAGATTGCAACGGTATCCGGAAGACGATGACCGGTCTCATCCCAAAGAACATTCTTGATCTTCTCTTCGTCATCCTTGCTTGTGATGAGGTATCCGCCAACCTCCTGAAGGGCCTTTACAGCGCCATCATAGATGGTGTCGGCAATAACAAGGTTTCCGTCGCAGGAGCAGCCGGAACCGAAGTCAGCAGTCTTGGAGATCATGGTGTTCTCTGCAGCCTCGTGCAGGAACTCCGGAGTATTGCAGGTGTCATCGTAGATAACCGTTGCGTTGCCGGCACCTGAACCGTAAGCCGGAACTCCGGAGGAGTATGCGGACTTAACCATCGGACGGCCGCCGGTTGCGATAACGAGGTCACATCTCTTCATCAGCTCCTGAGTAAGGCTGATGGACGGCTCCTCGATACCCTGAATGATATCTGCCGGAGCGCCTTCCTTCACGAGAGCCTCACGGATGATATTGATGCACTTGTTTGTTACAACCTTTGCACGCGGATGCGGGGAGCAGATGATTACGTCTCTCGCCTTGATCGCGTAGATTACCTGTCCTGCCGGTGTAAGGCACGGGTTGGTTGTCGGAACCAGGGAAGCGATAACGCCGACCGGCTTCGCATACTTGGAAATGCCCTTAACCGGATCGTACTCGATCATGCCGACAGATTTCTGTCTCATACACTCACGAAGGATCAGTTTCAGTTTTGTTCTCTTATTTCTCTTTGTAACCTTATCGCCGAGTCTTGTCTCATCAACAGCCTCGTCGCAAAGCTCTGCCCATGTGGTAGCGTTTGCGATTGCCGCAGTAACGGCCTGGCAAAGTCTGTCTACAGTCTTCTGATCATATGTAGCGATAATCGCTGCTGCTTTTCTTGCGCGAGCTACCTGCTCGTCGAGTGCTGCGATCTGCTCTGGTGTTACTTCATGTGCCATTTCAAATCCCATCCTTTCTTGTTGGCGCCTGTCGCGTCAATGCATCTTGCGTTGTCTTAACTATAATTCAGATATTACCAATTATCAAATCAGTAGTTTTAATCATTTTAATAAAGGTTTCTCTATTTCAGGGTTTGAATGGCCTTATTTATGTCATTTTGCACATATATCCATCGATATCCTTCACATTGTCCGGACTTCTCGATGTATTTCTGCATAATTGCACCCGGATTCGTACATCCTGTCCGCTCGTTACAACGACCTCGCCCGGTTCCCGTGCAGGCGCGTTTTATGACAGGCGCCACGGCAAATGGCCGGAACCGCTTTTGCGGACCATTTCTCCGGAAATGAAGCAGGACCTCCGGAAGATTCCTCTCACTCTCTTGTCTTGGGCAGCGCAAAATTCGTCGCAATGTGATCCCAGACCTTCTGCGCAGCCACAGAGAGCATTTTGCCCTTTGCTCTGGTCAGATAAATGCTTCTGACATACTCGCGGTCCTCGTCCGAAATCGGAATAAACACAACCTTATCGTTCTCTGCCAGATGGACGGTCGGCAGAACGGACACGCCAAACTTCAGATTGACATACTGGAGAGCCGCATTGCATTCCCGTACTTCAAACACAATGTTCGGCACTTTATTGATCTCCGCATAGTTTCTGTCCAACTGCTGCCGGAGAATGGATGACTGATCCAGCATAATGATCGACTCATCCGCAAAATCCGTCAGACTCACCGACATTCTGCCGGCGAGCGGATGGTCTGCCGGCACGGCCAGATACAGCGGCTGACGGTGAATGAGAACCGATTCCGCCCAGTCTGCCGTGTGAAGGCAGAAACCAAGGTCCAGTTCTCCCTTCCGGATCTTGGTGAAGATATCAAAACCCGGTTCCTCCACAAAATCAAACCGGATCTCCCGGTTCTCCGGATTCTCGTAAAATCTCTCCATAATCGCCGGAATCAGAGAGGACGAGATACTCTGAAAATACCCCATATGGACAATCTGACTGGCATTCTTGTTCAGTTTTTCCAGCACGACCTTTCCGTCCTCCAGAGAGCTCAGGGCATTCTCCACATAGGGAAGAAACTGCTGGCCGAACAGTGTCAGTTCCGTCTTCTTATTCCTCTTCTCAAACAGTTTTACTCCCAACTCGCTTTCCAGCCCGCTGATGGCATAGCTGAGACTCGGCTGAGAGATATGAAGTTCCTCTGCGGTCTTTGTATAATGAAGCGTATGCGCAAGAGTCTGAAAATACTGAAGCTGTAATAATGTCATTCCCGGTCCACCTCTGTCATGCTGCGTATATGTTGATTGGAATCGATAGATATCCTGTTATCCATCGAGATTATTCATAGATTTTTCTCTATCGTCGGCTTATTTTATCATAGAGATTTATGTATGCGCAAGCAGACATTCCGCACGTCAGATTCCGGGGGTTCTACCGCCGGCAAACGAGCAAAACCGGTATCGGATTCATTGATAAATGATCCCGATACCGGTTCCCCGCTCATCCGCTATAGAATTCATGGATCGGACTCGTTCCGAGTCCCGCCTTCCGTCAAAAGGATGAATGCCGCATCACATTCCGTGGCTTTCCTTGCCGTATTACGCTTCCTTCTCCGCCATGTTCGCGATCAGGTCCTCATTGGTTCCCGCCTTCAGGATGTAGCTGTCGCCGCCCTTGGACAGGATCTCCAGAAGCTTTCTGGATGCCGCGATCGCCTTCCGGATGTCAATGCCGGTCTCCACACCGCACTCATTCAGCATGTTCAGGACATCCTCGGTGGAAATGTTGCCTGCCGCATTCGGAACAAACGGGCAGCCGCCAAGTCCGCCGATGGAGGAATCGAACTGTGTCATGCCGGCCTGCATTGCCGCAAAAATATTGGCTATGGCAGTGCCTCTGGTGTTATGGAAATGGAGCCACCAGGATACCTGCGGATACTTTTTCAGAACATGCTCACACATGGTATTGACCATCTTCGGCGTTCCCATACCGGAGGTATCGCTCAAAGAAATCTCCGTGATACCGACTGCGATATACGCATCGATGATCGCATCAATCTGGTCCTGCGGAATCTCACCTTCCCACGGAGATCCGAACGGCATGGAGATCGATCCGGAAATCTCAATATTGTTCTCTTTTGCCGCTGCCACGCAGTCCGCAAAACCCGACACGGTCTCTTCCGGAGTTCTGTTCAGGTTCTTCAGATTATGCATACGGCTGGCAGATACATTCAGTTTGACCTTCTTGCATCCGCAGTCCACCGCACGCTGTACCCCGCGAAGATTCGGAATCAGAGCGCGAAGCTCCACGTTCGGATACTTCGCGGCAATCGCCTTGAACACCTCATCCGTATCCGCCATCTGGGGCATTCTCTTCGGATGCATGAACGATCCGACCTCGATGACCGGGAATCCTGCTTCTACCAGATCCTCCATCAGAGAAATCTTATCCTCCGTGGAAATGATCTGCTGCTCATTCTGCAGTCCGTCACGCAGACCGACTTCACAGATACGGACTTTGCTCGGTAAATTTAACATATATTTCTCCTTACTATCGTATTGATCATACTTTGTCCAGTCCATACTTCAGACTGGCTTTCTTGATATCCTCCACTCCGATAAAGTCGAGGTAATCATTGAATTCGATAAAGTTGCCCGGGAATCCCTCATCCGTATCGTGCTCTTTCAGATAACGGAAATAATCCATGATCGCCGCGGTATGCGCCAAAAGACAGCTGACCGGATAGGAGACGATCTTGTAGCCGAGTTCACCGAAATCCTTTGCATTTAAACCATCCGCAATTCCGGTATGGGGCAGCATGCCGAGATGAAGCTGTCCGTTGACCTTTTTCGGAATCTCTATCAGCTGCTCATGCGTCTTCGGCGTGATCTTAACCATATCCGCACCGGCTTCCAGATACATTTCCACACGTTCCAGCGCCTCCTCGTAAGGAGCATCGGTGCGGGCGATGAGGATCATATCCTCATCGGTACGGGAATCCAGGGCAGCATGAATCTTGCCGACCATCTCTCTGGCCGTGATCACTTCCGGACTGCGCACATAGGCACAGGTGGTTGGCTGCTGCTGATCCTTCAGAAAGACGCCGGCGCAGCCCGCCTGTTCAAACTGCCGGATGGTACGAACCACATTCAGGGCGTTTCCGAATCCGCCCTCGGCATCCCCGATGACCGGGATGTTCACCGCGTTGCAGACATTCTTCAGATTTGTCGTCACCTCATTGATATCCAGCAGTCCGGTATCCGGCTGTCCCAGAATCACACCGTGTTTGCCGGTATGAGACATGGTAATGGCTTCAAATCCGGTGGACTCGATCACTTTTGCGCTGAGACAGTCATAGGCACCCGGCGCAAAAACATACTTCTTAGATGAGAGGAGCCTGCGGAGCTGTATTCTTGTATTCTTCATGTTCTATCCTCCAGGCCCGGATACAAACCGGATGATTCCGGATCCCTACCGGGGCCTCCATCAAAGTTTGAAAGGTGACTTCCAAACTTCCTCCCCTGTCTCTTCTCAATCATTCAGACCGTACTTCTCGCCCATTGCCTTGATCTCATCCACTCCGATGAATTTCAGATACTCATCGAAGGAGATCATGTTGCCGTCGTAGCCCTCATCGGTCTCATTTTCCTTCAGGTACTTGAAATAGTGCTGAAGAGCATAGGTCTGGGCAAACAGGGAACTGACCGGATAGGTCATGATCTTATACCCGAGTTCACCGCAGTCTTTCGCGGTCATCCCGTCATTGATTCCCTTGTTGACGTAAAGTCCCAGGTGGATCGGGCCGTTAATCAGCTTCGGCGCCTTGAGAAGCTCTTCCTTGGACTTCGGAAGAATCTTGACCATATCCGCTCCCGCCTCAAGATATGCATTGCATCGCTCAACGCCTTCCTCGAACGGCGCATCGGTGCGGGCGATGATCAGCATGTCCTCATCGGTTCTGGTATCCACTGCCGCATGGATCTTGCCGATCATCTCCTCCTTGGAGATGACCTCTGCCTTTTTGATGAACGGGCAGTTCGGCGGCTGTTTCTGATCCTCGATAAACAGACCGGCAACTCCCGCATTCTCATACTCACGAATGGTCCGGATTACATTCAGCGCATTTCCGTATCCGCCCTCGGCGTCTGCCAGAATCGGAATGTCCACCGCTGCGCACATATTCTTCAGCATGGTAACTTCCTCGTTGATCGCGAGAAGGCCGGTGTCCGGTGTGCCGAGGATTACGCCGTGCATTCCGTAACCGGTTGTTCCCATGATGTCAAAACCTGCTGCCTGAATCGCCTTCGCGCTCAGTGCGTCATATCCGCACGGGGCCACAAGATACTTTCTCTCCCAGAGCAGCTTACGCAGTCTCTTTCTTGCTGCACTTGCACTTCCCATAATAATTACCTCGCTTTCCAGCTTAGATAGGGCTGCGCGGATACCCGCGCAGCCCCGTGCTATGATATTCGTCTCTTTTAGATGAATGTCGGATGTCAATCAGCCCTTGTGGGACTTGGAGTGGCTCGGAGCAACCCACTGGCCATCCTTCTTCTCTACAAGTTTACCTTCCTTAACGAACTCATTCGGTTTGTAGATATCGTTGATGTTCCAGCATCCCGGAGTCGGAACGACAATGTTCTCCATCGGAGCCTCTACCAGGAACGGTTTGCCGGCCTTGTTGGCCTCAATCGCCTTCTTCATTGCCGGAAGGAACTCTTCTGCGCTCTGTACGCAGACAGAATCTACGCCGTAAGCTTTCGCTACGCCTGCCCAGCTCGGAGAATAGCTCTCGCCGCTCGGTGTCTTGAACTTTGTTCCAAAGAATGTGCCGTAGGAACCATTTTCCAGTCCTGCGATGGTGCCGAATGCGGAGTTGTTCATAACAACCCATGTGCAGGCGATGCCCTGCTCTACCGCAGTGGCAAGGCAGGTCGGGTTAACGCCGAAGCCGCCGTCACCGGTCAGTGTTACGCAGATCTTATCCGGAGCAGCCAGCTTACCGCCGAGAACTGCGGAAGAACCGAAGCCCATGGTAGCCAGACCGGATGAGTGATGAATTGTGCCCGGGATAGTGATGTCGTACTCCTGAGCAACACCGTTCTTGTTCCAGCCTACATCGGTGAAGATTACCGCATCTTCCGGAAGAGCTTCCTTGACATCGCGAAGAATTCTCTGCGGAGTCATCGGGAATCTGCTGTCGTTGGAAATCGCCTCGTTGGACTTCTTGAAGTCCGCCTTTGCCTTCGCAATCTCGTCGCGAAGAGCCGGGTTCTTTCTGCCCTCCGGGCAGATCTTCTTAATTTCATCCAGAATCTGTGTGAGCGCAATCTTGAGATCACCGACAGCGCCTACCGATACCGGATAGTTCTTACCGATCTGGTACGGATCGATGTCAACCTGCATAAACTCCGTGGTATCCGGATTGAAGGTTACACCCTGATACCAGGAAGAGGAATCAGCCTCTGCAAATCTTGTACCAAGACCAAGGATTACATCCGCATTGTTTGTCAGCTTGTGGGTGAATTCCAGTCCCCAGAAACCGGTCTGACCGATCATCAGCGGATGCTGATCGGAGATACATCCCTGTCCTGCCAGTGTACGGCTTACCGGGAAATCCATAAACTCGGCCAGAGCTGCAAGCTCTTCGGACGCCTGAGAAAGAAGGATTCCGCCGCCTGCGTGAAGAACCGGAGCCTTCGCATTTACCAGCTTCTCCGCAATGGTCTTTGCTGCGGTCGGATCGATCGCCGGTCTGTAGGTGAACTGGCTGTCCTTGTAGGTCCTGGACCAGAGTTCTTCTTCAACCTCGCGGGAGAACATATCCATCGGCATATCGATGAGAACCGGGCCCGGTCTGCCGGACTCCGCCAGACGGAATGCCTTATCCATGATGTACGGAAGAGCTTCCGGATCATCGATTCTCCATGCTCTCTTTACAACCGGCTCAAGAATCTTGTACTGGGATCCGTCCTCATGCATGTTAACTTCCTGATGCGGATCACGGCCGTAATAGTAGCTCGGCACATCGCCTGCGATGACAACCATCGGAATCGAATCAAAAGAAGCATTGGCAACACCGGTCAGAACGTTTGTGAGACCCGGACCAAGGTGACACATAACAACGGATGCCTTATGTGTCAGACGAGCGTATCCATCTGCCGCGGTGGATGCAACAGACTCGTGACGGTTGGAAATATAAGTGATGTCCTTCTCTCTGCGGGAAAGTGCGTCGAGCATACCGATTACGGTATGTCCGCAGAGACCAAATACGTACTTCTCACCACGGCGAACCAGATAGTCAACCATGAGATCAGAAACAAGCTTCTTAGCCATTTGATTCCTCCTTCATTTCTCTTAAACAGCTCATTTCGCTTTCAGAAACACTTCCGCGCATTAGGAAAAATGATGCTCTTCATCCCAATCATCCGGAAGACGTTCCGTCTTACAGAAAACCCCTGTTTGTACATATCCGTCAATTCACAGTTTGAATTGTATTCAGCACTGTTTTCGGTTTTGTGAATTTATGATGGATACGTACTGTTTATCGGCAGTTTTTTGTTCATATCAACTATCTGAATAGTACCTTATTGACAACATAAAGTCTAATATCTTGCTTTCATCCAACCATTGGAATTATTCATGTTTTTGCCTGAAAATCCTCCGCTGGTCACCGAAAGAAGACATCCTCCGCTCAGCGGCGTGCACACCCTCACGGAGCGTTTTATGTCACAGGAAACAGGAAGTGCAAAGCACCTTTCTATAATATGGAAAAACCGGGAGCCGAAGGCGCACGGCCCCCGGACCCCGGTTCTGTTTTCTCTGTTTTTGTCTGTTCTTCTCTCTTACGCTCTGTTGTCCTCAATGCTCTCTTCTGTTATCTGTTCTGCCCGCTCTCCCCTTCATCGCCGGAAGGAACGCATCGGAAATATCCGGTGATCCGGCTCAGTACTCTTCGAGCTTCTGTCTACGTCTCTTATCCCTTCTCTCAAAGAACTGGTCAAAGATCATCCCTTTCTTCAGGATAAAATCTCTCAGATACGCGGCGGCCGGCGGCATATACCGCACCTTGTTCCACGCCACATAGACCTTACGGTTCGGTATCTCATTCGCTATCTTCAGCTCCTTCAGACGGTACGGAGTTCCTCCGATGGGCTTCGGCGCAATGGCAAGCCCCTGTTTTGCGGCGACCATACCATAAATCAGGACATCCTGAGCGGTTTCCATGGTGATTTTCGGATGAATATCCAGTTTCTCAAAGAGACTGTCGGTAAAAAATCTCAGCTCGCAGCTGTGATTAAACGCCACAAACGGCTGGCCGTCCAGTTCCGAGAGGTCAACCGCCTCCCCTTCATCATAGGGACTGTCTTCCGGAGCCAGAAGCACTAGCTGGTGCTCACCGATGGGGGCGCATCCGATCGCCTCATCGTCAATTTTGGTACAGAACGCCAGATCAATATCTCCCGCCTTCAGCTGTTTCTTTAATGTCTCATAATCTGCCGCCTGATTAAACTGTACATGAACTCCGACGCGATTGGTCTCGGAAATATAGCGAACCACCACTTCCGGAATAAACTCGGACAGGGACGGAAAACCGGACACAATCACGGAACCGGTGTCCGGATTGACATAATTGTTTACACACTGTACACCGTTATCCAAAAGATCCAGCGCCTGGGAGACATACGGAAGGAAAATTTCCCCGTATTTGGTCAGCTGAACATTTCTTCCTTTGCGGACAAAGAGCTGAACATTCAGTTCATCTTCCAATTCCTTGATGGAATGACTGAGATTGGACTGACTGACAAAGAGCTGTTCCGCAGCTCTGGTATAATGCTCCAATTCCGCGATCGTCTTAAAATACTGCAGCTGACGAAGATTCATTGATGGCGTCCTCCTTTATTACTGTCACTGCCCGGGTTCCGGATCACATTTCCACATTTTCTGTCTGGTTTTCCCGGCATAACAGTATGCCGGTTCCTGCGTTTCCGTAATTCTTCACTCCATTTATCTTCCACTTAAAATATCTTAAATATTATCTATCATTTTACGGAATTATGCAATGTATACATTATTATGTCATTTTTTTTCATATTCGTCAGTATTCGAATTCTGCGCAAACACCGGATTTAACGCAAAACAAAGTCCGCAAGCGGGCTTCGGCGGGTTAGCCGCACCAAAAAGAGCGGGACCGGCGCATCACTGCGCCGGCCCCGCCGGAAATTCTGTATCAGAATGTCAGATCAAATTACTTTGCAAGAGACTCCTGAAGAGTTGTTCCAAGGCCCTTTACATCGCCGTCGATCTTCTTGTAGAGGTCCTTAACGCCGTCAAGAGCAAGGATCTCATCATAGAATGCGTTGTCATACTCGATCAGAGTCATGCCGCCGTCGGTAAGAGTCTTCTTGGAATCCTTATCAATCTTCTCAAGCTGCGGTCTCATCTCAGCAATCGCCTCGCTTACAGCCTGATCAAGAGCTGCCTGGTAAGCCGGGTCAAGGCTCTCATACTTGTCCTTGTTGATGGAGATCTGGTTTGCATAGAGGATGTGGTTTGTGCATGCAAGGTACTTCTGAACTTCCTGGAAGTTTGCACCTACGCAGGTATCTGCTGCATTCTCCTCTGCATCGATGGTTCCGTTCTGAAGAGAGATGTAAACCTCTGCCCATGCCAGCGGAGTCGGAGCTGCGCCGATTGCTGTCCAGAATGCCATGTGGTTTGCATTCTCCATGGTTCTGATCTTCAGCTCCTTGAAGTCAGCCTTGGTCTTAACCTCTTTGTTTGAGGTGGTAAGACGATAGGTCGCATTCTGAAGAATACCGAGCTTGTGGAAACCTGCAGTCTCATATGCTGCGGAGAGCTGCTCGTTGAACTTGGAATCCTGGCCGTTCAGTACCTGGTCGATCTTGTCACCGTCGTACTTTGCGAATACCATCGGAAGATCGAATACCGCCATCTCCGGGATGAAGGATACGGTCGGTGCGGTCTGGCAAACTACGATATCGATATCGCCGGACTGCTCCTGACGAAGAAGATCAGCATCGCCGCCGAGCTCGCCGTTCGGATGATAATCAATGGTGAGCTGTCCGCCGGTGATCTTGTCAACCTTGGATGCAACGAGCTCTCCGAAGATCTGACCTGCTGCGCCCTTACCGGTGGAATCCGCACCGATGAGCTCAACCTTGTCCAGCTTGGAGTAATCCGCATCCGCAGCTTTTTCATCTGCCTTGGACTCTGCAGCCTTAGACTCTGCAGCCGCTTTTGTCTCTTCTGCTGCCTTTGTTGTAGCCGCTGCAGAACCACCGCCGCCGCATGCTGCAAGACCTGCTACCATTGCACCTGTGAGTGCGAGCGCTGTTACTTTTCTCAGTTTCATAATTTTCTCCTCCTCTTGTTTTTGATTGCCACTATACCAAGCATCTTCTATTGTATACCATAAATCAGAAAATGCATAAGTATTATCAATTATTTTTATATTTTATTCTTGTTTTGTACATTCTGCTGTCTTCTGACTCTGCAGGCTGCAAATAGAGCCTGCAGAGGACTGTTCAAAGAAGCAAATGTACCGGAATCATTATTTCTTCATAATGCTCACGAGGGTTGTCGAGATACCCGGAATGTAGGTAATCAGCAGCATCGCGATGAAGAATGCCAGCATGAACGGAATTGCCTTCTTGGCAACATCCATCGGCTGCTCTTCCGCCAGATTTCCCGCAACGAAAAGGTCAAGTCCGAACGGCGGTGTTGCAAGTCCGATCGACAGGCAGCAAACCAGGATAACACCGAAGTGTACCGGATCGACACCGAGCTCCTGTACCGCCGGAAGAAGTACCGGTGCAAGAATAATGATTGCAGGACCCGTATCCATAACCATTCCGAGAATCAGGAAGAATACCATGCAGACCGTCAGTACGCTGAAGCTTGTCGTGAAGTTTGCGATGATGAAGTCCTGAACAACCTTGGTCGCCTTTGTCAGGGAAAGTACACGGCCGAAAGCGGTTGCGAATGCAAGTACGAATGCAAGACCGCCGTATGTCTTAACCGAATTGCACAGGAACGGGATCAGCTGCTTTACAGTGATGGACCGGTAAATGAACAGGGAGACGATCAGCGCATAGAATACGGAAACTACCGCAGCCTCTGTCGGAGTGACAAAACCGGTGTAGATACCGCCGAGAACGATGATCGGGCAGAGCAGTGCCCAGAAGGACTCACGGAAAATCTTGCCGAGACCCTGCGCATGAAGTTCATTCATTCTCTCGTTGATAACCGACTGGTTCTCATTGTGTTTCAGGCAGTATGCAATCGCGTAAACCATCATGGAACCACCGATCAGGATACCCGGGAATACACCGCCCAGGAACAGATCACCGGTGGATACGCCGGTCGCCAGAGAATACAGAACGAACGGGATAGACGGCGGGATGATAACGCCGAGACCGCCGGCAACGGCAATCAGACCTGCAGACCAGGTTCTGTCATAGCCAAGGTTTACCATGAACGGGATGCACATCGCACCAACCGCTGCAGTAGTAGCAGGACCGGAACCGGAGATCGCGCCGTAGAACAGACAGGTAAGAATAACCGCACACGGAACGCCGCCCGGAAGTTTCCCTACAAAATAAGAGAAAAAGTTGAAGAGTTTTCTGGAAATACCACCCTCGGCCATGATAACACCGCCAAGGATAAACAGCGGAACTGCGAGGATCGGTGTCGAGTTCGCACCCGAGAAGCAGTTGTTCAGAACCTGCTCGATGGTTCCGCCTTTACCAAGTAACATGATAGGAGCTACAGATCCGAGTACCATGGACATACCGATCGGTACGGAAACGAAGATCGCTACCAGAAATACCGCAAATACCATTATAGCAGCCATTATTCATTTCCTCCTTCTGCGTGCTGTCCTGCAGCCGCCTCACTCTTTGCATCTTCCATCGTCTGCTCCAGAGTGGTGGCAACCTTATCACCGAAATGCCGGATGTGGATAATCAGCATCTGTACGCCTCTTGCTGTTGCCAGAAAGAATCCGAGCAGCATGAAGACATAAACACTTGCCATCGGCCACTGCATCGCCGGAGATAACTCACCGCTGGCTACAATCTTGTTGTACACGCCGATGGAATTCACCGCACAGATGCCCATCATGGCGATCACAACAACATCAACACAGATACCAACGACCTTGCGGATGATAGCCGGAAAGAGATCCAGCACAACGCCGACGCGAAGCATACTCTCCTTGCGGATGGTGTATGCCAGTGAAACAAATACGCTCATGATCCAGAGAAATCTACTGAACTCCTCCGCCCATGTCAGCGGCTGAATTCCCGGAATCTTTCTGACGATAACCTGCGCCATCATGACCACGGAAATCAGGACCAGACAGATCACGAGGAATGCTTCCTCCAGGTGATCGTCCAACCATTTTATAAATGCCATGTCTACCTCCTGTCATTTTGTCTGACAACCGGCTGCCCTTCTTCTGATCATTCTCGCAGCAGGCTGTCGCTGTCAAAAATCACTTATGTGAATTACTTTCCTGCGATAATGTCGAGAAGTTCTTTTCTCATTGCCTCGACCGGAGCTTTTCCGCCCGTCCACAACTCGATCTGCGCTGCGCCCTGATACAGGGACATTCCCAGTCCGTTCAGGATCCTGCAGCCTTTCTTCTCCGCATTTAAGAGAAACTGTGTCTTATCCGGGTTATAGCATGCATCAAAGAAGAACATTCCTTCCTTAATGTATTCTTCCGGCATCGGGGTCTCACCGATATGACTTCCCATTCCGATTCCGGAAGCGTTCAGGATTACCGTACTCTCTTCCAGTTTGGAGAAATCACCTTTTTTTACCTGCTCTGCCACCGGAGCAAAGTTTTCATTGATATCTTTCACGAGAGACTCGGAAGCCTCATCATAATAGTCCGTGATATAGATCTTTTTCGCGCCCTTGTATGCAAGAACAGAGCACATCGCGCGTCCCGCACCGCCTGCACCGAAGCAGAAGAATACGGAATTCTCCACATCAACCTTGCCTTCCTCCACAAGGCTCGTGTAGAAACCGATACCGTCCGTATTGTATCCGACAAGCTTTCCTTCCGGTGTCTTAACAACGGTATTCGAGGCCCCCATCTTCCGGCAAAGCGGGTCGAGTTCATCGAGATACTCCAGAACTTTTACCTTATTCGGCTTTGTTACGGCAAAGCCGGCAAAGTTCATGTACCGGAGACCGTTCACCACATCGCCCAGATGCTCGTTGTCCACGACAGTATAAAAATACTGCATGTTAAGACCTGCCGCCTCATAGCCCGCATTCTGCATTCTCGCAGCAAAAGACTGTTTCAGCGGATCACCCAGAAGTGTAATAAACTTTGTATCAATATTGATATTCATTTAACTTCCTCCTAAAAATTCGCCCCTTTTAAGTTTACCTTCTTTTTTCCATAACTTCCCATTGGAATAATTCATACCTATTATTCTCCGGGCGAAGCTTTCTGCCCCTCTGCACCTGCTGCAAAGGTTTTACTCGATGCCGCGTTCCGCAAAATATGCCTTTGCCTTGTCAATGCAGTTCTTTGCATGTCCCTCCACTCCGTACTTACGGATGGCCTCCAGATTCGGAAGTTCAATGGAGAGCGGAAGATCCGGAAGCGCTTCGACCAAACCGGCAATATTGATATCGCCCTCGCCCACATAATATCTTGCCTCACGGGCAGTATAGAGCATCAGGTCATCTTTGATATTGTCCAGAACAACGTCGCCGTCCGGTCCTGCCGGTCCGTCGCAAAGATGCATAAAATGGAAGTATTTCTTCGGTGTTCTCTTCAGTTCATCCGGAGTGACTCCCGCGCGGCCTGCATGAAGGGTATCTACCATTACATAGAGGTTATCGGCCCCCACCGTATCCACTAATGTAATGTCCTCCTGAAGGTTTCTCACGCCTGCCCAGGGAAGAAACTCCACATTGTAGTTAAGTCCGTACTTCTTCGCCATCTCACAGATACGTCCGACCTTCTCCACATAGAATGCCTTGTCTCTGGTCCAAATGCTACCGAGTACGTCAGTTCCGCCGAGCTCTGCCGCTTTCTCGAAAGCCGGCTCATACTCTTCGATATCAAGGTCCGGACGAACACGGGCAAGCTCAATATCCATCAGAGGCATATCGTACTCTTTCAGAGCTTTCTTCGTCGCCTCAAAAAGCTCCGGATCCTTATCCAGAAGGAACTCCGGTTCACCGGGAAGATGCATCGGAATGGTACGAAGACTGACATAATCATATCCGGCCTCTTTTGCAATGCGGATCTGATCCATCGGGTTGGTTCCCGGAATAGTTAAGTAAGCGAGTGAATATTTACGTGCCATCATTGTCCTCCTAATATACTCTTGACAGTTCGACGCAAGATGCTGCCACGAGGCGTTTTTGTTTTATGCAAATCCGACAATTTTTATTTCTCGCTGTTCACATTTTACACTAAAACAACCTAACTATCTATTTCGAAATCCTCATGGGTCTATCAATACTTTTCATACGAAAATTCACACTATTTACTGTTTTCTACATATAATCAGTGCTATATTGTGGTCAGAATGAATTGTGTCAGCAAACATTTCAAGGAGGTCTATATGAACCATAATTACTTTACAGACGAAGATGTAAAACGTCTGGAAGCACAGGCAATTCAGACCAGAACGGACATCATCCGCATGGTCGGCAGGGCCGGAGCCGGACACCCGGGCGGTTCCCTCTCCTCTTCCGACATGATTACCGCATTATATTTTCATGTAATGAATATCGATCCGAAAAACCCGCAATGGGCAGACCGCGACCGCTTTGTTCTCTCCAAAGGGCACTCCTGTCCGGCGCTCTACTCCGCTCTCGCCAGACGCGGCTTCTTCGATCCGGCCGAGCTTGACCATCTCCGTGAATACGGTGCCATGCTGCAGGGACACCCGGATATGCATGACACCCCGGGAATCGATATCAGTACCGGTTCTCTGGGAAATGGTCTCGCCGTCGGTGTCGGCATGGCACTCTCCGGCCGAATCCACCATCAGGATTACATGACCTATGTTCTTCTGGGCGACGGAGAGCTTCAGGAGGGCCTGAACTGGGAAGCTGCCATGGCAGCCTCGCACCACGATCTGAAAAACCTCGTAGCCATCGTGGACTGCAACGGTGTGCAGATCAACGGCTGGGTCAACGAAATCATGACCGTCGAACCGATCGGCGACAAGTGGCGGGCTTTCGGCTGGAATGTCGTAGAGGTAAACGGCCATAATATGAAAGATATTCTCACAGCGCTTCACACCGCCAGGACCATGCGCCACCCCACCGTCATTCTGATGCGTACCGTAAAAGGCCGCGGCGTATCCTTCATGGAGGATGATTCCGCATGGCACGGCAAGGCACCGGATGAAGCTCAGATGGCGGAGGCTCTCGCTCAGATCAGCAAAGGAGGCGTTGTATAATGGGAAAGATGGCAGACAGACATATATTTGGAAACGAGCTTTGTGAGATCGGAAAGACCAGAGACGACTTCGTTGTACTGAACGCGGATACCAAAGCATGCAACCTTGAAAAATTCGGGGAGCTGTTCCCGGAGAGAGCATTTACCGTCGGCATCGCCGAACAGGATATGGTCGACATCGCAGCCGGCCTTGCCACCTGCGGCAACAAGGTATTCCTCTCGACCTTCGCCGTATTCGCCACCATGCGTGCCTGCGAGCAGGTAAGAACTTTTATCTGTCATACCAATCTGAATGTCACGATTCTCGGAACTCACACCGGTCTTCAGGTCGGCGGAGACGGCGCAACCCACGCAGCCGTGGAAGATGTGGGTATCCTGCGCACCTTCCCGAATATGACGATCATCCAGCCGGCGGACGGTGTTGCCGCAAAGGCAATGGCACACGCAGCTGTGGATTTTAAGGGACCTCTCTATGTGCGCCTTCACCGGAATCCCGTTCCGGATTTCTACGATGAAGCGACCTACCGGTTCGAATTCGGCAAGGCCAATACCGTTCGCGACTACGGAACCGATCTCACCATCATCTCCTCCGGCATCCTTCTGGCCAAGGCCGCGGAAGCCGCAAAGATTCTGAAAAATAGAGGCATCAATGCCAGAGTTCTTGATATGGCAACGCTGAAGCCGCTGGATGAGGAGGCGATCATCCGCGCTGCTGCGGAGACCGGTGCTGTTCTGACCGTAGAAGATCACAACGTGATCAATGGTCTCGGGGCTGCCGTTGCATCCGTAACCGCAGAGAACTGCCCGGTTCCGGTAAAGATCATCGGCATTCCGGATCGCTTCGGTGAGTCCGGTGACCCGGAGATTCTCTACAAGGTCTGCCATATGGATACGGATTCCATCGTGGCAGAGGCGGAAAAGTTAGTGGCAAGAAAAGCAAAGTGAGCCGGACACTGCCGACAGAGCATTTACGATTCAAAATCAGACAACATGTGATCTCATATGGGAGGTTTGTATGAAAAAACCGCACGTTACGATTCTGCAGACAAGTTTCGCCAAACGGGAAGATACCGTCAAATTCCTGGAAGAGAAGGTACCGGGCGTACAGGTGGAGTTCATCACCGACAGTACCATCCTGAAGGACGTCAGAGCGGCCGGCGGCCCGACCAGAGAAGTCTACGACCGCATGAAGCTTTATGCGAAGGCTGCCGAGATCTCCGGAGCAGATCTGATCGTCAACTCCTGTTCCACTGTCGGCGAAGTGGCCGACGAGTACCGCAAAGAAGTATCCATCCCTGTCATGAAGATCGAGGATCCGATGTGCCGGGAGGCCATCACCTACGGAACCAATTTTGCCATCTTCGGCACGGTAGAGACGTCCATGGGTCCGGTAGCCCGCATCATTGAGCGTCTCCTCAGCGAGCAGGGAAAGACCGCGACCACAAAGCTCTATGTCCAGAATGAAGCATGGGACGCTCTTGTGGCGGGGCATCCGGAGGAGCAGAACCGCATTCTCCTTGAGAATCTCCGCAAGCTGGATGAGATGGGGTACGATGCCATCGTGATGTCGCAGGTATCCATGCGCACTCTTCTTCCGGAGCTGAAGGGCTTTAAGACACCGGTACTCTGCAGTTTCTTCTCCGGCTACAGTGCCATCGCCGACAAGCTGAACGAGATCGCCCGGCAGTAATTCTCCCGGACGTTCGGTATTTCTTCTTAAACAGACAATATAACAGATGGAGCCGCGATATACGGAGCAGACATATCTCTCGTATATCGCGGCTCGAATTCTGAAAAACATCCTAAGCTCGAAAATACCATCCCAGCTCGCTATTTCACTAAGGCAGCAAAGCTGCCAAGTGAAATATGCGTCGCTAAGTGCTCTGCGCCGCAGCTCCACTAAACTCGGCTGCAACAGCCTCGTTAAGGGTCGCTGCATGGCTCGCACTAGGCTCGAAAATACCATCCTCAGCTCGCTATTTCACTAAGGCAGCAAGCTGCCAAGTGAAATATGCGTCGCCAAGTGCTCTGCGCAAAGAGGCCGGGTGATTTTTATCACCCGGCCTCGAATTATCCTCTGAATCGCAGATTATGCGTTTACAGTGTCCTTAAGAGCCTTACCCGGCTTGAACTTCGGGGACTTGGAAGCAGCGATCGGCATGTTTTCGCCGGTTCTCGGATTTCTTCCCTCTCTTGCAGCTCTCTCAGCTACCTCGAAGGTACCAAAACCAACAAGCTGGATCTTCTCGCCCTTAGCAAGCTCCTCAGCTACTGTCTCTGTGAAAGCCTTAACAGCCTTCTCCGCTTCCTTCTTGGAAACTCCGGCCTTCTCAGCTACAGCTGCAACAAATTCTGCCTTATTCATAGATCAATTTCCTCCTGATTTCTATTTTCGAACTCCTGCGCGACAACTGTATCGCACTACCTAATATATATAGCGGGAAAAGCCCGATTTGTCAAGGTTTTTCAAGGGTTTTAAGGGTTTTGGGTACTCGTTCCGTCCGCACTTTCCGGAGCTCTATTCTCCGCTTTCTGTCTGCAGTTGAGAACCGTAACCAGAACGATCAAAAGTCCGATGGACAGTGCCGTTCCGATATATCCGTTACCGGTAATGCCGTCCGCAAGATAACCTGCAATACAGCAGCATGCTACACAGGCCACATAAGGAATCTGGGTCGATACATGGTAAATGTGGTTACACTGTGCTCCGGCAGAGGCCAGAATGGTCGTATCAGAGATCGGGGACACATGATCGCCGCAGACCGCACCGGCCAGAATCGCCGATGTGGTGATGGTCAGTGTATCCACGTCACCGCTTCCGATGACCGCCAGAGCGATCGGAATCAGGATTCCGAAAGTTCCCCAGGAGGTGCCGGTTGCAAAGGCCAGTCCCGCTGCCACAGCGAACATGACTGCCGGCATCAGAACGCCTACCATTGCGCTTCCCTGCACAAGACTGCTGACAAAACCGCCGATGTTGAGGTAATCCTCGCTGCAGATACCGGAGAGTGTCCATGCAAGGCTGAGGATCATGATCGCCGGAACCATGGACTTTGCGCCGATGGTCAGAGACTCACAAAACTCACTGTAATGAAGGACACGTCTGGAGAGATAAAAAACAAAGATAAATACCAGTGTAAAGAATGAGCCGAGCGCAAGGCTGAGCGATGCGTCACAGTTCGCAAAAGCTTCTACAACACCGACACCGTCGAGAATTCCACCCGTGTACATCATTCCTGCCACGCAGAACACAATCAGAACAAGAATCGGCGCGATCAGATCAATGACTTTTCCTCTTCCGGCGATATCCATTGTCTCACCGCCGACGATCTCCTCACTGCCGCACTGCGCCACGCGCTGCTCATACTTCTTCATGGATGAAAAATCATCGTTGCGGACAACAATAAAGATCATAAAGAGCAGCGTCAGAATCGCATAAAGGTTAAACGGAATGGTGTGAAGAAACAGGTTGAACCCATCAATTCCGCTGTCTTCCGGAAGCGAAGAGCCAACTGCCGCCGCCCAGCTGGATACCGGGGCAATGATGCAGACCGGCGCTGCGGTGGCATCGATGATGTATGCCAGCTTCGCTCTTGTAATCTTAAACTTGTCGGTCACCGGCCGCATAACCGTTCCGACCGTCAGACAGTTGAAGTAATCATCGACAAAGATGAATACGCCGAGGAAAATCGTTGCAAACAACGCGCCGCGTTTGGTGTGGATCGCCTTGGCCGCCCAGTCACCGTACGCCTTGGATGCACCGGATTTGGTAATCAGGGCTACCACAATTCCGAGAAATACCAGGAATACCAGAATATTGACGTTGCCGCCGATCTTCGCTCCCATAATGTTGAGCACTGTCTGCACCGCGATCACGGGCTGTGCTCCGACAAATAAAAACGCACCGACCAGAATACCGATGGTCAGGGACATATACACTTCCTTGGTGAATAATGCCAGAGCAATTGCCACCACAGGCGGAAGCAACGAAAAAACGGTTGCGCTCATTTTTCTCCCCCTTCATTTTAAAAAAACAATCCTTTTACGCTTCCATGCGATACCGGTCTATGTTCACACAGCTTCACTTGCGAACTCTGCATCAAACGCCTGCGGCGCAGGCATCCTGTCCGTTTCTCGCAGATGCGCTTCCGCTCAGCGGCGTGCGCATCCTCGCGGAGCGTTTATTATGTCATAGGGAAGTGCGAAGCACTTTCCTATGACATAATAAAACGCCCCGGCCGATTTGTCCATCAGCCGGAGCCCAAAAAAACACATATTGTACAGAATCACTTGTCAGCCGCCAAATCCGGGGCATCTTCCATGGAAGTTGCCTCATATTTTGCCAGCACAACCTTCTGGATCATATCCCGCGTATCGGAATTAATCGGATGCGCGATATCACGATACTCCCCGTCTGCCGCCTTGCGGCTCGGCATCGCAATAAACAGGCCCTTATCGCCCTCAATCACCTTGATATCATGAACCACAAACTCATTATCAAAGGTTATGGAAACGATCGCCCTCATTTTCCCTTCTTTATCGATCTTCCGGACACGAACATCAGTGATCTGCATTTCTGTCGCCCCTTTCCAGTTCTGTGTTGGTCTGTCCTGAAAACACGTGAAACTGCTTTTCGCGTTCACGCGGTATCGCAGCACTCGCCGGAGCCTCATGCAGGCACGGGCCCCGGCGAATGAACCGCGTATGTTACAGTGTGAATCGCTCACTCTTCTCCACGATAACCTCCGGATCATCCTTATCGCCGATATGCGACGTGTTTGCCCGGATGGTTCCCTTGCTCTCCACAATGCAATTCTCAATCACCGTGTTGTCGCCGATATAGACGTCATTCAGAATGATGGAATTGCGGATCACACAGTTATTGCCGACATAGACTTTCTTGAACAGAATCGAATTCTCAACCTGTCCGTTGATGATGCAGCCGCTTGCAATCAGACTGTTCCGGACGGCCGCTCCCGGATTGTACTTTGCCGGCGGAAGATCCTCCACCTTCGTGTACACTTCCGGATAATCCCGGAAGAAATACTTTCTGACATCCGGCTTCAGAAAATCCATATTCGTGTGGTAGTAATCCGTCACGGAAGCCATATTGCTCCAGTATTCTTCCATCTTGTAAGCAAAGATCCGCTTCAGATTCTTGTAACGAACGAGAATGTCCGTGACAAAATCATACCGGTCCTCCGCTGCGCAGCGCTCGATCAGTTCGATGAGCTGGCGTCTGCGGATGACATAGATTCCGCAGGAAATCGTGTTGGATGTCGCCACCATCGGTTTCTGCTCAAAGTCGATAATGCGGCCGTTTTCATTGACCTTCACGATACCGTAGCGGGTGATATCCTGTTCCGGTGCCATATCCTTGCACACAACCGTGATGTCCGCTTTCTTTTCCACGTGGTATTCCAGAACCCTGTTGAAGTCCATCTTGTAAATGCAGTCGCCGCTTGCAATCACGACATACGGCTCATGGCTCTTCTTCAGGAAATCCAGATTCTGATACAGTGCATCCGCCGTTCCGCGGTACCACTCACTGCTCTCTGCCGTAATCGTCGGGGTAAACACGAACATTCCGCCCTGTTTACGGCCGAAATCCCACCATTTGGAGGAACTCAGATGCTCGTGAAGAGAACGTGAATTGTACTGGATCAGGACTGCCACGCTCTGAATATGTGAGTTGCTCATGCTGCTCAGCGCGAAATCAACGCTGCGGTAGTTTCCTGCCATCGGCATGGCCGCGATCGCTCTTCGATCCGAGAGTTCCCGCATGCGCTTACTGTTTCCGCCCGCTAAAATAATTCCGATCGCTCTCATCTGCCGCCACCTGCCTTTATGATCGATCCGCCGCTCTCGAGGGATCCCTTATGATAATCTGCCTGTACTGTACTTCCGGAAATCGCCGTATTCCGTCCGATGGAAACGCCGTCCGGGATCACACTCTTCTCCGCGATAACCGCAAGATCCGAATTGTATACTCTCTTATCATAGGAGCTCGCCGCGAACTCGCCGACGCCGACTTTGGCATTCTTTCCGACCTCGACATCCTCTGCGATGATCGCCTTCTCCAGAACGCTTCCCTCTCCGATCGAGCTTCCCTTCATGACGATGGAATCCCGAACCACGGATCCCGGCGCAAGATAGACTCCGGCACCGATGACCGAATTCAGAACCTCGCCGTGAATCTCACAGCCCTCACCGATAATCGAGCGCTCCACGTGTGCATCCGGCGCAATGTACTGCGGCGGGACAATATCGCTCTTGGTATAGATCTTCCAGTATTCCTCGTAGAGATTGAATTCCGGGATGATGTCAATCAGCTCCATATTGGCCTCCCAGTACGACTGAAGAGTGCCGACATCCTTCCAGTATCCGTTGAACTCATACGCAAAGATCCGTTTTCCTGTGCTGAAGCAGTGCGGAATCACATGCTTGCCGAAATCGCACTCCGGAACATTTTCGAGCGTTGTCAGAGATTTCTTCAGAACCTCCCAGCTGAAAATGTAGATTCCCATCGATGCGAGATTGCTCTGTGCGTGTTCCGGCTTCTCCTCGAACGCCGTAATCCGGTTCTCCTCATCCGTAACCGTGATGCCGAAACGGCTGGTCTCCTCCCACGGAACCTGCATGACGGCAATGGTGACATCCGATTTTTTCGACTTGTGATATTCGAGCATGACCTCATAGTCCATCTTGTAAATGTGGTCGCCCGAAAGAATCAGAACATACTCCGGATTATACTGTTCCATATACTCGAGATTCTGGTAGATGGCATTCGCAGTTCCGGTATACCAGTCACTGCCCTTGCTCCGCTCATACGGCGGAAGAACGGTAACACCGCCGACATTCCGGTCCAGATCCCACGGAATTCCGATTCCGATATGCGTATTCAGACGAAGCGGCTGGTACTGCGTCAGCACGCCGACCGTATCCACGCCGGAATTAATACAGTTGCTCAGCGGAAAGTCGATAATTCTGTACTTGCCCCCAAAAGAAACTGCCGGTTTTGCCACCTTCTGTGTCAGAACGCCGAGGCGGCTTCCCTGGCCTCCGGCAAGAAGCATGGCAATCATTTCTTTCTTAATCACGCTATCACCCCTCGATGCTTAAACAATTAATGCCTCATTCCCGCATTCGTTCATTATCAGGCAAATGCCATGTAAATGTATAACCATTATACCATACAGCATCAAATCCGCGCATTGTTTTTTGAAAATGCGACAAAGTTTTTACATAATTTTCGTCTTTTTTGGCTATTCTGCATTTATAAACGAAATCGGACAACATTGACAGGATAATTATGGCGACATTTTCCGCTCAGCGGCTTGCGCTTCCTTGCGGAGCGTTTTTTCAAAAAAAGAGGACCGACGCACCAACTTAAGTTAGCACATCAGCCCCCTGGTATACGAAAAGGTGCTGCGCACCAGTTGAAAAATCAACTAATGCGACAGCACCTTCTTTCAAATGATGAAAACCGATTAGAGTTCACAATTGTTGACGGTTCTCGGGAACGGGATGACATCGCGGATGTTGCCCATTCCGGTGAGATACATAACCGCTCTCTCAAAGCCGAGACCGAATCCAGCATGTCTTGCGGAACCGTACTTTCTGAGATCCATGTAGAAGTCGTACTGCTCTTCTTTCATGCCCAGCTCGTCCATTCTCGTCTTCAGCTTCTCATAGTCGTCCTCACGCTGGCTTCCGCCGATGATCTCGCCGATGCCCGGTACCAGACAGTCAACTGCCGCAACGGTCTTGCCATCCGGGTTCAGCTTCATGTAGAACGCCTTGATCTCCTTCGGATAATCGGTTACGAATACCGGCTTGCCGAAAATCTTCTCCGTCAGATATCTCTCATGCTCGGTCTGCAGATCGCAGCCCCAGTATACCTTATAGTCAAACTCGTCGTTGTGCTCCTCCAGAAGCTTTACAGCCTCTGTGTAGGTGATGCGTCCGAACTCGTTGCTGACAACATTGTTCAGACGGTCCAGAAGCCCCTTGTCGATGAAGCTGTTAAAGAAGTTCATCTCTTCCGGCGCATTCTCCAGAACATAATTGATGACATACTTCAGCATTGCCTCCGCAACTTCCATATCGTCCTGAAGATCGGCAAATGCCATCTCCGGCTCGATCATCCAGAACTCCGCCGCATGACGGGTCGTGTTGGAATTCTCCGCGCGGAAGGTCGGTCCGAAGGTGTAAATGTTGCGGAACGCCATCGCATAAGTCTCACCGTTCAGCTGTCCGCTGACCGTGAGGCTGACCTTCTTATTGAAGAAATCCTGGCTGAAATCAACCGCACCGTCCTCGGTCTTCGGAACATTGTTCAGATCCAGTGTTGTCACCTGGAACATCTCGCCGGCACCCTCTGCGTCAGAACCGGTAATCAGCGGCGTGTTGACATAGACGAAACCGTGCTCCTGGAAGAACTTGTGGATTGCGTATGCTGCGAGGGAACGGACACGGAAAACCGCCTGGAAGGTGTTGGTTCTCGGACGAAGGTGTGTGATCGTGCGGAGATACTCCAGCGTGTGGCGCTTCTTCTGCAGCGGATAATCGGATGCGGACGGTCCCTCTACGGTAACCTCATCCGCCTGGATCTCGAACGGCTGCTTCGCATCCGGAGTCGCTACCAGCGTTCCCTTTACGATGATGGCCGCACCGACATTCAGCTTGGAGATCTCGGTGAAGTTCTCCATGGTGTCATGATAGACAACCTGAATTGTGTCAAAATAGCTTCCGTCTGCCACAACGATAAATCCAAATGCCTTGGATGCTCTGACGCTGCGGACCCAGCCGCCGATCGTCACTTTCTGATCAAAGTACTTGTCGCGATTGCGGAAAATCTCTTTTACGGTGATAAGATCCATCTCTTTTACCTCTTATAGTATGATGATATATGAATATTTTTATTCTCTGACTCCGATATCGAACGATCAGCCCTTCTGCTCTTCTCTGTACTTTTCAACCGCGCGGTGGATACGGTCTACCGGGCTGAGGAGGCTGGACAGCGAATCATCATGGTTCAGGCTGTCGATGATCAGGGCGATGTATTTGCTCATCTCAACGCTTGTATACCACGGTCTGTCCAGAAGTTCCGGAGTCTGGTATACCAGATTGGTGGTGAGAACGCGGTCGATCAGACCGTTGGAGTAATATTCGTCAAATTTCGCAAGACCGCTGGTGAACAGACCGAACGTCGCACAGCAGAATACCTTTCTTGCCTTGCGTCTCTTCAGTTCCTTTGCGACATCCAGCATACTCTCGCCGGAAGAGATCATGTCGTCGATGATGATGACATCTTTTCCCTCCACGCTTGTGCCGAGGAAATCATGCGCAACGATAGGATTTCTGCCGTCCACAACCTGAGAGTAGTCGCGGCGCTTGTAGAACATGCCGAGATCCAGACCGAGAACGTTGGCAAAGAATACTGCTCTCTTCATACCGCCCTCATCCGGGCTGATGACCATCATGTGATCGGCATCAATCTGAAGATCCTTCTCGTGGAGCAGCAGATGCTTGATGAACTGGTAGCTCGGCTGAACCGTCTCAAAACCCTTTCTCGGGATCGCATTCTGGACACGCGGATCGTGTGCATCAAAGGTAATGATGTTCTCCACGCCCATCGCGGTCAGCTCCTGAAGTGCGGTTGCGCAGTCCAGAGACTCTCTTCCGTCTCTCTTGTGCTGGCGTCCCTCATACAGGAACGGCATGATAACGTTCAGACGTCTTGCCTTTCCGTTTGCTGCCGCAATCACTCTCTTCAGGTTCTGGAAATGGTCATCCGGAGACATATGGTTGACCTGTCCCGCCATGGAATATGTAATATTGTAGTTGGTTACGTCCACGATCAGATAGAGATCGTCACCGCGAACGGATTCATTTAACTGTCCCTTCGCCTCACCGGAGCCGAATCTCGGTGTGGACGCGCTGACAAGATAAGAATCCTTCTCATACTCCGCAAACGGCTGAGTATCCTTGTGCTCGTTTTCTCTCTCTTTTCTCCACTGAACCAGATAGCGGTCCACGTTCCGTCCGAGCTCTCTGCATCCGTCCAGCGCAATCAGGCCGAGCGGCGCGACCGGGATGGTCTCAATCTTCTTCTCACTGTGTCCGATGATTTCTTTTGCCATATCCTATCCTCCAAATTTCTCCCGGAACCTGCGGAGAAATTTTTCATATATAAATTGTACTCAACGTTATAGACATTACACGAAATGCCGTACACAGTCAAGATTTTCTGCGGTTTTCTGCCATTCTCCTGCGGATCCGGATATCCTCTCCGAAAAACGGGATAATCTGGTAGGCACTGATGATCCGGCTCATCACCCGCTCCGTAAAGACATCGCGCATCTCATTGACCGGAAGATTGGTCGAAATGATGGTGCCGTTTGCCCGGTTCAGCCGCTCATTGATGACCGTGAACAGCTGGGAGACCGTAAAGGTGTTGATCATCTCCGTGCCCAGATCATCGATGATCAGAAGATCGCACTCCATCAGGTATTCCGCGCGGCTTCTCAGATCCTCGTCGTCATCGTAGGAGAAACGGTCCCTCGAGAAAATGTCGAACATCTGCGATGCCGGAAGGTAGACGACGCTGTGATAGCGCTCGATCAGCTCCCGCGCAATGCAGTTGGAAAGAAAGGTCTTTCCGAGACCGGTCTTTCCGGTAAAGAGAAGATTTCCCTTCCTGGTCCTGAAATCCTCGATATACTCCTGGCAGATCCGCACGGTCCGCGCCATATTCTCCCGGGCCGTCATGCCGCTGCGCGGATCCTTTTTTTCATCGTCAAACCAGTCATAGCTGAAGGTCGAAAAGTTTTCCTTCTCCAGAACCGTGCGGATATTCGACTGCTCATAGAGAAGGTTGATTTCCTGCTCCCGGAAACAGTGACATTTCCGGTTGTCAATATATCCCGTATCCCTGCAGTCCGGGCAGTGGTAGCGCGGTTCCAGATAATCGGCCGGATACCCGTGGCTTTTCAGCAGAACCTCTTTCTGTTCCTTCAGATCGGCAATCTGCGCGCGGAGCTTTGTCACCGCGTTCTGATCTCCGGCAAGCAGCTTTCTCGCTGCAGCCGCCGCACAGCTGCTCACCTCGTCATTCATCTGCGGAATGGCCGGAATCTTCTCCGCGATCTCCGCCTTCCGCGCATTCAGGTCATGCCTGGATTTCAGCTGACGCTGACTGTAGATGCGCATAATTGCCTCATACTGTGCATTACTGAGCCCCATGGTCTCCTCCTTCTGTCACCGTTTTCCCGCCGGGCGGTCTTCCCGTTCAGTCTTTTTTCCCTGTGTCTCCGGCCGGGTCCATCAGTTCCCACACCAGATCTTCATAGTCATATCCGTGCGATTCAAAATTATCAAACCGGGTCCGCGCCCTGCCGTGCGCATTTTTATCCGTCCCGGCTTTTCCGTCCGTCCCCTTGCCCTTCAGGTTTTCCTGCGCGGCCCGCACCTCATCCTGCGCTCTCACATCATCCAGCGTCTTAACACCGCTTCCGCGCCAGATTTTCAGAATCCCGTCCGCATAGGTAAAACTCGGCTTATGAATCCGCGCGATCGTGCGGTCACAGGCTTCCAGCACCACATCCAGTGAAAAGCCGTATTCGCCGAGCCACCGGTCGATAAACTGCTTTTCCGCCGTGGCCGGTCTCCGGTCATTGAGGCCGAATGCCTTCATGACCGCAAACATCCCCTTGGAATAATTTGCGGAATAGTTTTCCGCCTCCGCCCTTGTGCGGAATCCCCGGTCATTCCAGTCAAGCGCAATCTTTTCGGCGTAGCGCATACTGCTGTGCCCCGACTGCGCGCAGTATTCCATCAGATACTCCAGCACCTCCGCCGGGATTCCGATATTCTGATAGAGATTCGCAAAGATCATGTGGTCGGTGTGACTGAAGGTCTTCTTCAGATACCGCTGCGCCACGTAGAGAAGATCCTGATATTCCTGATCGCCGACAAGCTTTGTCATGTCCGGCTGTTTCTTTGCCGCCCCGGCCCGGTTCTGTCCTGCTGCCGTATCCGGTTCCGGCGTTTCTTCTGCCGGCTCTTTTGCGCGCACCGTCTCTTCCCTTGGTCCGGCGGATTCGCTCTCCCACGGACAGAGTATACCTTCCTTTACCCAGTATGCCGCCGCTCTCCGGACATCCGCCTCGGTACATTCCAGTGCATCCGCCACCGATGCACAGGTCACATCCTCACCTTCATGGCGGAGAAGATACAGATATACCTTCACAAAATTGCCGTCCGCCCCGGCCATACACTCATCAATAAAACGGTTGGACACCACGGTCACGCCCGCCGATAACTGATCGGAAAATTTCACGTTCTTCTCCTCACTGTTTTCTCTTATGTCTTGTGTCTTATTTTAACACACCGCCCTGAAAACCGAAAGAACACGGAGTTTCTCCTTATCCACCGTGGAAAACTTTCATTCACCCGGTTTTCTGGATCATCCACCCGGTTATTCACATATTTACCCACATTTTGCACATCATAATTTTCATTATCCACCATTTATCCACAAAAAATGTGGATAAATCTCTTTCTCTCGGGGATATTGTCTCTGTCTGACTTTTCTGAATTGAGGCTTATATACAGAAAATCCACCGGATTTTCTCCATAATTGTTGAAAACTCGGTGGATAATGTGGATAAATTTGCTTTCCGTTACCGGGGATCCGTCACGGCATCTTATTTCAGAAGATCCTCTCCCACTTTCACGATGTCGCCGGCGCCCATGGTGATCAAAATGTCTCCCGGACGGCAATTTTCACGAACAAAAGACTCAATTTCCGGGAAAGTCGGAAGGTACCAGGCCTCTTTACCCATCTTCTTCAGCCGCTGTACAATGTCATCGGAGCTGACGCCGTAGGTATTCGTCTCTCTCGCCGCATAAATGTCCGCCAGAATGACGCGATCCGCCAGGGAAAGCGCTTTTGCGAAGTCATCCAGAAACGCCGCAGTTCTGGAATAGGTGTGCGGCTGGAATGCGCACCAGACGATCCCATGAGGATAATTCTTCGCCGCCCGAAGCGTCGCCTCGATCTCCTGCGGGTGATGCGCATAGTCGTCGATGATGGTCACGCCGTCCAGCACACCCTTTTTCTCAAAACGGCGGTGTGTGCCGGAAAAGCGCTCCAGCGCCTTCGTCACGGCGCTCATCGGAATCGCATAATTCTGTGCCGCCGCGATCGCCGCCAGCGCGTTCAGGACATTGTGCTCGCCGGCCACGCCGAGACGGATCCGCTCTTTCTTCTCACCCTTCACATACAGGTCAAACGACGCCCGGCCGAATTCATCGTAGGATATGTCGCCGGCGGAATAGTCAAAGCTCCGGTCATGTCCGAAGGTAATCACCTTCACTTTCGCATCCCCGATGATCTCGCTCCGGTTCTCAATCTCTCCGTTGATGACAACCGTGCCGCCCTCGGCGACATTGCCCACAAAGCGGCGGAACGAATGACGGATGTCCGCCAGATCCTTGAAAAAGTCCAGATGATCTTCCTGCACGTTCAGAATCACCGCCAGCGTCGGGAAGAAGGACAGGAAGCTGTTCGTATATTCGCACGCCTCCATGACAAAGTAGTCCGGACCGCCAACGCGGATGTTGCCGCCAATGGAGTCCAGCATTCCGCCGACCGATACCGTCGGATCGGTCTCCGCCTCCATAAAGATTTCCGTGATCATGGACGTTGTGGTCGTCTTTCCGTGCGTTCCCGCAACGGAGATCGCATTGCGGTAATGCTTCATGATCTGGCCGAGCAGCTGCGCCCTGGTCAGCATCGGAATGCCGCGCTTTTTCGCCTCGGCAAATTCCGGATTCTCCGGATGGATCGCTGCCGTGTAGACAACGACATCGATTCCCTCTGTAATATTTTCCGCAGCCTGTGGATACGCGATCTTCGCGCCCAGGCTCTCCAGATGCTCCGTAATCGGTGAGCGGTGGGAGTCGGAGCCGGTGACACAGAATTTCTCATCAAGCAGAATTTCTGCGAGACCGCTCATGCTGATACCGCCGATTCCGATAAAATGCACATGTGCCGGTTTTTTCAGATCGATCTCAAACATAACGTAAACCTTCTTATTCTTTATTTCTCTTGGTATTCTTGATTTTCCTGTTAATTTTCCTGTTGACTCTCTTGTTGTTTTTCCTGTTGTCTTCTTATTGTATGATCACTCAACAGGCCGGAGTCCCGGCCGGGAAATGAATCCTTTTTCCGTCGCTTACTTTAGCATAGAAATGATGCAAAATCAACGCAGGGAGTATAGAACAAACTCCGCAAGCGGACTTCGGTTCCCCCATCCCCTCAGTCCTGAGGGGAGCCCCGCGGACTTTGCGCGCCGCCGCTGGTTTTCTCGAGCTTAGTGAATTTGCTTACAGCGGCGTGCGCATCCTCGCAGAGCGGCTATATGTCATGGGAAAGTGCAAAGCACTTCCCCATGACATATAGATAAGGCGCCCGGACGGTGTTCCGCCCGGACGCCTCCGACAGAGTCCCTCTGTTCTGACTCTTACTTAATCTTCCTTCGGAAGCGCTGCCTCTGCCGCCTCCTGTGCCGCTCTTCTCTCGGCATCCTTCTGTGCGGTCGCCTCTACCGCGTCCGCATCGGCCTGAAGTGTTGCGCGCTCCGCCTCCGTCTCCGGTTCAAGATGGTGCGGGAACTTGACGCCGTTATATTTCAGCGTCCGGAGGATGAAATCCACCGATCCCTGAATTCCGTAACTTGCGCTGTTCAGGCAGAAATCGTAGTGATTCGCCTGACCCCATTTCAGCCCGGTAAAATATTCATAGTAGGCCGCATGTGCGCGGTCAACCTGCTGAACATACTTCTCGGTGGTCTTCCGGTCCTGATGGTTATACTCCATCATGTTGCGGACACGGCGCTCAAACGGTGCCGTGATGAAAATGCTGATATGCGGAATATTGTTGTTCCGGAGAATGACATCCGCACACCGTCCCATCACCACAAAATCCGATTTCTGGGCCATCTCGCAGATCAGATCGCTCTGGTTGAAGAACAGTGCGTCCTTCTTCGGCAGGCCGTGATACCGGTTCAGTTTTTTGAACCACTCGCGGAAACCGGTCTTCTCCGTGTAGACATCCAGTCCCGGATTCTTGCTCTTGCTTTTCTGCAGCTGAAGACCGACATAATCCGCTTCGTCGGTCAGACCGTCCTGCTCCGCCTCCAGGCGCTTCAGAGTCGCGTTGAAAATCTCCGCATCGTAATAATCGATCTTGAGCTTATCCGCCAGTCCGAAACCGATATAGTTTCCGCCGGAACCGTAGGTACGGCTGATGCAGATGATCAGATGCTGGTTTTCCGCAAACCGGCCGTCGATCGACATCGGATTCAGTCTCGCTCTCCGCTTGTCCAGAATATTCGTTCCGATGGAGGTTCGCTGCATCATGAGAAGCTTCTGCATGATCTCATTGTAGGCGGTCATAATCTCCTTGCGGACCGACTTGTCCCGGATCGTTCTCGCCATGTTTCCGATCAGGACAACCTCGCTTCGAACCAGATGCTCTTCCGGTGTGTCTTCCATCGCGCGGATCATTCTCCGCACACAGCGCTCACGGTCGTCGTTGAATACACGGCCCAGTGAGGAACCGGTTGTCTCGTATACTTTCAGATCCAGATCGTAGATGTGCTCGGCGAGCTCGCGGTACTCCTCGCCGGAGGATTCGGAATCCCCGTCGTCTGTCGCATTTCCCATCGCAGCCGTCTGTTCCGGATCGATCTTTTTATTCTCTTCGCTCATCCCTTCTCCTCCTCTCACAGAAAGAAGATCACGGTATCCAGAAGGAATACCGGAACCAGATATTTTACGGACCATTTCAGATAGCCGAAGAAGGACGGCATCGCGATACCGTTCTCATCCGACATGGACTTGACCATAAAGTTCGGCGCATTTCCGATATAGGTGATCGCGCCCATAAAGACGGCGCCGCAGGAAATCGCCATCAGCATGTTCGCCGGAACAATGCCGAGCGTCGTCATCATGCCCTGTGTAAAATCAAGGGTTCCTGCCGTTGTCAGAAATACCAGATACGTCGGCGTGTTATCCAGAAAACTGGACAGAATTCCGGTTGCCCAGAACATCTGGGCGGGGTGATTCAGGCCCAGCTGCGGTCCGACTTCCTTCAGCAGAAGAAGGGCCGGCTGCATGGTGATGAAGATGCCGATGAAGAGAGTTGCGACCTCCTCGATCGCCCCCCAGGTAAAATGGTTCTTCCGGCGAACTTCCCGGTTCGTTGTGACAAAGGAAAGAAGGGCCGAAATCAGAATGATTACAATCTCGATCACGGAAGCCCACGGGAACACCTTTCCGCCCGGAAGCGGCACACCCGCCGCAGAGCCGTCCGCATTCTGGAACATCGGAAAATTCGACAGCGTTCCGCTCAGAACAACCGCCGCCACGATGGCAAACAGGAAAATGATGTTGTGACCGCCGCCGATTTTCAGCTCCGTGCCCGGTTTTGAGATATCCGGTTTGCGGCCGTCGGCCACATCCGCGCGGTATTCCTTCATATCAATATGGTAGAAGATGAACAGCAGCACTGCCATGTTGAGCAGCATAACCGGAAACAGATGAAGGCTCCAGAAGAAGGATACTCCGTGCATAAAGCCCATCAGCAGCGGCGGATCTCCAACCGGTGTCAGACATCCGCCGATGTTGGAGATCAGGAAAATGAAGAAGACCATGATGTGGGCTCTTCTCCGTCTCCAGGAATTCATCCGGATGACCGGACGGATCATCAGCATACTGGAACCGGTGGTTCCGATGCAGCTGGAAAGAAGCGTTCCGATCGCCAGAAGTCCCACATTGACCGCCGGTGAACCGGCCAGATCTCCGGTAAACGTGATGTTGCCGGATACACAGTACAGGCCGAACAAAAGAACGATAAACGTGACATAGTCATTGAACAGACAGTCAACCGCCGTTTCCAGCGATGCCGCCGGGCCGAAGACCATCGTAAACAGAATCAGTGTCAGCACAGACCAGAATGCGACGACCAGAGCCTTGTGCTCCTCCCACCAATCCGCCTTCATGATCGGAAAAAGGGCAATACAGAGCAGAAGTCCTGCAAACGGAATGCTGAGCCATACCGGTGTTGCCATAAATAACTACCTCCCATGTGATTTCATAGTGATCGCAGTCTGCGGGCGGATGCCGTTTTGGGCATTTCCGCAGCTTCCGCGAAGAACGGGGCTGCGCACCGGAAAGGTGTTTTGTCCCGTTGCTGTCCGGAATCCGGTTCCGGGCACAGAAGTATGTTTTAGCACATTTATACAAAAATGCAATACGTTTTTTGTGATATATGACATTCACAAAAATGGAACTGTCCGCAAAACCGTGCATTTACGCGGTTTTTCCACTATCGTTTCAAAATTAAAAACATGAAAACATAACGTTCTTTTAACAGAAAAACGCATTTCTTTGAGGTATTTCGTATTTTCCTGACGAAATCCGGCAAGACCCACCTTCCGACCGATGATTTTTCTTTCAGGCCCCCGGCATTGTTCCCTGCGGCCGGTGTCCTGTCCCCGTCAGGAATCTCTTCCCGCCTCCTCGGCGAGCATCGCATACTCCTTCCAGTTCTTCTCATTGTATGCAATGTCCTTCTCCGTCATCGTGCGGACGATCTTTGCAGGACGGCCGAACGCCATCGTATTGTCCGGAATGACGGTATTCTTCGTGATCAGCGATCCCGCACCGATCAGACAGTTCTTTCCGATCTTTGCCCCGTTCAGGATGGTGCTTCCCATCCCGATCACGCTGTCATCCCCGACCTCACAGCCGTGAAGAATACTCATATGTCCGACCGACACGCGGTCACCGAGAACAACACTGCACTGCGGATCACCGTGAAGAATGCAGAGATCCTGAATGTTGGTGTTTTCCCCCACCCGGATCGGGCACAGATCCGCGCGGAGGACGGCATTGTACCAGACGCTTGCTCCGTGTCCGAGGGTGATGTCCCCGATCATCTGCGCGCCGTCCGCGATAAAGACACTGGAATCGTTGTTTTTGAATTTCTTAACCATAATACGTCTCCTGTCTTATCCATAATTCGTCATGGATATTGTTATTATAACCTGATTTCCTGTCATGAACCGAAATGCCCCGTAAAGATCCTGTTACAATCCCAAAGGAACCCGAAATTTCCGATGAAACGAGACGAAACTCGCTTCGCGAGTTTCCCTCGTTCTCGCGGCATTTGCCAAGGCCTCGCGCAAGCACAGGCTTTGGTGCGTTGCCTGCGCAAAAAAACGTCTGCCTCCGGACGCGCCGGAAGCAGACGTTTTCTATTCCTGATGCGAGGCGTATGCCACCGCTCATGCTCTCATGCAACATATAAAGCACCGCATCTGCGATCCTACAGCGAAATGCCGCCTCGCGCACGCGCTCTCCGGTCGCGGATCGACTGGATCACCGGCACCATAAAGATGGCCACGATACCGCCGGCAAAACCGTTGTTGTACAGATTCATGCCGTCGTAGAGCGAGCCGATCTGCATTGCCACCGCCGCGTGCAGAAAACCGGCGATGATGCCCGGAATCACACCGAAGGCACCGGCAATCGGTGCAAGGGTGGTGGAAAACAGAAAGGCGAGAAGCGCCGCCGGCGAATCCGCGCTCCAGAATCCGCTGACGCTCGACAGCCACACGCCGAACATCACCGGCACAATGTTCCGGAGATGTTTACCGGTCGCGCTGAATCCGACAATCGTAAAGATTCCGCCGATGGTCGGGCCGTTCAGTTCACCGCCGACCATGATGACCGCTGCCGTCGCAAAGAGACCGTTGATCCCCATGTTCAGCATCACCAGGCTGCCGCCTTCATTTTTCAGAAAGTCGGTTCCGCCCATGCCGGTGGTCTTCAGAACCTTGCGGTACTTGTCGATCACAAGATCGCCGCCGTCGATCAGCGCCACCAGAATCATTCCCAGAAACAGGATCGCCAGAACGCCGAACAGAAGACGGTTATGTCCGTAGGACCAGATCAGCCGGGAATGGGTATTGATCCCGAAGGACTTGAACACCGACACGACGACCGTCGCGACGATACCTGCCGCAAACCCGACGTTGTAGAGGGAATATCCCTGATGTGCGTAATGGACGCTTGTCGCCAGCGGCGGAAGGATGAATCCGATGATGATTCCGACACTGACCGACAGGAGAAACCGCGGCGTGTACGGAAGATCAACCGTATACATGATCTGTGTGATAATGGGCGACAGGCTCGTCCCGTACAGTCCGATATATATATATCGCGACATGTGCGTCTTATGATAGTACGAATACAGGAAGACGCCGAGCAGGATCGCCCAGATATTAATGAGATTCTTGCCGAAGAGCGAGAATCCGAACATCTGACAGCTGGACGTGATCGTATGTCCGTCCTCGCTGAGACCGAGATAGTAACAAAGCCAGATACTCATCAGCATCAGAAGGCCCGCATTCAGAAATGCCGCTCCGATGCCGCCGATCTTGATATAATCGGTAATCAGAAAATCCGGTTCCGTGACAATGCGGAGCATTCCGTTCAGAATCCTCCACGGAGGATCAATCAGAACGCCGATCGTCATAAAATAGACCGGAATCAGAGACAGAATCGAATAGCGCTGTCTCCTCGTGATTTTTCGTTTTTCGTCCACGAACTTCCTTTCCTGGGAGCAGTCTCCCCATTGACTGTACCTCTATGTGGAACGATATTATCGGAGAGAGAATCCTTTCTCTTCCATCATAACCCGGAGCTCCTCGATGACGGCTCCGAGCGTTTTTCCCTGTTCATCAATCGTGATGTCCGCGTATTTCTCAAAATACGGGAGACGCTCATCGTAGAGATCCCTCAGGGTCATTCCCTCTTTCAGCGCCACACCGCGTTCTTTGACATTGCCGACGCGGCGCTTCAGCTCGTCATAGCTCATCTTCAGATAAACCACGATGCCGAGACGCCGGAGATTCTCCATGGCCTCTTTTCCGTAAATCACACTGCCGCCCGGCGCGATGATCGACCGGTCGCAGTCCAGTTCCGCATTCGTGCGGTTTTCGATATCCAGAAAGCCTTCCAGTCCGTCCTCGGCGATGATATCCCGCAGAAGCTTGCCGGCCTTATCCTGAATCACCAGATCGACATCCAGAAAGCGGTATCCCAGTCGTTTTGCCAGAACAACGCCGACGGAACTCTTTCCGGCGGACGGCATCCCGATCAGTGTAATGTTTCTGCCCCGTTTTTCTTCCATTCTATTTTTCCGCCCTTCTTTTTACGGCCGTTTCCTTTTTTCTTTACACTGTAGCCGAAGGTTCCGAGAAGTTTTCCCAATCCGTAATACTCTCCGTGAGAGTACACCGCCGGCTTTGCGGTCTCCAGACAGAGTTTTCCCTTCGCGTCGAGAAGGTCCGGATCCACGTCCACCGCCAGAACATCCGCAAGAAAAAGGTCATGCGATCCCAGCGGGATGACCTCCCGCACCCGGCACTCAATATTGACGGGACTCTCCGCGATCAGCGGAACGGAAACCTTCGCCGCATCCTGGCGGGTCAGCCCGCACTTCTCCCACTTGTCCATATCCCGGCCGGAACGGACGCCGCAGAAATCGGCGGCGCGCACCAGTTTTTCCGTGGTCATATTGACCACAAATTCGCCGGTCTCTTTCAACATATGATAGGAATATCGCCCGGGTCTCACGGAAATGGACAGCATCGGCGGATTGGTGCACACCGTCCCCGTCCATGCAACGGTAAAGAGATTCGACTCCCCGTTCCGGTCCGCGCAGCTCACAATCACTGCCGGCACCGGATAAAGCATGTTGCCGCCTTTCCAGACCAGTTTTTTCTTTTCTTCACCCATAGATTTATTCGCTGTCCGGAAGGAACTTGATCTTGCACATCATCATGTGCACTTCGCTTCCCTCTTCCAGATGAATATCCTCCGGAAGAGTGGACGCCGGGAGTTCTCCGGTCTCATCCAGCTCCAGTTCGATCCAGTTTCTCTCCTGCTCTCGGGCATTGTCGGAAGCCTCCTCATAGGTTCGGCCTTCCGCTGTGCACATTTCGAGATCCGGGAAATACACGCTGTAACTGTTGTCCTCGTGTTTCGTAAATACTGCCGGATATGTAAATGTCATTTCTGCACCTGTCTTTATCAATTCATTTCTTTGGTTTCTACAAAGGCATTTCCGCCGTTATTATACAGCGAAAATGCCCTCTTTTCGTTTTTTTCTTATGTACAAAAATCTGTACTTACTGGCTGAGCGCTGCCGTCAGTGGCGGAATCAGCTGCTTCTTTCTGGACATGACGCCCTTCAGGGAAGCCTCGCCGTTCTTGCACTCGACATGGAATGCCTCGCTCACCGCCTGGTCACAGCCTGCTCCGACGGCCAGAAGAATGGTATTCTCCGTGAGAATGTTGGTGAGCATAAGATACATCATGTCCACTTCCTCGCTCTCACGCGCCTTCTCCATATAAGCCGGCATGCGCTGTCTGAGGTTCTCAAGTTCATCCGTGTTCAGGGATGTGATCTGACCAACGGCAAATGTCTTCGATCCGGCGTTAAACTTCTTGTAGTCCTGATGAAGGATCTGCTCATCGGTCTTGCCGCTCAGCTCGCTTCCCGCAGAGAACATGCGGATGGCCAGCTGCTCCGGATCCTCTCCGGAAATCTTTGCCAGCGCGTCTGCCGCCTTGCGGTCGCAGTCGGTAAAGGTCGGAGAACGGAACAGAAGCGTATCGGAGATGATCGCCGCCAGCATCAGTCCCGCGGTTGTCTTATCGATCTCTACATTGTGATCGGTGTAGATCTGATAGAGAATCGTCGCGGTACAGCCCACCGGCTGATTGCGGAACAGAACCGGAGACATGGTCGCGATATTTCCCAGACGATGATGGTCAATGATGCCGCGAAGGTCCGCATTTTCAATGCCGTCAACCGCCTGCGTGCGCTCATTGTGGTCCACCAGGCAAACCTTCTTGCCCTTCGCGTTCAGGAGAAGACGTCTGGAAAGGAAGCCCATGAAATGGCCTTCGCTGTCGAGAACCGGGAATTCACGGAATCTCTTGTTCGCCATCTCGCTGCGGATATCGTCCGCATACTCTTCCTGCTCAAAGGTGATCAGGCCGTCGGTCTTCATGAAGTGGCTGATCGGCATACTCTGGTTGATCAGCCGCGCTACGGTGTAGGTGTCATACGGAGTGATGATGATCGTGCAGTTCTTTTCCTGCGCGATCTTGCGGATGGTCACGGATACTTCAACGCCGTTGCAGACAACAAGGCAGTCGGCGCCCATCTCGATGGCGCAGAGCTGGGACTCATAGCGGTTTCCGAGGATAACCAGATCATGCTCTTTGATGAACTGCTCCATCACATCCGGATTCGCTGCGGCAACCAGAACCTTTCCCTTATCGAAAAATGCCTGCGGATCGCCGACCACCATGGTTCCCTCCAGGGTCTCGACGATGTTGCTGTACTGTGTCTTCGCCTCAGCCAGAATTCCGCTGTCATAGACATTCATGTAGGAACGGGTGATATCGCCGACGGTGATCAGGCCTTCCAGCTTGTTGTCCGGCGTTACGGCAGCGATGGTCACTTCATTGTTGTCCTGCATGGTTGTCCATGCCTTCTTGAGGGAAATATTCTTGCTCACGCCCGCGGAACAATGGATGTCAATATCGCTGATCTGCGTCTTGACGCTCTCCACAAGGACCGGAGCCGGAACCTTGAAATAGTCCAGCACATAGGATGTCTCCGGGTTAAGCGCGCCGGCGCGTGCCGGGATATATCTCTCTCCGGTGGTCATCTCCTTATATCTGGCATAGCAGATGGCGGAACAGATCGAATCTGTGTCCGGATTCTTATGACCGATTACAATCGTATCATTGTGACTCATTGTCAGTGTTTCTTTCTTCGACATGATAAACCTTTCTGTCTTTGTTCTTTCATTTCGCGGCACGCCCCATTGCCGCCATTTTCGGATATTTACTTCCCGAGAATTGTTCTTCCGTTCCCGAAACCGCCGGCCATTGCCGCCGCGCCATAGATTCCGGCATCATTGCCCAGACGCGCGGTCACGACATCGGCCCGGTATTCCGAGATCGGCGAATACTCCTTATAATACTTCTCTGTCCGTTCCGTGAGATAGCTCCCCGCTGCGGATACGCCTCCGCCGAGGATAAATACCTCCGGATCCACGACCATGGCCGTCAGCGCCAGCGTCCGGCCAAGATACCGCGTCATGATATCCATTGTTTTTTCCGCAATCCGGTCTCCCTCCTTCGCCGCATCCGCGATATCGCGGGCGGTGAGACCGGATCCGAACGTCCGAAGAACCGATTCCGCCTCCGGTTCCGCGCTGAGAAGGCGTTCCGCCTCCCGGACCAGCCCGGTTGCCGAGCAGATCTGCTGTGAACAGCCATAGCCGCCGCAGGTACACGGCTCTTTTTCATCATCTCTCACGCGCATGTGGCCGATCTCTCCGCCGACGCCATGCGCTCCGGTGATCATCTTTCCGTCGATGATCACGCCTGCTCCGAGACCGGTTCCCAGCGTCACCAGGACAATGGATCTGCGGCCTTTTCCGGCACCTTTCCAGGCCTCGCCCAGAGCGGCCGCGTTGGCGTCGTTTCCGATGAAGGCAGGGATGCCGTCCAGAAGTTCTGTAAGCTCCCCGGCGGCATCGAGCCGTCCCCATCCGAGGTTGACCGCCCGCTCGACCGTTCCGTCGGGCAGGACGACTCCGGGAACGCCGACGCCGACACCGATGACATCGGAAGATCCCAGACCGCGCTCCCTCATTTTTGCGAGGAGCGATGCGGCCGCGTCTGCAAGAATACGGCAGCCCCCATCCGTCCGGTCCGTCGGAATGCTCCATTTTTCCAGGAGATTCCCTTCTCCGTCAAACAATCCGATCTTAATTTCCGTCCCGCCGATGTCCATTCCGAATATCCTTTTGTGATCCATGACACACCCCCATTTTGTGCACAGGCAGCCGGTGGAGCTTTCACTCCGCCGGCTGCTGAATATTCCGAAGTTTTCCTGCCCTCAGGCGCTGAACCGGTCCCCGTGTGAATCAGAACAGGGATCTTACGGTCTCAGCGACATGCTCCGCGGTAAAGCCGAACTTCTCGAACAGTACCTTGCCCGGTGCGCTGGCGCCGAAATGATCGATCGTGACGGTCTTTCCGTCCAGACCGACGTAATTGCCCCATCCGAAGGAAGAGAGTGCCTCAACCGCAACTCTTCTGCGAACGGCGTTCGGAAGAACGGACTCTTTGTACTCTGCGCTCTGGCTGTCAAAGAGTTCGGTACACGGCATGGAAACCACGCGGATCTTCTTTCCTTCCGCCTCGAGGATCTTCTTTGCCTCAACAGCACAGCCGACCTCGGAGCCGGAAGCCAGAAGAATTGCATCCGGTGTGCCGGCGCAGTCGTCGATGATGTATCCACCCTTCAGCGCTTCCTTCGAGGAACCCGGCATCGGTGCAAGATTCTGTCTGGACAGAACCAGAGCCGTCGGTGTGGAGGTGGATGTCATCGCGCTGTACCATGCGGCCTGTGTCTCGGTCGCGTCGCACGGACGGAAGACATTCAGGTTCGGCATTGCGCGAAGTCCTGCCAGCTGCTCGATCGGCTCATGAGTCGGTCCGTCTTCGCCGACACCGATGGAATCGTGAGTGTAAACATAGGTCAGCGGCAGGCCCATCAGCGCAGACAGACGCATCATCGGCTTGCAGTAATCGCTGAATACGAAGAAAGTGGAAACATAAGCCTTCAGGCCGCCGTGAAGCATGAGACCGTTTCCGATCGCTGCCATCGCCTGCTCGCGGATACCGAAGTGGATGTTTCTTCCGGCATAATTCTCTTTCGCGAAATCACCGCCGTCCTTCATGTTAGTCTTGTTGGACGGAGCAAGATCCGCGCTTCCTCCGAAGAGGTTCGGAAGCTTTCCGGCCAGAACATTGATCGTCTTTCCGGAGAGACTTCTGGTTGCTTCCGCCTTCTCCTGCTCTGCCCAGAACTCCGCATCATCCCAGAGTTTCTTTGCGTCGTCGGCGTCGTGGTAGCGGTTCCAGAGGGCAGCCATATCCGGATACTGCACGGTGTAAGCCTCGAACATCTTCTTCCACTCATCCTCAGCCTTGGCCTTTTCGGAAGCGATGTCCGCATAATTCTGGTAAACCTCATCCGGAACAAAGAATGCCTCGTCGTACGGCCACTGAAGATTCTCCCGAAGTGCTTTTACGTTCTCCTCGCCCAGCGGCTCCCCGTGTGCGGATGCGGTTCCCTGCTTTGCCGGACAGCCGTAGCCGATCTCGGTGCGGATGGTGATGAAGGACGGTCTTGTGGTGTCGGCTTTCGCCGCCTCGATGGCTGCGCCGATGGCAGTGAGATCATTGCCGTCTTCTACCGTGATGGTCTGGAAACCGAAGGACGCCATTCTCTCCTGAACATTCTCGCGGAATGCCAGATCGGTGCTTCCCTCGATGGAGATCCGGTTGGAATCATAGAGAACGATCAGTTTGGAAAGTCCGAGCGTTCCCGCAAGGGAAAATGCCTCCGAGGAAATACCTTCCATCATGCAGCCGTCTCCGCCCAGAACATATGTGTAATGGTCAACCACCGGAAAGCCTTCCCGGTTGAAGGTAGACGCCAGATGTGCCTCCGCCATCGCCATGCCGACAGCCATCGCCATGCCCTGTCCGAGCGGTCCGGTCGTCGCCTCAACGCCGACGGTATGACCGTATTCCGGATGTCCTGCGGTCTTTGCACCCCACTGACGGAAATTCATCAGATCTTCTTTCGTGAGGCCGTAACCAAACAGGTGAAGGAGCGAATACAGCAGCATGGATCCGTGTCCGCCGGAGAGTACAAAGCGGTCGCGGTTTGCCCATTTCGGATCTGCCGGGTTGTGCTTCATGTGATTTGCCCAGAGCTCATATCCGATCGCCGCGCATCCCAGCGGCAGTCCCGGATGTCCTGAATTCGCCTTCTGAATCGCATCTGCGGACAGAATGCGGATACTGTTGACGGACAGCTCATCAATTCGTTTCATAAGAAAAAACCTCCTGAATGATACATTGACTTTTTATATGCTTTATCGGAGTTTGATCTCTGACACGGTGTTTCCGCCGGTCAGAAGAAGCGTTCCGGGCTTCTTTCCTTTGGTGATCATCGAAACCGGTGTGTCGAAGGTTCCGTCAAACCGGAGCTTTCCGTTGGTTCCGATAATCTCACAGGAATCGGAATTCCGAAGGATGATGTAATCATCCGCGATATCCATTTCCTGCCAGGAACAGGAAATTCCTGTGTCTGCGATTTTCCTGCCGTTTGTATTGAAAATCAGCAGGCGGTTCGGATATTCTCCCGTTCCGTCCGCGGTGATCACTGCCGCATAGCGGTCGGATGCCGCTACTGCCTTGATCTCGTCCTTGACATCCACCATTTGGATCAGTTCCGGGCTGGTCACATTCTCCATCGAGAAAAATGCGATCTGTCCGCCGGCAAAAGCCGCCGCCCGCCGGTCTGAGAAAAACCGGACTCTCGGGCAGAGATGGGAGCCAAACTCATCAAACCCTCCGACCAGTCGGTCCGGATAGGATTTTCCGTATTCCGAAAAGTTGTAGAACACAATCCGGTTTCCCAGCTGTCCGCTGTTTACATGGACATCCGAAATCATCACCTGTGTTCCGTCCGGTGAGAGCGCCGCATCCAGCATATAGCCGTTGCCCGACATCACCGTCTTGATTCCCCAGTCGAGATCACTTCCGTCATTTTTGAAAAATGACACATAACTCGACGTGCTGTCTTCCGTCAGCGCCGCAACCACACCGTAAGCCGAGATGCTGACGCGCATGATCGGAAGAAGTGTCGTCGCCTTGCCGTGATTCTTCGTCGTATCGCAGATATAGATGTCATTTCCCTGCTGATCCGCGATCGCGGCAAAATCGCCGTTCACACTGCAGATCGGCGCCTTCATCTGATAGCTGATGGACCAGACGACATCACCGTTTCCGTCGATATAGGATGCGCCGTCCTTGGTGTACCGGAGCACGTTCGAGCCGAACTTCCGGTATCCGGTATAGCTTCCCTCCGTGGACGGAATCTGTTTGGACCACACCTGCGTATAGCCGCTGTACCTGTGATGGGTTTGATAGTAATGCCATGCCCCCGCCAGTGCGGCGATCACGCAGAGGACAATCAGAACAATCTTCAGACGGCCGAACTTCCGCCGCCCGCGCGCAGGCCTGAAAGGTTTTTCTTCAGCCTCTTCTCCGGTGTCCAATTCCGGATCTTCGCTGACGATCATATTGCGCCGGAGCCGCTGTTTCTGCTCCTCGCGCTGATATGGATTCATATCGCTCATATGGTTTTCCGCCTCGCACACAAAGGGCAGGGGACCCGAAAATCCCCTGCTTCCCTGCATCATTTCTTCTCGGTTCGTGCCAGATACTTTTCTCTGGCTTCATTGATATTCGCAGCCTCTCCGCCCGCGATCAGCTCGCGAAGCGCCTCCAGCCGCTGCTTCGTCATAAACTCTCTGCCGACATAGCTCTCATACCGCTCTGCCATAGAGATCTTTTTGTCTTTTACAACCTGTCGGGTGTAATCCAGCTGACCTTCCGTCTCCGTGAGTTCTGCCGTGAGCCGATCGATCTTTTCCTTTGTCCCGCCCGCGATCTCATCGGTGATAATCGTGCGGGTAACCGACTCAAAGGTATTCAGCGCGGATTTCTTCTTCTCCAGCGTGTCCGCCAGATCCTGTTCCAGGCGGGCGATCTCGTCATCGTATTTTTCCAGATCGTAGACGGTATCGTCGCCCTCTTTCCGGATCGAAGACGCGATGACGGCAATCTTCTTCTGGTTGGAGCGGATCATTCCCCGAACCTTCAGTGCCTCTTTCAGCGCGTTCATGTGACGGTTTTTGGTCATATTGCCAATCAGAACATAGAGGCCGCCGAACACGACCACCGCCGCAAAATAAATACCGACGAGATAGACCGTCTTCTGTTCCGGAAGCGCGAGATAATATACCCCGATCGGAACCGCCGCGAAGAGGATCAGGAGAAATGCCAGAATCGTCACGAAATCGCCAAACGACTGCGGGAAATACAATGCGTTGTAAAGCCCGGTCCGGCAGATCACCGGAACACGGTCGGAGCGGTAAATATCCCTCAGCTTTCCTTCCAGTTCCTTATTATTCTCCCGGAGTTCTTCCGTATCTTCTGCGATCCGGTCCCGGATCCCCTGATTTCTGGCTTTTTCCCTGCGGGCTCTCGCCTTTTTCAGAAGCGACTGGATCTTCTCTGCCTCTGTGTCATAGCTCTCTTCCAATTCCGCTCTTCGTTTCTGAACAGTGGTATCGATTGCGGAAGCCGTCGCCTTTTTCTCGCCGACCAGCTCCTTTTCCAATGCTTCCACCTTGGTCTGCAGTTCTTCCTCCTTACGGGAAAACTGCGCCGTTTCCTCCAGCGCCTGCTCCGCCTCTTTCAGAAACGCCTCGAAATCAATGTTCTGTGCCATCAGACTCCTCCTGTTAAACTAACGAGGAATAGTGCTACTGTACCATATTTCATATACCTTGTCACTGCAAATCCTGCGCTTTTGGCATGACTTTCGGCATGAAATCATACTCAACGCCTGTGCGCCGCGGTCACCTTACTCTTCCAGGACCTGTATCTCCAGATAATCGAACTCCAGCGGCTCGATAAAATTGTCCTGCGTAAACCGGGCTTTGTCATGATACTTAAACTCCTGGATCGTCTTTTCCAGCCAGATCGGGTTCGCCAGATCAAACTCACGACAGATCTGATCGACGCCGTCCAGTACCATCTGCGTGCGGGATTTGGAATAATCGATGGTCCGGTACTCCGTATCCCGCTCCAGACGGTTGTCCTTCATTATTTTTCCCCAGAGACGAAACATCTGTGCCTCTTTCTCAACTGATCGGTTTCACGGTTTTCGAAAAATCCGGTCCGCCGGAAGACTTCGCTCCCTCCGGCTTCCCGTTTTCCGGAATGTCCGTGAATGACTGACTTTCCTATCCGCATCAGCCCTCGTAAGCTGCGGTCATCGCAATCATAAGCTTTGCGGAATTCTCGATTGCCTGCTTCTCAAACGTGTCATAGTCGATTCCCGCGGTATCGTCGGCATTGTCCGAAATTGCGCGGATTACCAGATACGGGATCTTGTTCAGGTATGCGACCTGACCGATCGCAGCTCCTTCCATCTCTGTGCAGAAGCCCTCAAAGATGTTTGCAATGGTATCCTTCTTGGTCTGCTCGGAGACAAACTGGTCTCCGCTGACAACCCGGCCGCGGAATACACTGATTTGCGGATTGACCTCCCTGCAGCATTTTTCCGCCAGATCAATCAGCTTCTCATCCGCCGGGAAAGAGAGCGTGTCCAGTCTCGGGATCTGACCGTAGGAATATCCGAATCCGCTGGCATCCATATCATGCTGAACGGTATCCGTCGACAGAACAATATCACCGATCTTGATATCGCTCCGCAGAGAACCTGCGATACCGGTATTGATCACGGCGTCCACGCCGAAATGGTCAATCAGGATCTGCGTGCAGATTCCGGCATTTACCTTGCCGATTCCGGAGCGGACCGTCACGACATCCTTTCCTTCGAGAATTCCCTTGTGGAACTCCATTCCGGCAATCTTCTCAATTGTGGTTTCTGTCATGTGTTCCTTTATTTTTGCGACCTCTTCGTCCATCGCACCGATAATTCCGAGCATAAGCCCTCCTTTTCGCTGTGTTCTTTTGCTGTGCTGTTTCTCTTTTTCTGTGTTATATGAGTTCTGCAGTTTTGACATGCTGCATCTTCCAATGATGTGTTTGCATCCTCTTATCTCAGGATACACTTGAAAAAATTATAGATGATTTTCGGATGCTTTACAATATTTACTCAAGAATCGACAATGCGGAAGTCCGGCTTCCGAACGGCCCCGGAAGCCGAATCTTCCATCCGCTTCCAAAAAGGAGTATACTTACGGCAGAACAAAGTCCCCAAGCGGACTTCTGCTTCCCCATCCCCCCTCAATCCTGAGGGGAGCGCCGCGGACTTTGCACGCCGCCGCAGAATGGAATGTGTCACTTTACAGTGTCACATTCCATTCTGCGGCACACGCATCCTCGCGGAGCGTTTTTTGTTATAAGAATTTCGAGGAATTTTCCTATAACTCAAAGATCAAATTCTCACAGGAGGAAAAAGGATGCTCCCGTTTCCGGCGCATCCTGCAGGATCATCTTATGAAAAAAATCGTTCTGACCGGCGGCGGAACCGCCGGGCATGTCACTCCGAACCTTGCGCTTCTTCCGTCCCTGAAGGCGGACGGCTTTGAAGTGCGCTATATCGGTTCCTACAACGGCATGGAGAAAAAACTCATCACCGCGGCGGAAGTTCCGTATGACGGCATTTCCTCCGGAAAACTCCGCCGGTACTTTGACCTCAAGAATTTTTCCGACCCGTTCCGCGTGCTGAAAGGTTTCGCGGAGGCGCATCATATCCTGCGCAAATACCGTCCGGACATCGTCTTCTCCAAGGGCGGTTTCGTCGCGGTTCCGGTAGTTCTGGCCGCGCACCAGCTGAAAATTCCGGTGATCATCCACGAGTCGGATATGACGCCGGGGCTGGCCAATAAGATCTGTATTCCGTCCGCTGACCGGGTCTGCTGCAATTTCCCGGAGACTCTGCAGTATCTCCCCGAAGACAAGGCCGTCCTCTCCGGCTCTCCGATCCGGGCGGATCTTCTGACCGGTGATCGCGAAACCGGACTCAAATACGCGAAACTCTACGACACCCGCCCGGTGATCCTCGTCATCGGCGGAAGCCTCGGCTCGGTTGTGGTCAATAACGCCGTCCGCGCCGCGCTGCCGACCCTCCTCGAGACCTTCCAGGTAATTCATATCTGCGGAAAAGGAAACCTCGACGAGAGCCTCATCGGCACACACGGCTATGTCCAGTATGAGTATGTGGACACTCCGCTCCGCCACCTCTTTGCGGCGGCAGACCTTGTAATCTCCCGCGCCGGCGCGAACTCAATCTGCGAGCTTCTGGCGCTCCGCAAACCGAACATTCTGATCCCGCTCTCCGCCAAGGCAAGCCGCGGTGACCAGATTCTGAATGCCCGGTCCTTTGCAAAACAGGGCTATTCCGCGCTTCTCGAAGAGGAAGTTCTTACCACGGATACGCTGCTTGCCGCGGTCAATGACACCTTCCGCAAGCGCGCCGAGTACATCTCCGCGATGCGCCAGAGCCATCAGGGCAATGCCGTTGAAACCATCATGGGCCTCATCCGCGAACTGACCAAAGACGCGGAATAACCACACAACATGCAAAAAGCGAATTCCCGACATCCGACAGGACGTCCCGGAATTCGCTTTTTTGAATGGAAACTGCTCCGATCATTGTTCTCTTTTTTTGTATAAAACCACTTCCGGATTCCGGCAGTCGGCCTCATATGCTGAAATCAGGATAAAATCCCGGCTGCAGGCCACACCGAAATACTTTTTTTCATCGGTCAGCGATTGCAGCTGATTTCCAAGATAGGTCTTCTCGTCATCCAGATATTTCACCGCAGCACCGTTTGGAAGCCGGTACTCCAGATTCACAAACTTTCCCACCAATGCATTCAGCTTTTCCAGCTTCGGCAGTCCCGGAATCGAAAGGGCATTGATCTCTCCGATCAGTGTCTTCTTGAAAACCTCCATTTCGCCGTGATCGCCCAGCTCTTCCTGCCGTTTCCAATAATCCAGTTTCGGCAGCGTTTCCTTCAGATATGCTCTGGCCTGATCCTCATCCAATCCCTCTCCCGTCATATTCGGTATACAGATTTCAATCAGATCATCCATATTGCTGTAGGTGTAGGATCCGTCCGCATAGCACCATTTGCAGTAATCCTCATTCATCGATCCGTCCTTATTCCGGCCGATGAATTCATCCTCCAGCGGCATTCCGCAGCACTGGCAGACGAGCTTCCGGGGCGATCCCAGCAGTGTATTGATGGATACCTGATACAGATTCGACAGAAGTTTCAGTGTCTCCGTATTCGGCACGGTATCGCCATGTTCCCATCGGGATACCGCCTGTCGGGTCACGAATACCTTCTCTGCCAGTTCATCCTGAGACAGCCGGTTTCTGGTTCTGAGCTCATATAAGACTTCCTTCGTGTTCATGTTCCTTCCTCCTTTTTCCTGATTGTAATATAAAAAGGACGGATTAACACGCAACGTGCTGTTGCGTTAAACCGAATTCGTCCCGGCAGATCATCAAAATCTCTTTCCGTTTCTTCTTACAGTCCGCTCTTTACCGCATCCAGAATGGTAAGGTCTGCCGGAAGCCAGTCCACGCTTTCGATTCCTTCCTTTGTCACCCACTTTGCGGCCTCATGTTCTCTCAGTTCCAGATGCCCCTTCACGACCTCACACCAGAAGCAGTCCATGGACAGATGAAATGCCGGATAATCGTATTCGATCGTGTCAATATACTCTCCCACCGAGATCTCCGTATCCAGTTCTTCCATGATCTCCCGGCGGAGCGCCTCCTGCGGCGTCTCCCCCGCTTCGACCTTGCCACCCGGGAATTCCCATCCGTCCTTGTATTCTCCGTATCCCCGCTGTGTGGCAAATACGACCGGCTCTCCGTTTTCATTGACTGCGCGGATCACTGCCGCCACTACTTTTACTGTCTTCATCGTCTGTTTCCTTTACTGTTTTCTTGTTTTTGTCTTTTTCTTCTCTCGGCGCTTCCCCAGAACCTCTCCTCTATATTTTCCATCACCGGCACAAAATAATCAACTTCGTCCGGATCACAATTTGAAACAAAAAAATGTTGACAGCCATTTGCTTAATGTGTATAGTTACTTTACACTTTAGTCGCTATACGGAGGTGTCAATCAGTTTGAAAGATTACAAAGAGATGGCCTGGCTTATGGAACGAATCATGCATAAGTACGCCCAGTATGAGAAAAAGCCCCAGATATACTGTAAGGACCTTCTCCTTACCCAGCCCGAGATACATACGGTAACGATGATCGGAGACAATCCGGGAATCAGCGTTACCGAGCTGGCCATGAAACGAGGTGTCACCAAGGGCGCCGCTTCCCAGATGGTATATAAACTTGTGGACAAAGGCCTGGTGGAAAAACGGATCTCTCCGGATTCGGATGCCCAGCGCAACCTCTATCTCACGGAAAAAGGAATGCAGGCGCGCAATGATCACCGCAAACTCCATGAGACCATGGGAATGACCTTTTCCAGACTTTTCGACGAGATCCCCGAAGAGATCAGCGCTCAGATGATTCATTTTCTGAAGGCCTTCGAAGACGAACTTGACGAATTCCTGTAAGAGAACAAAATCCGCAAGCGTACTTCGGCTCCCCCATCCCCTCAGTCCTGAGGGGATGGGGGAGCCCGCGGACTTCGGATCGCCATCCCCTCCATCCTGCGGGGAGCGCCATGGGCTTTGCAGGTTCGCTCATATAAGCGGAATCAGCCGGTCAGAAGACCGGCTCTTCACAGGCCAAAGTGTATAGCGACTATATTATATATATACTAAACTAACAGGAGGAATCTCACAAATGAAAAACAAAATTGATTTTGCAAACGAAAACACCGGCAAAGCTTTGTTTGAAATGGCCATGCCTCTTTTTCTCGCCACTGTCCTCATGCTGGCCTACAATCTCGTAGACAGTATATGGGTCGGCAATCTGCTGGGAGAAAACGGCTATGCCGCGCTCACCACGGCCGGATCGGTCAGCATCCTGCTCTACGCATTTACCACCGGCGTCGGCAACGGAACTGCCATTGTTGTGAGCCGTCTCGTCGGCAACAAGGACGAAAAAAAGATCCGTGAAATGACCGGAGCCATTCTCCTGATATCCGCCCTGTTTTCCGTTCTGCTGACTGCGGTTCTGGAATTCTCGCTTGACCGGATTCTGCAGATCTTCCATACCCCCATGGACATTTACCGGGATGCATGGATCTACCTTGCGATCTTTCTCCCGGGATATGTCGCCGTTTTCCTTTATATGCAGCTGACATCCATCTACCGGAGCTTCGGAGACCCGGTATTCCAGATGAAGGGAATGTTCCTCGGAACATTGATCAATCTGATCACGGATCCCCTCTTCATCCGCTCCTATGGGATTTCGGGCGCTGCCACGGCCACCGTTCTCTCTCAGGTCATCTGCCTTGTATTTGCGATCCTCTACGGCAGAAAAAAGTCCTATTTTTCTCCGAACCTGAACGGCTGCAACCGGGAAAATGTAAAAGACTTTGTCACCACCGTAATCCCTGCAAGTATGCAGAACTGTATTCCTGCCATCAGCTCAATGGTCATGGTGATTCTTGTGAACCGTTACGATGTGACAACCATAGCGGCCTACGGAGTGGTCAAAAATATCGAAAACTTCCTGTTCTATCCGGCAATGGCAATGAATATGTCCATGATCACGATAACCGGTCATCTCTACGGAGCGGGGAAACCGGAGCGGATCAAAGACTATATGAAGACAGCGCTGATCTATGGAACGCTGATTGAAGGGATACTGACGGTTCTGGTTCTTTTTTCTTCCGGCCGTATCTCCATGGCATTTGTACACGAAGAGGTTATCGCCTCGATCGCAAGTCGCGGCCTTTGGATCATCGGTATCGGTTATCCATGCTATATGATCACAAATATTTTTCTCGGAAAACTGTCCGGTATGGGAAAGGTAAATCTTTCCTTGCTCCTCATGTTTTTTTATTACATCGTGATCCGGCTTCCCCTCGCGCTGATTCTGATGGACAGTCCGCTCCGCCTCGACGGAATGTGGTTTTCGTTCCTGATCAGCCACATTTCAGCGGTTCTGATCGCGGTCCTGCTGGATCACATTCTGTGCCGCGAACCGAAAGAATATCCTTCTGCCATCCGTACTGCTGACACCCACACCAAAGGAGAAACCGCATGACCACATTATATTTCAGTTCCACCGGCAACTGCCTGTACGCTGCAAAAAAACTGGGCGGGAAATGCCTTTCCATCCCGTACTGTATCGATCACGGAATTGATCACTTCAAAGACAGCCGGGTAGGCATCATTTTCCCGGTTTACGGACTGTTGATCCCGCCGTTTATCGAAGATTTTCTGCGAAAAATATCGGTAGACTGCGACTATTTCTTTGCCGTTGCGACATACGGATTCTTTCCCGGCGGGATCACATCCATTCTGAAGGAGATCCGGACCGCAAACGGACGGGAATTTGACTATATCGAACGTCTGAAAATGGCAGAAAACTGTATCACCTTTTCCGATATGGCAAAGCAGACGGGTGACAGCCAAAAACAGCGCGCGGAGATCCTTCGAATCCGGAATGACATCAGCGAACAAAAGACATATGTCCGGCCGGATACATTTCTTCACCGCTTCCTTTCCAACGAACACAGGAAAAACTATGAATTCTCTACCGGGGATGGAATTACCAAAGAGCTCACTATCCTAAGCAGCTGCACCGGCTGCGGACTCTGCGAGAGGCTTTGCCCGATGAACAATATTCATATCCAAAACGGAAAACCTGCCTTTTCCCAAACCTGTGTGAGTTGCGGGGCCTGCATCCAGAACTGTACGAACAATGCCATCCATCACAACCGGGAAAAAAGTGCCGCCCGGTACCGGAATCCCAATATAACGGTCGATGAGTTATTGTACCGGTAAGCGGTAAGCGGTCAACGACGTTGATGGGTAAAAAAACGCCGGAGAAATGGACCTTTTGGCGCATTTCTCCGGTACTCTGTTTCTGTTCTGTTATTTTGTGTTTCCGCAAGCGCGAACTGTCACCTTTTAAGACAATACGACATCATAGGAATGTCTCATACTGTTTGATTCTGTCAAACCGTACCTGCTGAAACATCTGATTTTTCCAAAGAATTCGAGCTCTGCAGATACCGCAGAATGTCCTCGCGAACCGCCGTTTTCATCCGGCATTTCAATTTACAGATCGGCATATATACACCGCTGTTATTCTTTTTCCGGTCTTCCCTCACTTCTGCGACATCGAATTCACCCATATAGAAAAAATTATTCTCCGCGTCCGTCTTCTGAACCATCAGATGCTTTCTCGGCGCAGTCATCACTTTGTTCATATACGCACTGCCAAGCTTTCTGCCGATCTGAGAGTCCCACCGGAAGATGACATTGTCCACGAATTCATCCGCATAATCCGGCTTTCCGTCCACATACTCTTTTTCTTCATCCGTAGTCTCCTCCTTATGATAGGTAACCCAGATAAACATATCATCGCCCAGACGCGACATGCCATACATGGTGGAAGAGAGGTCTTTTCCCGCATTCATCAAAAGACTGATATCTCGCCGGGAATATTTTTCATACAGGACAAACGGAACCTCTCCGGAACCGGATGTCCGGAACTTATCCTGATACCGCCGAAGACCGACCTCTACAATATCTTCAATCTGACGGTAAAAATCCCTATGCTGTAATCTCTCACGGTAGCTTCCAAGCCGCATCAGACGGGATTTCTGATCCGATCTCACCAGATCAATGTGACAGAATTTTTCATACTCGGCCGAATTCGTGACAAACGCTCCGTCCAGCACGTCAACCGCCGCATCGATCTTTGCGCTGTTCATCTCATATCCGTACCGGGACCGGCAGCAATCCATGATCTCCGAATAATCAACACTGTCCCTGAACAGGAGCTGGCGCAGAATCTCCAGCTCATCGGGGCGAACGCCGCTCAAAACGGTCTTGGAGAGATATTCCAGCGTCCGTTTTTCCTGCTCTGAAAATGCAAAGAGCGGCTTTTTCTCCATCGCTTCCGCAAATGCGTAATACGTCCGGTATTCGCGGATAATCACGATCGGATCCATTTCTTCATTCTCATAAAAATCAATCAGCCTTGGTATCCTTCCAAGCCGGTTCTTCAGATTGCGATATCCTTCTTTGATCAGCTCCTTGAATGTTCCGGATTTGATATTGTCAATCGCATGGAAAATCCTGCTTTTGGAAATCTCATCGAAGTGAATCGTCGAAGCTCCCGGGATTGTGCTGTTTCCGCTGATGACATATTTTCGGATCACATCCGCATTGTAAGTCCGGTCCCCGGACAACGCCACGGGAATCATAAAGTTATTGTTGTAATTTCCGATAAAGTCGAGGATCACAACATACTCTTTTCCCTCTGCTTTTCGGAGTCCCCGGCCCAACTGCTGGATAAAAACAATCGGCGATTGTGTCGGCCGGAGCATGATGACCTGATTGACCTCAACGATATCAATGCCCTCGTTCAGAATATCAACGGAAAAAATGTAGTCGAGCGGCTGCATTTCGTCCGTTGCATCCTTTTCACTCATTGCCAGACGTTCAAAGGCCCTTGCACGGTCTTCCTCGGAAGTCGCACTGCTCAGTGCAAGTGTCCGAAAGCCCCGTTCATTGAACATCTTTGAAAGAATCTCACACTCCCGGTTCCTGCTGCAGAAAATGAAACCCTTGACTCGCTCTCCGCTGTAACCGTAGTAATTTGCCTGTTCAATGACATGGCGGACTCTCGCCTCACTTGTCAGCTGATTGAAGTCTGTGTCCGCAAGCTCCTTTTTCCGCATCGTTTTATCATCCACTACAGCGATATCACTAATACCGAAATAATGGAACGGACATAGCAGGTCATCCTCCATCGCCTTCTGAAGCCGGATTTCGTGCGCAATATTCCGGTCAAACAGTTCATATACATTTTTTCCTTCCAGATGATCGTCCCGCTTGTCCGGTGTGGCTGTCATACCGAGAAAGAGCTTCGGCGTAAAGTAATTCATGATCTTCTGGTACGTGTTAGCCGGGCTGTGATGGGCCTCGTCCAGGATAATGCAATCAAAATCGTCCTTTTTATACTGAAACAGATGAGAATCCCGATTCAGTGTCTCAACCATGGCAAACACATAATCGCTGTCATAGTCATGCTGACCCGCTCCGACAATTCCCATCGAAACCGACGAATCGAACACCCGCGAAAAAGACTTCCTCGCCTGCACGGCCAGTTGTGCCCGGTGAACCACGAAGAGAACACGCCGGAAGCCCAGCTCCCGCATCGCAAAAGCAGCCGCATAGGTCTTTCCGGTCCCGGTTGCAGAGATCAGCAGCGCACGGTCACCGCCGTTTCGAATTATCTTCCGAAGATTTACAATAAACTTCTCCTGCATGGAATTGGGCTTTAATGTAAATTTGTCAAAAGATGGAATTATTTCCCTTTTTGCGATTTCTCTCTGATGTTTGATGATTCGGTATCGTTCCTGATAGATTTCATAGAACGAATCATAGTCCAATGCGTAGTCCGAGTTCCAGAGTTCCCGGAACTCTTTCAGGATCTGTCCCGCGACCTCTCCCTGCTCCGTCGAAATCAGCCTTGTGTTCCACTCGACATTGCTTGTCAGCGCCGCACTGGTCATATTCGAACTTCCAAGGATAATCCGGTAAACCTCATCCTTTCGGAAAATGTATCCTTTCGTATGAAAACCGGTGTTGGCCGCCTCCACATCATACATTTTCAAGGTGATGTTCTTTAATTCATGAATCTTTTGAAGCGCCCTTGGCTCACTGAAATTCAGATAGTTTGTCGTGAGGATCTCGCCCGGAATCTGCCTTTCTTCCAATGTTTTCAGTGTCTGCAGAAGCGGAGTAATCCCGCCCATGGTAATAAATGCCACACTGATCTGAAAGGATTCACATCGGAGCAGCTCTTCTTCGATGGAGGAGATAACCTTCTTACCCTCATTCGGATTGTTGGATACAAAGCTCGGTTTGTATTCCAGATTGGATGCGACAGCTCCATTGACATATGCTGTCTCAAAACCGGTTCTCAGATCGGATAACCTCTCCGTGGTTATCTTCGAAGTTACTGCATTTCCCATGTGTCCTTCTCACCTTCCGACATGTCTTTATTCCTGCTCGGTTTCATATCACAATTCTACCGCAAACGGATCCGTTTTAACATAAAAAGTCCGCGGGGTGCGCTTCGAAGTCATAGAAAAAAGTCCGCTGGTCACCGTTAGGTGACAGCTTCCTTGGCGAAGCTCTTAGCGACACATATTTCACTTAGCGGCTTTGCCGCTTAGTGAAATAGCGTGCTGCGGCTGGTCTTTTCGAGCTTAGTGATCCTATCACATCAACACTCGTTTTAACGCGTTATGTGCGTTAGAAACGTTGTTTTAACACACAATAGTGTTAGAATGTCAGAAGGAGGTGATACGATGCTGCCTACAAAGGAAACTCTTACAATTGAATTCAAAAGTGATAAACGTAAATTACAGAACTCTGATATTTTCGATGCTGTTGTCGCTTTTGCTAATACTGAAGGTGGTGATTTGTATCTAGGTATCGAGGATTCCGGTGAAGTGACTGGTGTACACAAAGATCACATGGATCCATCCACTCTTGGTGCCTTTATTGCAAATAACACATTGCCACCTGTTGCCATACGTGCAGAGATCATTGAAGATATTTATCCTGTACTTAAAATTTCAGTTCCTAAGTCCTATAGCGGTATTGTCGCGACAATTACTGGTAAAATTCAGCGCCGTCAAATCAAAGCTGACGGGACTCCAGAAAATGTCCCTATGTACCCAGCAGAGTTTGCAACACGGCTCTCAGATCTCAGGATGCTCGATTATTCAGCTATGCCACTTCTTGATTGCACAACTGAAGATTTCGATCCTGTCGAAATAGAGCATCTACGCAACCTAATACTTGCATACAACGGTGAAGCCACTTTGCTTCAACTTCCTAATGACGATCTATTTAAAGCTTTAGGATTTGTGAGAGACTTTAATGGACAATTAATCCCCACGGTAACTGGTATTCTTATGATTGGTCGCGTACCTGTCATAAAGAGATACATCCCTACCCATAGCTCTTCATTCCAAGTTTTATCTGGTACTGATATAAAAGTTAATGACGATATTTGTCTTCCGCTCCTATCAACCATCGATAAAATAAACACATACATGGAAGCTTGGAACCCTGAGCAAGAAATTGAAATGGGACTATTTCGTGTTTCTGTTCCTGCCTTTAATAAACGTGCTTTTCGTGAAGCTCTTGTTAACGCATTCAGCCATCGCGACTATTCTAAGATGGGGCGTGTTCGTGTTGCTGTAAGCGATGACGGTCTTACAATTGCAAACCCTGGTGGCTTTATCGAAGGTGTTTCTATAAAAAATCTACTTACAGCTGAACCGCATGGCAGAAATCCACAATAAGCAGATGCGTTAAAGAGAATCGGACTTGCTGAAAAAACTGGTCGTGGAATTGACCGAATTTTTGAAGGTTCTTTAATCTATGGTAATCCACTTCCGGATTACAGCAATTCCACGCCTGTTACCGTTTCGCTATTCATTCCACGTAGCAAACCAGATTCGCAAATTGCAAAATTAGTTTCAAATGAACAGAACCGCTTAGGACGTCCTTTATCCTTAAATACACTTTTAGTCCTTAATACGCTAAAAGATATGCCCCGTACTAAAGTTGGCGAACTTGCTGCCGCGGCAAACTTATCAGAGATTGCTACAAAGGCTATTTTGGATAGCTCTATTGAATCTGGCATCGTTGATATTTACGGTAGCGGACGAAATAGGACTTATATCTTGTCACCAAAGGTTTACAGCACAAAATCTAAGAATATCGGTTATGTGCGTCAGGTTGATATTGATGAAACCAGATACCCGGAACTGATTATTAATATGGCAAAAAGCAATGAGTTCATTTCTCGTGCTGACGTAATTCAGTTATTACATGTCGATGAAAATAAGGCTTATCGATTACTCAAAGCTCTTGTAGAACAAAAATTGCTTGAACCAATAAATAAAGGACGCTATGCTAAGTATCGATATTGCGGTAACGCTTAACCTAACACTCAGTTAACATGAGCCAATTGCTGGCAATATCAACGTTTTTCTATAGCAATCCAATTTCTAACACTCAGGCAACACTTTTCTATCACGCAAAATAAAACAGGCTCGGACGTTGTGATTTCTCACAGTCCGAGCCTGTTCATTTCTCTTGATAAACAATATTATGTTTCCGTAAAAATGACAGGTCCGAAAAAGCCTTATTTTAAGCGGCTTTTCGTCCTGTCTGTATTATTGCATCGTCCCCCGTGGCGGAAATCAGAAGTGCTTTGTTTTTGCCGTTCTGAATTATTTTTCGAAGATTAACAATAAACTCTTCCTGCATGGAATTTGGTTTTAATGTAAATTTTTCAAAAGAAGGAAAACTATGAAACAATAATAAGACTGCAATCTGAATTATCACTTAGATTGCAGTCTTTCTTCCACATTAATGTTATCTTTCCCACCATGCTTTCATGGTATCAATAATCTGTATCAGTTCCTCATCTTTTATAATGTATGGAACCATCGCATACTGTACGTTCAGAAAATTTCTCGCAAACACGCCCCTCTTTGCGGCAAAATCCTGAAATCCGGAGAGAGATTCTCCGTTGTCCGCCTCAAAACAGATACAACCTCCCATTGTCCGGACTTCTCGCAGACCTTCCGCTTCATACCCTGCGATCTCCCGCCTGGCAACCGTCTCAATATGATGAATCTTATCCATATAATTTTCCCGACGGAAGATCTCCAGCGATTTGAGGCCGGCCGCCATCGCAAGAGCATTTCCCATAAACGTCGGCCCGTGCATAAGCGCAAGTCTCTCATCATCGTCATAAAATCCCTGATAAACTTTCTCGGATGCAACCGTCGCGGCATGTCCCACATAACCGCCGGTCAGTGCCTTTCCGAGGCAAATGATATCGGGAAGCACGAGATCTGCCGCAAAGCGGTTTCCGGTTCTTCCAAATCCGGTGGCAACTTCATCAAAGATCAGGAGTACGCCGTACTGATCACACAGTTCTCTCGCTCTCTTCAAAAAGCTGACATCATACATACGCATTCCGCCTGCCCCCTGCAGAAGAGGCTCGACGATCATGCAGTAGAACTGCTCTCCCTCCCGCCGGAACGCATTTTCCAGTTCGTCGATCTCCGTATTGATATGTGTCACACCTTTTTTCTCCGGAAATGCAAAATGATAATCCTCATCATCTCCGATCTCCATGGTTTTAAAAGTGTCTCCGTGATAGGAATGTGTCAGGGACAGAACTTTCGTCCGCTCGTTGTGTGTTCCCCGGCGGACGGTATCATTGACATAAAACTGCAGCGCCATTTTCAGAGCGACTTCCACGCTGACGCTCCCGGAGTCGGAGAAAAACACATGATTCAGATCTCCGGGCAGAAAATCGGCGAGTTCTCTGGAAAAATTCAGAGCTCCGTCATGGGTCAGATTGCAGAGCATCACATGACAGAATTTATCTGCCTGTCGCTTAATGGCCTCCGTGATTTCCGGATTTTTATATCCATGAATCATGCACCACCAGGAGGACGCGGAATCGATCAGTTTGCTGTCTTCCGTGTACAGATAAACTCCCTCCGCATCGATGATATGATACGGCTCTTTCATATTCTTCATCTGGGTATACGGATACCAGATATGATTCTTTTCAGTCGGCATCTTGATTCTTCTCCCTTTTTATTCTCTTTTCAGTCATAGAGTCTCATCAGGTCTTCTGCGCTGATCTCCAGCTCCGTATCTCCCGGCTTAATCTTCGCGATGGTCGGAAGTCCGGTGAGATGTTCACACATGAAAATGTTGTCTTCCTCCATCACATCTCCCGGATGACACTGGTTGAAAATGACTCCTTTTACCGGAAGGCCATGATGTTTCATATACTCTGCGGTCAGTACAACATAATTGATGGTTCCGAGCCCCGCATCCGCCACAATGACCGACGAAAGTCCAAGGCGTTTCACCATCTGATCCAGATAGAGCTCTTCACGGTCAAACTCCAGCGGACAGGTAATTCCTCCGCTCCCTTCCATGGTCACAAAATCATATTTTTGAGACACCTGATCAAATCCTTCCCGGACCTTCTCGAACGAAACCGGATTTCCCTCCAGCCGGGAAGCCAGATGCGGTGAATACGCGTGTTCGTAGACGTACGGGCTCATTTCCCCAATCGGCTGCGGGATCCCGGACACATTTTTTACATGGAGCGCATCCCCCGGAATCAGCGTTCCGTCCGCACTCCGCTCGTTGCCGCTCATGCCTGCCTTGTAATAGGCGGCGCGGACTCCCGCGTCATGAAGTTTCTTCACAATCAGCCCCGCCGCAAATGTCTTGCCGACATCCGTTCCGGTTCCCGTAATAAAAAGATTTCTGCTCATCTTCCTCATTCTCCCTTTTCTTACACACCGGCCACCCGGGTCCGGTTGTCCAGCAAAAGATCATTTTTCTCCAGAACCGGCAATAACCGCCTCCCGAGTTCCGCCGCAAAAACACAGAGCAGAATGTCGCCCGGAACAGCCAGAAAAAAACAGTAAATCACAAGTGCCTGAAAGGTGATCGGATTTCCGGTCATATAAATGTTCCGGATGAACCAGAGATAAGCCATGCCAAATGCGTAAACCACCATGAGCCCCGCAAGATTGGCAGCCAGAAGGCGGATAAAGCTCTTGTGCTCCCGGTTTTTCCCCGCAATCAGTCCGGTCACAATGGTTCCGAAAATATACCCGGCCAGATACCCGAACGTCGGCTGAACAATATATCCCGGTCCGCCGCCGGCAGCAAACATCGGAAGCCCTGCCAGTCCGAGCAGAACATAGGCAAAAACGGCAAATCCGCCTTTCTTCCATCCGAGGATCAATGCCGCAAGAGTGGTGAATTCCAACTGCAGCGTGAATGGGCAGACCGGCACTGGGATCGTGATTCTGGCACCAATTGCGATCAATACAATGAATATGGCCATAAAGGTCAGATCTCTGATCTTAGAGTTTCTCATCTTCTTGTTCTCCCCTCCCCTGTGCGGATTTTTCATCACACAGAGTGTATTCTTTTTGTCTGGAACACTGCGCAGCGTTTCTCAACGAGTCCTATCGTAAACAGTCTTTTTTGAATTGTCAACCTATTGCTTTATTTAAGTTTACAATATGCAATGCACCGGCCGTCCTCTATAGCAAAAGCCGCAAACCGTCTTTCCACGGTTTGCGGCTTTTGCTCACTCTATTGTGTCTGATCCGGCCGCTGAATCAACGGCTTTCCTCCCAGACATTTCGACTTATTCTGATTTCGTATCCGCTCAGTTTAAACCCTGTGCGATGGATTTTGCGGTCTCCGCCAGTCCTTCCGGAGTCGATGATCCCGGTTCCCATTCAACCATCTTCGGTCCGCCCTCATATCTCGGGATGACATGAACATGGAAATGGAAAACTGTCTGGCCTGCTTCCACGCCGTTGTTCTGAACCACGTTATATCCCGCACAGCCCAGCGACTTCTTCATCGCCGCGCCGATCCTTCCCGCAAGCGGAAGCACCTTCGCCGCAGTGGCTTCATCCAGTTCATTCAGATCCTTGAAATGATTCTTCGGCAGAATCAGCGCATGTCCCTTCGCTGCCGGTCCCATATCCAGAATCACACGGAAATTTTCATCCTCATAGACACTTGCAGACGGAATCTCTCCGTTTGCAATCTTACAGAAGATACAGTCTTTGTCAGTCATTCGTCGGCCCTCCCTGTTCTGATCTCCCCGCTGCGGTATTCCATATCCTTTGCGGGAATATTTTCGAAAACATTATACTACGAAAAGCATGAGCCGCGCGAGCACTTGTTCTCATCTGGCAACGCTGCGTGATAACAGGCGATTCGAGCCTGTTAAACCACGAAACAGCACAAGCCGGTCACATCACAACCGGTCCGTTTTTGACGGCAAAACGATATTCCAGCCCGGCGATCCGGAGCCGGTCACCATCTCGGAGAAGTTCACGCTCATTGTTACAGAGCAGTTTCCCGTCAACATAGGTTCCGTCCTCCGAGTTCAGATCCGTGACGGTATACTCCCCGGTCCGCTCATCCTGATCAAACCGGAGATGCAGCGGACTGACTGACGCATCCGGAATGCAGCAATCTGTCAGATCCGGATTCTGACCGATAAAAAACGGTGTATACGGTATCCGGATTTCCTCGTAATTCAACGCCGCATTGTCGTTTGCCGGATCCGGAATCAGCTCCGCATAAGGGCTATCCGGCAGTATCTCGTCCTGTTTTCTTTCCGATCCCTCTGTCCGATCCGTGGCTTCGGTCCGGATTCGATTCTCCGCCGGTGCTTCTTCCGGTATTCTCCGTTCATATCTTGCAGCACTTTCATATCCCTCGGCGGAATGCCACTCCTCATTCCACGCCGGATCCGATTCCCACTCGTATCCCGGATCGATTTTTGGCTTCTCCTCACAGGCGGCATCATCAACAACATCATCTTCTGCCGACTCTGTTTTTCCAGCGGCCGTGAGCCGGAACACGATCAGAATCACCGTCATCACCGCACAGAAGATACCCGCATAGAATCCCTGTCCCCGAAATCCGGTCGCGAACCACAGGACAAGCTCCAATGCAAAACCGCCCGCCAGATAAACCGTCGGGAAACGATCCGCCGCTTTTTTTCTCCAGTTCGGGGAGAGAACCGGATTGATCCGATCCCCATTCTCCTCGATCTGACGGATTCCGCTTTGCCATACCGCAGGGTTACAGTCCTCCTGTCCTGTTCTTCCGGTTTTTCGCATCTTTGTTTTTCCGTTTTCCGGAAAATCCGGCCTCCTTCCCGGTCTAACCGGATAATCCGGCATCACTCTGCTCCCCTCCTGCCCCGGCGCAGCTCCCGTTTTTTTCTCACAGACCGCACAGTATCCGTCCACTCCCGAATGCAGTCCGTCACATTCGGTATGTGTTCCGCCTTCTCTTTCACAGAAAATGCTGCTCCGGTTTCCGTTCAGACATCGCCTCAGATCTTCTGCTCCATAGTTTTCCCGAAGACTCGCCTCATACAGGTCATAGGAAAGCATTACCGCTCTGGAATCCCGATGATCCGCACGCTCCATGATCCATCGCAGAAAATCTTTCATTTTCTCCGCAAAGTCCATATAGAGCCCCGGCACAAAGCAAAGCCGAATCTCCATGGTGTCCGGATCCGCATAGATGTAGGATGCGTCCATCACCACCCCTTCTTCCACCAGCAGAAAATCCTCCAATACCCAAAGGGTATCCAGAATCTGGGAAATCACCTTCCGTATGGTTTCCCCGTCCGGCTTCTTTCGCTCAAAAATCCGGTTTAACGGCTGTCTGGACGTAATCTCATAATAGAAATCCACGCCCTGTCCGGTATGTCTCGTCTGGAAAGCCAGAAGCCCCGGAATCGCGTTTTCCTCCATCATATGACAGGTGTAATTATCACTCCATTCCGGCTTTTCCGCTCGTATCATCATATAGTTGTGCGTCATTTCCCGCTGATAACGAACTTCCAATCCGTGTCACCGTCCTTTCAGTATCGCTGTCTGAAGCCTCAGCATATTCTCCGGGTCGTATATCCGCATGGAAATCTCTATCTCATGCTGATCCCGCACATTGCCGACGACATGAAACAATCCCCTTCTCCCATACGTGATCTCTGCCCCGCCGCATCCATAAAAGCAGTGAACTTTCGCATTTTCCGACTCGGTGATATCGTTTCTTGTCCGTCCTTCCTCCAATTCCGCCGTTTCTTCAAATACTGCATTTTTCTCTACCCCTTCCGCCAGAATCATTTCCTCAACCGAACGCCGGTGTATCCCCAAAATGCCGTTCATCAAAACCGCGAAAAAAAGAAGCGTCAGTGAGATTACAAGTGACGCCTCCACAGACAGGCTGGCGTTCAGTCCTTTTTTCGCCGCTGTCCCGGTTCCTTCCACTCTACCCTGATTATCCTGAAAAATGTTCTCCCGATGTTTCGTCGTTCGGACTGCATACACGCTGTTCCTCATAACATATTCCCCTGAATCATGACCGATGCCGCGCACAAAAACGGCAGATATGGAATTCTTCTCTTTCGTATGCCGGCAATGCCTCTTCCGCCAAGAATTGACCACCCGCAAAGCAGCATCCCGTATATTCCGCAGAATGCGGCAGCCGCCAGCGCGATGCGGGAGAGATCTCCCGCATCCAACCAGAACGCCAGCGAAAGAAGTATGCCTCCGTCACCCCGGCCGATCGATTCCCTGCTCAGATGTGACAGAATCAGAGCGGCGATTCCGGGCAGAAACCGGAAAAGAATCTGCCCAAAGCCCTCTTCTCCCGCATAACATGCCGGATTCTCAATCAGCCCCGGTGCGGTGCAAAAAAGCAGCCCGGTAATTCCCATGATCCACGGTGCCCATACCGGAATGGTTTTTGTCCGCAAGTCCGATATGGCCATCCATCCGAGGATCACAAAATATATCATTCTGACCATTGCTGTCATGTTATTATCCCCCACCGCAGTAGCTGCAGGCGCCCAGATTCCGGACTTCCGACAGCCACACTTCCCGGATGTAACTTCTCAGTGAAGAACAGTCCGGATCGGTATGATATTTTTCGCCGTTCGGCAATATATAGACGGTGCCGGATGAACCCTTTTTTCCGCAGATATCACAGGGCCGATACGTCGAGCCGCTTCCGGACCGTGCGGATTCCAGTTCGTTTCTGGAAATCGGCTTCAGTTCATGATTCAGATAATGACATCTCGGAGAAAGATGATATCGGGTGCTGTCTCTTCCTACATAAACGATCCGGTCTTCCTCCGCCTCTTCCCCGTCCTTTTCCCGTTTCGGATCGGATCCGATCCACCCGCGGTGCCGACTGCGGGCACAAAACGGAACGGTCAGATTCGGAAAGATACCAAAAGGAATCCGGTATCGATAGGACGCTTTCAGATCAACCCACTCTCCGTCTTTTGTGAGATGACATTTCGTCAGATCCAGTGCCTCAATCCGATGATTTCCGCTCCTCTTCTGTATCGTGGTGTAAAGATACGCCTGAACTGCCGCATCTTCCACGATGGAAAGAAGAGACGGATCACTCCGCTCCCTGATTTGTTCTTCCATTTGTTCTTCCTGCTGCTTCCCCGGATCATCGTGCATTCTTCCCCCGTGAAGAAGATATGCATTCTGACTCAGTTCGCGGGCAGTCTGTTCCAGAACGAATTCGACACGTCGATGCGTATTCAGCATATCCATCGGCAATGCCATCGCGATCACTGCAAATAAAAACAGGGCAAACGCCATAGCCGCTTCCACGGTCAGGCTTGCGCAAAGTTTCCCCTTCATACCCGAACCGGCTTGCACTCCATTTCTGCTTCTGTCCATCCAGCAGGCCCCCCGTTGCTACATCTCGCTGCATCCGGCAGTGAGAGCAGGGCAGGAACTCCGAACACATCCTTTTTGAACGATCGCAATGCGGCTGAACTGTACTTGGAGAGGCACGTTTTAACCTGAATGTTAGTTTCAAACTGTTATTTTTTCCGTTCGGTCCTGTCCTGCTGTCGCTGCCGGATACAATTTTTTTCAATATTCCCGTACGGTTCGTTTCTTTACCGGGATCAGCATGCCCTGACCGGAATATTCCGCTCTTATGCGCACTATTCCGTTGTTTAAACGAATCGAATTACCTAATTTGTCACGATTTTTCTGTATCATATCCATCATTCGGAATCGAAGTTCCCGTTTTCCGGTAACCAGCATGAGAATCCGGATCCATTCCGAATAATTCAGTCCTTTTTCCGACATAGTTACGTTGTCTAAAATTCCCGTTCCCTGCTCCAGAATACCCTTAAGAGATACCTTCCAGTCTCCGGATTTTTTCATAATCGGAACCTTTCCGTTCTTCAACAGCACTCTTACATCGGCTGCCGACTCCATTGCCGACCAGACCGTCAGGATCAGTCCATAGACCACTGCGGCCAGCGGTGTAAGAACTCCGCCGGACGCACCGACAATGGATGCCGCCGCGGCTCTGGCCTCCGCCTTCATACTGCTGCTTCCGAGAATCGTCAGAAGGTTCATCCCCTGCCGCAGCGCAAACAGCCGCATGACGGTTCCGCGCAGATTTTCCCGATCCGTCTCTCCGCCGATCAGAAGATATTCCTTTTCACAGGTAAACCCTCCGTCCGGAATCTCGCCACGTGCTTCTCCGCCCCCGAGATAATCGGTAAAAAATTGCATTCCGTACTCGTCCAGCAGTATCTTTCCGATTGCCTCCGTCGGCAGAAAACCGATCCCTTCTCCCGGCGCAAGACCGGAAACAGACCCTTTTTCTCTTTGATAAGAAGGCCAGTTTCTGCAATCTGCCCGCACAGAAGAAATCGAATCCGACTCCGGAAGACAGAGATGGAAGATTCCCTCTTCCGTCAGATCCGCCATACGTTCCAGCAGTGACAGTTTCTTCCGGTCCCGTTTTCCCTTATCCCAGGGTGTTTCCTTCTGATATCCTGCCGTGATCGATCGGATGCTCCTCCAGAGAGCTTCGATTCTCGCTTCCAGTTCATCCGCATCATCGTCCTCGTCGTCAAAGGCTTCTTCCAGCCTCTCGATCAGTTCCTCGACCTCATCCGCCCGGTCCAACGCCCGTTCGGCCGTTTCCGTGTTCTTTTCCGCCTTTCTCACCGACTCTCTGACCGATTCCCGGACTGCACCGCCGGCTTCCGTATAACTCCGGTACAGGCTGAGCTGTTCCTCCGCATGCGCTCTCGCGGTATCATCCATGTCCTCCCTCCGTTTTTCATAGGATTCTCCCGCTTTTTTTACCTGTTCTCCGAGCCGGTCCGCCTTTTTCTCATAATCTGCAGCCAGCCCCGGCATTCGCCTCAGCTCCCGCAGAAGTTCCTCTGTTGATGCCCGAAATCCATCGCCATCGCCGCCGTCCAGAGCCCGATCGCCCTCTGCCATACGATCCAGCTGTTTCTGTCTGGATTCTCCAATCCGGTCCAGCGCCTCTTCCAACCGGACCACATCGCCTCCGGAAAAGTTAAACTCCCGGCCGAGTTCACCGAACTGTTCCCCGCTGCGCGCCGCTTTTGCCTGTTCCACCGCCTCCTCCGCTTTCGGAAGCTCCGGGATGACCGCAAATTTCATATAAGCCGCCGCCTGATCTTCAAACGGCTTCCCATCCCGATCCGTCAGTTTCACCTCGGGACTGACGGAGAGTTCCGGCGAATATACCGGATAGAACGGTGCATCCTTAAGATAGGTCAGCATGTTTTTCCGGATCTGATCCCGGATTTCCCCCGTCGGTTCCTCCAGAAGAAAAATCCGGTAATGATCAAAGACCTTGCGGTCATAACGGCTCATGACGGAATCCGCAGAGGCATCGAGTGCTGTCTGCACATAAGTCCCCGCTCCTGCTGCCCGGACCGACTCAAAAAGTCCGCCGAGCAGCGACAGCATCAGAACAAAGACCATGGCGAGAAATACGGTTACCGACGCCGGCATTTGCCTGCGCATCAGTATACCTGCTTGCTGGAATTGTTGATCTGGTTAAAAATGTTTTCCAGCAGCATGGTGATATTCTTTTTAAAAAGAATAACCAGGCCGATCAGGACAACCAGAATCAGTACAAGCTCGATCACACCGACACCTCTCTCATCATCCCAAAACTCCCAGAACATCTCACGAATCATACTCTTCTCCTTTCTGTCAGCCTGCCGTAAATGTTAAAAATGCGGGAACCGACACCATTACCATGACAATCATCAGCATTAAAATCAGCGGCAGAAGAAGCTTCGTCGACGCCTCTTCCCCTCTCTTGCGGCTCATATTCCGCTCTTCTTCAAACGCTCTTTCCATCTCGTTCTCCAATGCCTCCCGGAACTGCCCGGAACCGTTTCGGATATTCTGGCGCAGAAGTCCGATCAGACGACGGTATGAAAGCTCACCGCATCTTGCGCCGAACAGTTCCATCGCCTTTCCAGCCGGCATCCCCCGTTCCATCTGATGCCAGGTCTTCGCCATCTCCTCATAGGCCGGCCGTTCTTTTTCCGTCTTCTCATAATCCCGGACAATCTTTTCCCAGGCCCGTATCACCGGAAGCCCGGCCCCGGAGAGAACCACCAGTCTCGATACAATCTCCGGATAGTCTTCCTGAAGCCGGATTCCCCGTTTTTTCTCCTGTTCCTGTTTTTTCTGACGATCCAGCGCCGGTATCGCCATTGCGGCAAGAAATCCGAGCAGCGGAAATGCCGCCCAGGAACGATCCTCCGGCTTTCGAAATACGATCGGCTTTCCCTCGTATTCCTCCGGAAGCTGAAAGTGTTCCTCTGTTTTCTGCCGTTCATCTTCCGTTTCCAGCTGCTGCTCCAGCCCGCTGCGCAGTTTCTCTCCATCTGTCTGCTGAGATTCCACAAGGGTGATCGGATAATAAAACCGGCTGCTGTAATCTTCTGCCTCCATCGATGCAGTGATTCCGGTCTCCATTTTCCCCTTTATGTGCTTCCGGTCCACTTCCCCGTCAAAACGGATCAGATCGGGATCATCGGGAATCCAGTCCAGACGGATTCCCGAATCCGGAAGACGTTCCGGCAGATTCAGCGGGCCGCTCACCTCCGAAAGACCCGGATTCTTTCCCCGCATCAGCTCCGGCAGCATCTTCGCTGCCTCTTCCATCGCCCGGTATGCCTCCTCTTTGCTGTACGCCCGTTCCGCGACATGAATGGTCATCGTCTCATCCTTATCCGTCAGGCCGGAGACGATAACCTCCTCATCCCGCCCGCTGCCGCCGTACAGATTCCGGTGAAACGAACGGATTCCGGAATGATCCTCCGCGGATGAAACCACGCACATCATTGCTCCGAGCAGAATTCCCGCGCCGGCGGCGATCAGCTGCCGCCGGTCAATGCCGACTTTCGCTTTCGGAATCTTCACCTTCTCTCCTCCCGCTTTTTCTCTTTTTCATACCGTTTTTTCCCCGATCGATCCGTTCATTTTTCTTTGTTCTGTCTCTGACCGGTCACTTTTCCGCCACAGACATGTACAGCCGGCGTTCATTCGCTCTGACGCTTTCCTTTACGCGCACTTTGCCTGTCCCGCCCGGAGAATCCTGTCCGAGATCATCCAGCTGACCGCGTAGACGATAAGGCAAATCGTCATCACGACTCTGCCTGCGACGGTCGTGTACATCACCTGAAAGAACCCCGGCGACGTGAAATCGATGTAGATCACAATGCCGAACGGAATCAGATTCATAATCTTCTGTTCAAATCGTTTTTCCGCCGTCATGTTTTCAATCTCTTCCTTCACCCGGATCCGTCCGCTGATCACTCCGGATACATGGGCGATGATCTGCGCGGTTCCCCCCTGACTCCGCTTGGAAATCGCAAGAATCTCCGCAAAACTCCGGATCTCCTCCACGCCGCTTCGCTCCGCAAATCCCTCCACCAGTGTCTCCACCGTCCGATTCATTCGAAGTTGACGGGATATTCTGTAAAATTCTCCCGCAATCATTCCGTCTTCCCCGTAGATCTCCTTCATATCTTCTGCTGCCAGTGAAAAGGCGTTTTCCAGAGAGGCACCGGTTTCCAGCGCGGAAGCGATCGCCCCGATTCCCTCCCGAAACTCCAACCGGAGCCGGTCTCTGCGCGCTTTCCCGAGTGTCTTTGCCGCGAACAGCGGCCGAAGGACCGACAGCGGAAGAAGAATGCCAAATACCGGAACGGACCGGTAGAACACATAGGAAATCAATGCACAGGCCGCTGCTCCCTGAAGAAGATAGGAAATCCATTCCCGAGGACTCAGCCGGTATACCCGGTAATCCGGCGGTGCATTCTCCGCTCCTTCCGTCTTTCTCTTTCTCCCTCCGCCCCCGTTATCCGGTGCAGATTCCGCTGAGAAGAAGCTTCCGGCGGTTTTTAAGTTCCCCCACTTTCCGAAGTGTTCCTTCCACGTGAATCCCGTCCGAAAAAGGTTCCTTTCTTTTTTTGTTTTTCCGTTCCCCGGCACCTGCTTCTTCCCATCCCTCTTCCTCAAATCGGAAGATTGGTGAAAGCGTAATTTCACCATTTTCATATCCGGTCACCTCCGTAATCTCCATTACCCGTCTCGAGCGGTCCCGGAGCCTTGCAATCTGTATAATCAGATCAATTGCCGAGGCAATCTGCCGACGGATCGCCGCAAGCGGCAGTCCGCCTTCCCCGGTCAGAACCATAGTCTCAATACGGCTCAGGGCATCCGCCGCACTGTTCGCATGTCCGGTCGACAGTGATCCGTCATGTCCGGTATTCATCGCCTGCAGCATATCCAGTGCCTCCGCGCCGCGGATCTCACCCACAATGATCCGGTCCGGCCTCATACGAAGACTGGCCCGAATCAGATCCCGCATCGTGACCGCTTCCGCACCGTCCCGGGTCGCTTCTCTTGTCTCCAGCCGGATCAGATTTTTGACATGCTGAATCTGAAGCTCCGCAGAATCCTCGATCGTAATCACACGCTCCGATGCCGGGATAAAACCGGAAAGTGCATTGAGAAATGTCGTCTTTCCGCTTCCGGTTCCGCCGCTGATGAAAATGTTGTATCCACTGCGGACAAGAACCTGAAGAAACTCCGCCGCTTCCTCCGTCAGAGAAGCCTTTGCGATGAGTTTTTTCATGTCGAAACTCTCCGGGAACTTTCGGATGGTCAGGGATGCGCCGTCGATGGATACCGGCGGCAGTACCACATGAACACGGGATCCGTCTTCCAGACGGGCATCCGCGATCGGTGATGCGAGATTGACTGTCCGGTTAACGCGGCCCACAATCTGCTGAATCAGATCTTCCAGTTCCTCCTCTGACCGGAATTTCCGGTCCCAAAGCGTGATTCTGCCACGCTTTTCAAAGAAAATACAGTCATATCCGTTGACCATGATCTCCGTGACATTCGGGTCATCCACCAGATCCTGCAGAACCCCCAGTTTCCGATACGAATCGAACAATTCCTTGCGAAGCCGGAGCCGGTCCTCCAGATTCAGGATTCCCTCCCTGGAGTGCTCCCGGATCCGGTCGTCGATCAGTTCGGCCAGTTCTTCATCCGAAACGGCCATGCGGTCATGCAGCCGTATCTCGATATCGTCCCGGATCCGCTCCGAAAGGCTTCCCGTCCGGTTGTTATCCATTTCCCATTCATCCGACGCATTCTCCCGCATATCCGTTTCCCCTGTTTTCCTCTTCTTCATACGCTCCTCCCATCACCAGTCCACGGATATACCGGCCCATCGGTCCCCACAGAAGCTGTTCAAAATATCCTCTGCTCACGGACGGAAGTTCCGTCGGCGGATAGACCTTCTGTACACGGTCCAGAATGCTGCTGTCCCCGGTGTTTTTCAGATATTCCTCAAATTCCCCCGTTTTTGCCCCGGAAAGACCGTTTTTTGCTAACGGCATATAGACTTTGGCGCACATGGCAAGAATCTTCGGCGTCACCTTCCGGCATCTGCCGAGATCCAGAATAATCTTCCGGTAGGTGCTTTCACTCGCGATCGTTCCGATCAGTCCGGGGATAATTCCCTCGCTCGACAGATCGAGATCCGACGGGCATCGCACCGGCGGCACAAAATCCAGTCCGTTCAGAGAGTGGACAATACTTCCGAGACGCACATTGCTGTATGATCCCGCACCGTAATAGTAGAGCAGATCCGACAGATCCTCCCGAAACTCATCTCCGGTGAGAATCCCCATCCCGGAAAATTCCTCCAGACTGATGTACAGAGACGGCGTCCGCTGAGAAAAAATACGCCCGAGCGTCACGGCAAATGCATCCCGAAGGCCTGTTTCCGCCGGTGAATAAACGCCCAGAATCTCTGCTTTTCCCCGGATTCCGTCCTCCGATGTAATCTCCTCCGAATCACAGTACTCACTCATTACCTCTCGGATAATACTGTCGCTGGACTGGTATTTGTAAATGCTCATACTGTCCGCATCTTTTGCCAGCGACCGGCCGTCCTCCAGCCAGACCCTTTTTTCCGCCCGGATAGCCCTCACCCGGCTGTGATCTGCCTTTCCGCCCGCCATGAGAACCGCAACGTTATTTTCCTTTGCATAGCGTTCCAGACTCTCCAGAGAAGAAAAGGCGATCACCTCAAACGGCATCCGCTCCCTCCGGTTGATGATCTCCGCAAACCGATACGCATAATCTTCATCCGGGTCATAAATTGCCATAATCCTGCGCATACTATCCCTCCTGTCATCCGCCGAACAGCATCTCCCGGAGAACGCCAATCAAGAGAAATGGCGCAAGCCGGATTGCCGTCCCGGTGTTCCGGTTCGTTATTCCGACCGGATATGCCGTCGGACTCCCGCATATCATCCATGTTCTCAGATACTCATACACCCACTGAATCCTCTGCCGAAGTATCCCATGGGAGAGCATCACTCCCAGCGACCAGACTGCGGCGGGAAGCCCGCCCCAGAACAATACCCTGAGTCCCTCATACATTCCGACGCTGCCAAAGATCAGTGACGCAAGTTTCACATCCCCGGCGCCGCACAGATCCAAAAAAAACAGCGGGCTGAACAGAACCATGGTTCCGATCGTGATAAAACACAGTTTTGCCTCTTCTGCTCCCAAAGTGATCAGCGGCTCGGTCCACAGGAGTCCTGCTGCCTCAGCGGCGAAGCCGGTCAGAAGGATCCGGTTCGGTATTATTCCTTTTTTGAGGTCGCTGACCGCCCCCGCCGCACAGACCGCCAGCAGGATCGTCCATCGTAAACCCATATTGATTCCTCATCTTCTTGAATCTTCTTACTTCTTCTTGAACGTTCGGTGAAACCCGATCGATATGGAATCAGTCCGGGCTTTTTGAAAAGCCTGTTCTGATTCACCAAGACCTGAACTGCCGGACAGAATCGGCGAAGAACCGCCGGAGAACTCTGCCTTTCAGATTGCTTCCGTTCAGGATGTCTAAATTATATTTACGTTTTTTTCAGGGCGCAAGTCCCTTTTTCCTTTTCAGCGTTATCCCGAAAATAAACCGTTATTTCTTCTTTTCGCCCTTTCCTTTTCAGAAATATTCCGTCTTGATTTCCTCTTTTACCAATGCATCGAAGTATCGTTCTTTCCTCGTCAAATCAGTTTGGTTGTATCCAATTTTCCGATTGTCTCCGGAATGATTTGAAAAGAAAAAAATTACCCGTTACAATAGCATCATAAAAATGATAATTGAGGTTTTAACGATGCGAGCTGATTATAAAAATGAAACGATGGATCCGTCCGGCTTCGTCCTTTTGGCCGATCTTGTTCCGGGCATCATCCAGGAGATACGCTATTATTCCACATATAATTTTGTCGGTGACCGGATCGACGGCTACGAAGAACCGTGCGCGCTCCTCACCAAAGAAGCGGCCCGGGCCCTGAAAACCGTAAACACCGAGCTGTCCGTCAAAGGATACCGCCTGAAGGTGTTTGACGCCTATCGTCCGGCCCGCGCCGTAAAACATTTTATTTTCTGGGGAATTGAAGATCAGGATATCCGGATGAAACCGTATTTTTACCCGGATCTGGAAAAACAGGAACTGTTTTCCAAAGGCTACATTGCCAAACAGTCCAGCCACAGCCGCGGAAGCACGATCGATGCGACTCTGCTGGACATGAAGACAGGAAAAGAACTGGATATGGGAAGTCCGTTTGATCTCTTCAGCGAAGCTTCTCATATTGATTATCGGAACATCACGGATGAACAGATTGAAAACCGTATGATTCTACAGAATGCCATGGTCCGGAACGGCTTTTCCACTCTGGACTGCGAATGGTGGCATTTCACGCTGAAAAATGAACCTTACCCGGACACCTATTTTGATTTTCCGGTTTCCTCGGAATACCTGAAACGATAACGCTCAGGACTTTCGCCGTCCGAATGTATCTTTCCAAACCGGAGTCCGCGATTTTCTGGCGTCTGCGATCACTCTTCGAGCATCGCCGCATACACATCTCTCTTGGAGATTCCGCGGTCCGCCGCCACCAGTTTCATTGCCTCTTTTTTCGGGGTTCCCTTGCTCATATAGAATTCCATGTGCTCCGGAATCGTCATGGAGTCCCATTTGGCGCTGTCTTCCCGGAGAATCTCCTCGATCGGTTTTCCCTCGATCACAAGGACAAACTCGCCCCGGGGATCATTTTCGCCGTAATACTCCAGCGCTTCTCCGATGGTCGTGCGAAATGCCGTCTCATGGATCTTTGTCAGCTCTTTGCACAGGGAAATCCGCCGATTCTCGCCGAGGGCATCCCGCAGTTCTTTCAGGGTTCTGACCAGTCGATGCGGCGCCTCATACAGGATGATCGTGCGGGTTTCACTCTGCAGTTCCTTTAAAACCCACGCGCGGTCCTGCTTATCCATCGGCAGAAACGCCTCGAAACAGAATCTTCTGGTCGCCAGTCCGGACAGCGTCAGCGCCGTAATGCATGCCGCCGGTCCCGGAAGCGATGTAACTTCCACTCCCGCTTCCACACACTGCCGCACGAGCTCCTCGCCCGGATCCGAAATTCCCGGTGTTCCTGCGTCCGTTACCAGTGCGATATTCACACCTTCCTGCATCTTTTCCACAAGAACCCGCGCTTTATCCACTTTGTTGAACTCATGGTAGCTGGTCATGGGCTTTTTGATCTCAAAATGGTTGAGCAGTCCGATCGTATGCCGGGTATCCTCCGCCGCGATCAGATCACAGGATCTGAGTGTCTCCAGAACCCGCAGCGTGATATCCTCCAGATTGCCGATCGGTGTCGCGCAAAGAAACAGTTTTCCAGCCATCATATTCCTCCAACATGGTTTTCAGTATCCGTAAATCTCATAAATCTCATCGGTGTATACGCCCTGGGATTTGTAAACAATGATCGGTGCTTCCAGCTTTACCATCGGGTTTCCGCCCCTCACGGCTTCTATCAGAACCATGTTGGCATCGCGGTCCGAAAACGGATGAACGAATTTCATCCGCTTCGGCTCAAGCCGGTATTGTTTCAGCGCCGTAATGATCTCCGCAATCCGGTGCGGGCGGTGAACCATATAGAACCGGCCGCCCGGAATCAGCAGTTTTGCCGCCTCCCGGCACACATCGTCCAGAGTGCAGAGCACCTCATGGCGGGAGATCGCCTTTCGCAGATTCGGATTCTTCAGTCCGTGACTGTCATTCATATACGGCGGATTGGAGGTCACGACCTCAAATGACGCCGCACCGAACTGTTTTGACGCCTCTTTGATATCGCCGCGGAGAATCTCCACCCGCTCTCCGATTCCGTTCAGCCGCACGCTTCGCTGTGCCATCTCACAGATATCTTCCTGAATCTCAAGACCGGTAAAATGCTTTCCCTCCGTCTTTGCCGACAGAAGAATCGGGATAATTCCGGTCCCGGTTCCGAGATCGATGGCTCTCTCTCCGTCGTTCACTTTCGCAAATCCGGAGAGCAGAACGGCATCCATGCCGAACTTAAAGCCTTTTTTCTTCTGGATGATCTGATAATGATTCCGCTGGAGATCATCCACCAGCTCATCCTCATAGAGCGGAACATCATTGGCCAGCATGACTGCCGGTACCGGATGTCCGTCTTCTGTTCTGCCCGGATCGTCCTGCAAGGTCATTCTTCCGTCCCTCTTTCCGGTTCACGGCTGTTGGTTGCAGAATCTCCGGGATTGGAAGCAGTTTTTTCTTCCGGTCTTTCGCTGTTTTCCCGGTTTCCCGGTTCCTGACCGTCACGGCGTCCTCTCTGGCGCTGGTTTTTTCCGCGCTCCTGACCATCTTTTCCCTCACGGCTGTCCCGGCTGCCTCTGCCGCGTCTTTCACGCTCCTGACCGTCTTTTTCCTCGCGGCCTTCCCGGCCGCCTTTACCGCGGTTTTCCCGTTCCTGACCGTCACGGCCCTCACGGTTTCCACGGCCGCCTTTGCCGCGGTTTTCCCGCTCCTGTCCATCTTTTTCCTCGCGGTTCTCACGGCCGCCTCTGCCGCGGTTTTCCCGTTCCTGACCATCCCGGCCTTCCCGGTTTCCGCGGCCTGAGCGTTCTTTTTTTCTTCCCTGCTTTTCCGCACCGGAGAAATCTCCGTCTTCCAGCGCCTGAAGCTCAGCGCTCTCATCGCTGTCATTTTCCGCATTCTTTTTTCTCTTCGGACGGAATTTCAGTTCTTCCACCCGATACTCGCGCAGCTCTTTTTCGTCGTCTCCGGTATTGACAATCACCTTGACGGTCTGGCGCAGAACATTGGTACTCTGTACCTGTCCTCTTGTTCCGTCGGCTGCGGTCACAAAATCGCCGTTTGCCGGCATTTTACTGTTCAGGTACTCATATGTCTCTTCTTCATTTTTCAGACAGCACATCAGTCTTCCGCATACACCCGAAATCTTGGTCGGGTTCAGGGAGAGATTCTGTTCCTTGGCCATCTTGATGGAAACCGGCGCAAAATCCGAGAGGAATGTGTTGCAGCACAGCGGTCTTCCGCAGATACCGATTCCGCCGAGAAGCTTGGTCTCATCGCGGACACCGATCTGACGGAGCTCAATCCTGGTGCGGAACACGGAAGCCAGATCCTTGACCAGCTCGCGGAAATCGACGCGGCCGTCTGCCGTGAAATAAAACAGGATCTTGTTTCCGTCAAACGTATATTCCACATCGATCAGTTTCATATCCAGCTCATGTTTGCGGATCTTTTCCTGACAGATTTTATACGCTTCCTTCGATTTTTCGCGATGTGCCTTCTGCGCTGCGATATCTTCCGGCGTTGCCATACGGATGACCTGTTTCAGCGGCTGGATGACTTTTTCTTCCTCCACATCTCGATTGCCCAGAACGACCTTTCCGAATTCAACCCCGCGGGCGGTCTCCACGATCACATGATCACCCTTTTTGATCTCCAGTTCACCCGGCGAAAAAAAATAGATTTTTCCCGCACTGCGGAACCGAACCCCGATTACCTTTATCATAAATCAATTCTCCTTCATCGTCAGGAACAGGAGCTCTAATGCCAGTTCCTTATTGACATTGGCGCCGAGCCGCACTCTCGCCTTGTCGATTGCATCAAGCACCTGCTCCAGTCCGGGATAGGAGCTGGAAGCGCAGATTCTCGATATTGCCGAATACTCATTCCGGAAGATCAGAGTATTCATGTCTTTTGTGACTTTGAACATCAGTATATCACGATACCACAGCTGCATGAAATCCAGACATTCATTCAGATCGGAAAATTCTGCCGTCATCATCCGGATGGTATCCAGCATCTTTTCGGTGTCCATCTCATGAATACTCTTCAAAATCCGAAGCAATGTCTCCGTCATCTCCGCGAATTCTTCGGATCCGGCAATCGATGCCGCGCGTCCGAGATTTCCCCGGGCAAATGCGGCAACCATGCCGGCCCGGTTCTCGTTCAGACTCATTTTCTCCGTGAGATACTGAACGATCAGGGAATCCTGCAGCGGTTTCAGTTTCAGCTGAATGCAGCGGGAGAGAATCGTCGGAAGAAAAAGCTCCTGATTGGTTGTGAGCAGAAGGATCACCGCATAGGCCGGCGGCTCCTCGATTGTCTTCAGAAGCGCATTCTGCGCTGCCGCCGTCATTTTCTCCGCCTCATCGATGATGTAAATCTTATGTGCGGAACTGTACGGCCGGATATCAATGGTGTCGTTCACCTGAACACGGATGTCATCGACGCCGATCGATGCCGGCTTTTCATGCGTAACCCAGATGACATCCGGATGGTTGTCCGACAGCATCTGTTTGCAGGAATGACACTCCATGCACGGTTCCTCATCACTTTTTTCACAGAGAAGTGTCATGGCAAATGCCTTCGCCAGCGACTTTTTTCCCATTCCCCGCTCACCCGCAAGGATGTAGGCATGTGAAACTCTTCCGTATTCGATTGCCTTCCGGAAATGATCCTTAATGGAATCATGTCCCAATATATCGTGAAAACCTGCCATCTTCCTTCCTCCTTATTCCGAATCCGCCCGTCCGTTTCGAATGACGTCCTCCAGTCTCTCCGCACACGCATCAAAATCCAGATTCGGGTATGCTGTTGCGACACCGGCATTACGGAGATTCTCTTCGGAAAAATCCTGTTCATCCGCCAGAAATCGCCGGCAGAGTTCCGCATATTGCGGTTTCTCCTGTTCTCTCTCTCTCCGGATCGCCCTCTCCAGACGGATACCGTCCTCCACTTCGATATAAAGCGGAATCACTGCCCCTTCCGGAAAATAATCCCGGACAGCGCAATAGGATTCCAGCGTTCCGATCATCAGAAAATCCTTTCCCTTCCGATCGAAGGATCCGTCATCCACCGTCGCATATGTCCAGGGACCGGCTACCGTCTGATATGTTCGCGCCTCAATCACGCGCCCTTCCTTCCGCATCCGATCGAGATCCGCTTCGGTCGTAAAATGATATTCTACACCGTCGGTCTCACCTTCGCGCATCGGTCGCGTGGTATATGGGACGGACACGGCCAGTTCCGGCAGATCCATGCGAATCCGCTTATAGAGCGTGTCTTTTCCGCAGGCGCTTTTTCCCATCAGATAATATATTTTTCCCATCTTCAGATCCTCGTTGCATGTTCCCAGATATACCAGATCACCGCCGCAATCAGTACCAGCATCAGAAAAGTGCCGAACACCTTCAGGGCAATCACCGCCCAGATCTTCCAGTCCGCTTCCTCCGCATCCTCATCGCTTCGGATTCCGGCGGCGTCCTCAATCCGCATCCAAATTGCGGCTGCGATATTTTCCGACATTTCCACCGGACTTCCGGTAATCACACGGTCCGCCACCTCTTCTCCGAAGATTCGACCCGCTGATCGGTAGATTTCATCCTCGATCGCACCGGAAAGGTCTTCCTCCGTCATCGGCAGCTCATGGACATGCCGAAAGAGACTGACATACACTTCTTCGATCAGAACTTCCTCATCTCCCGGTTCCAGCTGAAGAGAATGTACTTTCCCATACGTCTCGCCAACCGTGAGAATATAGATATTTTCATACCCGGAGCCGTCACCGGTTCTGGCCAGCATCGCATTCTTATTCAAAAGTTCTGCCCTATCCACCGCCGAGTTCCTCCCTGTGCATCACTTCAGGCTCTGGGTTCCATCCTTCGAAATGATATTCTTTTTGGCGCCGAGTTCTTTCATCCAACGGCGCACAACCGGTGTCTCATACCGGCCCGCACCCGCTATGCCGTCTTTTTCATTGTTCCAGAGCCAGGACGGCGTTGGCCACATACAAACCTCCGGACGGACCGCTTCGTAGAAATTCCGTCCCACTCCATGGTTCCCGTGATGTGCCATCTGAACAATATCCGCCTTCAATTCTGCTCCGTTACAGGTGCTCAGAAGATGGTTGCCGCCTTCTCTTCCCATATCGCCGAGAAAAAGAATTCTTTTTCCTCCCATATCGATCCGATAGGCAATGGATGCATTATTGAAGGTACTGACCTTGCAGACATACGGATCATTCAGCACGTGAACGACGGCGTCTCCCACCGTTATCGTCTGACCCTTTCCGACAATCGTTTTCTTCGACTGGTCAATGCGGTCGAGCGCCGTGGCAATCGAAGTATAGTTTTCCATACGGCCCATATTATCGCCCTGTTCATAATCATCGTTGGTCAGAAAACGATAGGCGATCTGATCAATTTGAACAGGAATCGGATTGCGGTTTAAAATCTCCGTCAACGCGCCGACATGATCATCATGCGGATGCGTCAGCAGCCAAAGCGAAACGGTTCCTCCCATCGACTGAATCTCGGAAATCAGAGCATCCGCATCCTCTTCGCGGCCTCCGTCCACAACAATCACATGTCCATCCACCGTTTTCAGTACAAACGACATATTCTGTGCGGTTCCGACCGGTTCGATCATACGAATCTCGGCACCGTTCAGATAATTCTCCGCTGTATCCGATATCGCTGCGCCTCTCACGCTGCTTTCCGGTGCATTCACCTGCATGGCGGCAGCATTGCTCGAGGTATCCGGCGCACTTGCAGCGTAGGATACGGAACTTCCGATCCCCCCCGCTGTCAGAAAGGCAGCCGCTGCAAAAATCATACACTGTTTTCTGGTGTTCCGGATTCTGTATGTAAAACTCATTGATCTTCTCATCTTTCTCATGTCAAAAATACGTTCCCATTATACCACATAAGCCACGAGCCATGCGAGCGTTTACGCTCATATGGAGACGGCATGACATAACTGCCGCTGCGCGACGGTTATGTCACAAAAAAGCGCTGGTCAAGCGAGCACTTGTATTCCTCCATCGACGCTTCGTGATCACATTTTTTCAGATTCTGTTATATCATAACCGCTCGGATCTTTCTTAAATAAAACCCTGCATATTTTCTGTCAAAATATTATCGGAAATCATTAAAACCTCTCACCTGAAATAAAAAAAACACCGGATGTAAATCCGATGTCAAAAGAAGTTGCGGGGGCAGGATTTGAACCTGCGGCCTCCGGGTTATGAGCCCGACGAGCTTCCAGACTGCTCTACCCCGCGATATTAAATTAAAAAAATGGGCGATGGTGGATTCGAACCACCGAAGCAATCTGCAGCAGATTTACAGTCTGTCCCCTTTGGCCACTCGGGAAATCGCCCATAAGCCGATAGGCGGACTCGAACCGTCAACCTGCTGATTACAAATCAGCTGCTCTGCCAATTGAGCCATATCGGCGAATATAAAATTGTCTTTGAAAGAAGAAATGGGGCGTATAGGGCTCGAACCTATGACCCCCTGCTTGTAAGGCAGATGCTCTCCCAGCTGAGCTAACACCCCATATTCTTAACAATGTGTCCTGCTGTCGCAGAACAACGACCCGGATGGGACTCGGACCCATGACCTCCGCCGTGACAGGGCGGCGCTCTAACCAACTGAGCCACCGGGCCATCGAAGGAATATACCTTCAAAACTGCTTACTGATTGAAATACTCCGATTTTTGAAACCTTCTGGATAAGCCCTCGACCTATTAGTGACAGTCAGCTGCATGCATTACTGCACTTCCACCTCTGCCCTATCAACCTCATACTCTTTAAGGGGTCTTACTTCTTACGAATGGGATATCTCATCTTGAGGGGGGCTTCACGCTTAGATGCCTTCAGCGTTTATCCCCTCCCGGCTTGGCTACTCTGCCATAGGATTGATTCCTAACAGATACACCAG
>NZ_JONJ01000012.1 GCF_000711825.1 [Clostridium] aminophilum DSM 10710 | reverse complement strand
GGTTATGATTTTCTCCATAGTCAGCTTTCTTTTTCTTGAAAAGTTCTTATCAGAATCAATACAGAACGACTTAGCATTTGCTGAAACCAGCTTTATTTTGTCAACCAATAAATCTTTTACTTGTTTTGGATTCATATGCGCCTCCTTGAAATTGAGAATTATGCTTACAATTTCAAGGGCCGCTTTCGCTACATTAAAACTAATCAGTAGCGAAAGCGGCCGCACATTTTTTGAAACATGTCAAGTATTTTTATAAAAAAAGAGCCCTATATCACTTAAGATATAGAACTCTTATTTCTGTCATCTTAACTTAATGACATTGGCTGTCACAGCCGGAGTCCCCTTTTGGAGATGTATGTTAAGAGTTTTCTATGGATCAATCTCAAAGCGCTTCGCGCTTAATCCTCTTTCCGCTCCACCAGACGGCCCTTCGAATCAATCGTGATCGGGGCAGCCGCGCCCAGCTCCATCTGATGATGAACCAGAATTCCCCGTCCGGTTCCAAACTGCATTGCCCTCAGAAGCGCGAGATCTGCGCAGGATGTGTAATCCCAGATCTTGTTGAGCCCCTTCGGGACATGTGTGCAGATTCCGGCAGCCAATGTAAACTCCGGAAGCTCCTGCTCCGCGGTTCTCGCATGCAGTGCCTGTGAAATGCTGCGGAGACGGTCCGTGATCTCAGTGTCATTGAGACCCTCGAACAGAACAACAAACTCTGCGCCGACATATCGTGCGACAAATGTCGTCTTCGAGTTGAATCGTTTCAGAATATTGCCTACTTCCACAAGGCAGCGGTCACCGATAATATATCCGTACAGATCATTGATCTTCTTGACATTATCAATGGTGATCAGTGCAAGTCCGAGATTCGTGTTCTTTCCGGTGCACCGCTCGAAGAAACGGTCTGCCATATCATTGAATGCCTTGCGGTTCGGAAGACCGGTCAGGTCATCCATCGCCTCGCGGACAACCAGAGCATTGATGACTTCATTTTCCAGAGCCTTCATGATTTCCAGACTCAGGATCAGACTCATCGCCGCATTTGCCGTCTTATGGCAGGCATTCACATACTCGCGGAAGCGTTCCAGCTCCTCCGCTTTTTTTGCACTCAGGCCGCATCTCTCGTAATAATCCAGCTTCAGATTGGAGAGCTGAAGCTTATATCCATGGAGATCCGTGTGGTCCAGGAAACTGTCCATTTTCACAACCAGACTGCGGAAATACGGGCGGTACTTCTCATCACTGCCCATCCGCTCCAGGGCAAAGAAGAATTCCCAGATATGACGCCCTTTGAAATTTCTTCCCATGAAATAGGAATTCAGCCGGTTGATATAGACATCATCCCAACGGTGATTATCGCTGAAGTCATTCCACAGAATATGCGCAATGGAAATGTAAGGTTCCAGACCAACGTTATGGTTATCCGAAGCGATCGAGTCAATCTTCGCAACAATATCACCCGCATTGGTCGCATCGCCGAACATGATATAGATCTTGACCAGATTCGACAGATGCCTCGTGAATTTCTGGAGATATTTTTCATGATTCTCGATCATCTTGAAAACGCGATCCGTTGCCAGTTCGTACTTCAGAGCCTGCTGATAATTGGCGATCTCGTAATAGATCATCGCATTCTCTTCATAGCTGTCGATCAGGATAGGAGCAAACTCTTCGTCCTTTTCGAGATTCTTTTCCGAGATCGTGATGGATTTGGCAAATGCCTGCATGGCATTCATCGGATTTCCCTGCCGGAGGAAGATATGGCCAAGCAGATTCAGGTATTTGCTCACTTCAAGCCATGCTTCCGATCCGGACGCATCTTTCAGCGCCCGGTCCAGAAAACGAATCGCTTCTGTACAGTTTCGAAGATTGAAATAATAATATGCAATATAGTAATCGCACAAACTGTGCAGCGTCTGGTCATCTCTGCGATTTGCTACGATGGCAACCTCATTGGCAATCCGGATCGTCGCCTCGAATGTCTCCGGCCGATAATCCTCCAACGTCGCTAACTTATGTCTGATATCTTCGCTGTAATTCGTTAAGTCCATATCCCCACCTGCAATCCGGCTTTTCTTAGCCCTGCTTCAGACTGTCAACCAACGGACTGATCCGCTCAATTCTTAGCCCTGCTTCAGGCTGTCAACCAACGGACTGATCTGCTCAATTACATTGTTCAGATCCTCGAATACATATCCCTTTTTCGTAATGTTGGTCATCATGTTGTCGATGTCGTTGCCGACGCGGTCGTAGTAAACACCAGAATCCACAACGCTTCCGACTACGCCGTCAATATCGCGGTCGCAGGCGTCGAATACTTCGATCATCTCACGGTTGCCCTGAGCAATATCTGTTGCAACATCATTGATGGAATCCACAACCGCATCGGTCTCATTGACCTGCTGCTGTGCGCCGTCGATGGCGGTACGGGTATTCTCAATCGAATCCTTCAGCTTTCCGTTGTTCTCATTCAGAACGTTCATGCTGGAGTTGATCGCCTCAACCAGATCCTTGATATCCTTGGAAAGCTTGTTGACTTCGCCCGCAACAACCGCGAATCCACGTCCTGCCTGACCGGCTCTTGCCGCCTCGATGGATGCGTTGATAGCAAGAAGGTTTGTCTGGCTCGCGATGGTATTGATGGCCTCAACTTTCTTGGAAATATCCGCGAAGCTCTTCTGGAACTCTTCGAACACTTCTTCTACGGATTCGATGGTCTCGTATACGTCCTGGGACTTTGTTCTTACGAGATTCATGCTGTCGTGAGAATCTTTGACCGTGTTGCTCATCTTTCCGATGATCTCCTCGAATCTGCCGGTGATGGTTCTCACACGGTTGAACTGATCGCGGAATCCCTCAACAGAATTGGAAATCTCCTGAGATCTCTCACGAACGATCTGGAATGCATCCTTGATCGTGTTCAGCTCATCGGATGTCTTCATCTCTTCCTGCTGAAGAAGGTTCTTCTGGCGGATCGCATAACGTGCCGCACTCTTAAGCCCCTCGAAATCCGCGTGGGAAGAAACTGTGGTTGGAACATTATCATTTTTCTTGCGCATAAACATAACTCTATATCTCCTCTCAGTCGAAAACTGCCATAACCATTGTCTGATTTACGTGCTGCTTGTCAATCTGCTCACCGCCGCCGATATTGCCGACGAAATTGCCGAGTTTGGACATATCGCCCAGGAACCGGTTGTAGTACCCCTTCTGCGTAAACAGAAGATAACGGTAAATACAGTTGACAGAGATCGCAAGAGAAATGTTCTTGAAATCCGCCTGAACCTGTTTAATCGTCTGATGGTTAATATCCTGATAATTCTGAAGTTCCAGGAAGTAGATTGTATCATTCTCGTTCAGTCTCTTGAACAGCGTCATTGCGCCGTTGCTGAGCATCGACTTCTGCGAAGAGATGTAAATCTGATCGCCGACCACACGCCCCATCGGATTCTGAAGAACATTGTCAATGATCCGGTCTCTCGGAACACCGAGTTCATCGGTATAGACATCTGCTGCCGGACGGTGATCCAGCTCGATCAGCGTCTTTGTCTGCAGGTCAACCTTTGTTACCAGATGCGGCTTTCCGCCCGGAATCCGGTCATAAATATTCTCACGGTAGACGCGAACCTTTCCGGTCTCATTCTTAATTACCATGAAGGCACAGGCATCTTCATAGATCCGTCCGTTCACCGCAACCTGACCGACCTCTCCTTCCGGATAACCGAATACACTTCCTCCGATCATACGGATACCGCTTCCGTCCAGAGCAACGTTCAGTGTCGTGGTCAGACGCTCTTCGTCATTGGTGCAGTACTGAAGAACAAGGGTATTGTCCTTCTCACCGCCGACAGCGCGGATCGCATCCTGAAGATTGCTGAGATCCCCCAGCGGAGAGGCGGACAGTCTGGTCAGATAACCGGCGCAGCATGAAGCCCCGTCGAGAAGAGCCGTAACAATCAGATTCTGATCCGACGACTGTCTGTTAAAATAGTTGATTCCCGATGTTCCTATCATCTGTGCATCCGGATATTTGCGCTGCAGAATCGCCGCAATTTCCGGAAGTCTTTCGTGATCTGTCATAATGATCAGACCAGCAGGATTCGCAATTCCTCTGGTAGCCTCTTCGACAGCTTCTCTCACGTCAGAATTCGCGCTGTATCCAACTTTACTCTGCATTTATGCCTCCTGAAAAACTGTATGTTAACAATGCAATTCGGTTCTTAATGAAGCGTTTACAAATCGGATTTTTCCCGAATCACTCTCATCTCTAGTATCATCGGCACAATCGGGAAAATTATTGATGATTTTTTTTGACAGTTGAAAAAAGATTTCTTTCTGTCATCCGCCGCGACGGATGTTGACCGCTGAAAATGGCATTATTCTTTACAAATCCATGCTCATCCCGACGGATCATCACGAAAAGTTTTTCATACTGAAATCACCCAAAAACTATCTCTACATTATCATTTTAAAAATTAAACTCACTCAAATCAAGAGCATTATTACAAGTTTTTTGTCCGATTCATATTTTGTCCTCCAGGCTCAAGCAGACAAGCTTGCTTGTCTATTTGAGCCGTCAATCAAAGTTTGAAAGTTTACTTTCAAACTTCTGTCTCCGCATCTGCCGGAAGCATATTTTTGTTCATTATTTAATTGAATACCGTCAGTTTTGTGCTGAGGCTGGTCTTTTCAAGCTCAGTGCGTGCCAGAACAAAGTCCGCAAGCGGACTTCGGCTTCCCATCCCCTGAGTTCTGAGGGGAGCACCGCGGACTTTGCGCGCCGCCGCTGGTCACCGTTAGGTGACAACTTCCTTACAGCGGCGTGCGCATCCTCGCGGAGCGTTTTTATTTCATAGGGAATTTCGAAGAAATTTCCTATGAAATAAAAACGAGGTCCCGACCCAAAAGCCGGAGACCTCTTTTCTATACTTCACTATATGGAGTGTCCTGTTCGCGTCAGAACTTTCCTGCGTCCGCTGCCTGCTGTACCGCTACCGCAACCGATACCGTCATGCCAACCATCGGGTTGTTGCCCGCACCGATCAGACCCATCATCTCAACGTGCGCCGGAACGGAGGAAGAACCTGCGAACTGTGCATCGCTGTGCATACGTCCCATGGTATCGGTCATGCCGTAGGAAGCCGGACCTGCTGCCATGTTATCCGGGTGAAGCGTACGTCCTGTGCCGCCGCCGGAAGCAACGGAGAAGTACTTCTTACCCGCTTCCAGTCTCTCCTTCTTGTAGGTTCCCGCAACCGGGTGCTGGAATCTGGTCGGGTTCGTGGAGTTTCCGGTGATGGAGATGTCCACATTCTCGTGCCACATGATAGCAACACCTTCCTGAACATCATTTGCGCCATAGCAGTTAACCAGTGCTCTCGGGGACTTCGGATCCCTGGAGTAGCACTTGCGGAATACTTCCTTCAGTTCGCCGGTCGCATAATCATACTGTGTCTCAACATAGGTAAAGCCGTTGACACGGGAAATGATCTGCGCCGCGTCTTTGCCAAGTCCGTTCAGGATAACGCGAAGCGGTTTTTTACGAACCTTGTTTGCCTTTTCCGCGATACCGATTGCACCCTCCGCTGCCGCGAAAGACTCATGACCCGCGAGGAATGCGAAACACTCGGTATCCTCTTCCAGAAGCATTTTTCCAAGGTTTCCGTGTCCGAGACCTACTTTTCTGCGGTCCGCAACGGAGCCCGGAATACAGAATGCCTGAAGGCCTTCACCGATCGCCGCAGCAGCCTCGGCAGCCTGTCTGCAGTTCTTTTTGATTGCGATTGCCGCACCGACGGTATATGCCCACTTTGCGTTTTCAAAACAGATCGGCTGGATGTTCTCGATCATGCTGTAAACATCAAGACCTGCCGCTTTGGTGATTTCAGCGCACTCTTCGATGGATCCGATACCGTACTCAGCAAGCTTTGCGAGAATCTGCTTTTCTCTTCTCTCGTATGATTCAAATAATGCCATCTCTTCGTCCTCCTCTGTCACTCTTTGCGCGGGTCAATGAAACGAACTGCATCCGCTACGCGGCCGTACTGACCGGAAGCCTTCTTCAGAGCGGTCTCCGCGTCATCTCCGGCTTTGATGAAATCCATCATCTTGCCGAAGTTTACAAACTTGTAGCCGATAATCTCATCATTCTCATCGAGTGCGAGGTCGGTGATATACCCGTCCGTCAGTTCAAGCCAGCGCGGTCCCTTCTTCAGAGTGCCGTATGTTGTTCCGATCATGGAACGGGTTCCCTTTCCAAGGTCCTCCAGGCCGGCACCGATCTGAAGTCCGCCCTCGGAGAATGCGCTCTGGCTGCGGCCGTAAACAATCTGAAGGAAGAGCTCTCTCATTGCAGTGTTGATGGCATCACAGACAAGGTCTGTGTTCAGCGCTTCCAGAACAGTGAGTCCCGGAAGAATCTCCGAAGCCATCGCTGCGGAATGAGTCATACCGGAACATCCGATGGTCTCAACCAGCGCTTCCTGAATTACTCCATCTTTCACATTCAGGGAAAGTTTACAGCATCCCTGCTGCGGAGCACACCAGCCGATACCGTGCGTATAACCGGAAATGTCCTTTACTTCCTTCGCCTGAACCCACTTCGCCTCCTCCGGAATCGGAGCGGCACCGTGGTGCACTCCCTGCGTAACAGGGCACATATTGGATACTTCTGTGGAATAGATCATATTCACCCTCCTGAAATACCTGAGACGGCATTTTCAAAATGCCGTTCAAACTTTGCTCTTGTTTTATACAAAGATGCTTATAATATCATCCATCATTGCCAAATTGTTGTCAAGTAAAAAGAGTCCCCCCGGCGAAACTCTTCGGGGTCCGGAAACAGATCTCAGACCTCGTTACTCAAAAATCCGCTTAATGCTGTCATAGTGAAGAAAAATGCCGTCTTCCGCGATTTTGCGGATCTCGTCTGCCGCTGCGATCCGGAAGCCGTCCGCCTCCGCTTCCTGAAGGTGCACATCCGCCTCATCGAAGTTCAGCACAATGCGGTAAATGTCCACAAAATAATTATCGCCCTCTCCCGGGTTTTCTCTTTTATAGGTAAAGACATAGCGGACATCCGCCCCGGACAGGTCCAGTCCGGTCTCTTCCTCGACCTCTCTGCGCACCGCTGCCTCGGAGCTCTCGCCGGCCTGAACTCCGCCGCCGGAAATCTCCCACCAGCCCGGCGCCCAGGACTTGTCCATTTTCCGTTTCGTAATCAGATACTTTCCGTCCGGCCGGCACACTGCGCCGAGAACCGTCAGATGATACTCCCCGTCTTTGAGAATCCAGTCATTCCGCTTCATCGTTCGTCCGGTTTTCTCTTTGTTGCTGTCGTAGATATCCCAGAATTCTTCCTTGTGTGCCATCGGACATTCCTCCATGAAAAATGTATAATATAGAATTATACTTTATTGTGTTAGCAAAGTAAAGTTCCCGCAATCTCATACAGGCATGGCGCAGAATGGTATGTCCTGGCAGAATCAGAAAAACCGCCCAGCATCGCCGACGCCGTGACAGCGCCGGGATACCGGACGGTTTCAATTCATTTTACAGAAGGGATACTGCGCACTTTTCTACATCCGCCATATCTGCGGTCGGCTCAAAGCGTGCCACCACATTACCCTGGCGGTCAACGATGAACTTTGTGAAATTCCACTTGATATCCGGATTGCTCATATATCCCGGTGCGACTTTCGCCAGAAGGCCGTTCATCATATCCGCTGCCTTGCCCTCTCCGAAGCCCTTGAATCCCTGCTGCTCCTTCAGGAACTTGAAGAGTTCCAGCTGATTCTCACCGTTGACATCAGACTTTTTCATCTGCGGGAACTGCGTGTTGTAATGCAGCTGGCAGAACTCGTGAATCTCCTCGTCGGTTCCAGGCGTCTGTCCCATGAACTGGTTGCACGGAATGTCCAGGATCTCCAATCCCTTCTCGTGATACTCCTCATACATCTTCTCAAGCGGTTCATAATGCGGTGTAAAGCCGCAGCCGGTTGCCGTATTGACTACGATCACAACCTTGCCCTCAAACTGCTTCATGGAAACATCCTCGCCCTGTGCATTCTTTACCGAATAATCATAAAATCCCATTTTGTCCTCCTTCCGGCCCGTGAAAGGGCCCGCTCTGCAATGCCTGTCATTGTTGTATTGTTGCAAATTTAATTGTGCGCAATTTGTTATATCCACATGGTAGCATACCCGATTTCAAAATGCAAGAAAAACTTTTTACGATTTCTCAAGCTATTTCAAAGGTATTCGGCAGTTCCTCCGGCAGATCCTTCGGCATTTTCTCTGTCACAGTGTTTTTCCTTTTAAAATTTCCAAATCAGTCGATTAAATATGTATGGCATAACTAATTATTTTTATTGTTTTTGAATATTATTTATAATAGAAGATAATTAAAGGAGTATGCTCTATGCAGATTCAACATAACCTGCCGGCAAAGAATTCCTACCGGAATCTGGTCAAAAACCGAAAAGGAATGGCCGAAAATCTTGAGAAACTCTCCTCCGGATTTCGTATCAACAGGGCAGCCGATGATGCGTCGGGCCTTGCCATCAGTGAGGATATGCGTGAACGCATCCGGGGTCTCGATCAGGGTCTGAACAATATTGACGACGGAATCTCCTTTATTGAAACGGCAGACGGAGCGATGGACGAAGTTACCAAAATGTTGCAGCGCATCAATAAGCTCTCGATTCAGGCCGTAAACGGAACCTACCACGATGACGCCCGCGAGGATATCCAGCTCGAGATCAATGAACTGAAGAAGGAGATTCAGCGCATTTCCGAGGAAACGACGTTTAATGATATCCCTGTTTTTCAGAGCAAAATCGAGGAGCCCAAAGAAATCGTAATAAAATCCTACACTCACCAACTGCCTTCCTGGCTGAAAGACCAGTGTTCCGCTCAAATGGCAGCCGGAAATGTCACGGATGGCGGATACACTCAGGATTCCACACCGTATTTTGTCAGGGAGGTATCCTCCACGCCCGCAACATATGAATACTACGGTCCGGATGAAAAATACGCAGGTGACAGCAGCTACACCTATCTCGGTCAGTGGACGCCGGAACTGAACGATAACCTCAGCGCCGTAATCGACTTCAGCGGCCTCATCACCAAATACGACGGTTCCGGAACCGCAACCGCCCAGGATCTGTACCGGGATATCTACTCCCTGCTTGGTACAAGTATTGCCGCCGCATGCGCAACCTGCATGGATTCAAGAGTGGCGCATCCGATCTTCTACGGCGTTGCCTTTTACGGAAGTGCCGTCGATCCGGACAGCGGACTGGTACGGGAATACAGCAAAGATGACATGAGGTATTCCACAACTTTTTATGCAAGCAATAATGTTTCAGTTACCGGAAATACCATTGATCTCGGTAAACTCACCCTGTCCGATGACAGTGACACGACCATATTCGGTTACCTGGATTACCTGAAAAGCAGTAATGCGGATCCGGCAACCCTCGCCGATGCGGCAAAGACCATTGCCAATCGGCTTTACGAGAAAACCTACGAGAAGCTTTCCGCTTATGTGGAGGAAACCGACCACTATAACCGGCTTCTGAACATGAATACAGACGGCGAAACGCCTGCCTTTGCAATCTATGATTACCGAGACAACACAAGTCTTTCGCCGGCTCCTTCCTCCGTCCAGCTCTTTACCTCCACCTCCGGAAAATATAAGGAGTATCCGTATAACCGGTCTGATCTCGGAAAACTCTGGATACAATGCAGCAGCGTACAGGATGATCGCGTCGCCATTGATCAGGTTAATCTTGGCCTCCGTGCGCTTGGGATTGAGGATTATGACATCACACGCTATGAAACCACCAGCACCCCCGTTTATTCACCGGAAAGTGTGGCGGCGCAGAACGACCCAAACAATTATGTGGAAACCGTTCATAGTTATACGCACTCTGTAGTCGTCGGAACCACAACCAACAGCAACGGGGAAACCATCTATATCACAGAACCCCGGGAGAGCTCATATACCACCAGAGATTATGTCGGTCCTCCGCTCACCATAACCGGGTATTCTGAAACAAAAACCTATGCACCGAGCAGCATATCCGATATTACCGATGCCATCGACAAAGTATCCGGTTACCGGGCCATACTTGGCGCAAAGCAAAACCGTCTTGAGCATTCGCGGAGCAATAATGAAATCATGAATGAAAACATCACTGCTTCCGAATCCCGGATCCGGGATACCGATATGGCAAAAGAAGTTGCAGCATTTACTAAAAACAATATTCTCTCTGAAGCGGCTCAGGCCATGCTCTCTCAGGCCAATCAAACCGGACAGGGGGTACTGTCTCTACTCCGGTAGTCTTCCAAATCCGGCAGGAGAGCTCCTGCTCGGTTTTGCAGGCTGACACTTCACGCTTTGCGTTCTTTCGACCGGAGAATACCAAAGCGGGCCGACGCACCATCTCTGATGCGTCAGCCCGCTTCTTTTTGCGTTTATCCAGTATAGCGGTCAAAGCCGCTTTCATCACTGCTGTATTAGGTTTTACAGTGTCAGCAGTCCGAATGCGCTTGCCACAGAACTTGCGAGAATGATCGCCGTGAACAGCGGAGCGACATAACGGATGCAGATATGGAAAACCGGCTTTCTCTTAAATTCAGAGGACTGCTCGATCTCCGCATCCAGCCTGACCAGAGTGATGACCTTCACGATCAGCACGCAGTTGCAGAATGCTGCGATCGGCATCATCACGGAATTGGTCAGGAAATCAAAGAAATCAAGAATCTGCATTCCGATGATGGTAAAGGAACTCCAGATGCTGTATCCGAAAGTGGACAGCGTTCCGAGACCGATAATGACAACACCCATTATAATGGATGCTTTCTTGCGGTCCCAGCCAAGCTCATCCTCGAATGTGGATACCGCACTCTCCGTGAGTGCAATCGCACTGGTCAGCGCTGCAAACAGAACCAGCAGGAAGAACATGATTCCGCCAAGTCTTCCGAGTCCCATGCTGGCAAATACCTGCGGAAGCGTGATAAACATCAGGGACGGACCTGCTTTCAGTGTGTTCGGATCGCCGCCGTTGAAGGCAAATACCGCCGGAATGATCATCAGACCTGCAAGGATCGCAATTCCGGTATCGAAGATCTCAACCTGAGTGGTGGATTTCTCCACGTCCAGTTCATTTTTCATATAGGAACCGAAGGTTACCAGAATTCCCATCGCAATGGAGAGGGAGTAGAACATCTGTCCCATCGCGGAGACAACCGTCATCCAGGAGAAATGCTCAAAATTCGGAACCAGGAAGTACTTTACGCCTTCCATCGCGCCCGGTCTGGTCACGGAATAGGCCGCAACGAAAATCGCCAGAATGACGAGAAGCGGCATCATTGCCTTCGATACACGCTCGATTCCGTTCTGAACGCCCATATAGATGGTAACGATGTTGGCCAGAGAGAAGAGCACAAAGAAGAGCTCCACCGGCGCCGCCTGCGTAATGAATCCTCCGAAATATCCGTCTGCCGCAACCGCCTGTGTGTTGCCGATCACATACTCAAAAAGATACTTCAGAACCCATCCGCCGATAACCGAATAATACGGAACGATCAGAATCGGGATGATCGCATTGATCCAGCCGCCGAATTTCAGGAAACCGGTCTTGCCGAAATGCTGGTACGCGCCCACCGGGCTCTTTTTTGTCATACGTCCCAGCGCGGTCTCCGCCATGATCATGGTGTATCCGAATGTAAGCATCAGAATCAGGTAGACCAACAGAAAAATGCCGCCGCCGTATTTTGCCGCGAGATACGGAAATCTCCAAATATTTCCCAGTCCAACCGCAGAACCTGCGGCTGAAAGAACAAAGCCCAGTCTTCCCGAGAAGGTGCTTCTGCCAGGTCCCTGGTAGAGCGGTTGTACGTTTTTCTTGTCTGCCATGATATTTTCCTCACCTTAATATTGAATATTTTGTAACACGATTGAATGGATTGTATCACTCCCATCATCTTTTGGCAATAGTTTCTATGAAAATTCATTATATCTGTCCATGAAAGAAAATACACACGGCACTTTCCACTCTATGACGTGCGCATCCTCGCGGGATATTTTGGGGTTTTCATAGGAAATGCGAAGCACTTTCTCAATGGGATAAGAACAAAGTCCGCGGAGCGTTTTAGTTTCATAGGGAATTTCGGAGAAATTCCTATGAAATGAAAAAACAGAACCGCATTTCACGGTCCTGTCTTCTCTTCCTTATATCCTCGATTTTCAGCCCTGTTTTCCCGGATTGTTTTCAGTTTTTGCCCTGATTATCTCAGGTTTCTTCCGGATTATTCACCGGTTTCTCCCCGGATTATCTCAGATTTCCTCTCTGCTCTTCTCCGGTTTCTCCCCGGATTATCTCAGATTTCTTTTCTGCTTTTATCAGATCTCTCCTGTTCCTCTCAGGAATTCAGCACCTGCAGAATCCTCTGTGTAATTCTCAGATACTCGGCTGCATCCCCCTCACCGAGTGCTTCGAGAATCTCGGCGCGCTTGGCAACATTGCGCTTATTGATCTTCTCGATGTGTTTTTTTCCGGCCGTCGTGAGCGTCACAAGAACCTTTCGTCCGTCGTTCAGATCCGTAGAGCGCGTGACAAACTTTTTCTGCTCCAGCGTCCGGAGGATATTTGCAATCCGCCCCGAAGTCAGCGAAAGTTTCTTTGCCAGATCGCCGGAATACAGCGGAGTCCCGATGCGATAAAGCCACATCAGAACACAGTCCTCGCCCTTTACCGAAAACTCTTCCTGAAGCCGACAGAAACCGTTTTCATATTCAAAATCCAAAGTATAAAGCTTTTCTGCAATTTCTTTAATCGCCATATTTTTTTCCATAATTATAATTTTCCCCAAACCAGATAATGTCAGCTTTTCGCTACGTTTTTCCTATAATTTAGTCTATTCCGGGCATCGCCTTTTGTCAACTTATTACGATTAAAATTAACTCATATAATCATAATACATAATTCATTTTATTTTATTCATATCTGTCTGTTTACTGTTACCTTGACGCATGAAAGCGTTAACCATATAATGTTTCCGAATGTCCGAAATCAGGCACACAGGAGGAATATAATATATGAATGAACGCAGACCGAATGCAGCGGCGCTGCTGCCGATTCTCGTTTTTCTTGTAATCTATCTGGGAAACGGAATCTATTTTGAATACATTTCCCCGGCTCCGGGCGGCATGGGCTTTTACATCATGTCCGTTGTAGTAGCATTTTCCATCGCCCTCTTCACCGCTTTTTTTCAGAACCGGAAGCTGACCTTTGACGAGAAAATCCATGTCTGTGCCACCGGCATCGGCGATGACAACATCACCATCATGCTCTTCATCTTCCTGATGGCGGGTGCGTTCAGCGGCATTGCACAGAAAGCGGGCGGCGCGTCCAGTGCGGCAGGTCTTCTGCTCAGCATTCTTCCGGGGAAAATGGCGATTCCGGGACTTTTTGTCATCGCCTGCCTGATCTCCATGGCAATGGGAACCAGCGTCGGCACCATCACGGTTCTTGTCCCGATCGCGGCGGCCGTTGCACAGAATGCCGGCTATAACCTCGCGTTCTGCACCGCCACCGTTGTCGGCGGTGCCATGTTCGGCGACAATCTGTCCTTTATCTCCGACACCACCATCGCCGCGACGAAGACGCAGGGTGTTGCGATGAAAGACAAGTTCCGCACCAATTTCCGGATTGCATTCCCGGCCGCGGTAATCACCCTGATCCTCCTTCTCATCCGTGCGCTGCAGGACGGCGAAGGTATCATTGATCACTATGCCTTCTCTACATCGGAGGCGCTTCCGTACTTCATCGTTCTGATGCTCTCCATCCTCGGAATCAATGTTTTCATCGTCCTGAGCATCGGGATCCTGCTGTTCCTTGCTGCCGGTGTATACAGCGGTTCTCTCACCATTTCAACCGCAGTCGCCGCGATGGGAACCGGTACCTCCGGCATGTTTGAAACCATGATCGTCACGATCCTTGTCGCAAGCATTGCTGCACTGATGAAAGAAGACGGCGGTTTTGACGCCATTCTCAATTTCATCCGTACCCATTTCGACTCTCGAAAGGGCGGGATGTTCGGGATCGGTCTTCTGACCATCCTGATGGACATCGCAACCGCCAACAATACCGTGGCCATCGTCATCGCGGCTCCGATCGCAAAGCGCATCAGCACGGAATATGATATCGAACCGCAGAAGACCGCATCGCTTCTCGACACCTGCTCCTGCGTCGCACAGGGAATCATCCCCTACGGCGCACAGCTCCTGATCGCAGCCAGTCTTGCGGGAATTCCGGGAATTACCATTCTCCCATATCTCTACTATCCGTATCTTCTGGCCGTTATGGTAATTTTTTCCATCATCACGGACCGGAAGAAAACAATCCCTGATCCGACCAAATCCGTCTGATCTTCCGGATTCTTACGCAGAGGCTGCGCGTGACTTTGCTTTCTGCGTAATCAGGCCAAATCTCTGTCCAATGCCGGAACATCCATGTCCTGCGGATGTTCCGGTTTTCTTTACCCTGTCGATAGTTCTTTCCATTCTTCTATTCCCCTATTCCTCTATTCTTCTCTCCCTCTATTCTGCTCTCCCTCTATCCCTCTCTCCCCGCATTCTTTCCGGCTACGTCCTGCCTTTCCAATCTGGTTATATATAATTATACTGAACTGTTTCTATCCATATATTCAGTTTCATGCAAAGATATAGATAATCCATGTCATCCTTTTGACAGGCCGGAGAAAAACATACATAATACAAATATTCAGAAAGAAGGGTTTTCATGAAACGAATCGTTACCATTCAGGATATCTCCTGCGTTGGAAAATGCTCTCTCACAGTAGCACTGCCGATCATCTCCGCAATGGGCGTAGAGACGGCGATTCTTCCGACCGCCGTCCTGTCCACCCACACCCAGTTCAGCGGATTCACGGTAAAAGATCTTCAGGATCAGATCGAACCGATCTCCGCTCACTGGAAAAAAGAAGGTTTTCACTTTGACGCCATCTACACCGGCTATCTCGCTTCCGCCGAACAGATCCGTCTGGTCGCCGGTTTCTTCGATAACTTTCATTCCGATGATACCCTTCTCTTCGTCGATCCTGCGATGGCCGACAACGGAAAGCTCTACGCCGGTTTCCCGGACGACTTTCCGAAAGCAATGGCCGAGCTGTGCGGAAAAGCCGACATCATCGTTCCGAATCTGACCGAAGCCTGCTTCATGACCGGCATGGAATATAAGACTGAGTATGACGGTGCCTACATCCGGGAGGTTCTTCGAAAGCTCGCCGCACTCGGCACGAAAAAAGCGGTTGTTCTGACCGGCTGCACCGCAGACCCCGGCATGACCGGAGTTTCGGGGCTGAACGTCGAGACCGGCGAATTCTTCGGCTTCTCGCATGAAAAGCTGTCCGCGAGCTATCACGGCACCGGAGACATTTTCTCCAGTGCAACGGTCGGCGCCCTCATGCGCGGAAAGACGCTGGAAGAATCTCTCAAAATCGCAGCACGCTTCACGGTCGCTTCCATCCGCGAGACCATCGAACACGATCCGGAGAAGACCTACGGCGTCGACTTTGAGGCTGTAATTCCGGAGCTGATCTCCGATCTGAACGCATCCGTCTGAACACGCAAATTACCTCTCGCCCGTGCTGCGTCCGGAATATTTTCTTACCTTGGGCGGCCCCCTTTATCACGGCTCTCCCCGTCTCCTGCGGGACCGCGATGTACCGTGGCGCATGGGCAATACAAACGAGGATTACACAACAAAAAAGGAGAGTAACATGACACCAGAAATAACGGAGGGCGTGGAGCTCACGCCGGAAGAAATTCGTGAAAACTTGGACCTGATCGAGGAAAATGTAAAAAAAGCATGTGAACGCGCAGGCCGCGCTCCCGAAGAAGTGACCATCTGTGCGGTCAGCAAGCTGAAGCCGGTGGAAGACATCCGCGCCGCCATGTCTGCCGGTCAGAAACTCTTCGGTGAAAACTATGTTCAGGAAATCCAGCAGAAATACGAGATTCTGGGAAATGAAGCGGAATGGCACATGATCGGCCATCTCCAGCGCAACAAGGTCAAATACATCATTGATAAAGTGACACTGATCCACTCCGTCGACAGTATTCCGTTAGCGGAGCAGATCGAGAAAGAGGCTGCCAAACACGACAAGGTGATGGATGTCCTTTTAGAGGTCAATATCGCCGGTGAGGAATCCAAATGGGGCTTTACTGCGGAAGCGACCGAGGAAGCGGCAAAAACCATCGGTGCCCTCCCCCATGTCCGGGTTCTCGGTCTCATGACTTCCGCGCCGTACACAGAGGACGCGGAGACCAACCGGGTACATTTCCGCAATTTAAGACAGCTCTTTGATCAGCTGAAAAAGGATTCCTTCCCGGGCGTCGAACCGGAAATCCTCTCCATGGGCATGACCGGCGATTATGTGGTTGCGGTGGAGGAAGGTTCCACCATGGTCCGCGTCGGCACCGGCATCTTCGGCGCAAGAGACTACTCGAAGAAAAACTGAAGGATGTAAAGCAGTAATTGCGTACATTCGTATCGCAGTCGAAAACAACCGATAAATGAAAAAAACCGGCATCTCATTTCCCGAGATGCCGGTTTTTCTGTACGCCAAACGCTTTTTCCGCAAAATCTTTCATACGCGAGGATTTATCTTCGTCCGCGTGCCGGTTTTTCATATGTTTTTTTGCCGAATCTTCCGTCTTTCTTCGCGGCGTTTCTCCGATCCGGTCCTGCGCTGTTCTTTCTCTGCGTTTCCCCGGACCTGCCGAACGACGTTCCCGATCCCGGAGCATTCTTTTTCCCAAACCGTACGTCTCCTTTTGGCCCTGTCGGACGGGATGTCACTTTGCGTCCTGCCGGACGGGACGTCTCTTTGCGCCCTGCCGGACCGGACATCTCCTTTTGTCCTCCCAGCCCCTTCTTCCCGGATTTTGCCGGATGAACCGACTTTCCCGCCTTATACTCCATTTTCCTCGGAGGGATCAGGAAATCGGCGCCGAATCCGATCAGATCCTCGCGGCCTTCCTGAAGCAGCGCCTCCTTCACCAGCTCGTAGTTCTTCGGATCGCGATACTGAAGAAGTGCTCTCTGCATCGCCTTCTCATGCGGATTGCGCTCCACATAGACCTTCTCCATCGTCAGCGGATTGATGCCGGTGTAGTACATGCAGGTCGATACCGTTCCAGGCGTCGGATAATAATCCTGAACCTGCTCCGGATTCAGATGATTCTTCTGAAGATACTCCGCCAGCTGAATCGCATCCTTAACCGTGCTTCCCGGATGAGAACTCATCAGATACGGAACCACATATTGCTCTTTTCCGAGTTTCTGATTGATCTTCTGAAATTCGTCGACAAATGCCGTGTAGACCGAGAAGGAAGGTTTCCCCATCTCCTTCAGGACATTGTCGCTGATGTGCTCCGGCGCAACGCGGAGCTGACCGGAAACATGATATTTGCATATCTCATAGAGGAACTGCTTGTTCGGATCCGCCATCAGATAATCGAACCGGAAACCGGAACGGACAAACACCTTTTTCACTTTCGGAAGCTCCCGGAGTTTCCGGAGCAGTTTCAGATAATCGCTGTGATCGACAATCAGCTGGCTGCACGGCTTCGGAAAAAGACACTGACGGTTCTTACAGGCACCGAACTTCAGCTGCTTCGCGCAGGCCGGGCCGCGGAACTCCGACGTCGGGCCGCCGACATCGTGAATATATCCCTTGAAATCCGGATCTTCTATCATCTGCTCCGCTTCCCGGATGATGGACTCATGGCTTCTCACCTGAACGATCCGTCCCTCATGGAACGTCAGAGCGCAGAAATTACACTGGCCGTAGCAGCCGCGGCAGGACGTCAGACTGAATTTGATCTCGGAAAGCGCCGGAATCCCTCCGTCCTTATCGTAAACCGGATGCCATCTCCGGGTGTACGGAAGCGCGTAGACATCGTCCATTTCCTGCTCTGTCAGCGGCTTTGACGGCGTATTCTGCACCACAAACGTCTTCCCGTCATAGGTCTCATACATCCGCCGCGACGCGATCGGATCGGTGTTCTCGTACTGAATATGCACGCTCTCCGCCATTTTCCGCTTGTCCCGGAGGATCTCCTCGTAATCCGGCAGACGGATGGCATCCTCCACCAGCATTTCATCCCTCGTCTTGAACACCGTGCCCTCGATCCAGGTGATGTCCTGCACCCCGATGCCGGACGCCAGCGCATCCGCGATCTCCACAATACTGCGCTCTCCCATTCCGTAGGAAATGATGTCGGCGCCGGATTCGAGCAATATGGAACGGCGGACGCTGTCCGACCAGTAGTCGTAGTGTGCCATACGGCGAAGACTCGCCTCTATGCCGCCGATGATGATCGGAGTATGCTTAAATGTCCGCCGGATCAGATTGCAGTATACCGTAACCGCACGGTCGGGGCGTTTGCCCATCTCACCGCCCGGGCTGTAGTAATCGTAGCTTCTGTGCTTTTTGGCAACCGTATAGTGATTGACCATGGAGTCCATATTGCCGGATGAAACCAAAAACCCCAGTCTCGGTTCTCCGAATTCCGCAACGGACGCCGGGTCTTTCCAGTCCGGCTGACAGCACATGGCTACCGTATATCCGTGGGCCGTCAGCACGCGCGAAATGATCGCTGCGCCAAAGCTCGAGTGATCCACGTACGCGTCTCCGCACACATATACAAAGTCAGGCTGCGAGATTCCCTGTTCCAACATATCCTGACGGTTGATCGGTAAAAATCCTTCCATCTGATCCTCTTTTTCTTTTCTCTTTGATCTTTTACTTTTCTCTTTTCATTCGCCCCAGATCTCTCTGCGGTTTGGCTCTCGCGCTATCGTTTTCTCTGCACAATACGCATTGTACGGAATTCGCGCGCTGTCGTTTTCTCCGCACAATACGCATTGTACGGAATTCGCGCGCTGTCGTTTTCTCCGCACAATACGCAATGCACGGCATTCCCGCACCTGGCGGTCATGCCGTGCATCCGCTGTTTATACGAACAACGAGTGTTTTCTTATCATCCGTTCAGCGCTTCCTTCAGCACCTCTGCATTATGCTGCATCAGGTCGACGTAAGTCACGCCTTTTGCAAAATCTTCCGCGCTCACATTGTGAACCGCATTCAGAAGTTCTGCTTTTGCCCCGGTCGCCTCCGCGATCGAATCTGCCATCTGCTCATTGGAGAGCTCCATATGGAATACCATCGGAATCTGATCTTCTTTCACCTTGTCGATCAGAAACGCCACCGTCTGCGCGGACGGCTGTGTGTTGGATGCACATCCCGGGAACGCCGCATAATACTTCAGGCCATATTCCTTTACAAAATACAGGAACGGGAAACGGTCTGCAACGATAATCTCTTTTCTTGCCGCATTTGCCGTAATATCCCTAAACTGCTCGTCGAGATTCCGGATTTTTCCGATGTAATCGGCAGCATTCTTCTCATATTCTTCCTTGTGATCCGGGTCAATGTCCGCGATCTGCGCCGACATCTTCTCCACGATCTGCATCGCGTTGACCGGAGACGCCCAGACATGTTCGTCCAGTTCCGGCTCTTCTTCCTGATCCGATTTTCCGAGATTCTTCTCGTCCTGCTCGGACTTTGTCTCCTCTTCTTCGGCTTCCATTCCTTCCACATGTTCTTCTTGGACGGTATCGACCTGATCCATCAGTTTAAATACATGCATTTTGGACTGATCCATGGAATCCAGAATGTCTGCAACCCACTCATCGGAATCGCCGCCGACATAGACAAACATATCACTGTCCTGAATCCGGATGATATCTTCCGGAGACGGCTCATAAGTATGGCTCTCCGCCCCCGGCTTCAGCAGCATGGTAATCTCTGCCTTATCGCCGGCGATGGCTCTTGCAAAATCATACTCCGCAAAGTTCGTACACACAATAGAAACTTTTGCTTCCGATGCTGCAGCGGACTCCGCTTTCGCTTCCGACGTTGTCTCCGTATTTTTCTCTGCTGCCGAACCGTTACCGGAAGCCGCCTTGTTTCCGCAGCCGATCATCATTGCTGCCGCCAATGCCACAGCCGCTGCAGCTGCAAATAATTTCTTCTTCACTTTACTTCTCCTTCAGAATCCAATCTGAGAACTTTTTTCTCTATAGTATTCGCTTTCATCTTTTTGCCAAAATGAAAACCGTTATCATATTACTCTCCCGAGAGGGATGTGTCAATATGAAAACGGTTTTCATTTTATCTTATTTTGTAATTCCGGAACCGATCGGATAAAGAATGCGGTCGGTGAATTCGAATTTTTCGTTCATTTCCGGAATGCTGACCGGAAGTTTTCCTTCCGCTTTGCTCATCCCGGCAGCCGTGCCGATCGCCGCCGGAATATTCATTCCGTAATGTCCAGCAAACACCGGCTCTTTTCCGGATTCCATCTGAAGCTTTGTAATTCCCCGGCCGCCGTAAGAGATGAGGATTGCATCCGCATCCGAATACGCCACCGCATCGTACGGAAGAAGCGAACTGATCAGGACTACCTTTTTCCCCTGAGCATGTGCTTCCCGGATAACTTCATGCGCATATGCGCAGGCCGGCGTCTTTTGTGGATTCATGCTATCCTTCGAGGTCGTGTACGTAATCAGAATCACCTGCTCCGCCTCCCGGATCGCATCGGAGATCCCGGATGCCGGTGCATTGCCGTAAAATACCCCCTTCAGCTGCTCGCTGCCGTCTGCCGGAGTCCGGAACGTTTGACTCTCCCGAAGCCGGTATTCCGCATATTTTACAGAATTCAGCATATCTTCCATCGGACAGAACACGACGGTAGACGCATCCTTTAACGGAACGGCGGCATCATTTTTCAGCATGGTCACTGCCTTCCGGGAAAGTTCCCATTCTTCCTCCCGGTGTTCCCCGGATCCGACAATTTTCTTTGCTTCCTCACCGGACCTTCTGATCTCTTCTTCCGTCAGTGCCTTCCACGTTTCTGCCTTGGACAGGATTCCGCGATCGTATTTTAAACGAAGTATCCGGGTAACCGATTCATCAATCCGCTTTTCCGGAATCTCTCCTGTCTGAACCCGCTGGGCAATTTTCTCGATATAATCCCCCATTTCAGCGATATTGTCTTCCGTGACCACATCTCCCGGATTCAGAATCAGATCCACGCCGGCATTGATCGCCAGCACACCGGCATCCACCAGATCGAAGTGTTTACGAATCGCCGCCATGCCGAAGGAGTCCGTCACAACGACTCCGTCATATTTCATCTCATCCCGCAGAATCCCGGAAATGACACGTTTGGACAAGGTCGCCGGAAGCGTAATCTCTTTTCCGTCTGCCATCGAAACGTAAGTCTCTTTTTCGATCTCCGGGTACTGAATATGTGCCGTCATGACCATATCCGTTCCCGCTGCAATCGTTTCAGCAAACGGACGAAGTTCTTTCTTCCTCAATTCTTCCAGCGTTTTTCTGACTTTCGGAAGTCCCGTATGACTGTCTGTCTCCGTATCCCCGTGGCCCGGGAAATGTTTCGCTGCCGAGGCAATTCCGTTTGACTGCAGTTCCTTCAAAAACGCCGTTCCCAATTCACCGACGAGATCCGGATCTTCCGAAAAAGAACGGACATGTATGACCGGATTGTTCGGATTGGTATTGGTGTCTACAACCGGTGCGAAGTCCACATTGATGCCCATCGCAGCCAATTCTTCCCCGATAATATCACCTACTTTCGCCGCGGAATCTGCCGTTCCGATCGCTCCCAGCGCCATATTGCCCGGAAAATGTGTTGATTCCGGAATCCGGACTACTTTTCCGCCTTCCTGATCGATTGCCAGAAGGAGCGGAATGTCTGTCCCGTTCCCCTCAGAAAGCTGTGTTTTCTGAAGACCTGCCGTAAGATTCGCAATCTGTTCCGAATTCTTACAGTTCGCCTCGAAAATAATGTATCCCCCAAATCCGTACTCCGCCGCCTTCCGGTTGAAGTCGCTGATTTCCGTGATTCCGCCCTGCTCTTTTGCATGTTCATTCCGGATCGACGGCATCATCATCTGGGCAATCTTCTGTTTCAGCGTCATCCGCGAGAGAAGGTTTTGTACCGTTTCTTCTCTCCTGGCAAACGCTTCTTCTGATTCACTCATGGAAGAAGCAGCTGTACCGCTGTTTTCAGCCGTTTCCTCTGCGCTGCTTTCCTTGGCTGCATTATCCTGCGGTATTCCTCCGGGCCGGGACGCTCCCGCCGAGCATCCCGCAAGGCTCATAAAAGCAAATAATGCGCAGAATATGGCCGCCGCTTTCGCCTTTCTTCGTATCATACGCTTCCTCCCCTGTCTTTCCGCACGGAATCCCTTCCGTCTGCGGTCTATTCCGTTTTTTATACGTTGAAACTGGTTCTCCTCTGTCTTAAAAACGTTTTTCTCAATGGATGGCTGTTCTGACATCTTTTCCGTCACATCAACGTTTCATCATACACAGCTCTCGCTCCGCCCACGTATTTCGGTCTTCTCCTTGCACAGATGATCCTTGCCTCACCGATCCGGTCCACCGAGATCCGAAGAGGAACCACCACCGGTTTAATATGCATCCCGATCAGGGTTCCTCCGATGTCGATGCCGGCCTCCGCTTTTGCTTTCAGATCTTCGACCACCACCGGATCTTCCATCCGCCGGTATGCAACCGTTGCAAACGCACCGCCTGCGTGGTTCGGCTGCGGGATCGCATTGACCTGTACCAGATCATATTTTTCCATCGCTGCCCGCTCCACAACCAGTGCGCGGTTCAGGTGTTCACAGCACTGTGCTGCAAGAAAGACACCGTTTTCCTTCAGTGCTTCCTGAATTCCGGCATACAATTCATCCGCAATCTCCGTGCTGGTATTCGTTCCGATCGCATCGCCCATCACTTCACTGGACGAACATCCGACGACAAACAGATCCCCGGCGCGGAGATGGGCCTTTTCCAGTATTTCCCTGACCGCATTGCGGCTCTCTTCCCTGATATTCATTCTTTATGCTGCCTTTCTTTGCCTTTCCGCTCTCACTGCATTATTTCACAGTTCCATATTGTCCAGCAGAAGCTTCAGCGACCACTCCAGATGCTTTTTCAGATGTTCCTTCAGCTTCTCAAGATTTCTCTCCTGAATGCAGTCCAGAAGATCCAGGTGCTGCTCCGTGCTCGCCACCAGATTCAGCGATACCTTAAAGGAAATGATACGGAACCGGTCCACATTGAAATAAATCTGCTTCACCAGCGATTTGATGTAGGAGTTGTCCGATTTGTTAATGATCATGTCGTGGATATTTCCGTCCAGACGGCTGAATTCCATCCGGTCGATCTCTTCTCCCGCTGCATGCCTTTTTAACAGATTCTTCAGGAGTTTCCGTTCTTCCTCAATCTCCGCATCCGTAATCTTTACGATCGCCGTCTCACACGCGGCCAGTTCCAGCAAAATGCGGATCTGATAGACATCCCGGACATCCTTTGCCGAGATCGGCTTTAAAAATGTTCCCGCTCCCTTGATCGACTCCAGAAGTCCCTCCGCCTGAAGTCTCCGGATTGCTTCGCGGACCGGCGTCCGGCTCATGTGAAGGTACTCCGCCAGCTGATTTTCGCTGAGAAGTGAACCCGGCCGGATCTCTTCGGTCAGAATCAGATTCCGGATCCCCGCATATGCCAGATCAACCATGCTCTCTTTTTTCTTCTGAACGAACGGTCTGTTTTGCATAAAACATTCTCTCCTTAATCTCGAAGTCTAAAAAAAATTATAATAATGAAAATGGCGCCTGTCCATATCAACAGACGCCATACGTTATAATTTCCGCGTTCAAAAGGCCTTAATCCATACTTCCATGAATATCCGGCAGCTGTCATGATAATAAGACATTCTCCTCGACAGACTTGACACATCTGTCATGTTCGGTGACATGCTTTCTTCCTTTTTTCCCGTTCACTGGATAAACATCGTCGTCAGGAACGGCACATAAGTCACGGCCAGCAGAACCAGAATCAATGCCATCAGCGGCTTTGCGATCTGCTTTACGATCGCCTCCAGCGGCACGTCCGAGATGGCCGTGGCGACAAACAGATTGATGCCGTACGGCGGACTGCAGAAACCGATCGCCAGATTCATGGTCAGCATGATGCCGAATGTCACCGGATGCATTCCGACGCCCTGACAGATCGGAAGCAGAATCGGCGTCAGAATGATCGTCGCCGGAATATTGTCAATGAACATTCCGACAATAATGAGCAGCAGATTGATGATGAGCAGAATCAAAATTCCGTTGCTGGTAAAACCGAGAATCGCATCCGCAATCATCCTCGGGATCTGCGCCATGGTCAGAAATGCCGCAAATACGGTGGAAAATCCGACCATAAATGTCGTTGCTCCATTGACCACGATCGCATCACGGAAGGACCGGTACGCGCCCTTCACATCCAGTTCCCGGTAGACAAATACGCCGACCACAAAGGAATAAACCACCGAGACAACGGCCGCCTCCGTCGGCGTAAAGAAACCGGAATAGATTCCGCCGAGAATGATGACCGGCGAGAGAATCGCCCAGACCGCTTCCCGGAATGCCGCCCAGATCTCTTTCGGGGAAGACGCGTGTTCTTTTCCCCGGTATCCGTTCTTTTTGGATACGAGATAACATACGATCATGAGAGCGGCTCCCATCAGAATGCCCGGAAGAAAACCGGCGGTAAACATATCGGTGATCGACGTGCCGGATACAACGCCATAGATAACAAACGGAATGGACGGCGGGATGATGACGCCGATGGTTCCGGCTGCGGCAGTCAGCGCCGCGCAGAATGCCTTGTTGTAGCCGTGTGCGACCATCTGCGGAATCATAAACGCCCCGACCGCCGATACCGTCGCCACCGCCGAGCCGGAGATGGCGGCGAAAAACATGCAGACCACGATGGTAACCATCCCGAGTCCGCCGGTCACATGACCGATCAGCGCATCGAAAAAGTTTACCAGCCGCTTTGCGATGCCGCCGGAACTCATCAGATTTCCGGCGAGCATGAAGAACGGAATCGCCAGAAGCGGGAAGGAATCCACACCGGTGATGCATTTCTGCGCGATAATCATCAGCGGGATATCGGAAAAATAGTAGATCGCAATCAGGCTCGAGATACCGATGGCATACCCGATCGGGACTGTCAGCATCAGCAGAACTACAAAACTTCCAAATAAAACAGCAGCACTCATGCACTCTCACCTCCGTCGCGTTTTCCGGAAATCACGGTTCGAAAATCATCTCTGAGACAGCCCAGAAGCCGAAGCGCCGTGAGGAACGACGCAGTCGGAATTGCAACGTAGATCAGAACCATCGGGATATGCATTCCCGAAGAGACCGCCTTTCTTCCGGCCATGGATTCTAAAAGCTCATATCCGTTCCATATCATATATACATTGAACAGAAACCAGATGATGTCCGCCAGAGCCGTAAGCACCGCTTTCGCCCGCTCGGTTTTCAGAAAACCGAGTGCCATTTCCACACGGATATGTTGTTTTTCTCTCAATGCAATGCTGGCGCCGAGCCAGATCTCCCAGATATAAATATACCGGGAAAGCTCCTCCGACCAGGTCAGTGAATTCCGAAAAACCGTCCTCATGATAACCTGAGCAAACACGAGCACGACGTTCAGCACCAGACTCCCCACCAGAACATATTCTTCGAGATGATCATACAGGCCGGTAATCCGGGCAAGTCCATTCTTCCTATCCATCGATATCCCCCTGTTTCCTGCCACGCAGCATTTAACATCTTATTTGTTGTATTTTTCCGCCATCTCGAACAGATCTTTGCCGAATACCTCGCGGTACTTGGTATACATCGGCTCCAGCGCCTTCTTAAAGGCATCCTTCTGCTCTCCGGTGAGCGCATTGACCTCCACGCCCTCGCTCTTCAGCTTATCCACAAAGGTCTGTGTATCCGCAAGTTCCATCTTCCTCTGCTCGGTGACAAAATGCTGCGCCGCATCCGAGAGAATTTTCTGCTGATCGGCGGTCAGACCGTCATAGAACTTCTTGTTAAAAATGAAAGCGAGGAAGTTGTGTGTATGCTCGGTCAGGCTGAGATACTTCTGTACTTCCTGGAACTTGCTGGCATAGATCAGTGACGGCGGGTTCTCCTGTCCGTCAACCGTGTGCTGCTGAAGGCCTGTGTACAGCTCGTTGAAGCTCATCGGTGTCGCGCTGGCTCCGAGTGTATTGAAGAAATCAATGTAGACCTGGTTCTCCATGACGCGCATCTTTAATCCCTTCAGATCTTCCGGACTTGCGATCGGGCGGGCACTGTTGGTCATGCTTCGAAGGCCGTTGTAGGAATAGCCGAGACACTTGATTCCGACTTCATCCAGTTTCTGGTTGAAATAGACGCCCATATCTCCGTCCATTGCATCGAACGCCGCCTGAGAATCATGGAAAAGCCACGGAATATCCATGATGCCGAAATCATCCGAGTATGTTACCAGAACGGATGTGGACGGAAGCGCCGCTTCCAGCGTTCCCATGGCGACGGACTCTGTCAGCTCCGTATCGCCGCCGAGCGCGCCGTTCGGATGGATATCGACCTGAATCTGCCCGTTCGATTTCTCTTCCACATCTTTCTTGAAACACTCCAAAAGTGCCTGATGCGTCGACCGGTCTTCCGCCTCGACATGGCCGAGCTTGATGGTTACCACAGATCCCGCTCCGCTCGGATCCGCCGCGGCTGCTGTGGATTCCGACGCTGCGGCACCGGTACTCTCACCGGCGGCTTTGGCCGCGGTTTCCGCCGGAGCATTGCCGGAGTTTCTTCCGCCGCACGCGCCCAGCGTCAGCGCTGTCAATACTGCCATTCCCATTGCGATTGTTTTCTTCATAAGCCCTCTCTCCTTTTCCTTTCTGTTTGAATGATTCACATTTATGAAAAAGCAAATGCCTTCCCTCAAGTATGTTCCGGTCACAGAATCTCAATCAATCCGTTGGTCGCGTCCACCTTCACCGTGTCTCCGTCTTTGACTTCCTCGTAAAAGGCCGGATCAACCTTGTCCACCATCGGCACCTCCATGATGATCGCACTCGAAACCAGCACCGTCTCCGGATATTGAATGATCATCGCCGCCGGCATATTTTCATGCATATTCAACTGATAGAGTCCGTCTGCCTGCACCACGGAACTTCCCTTTCCGCCCGGGAATACCAGAATCTTTTTTGCGACGGATCTTCCTTCCAGATCATGTGCTTTCTCAATCACTTCCCCCGTCTCCGGATTCATCAGGTAAAACATGATGTGATCCTTCGAGACAATCACCTGCGCCTCCGCACAGCCTTCGGAAATCTTGTGACATTTATACTGCTTCATCCCTTTACCTCCCCGGTCAGTCCGGCCTCAATACATGTATCCAGATCACGAATGACAAAATGGATTCCGCGGCGCTGCGGATAGTACGCGCATTTCGGCGACTCGGTAATTCCGATCTTTCCTCTCAGATGTCCCCAACACGGCTGATCCGGGCAGGTATCCGGCACGATCGTTCCTCCCGCATTTTCGATGATCTCATCGAGTCCCATGCGGACCGCCATCTCCTTGACCAGACTGGAGGTCAGAATCCACATTTCCTTTTTCAGTTTCTTTCCCCTGACCTTTTCCGCGATATGCTGGACTTCGCTGAGTGTGAAATGCGGACATCCGAACATGACAAAGTCGATCGGCCGGTTTCCGGATACGGAGATCTCTTCCAGAATCTCCTCCATATCCCGGTTGGTCAATGTCACCTCCCGCTTCGGCTTATTTCCGCCGAATGCGGCTTCCAGTGTCGGTGCCTCCGGCGTAAATCCCGGGATGTGATACATCGCGTAGGCTCCGGATGTATTCAGCTCCGCGCCGAGGTTTCGAAGTCCCTCTTTCGTGATCGTCTCTCTCGGAAGTCCTTCAAATACCGGAATTCCCTCTCCGATCTTTTTCCCGAGCATACCGAGAATGTGGTAGTCATAGTCATTTTTGATGTCCGCCTCCACGTGAACCAGAATGTCGCCTTTCCGGTTCTCCTCAAGAAGAAGACCGTATTCCGGAACATAACCGGTCACTGCCGCACACAGCGCACTGTTCGCGCCTTCCCGGTTCGACCGCGCGCCCCAGACCGAGTTAACATACGGCGTTGCGCTGGACTCAGAAAAGGCGACGGTCTCACCGAACATCGGAACGTTCGTATCAATATACGGCGTGCAGTTGTACGTCAGCTGCGCTCCGATCGCCTTGTACGCTTCATTGGTCCGGTGCATCAGATCCGCAAATTTCTCGTCCACCATCTTATGTGATGTGAAAAAGTCATAGCAGAATCCCGGGTTTACCGTCGGCGCAATCCGGCACTTTGCTCCTGCATGCACCAGTTTTTCGCAAAACCACAGATCCGCCTCCTGATTGGACAGTGCAACGTGCGCTCTCGTGATCGGAACCATCCGCTCTGCGTCAAAACATTCGCCGATCGCCACCTGAATCTTCATCGCGTATGCGGTTCCCTCACCGTACTTTCCGTCCAGCATATCCTGCTGTTCTTTTGTGAGAATCATGCTGATATCCTCTCCCTTCTTGACTTGTATAATACTTGTATAATTCTGTTCTAAAAAAATATAAATGCCGAATGACTTCCTGTTCTGCCGCCATTGGCATTTATTCCATGTTTCATTTCTGTTTGGTTCTTCTATTTCTAATTGACCAGATCTCTCGGCGTTTTTCCGTCCAGCATCGCCGTCAGATTGAAGAGCGCAAATTCTTTCAGCGCACGGAACGATTCCACCGATGCATAGGATACATGCGGTGTCACATAGATCCCCGGACAGTCCAGAATCTTCTCGTCACCGGTCGGCGGCTCCTGACGGATTACATCGAGAATCGCTCCTGCAATTCGCTTTTCTTTCACTGCGGCGATCAGATCGTCCTCATGGATCACAAGTCCGCGGGAGGTATTGATCAGCCACGCGGTCTCCTTCATACGGCTCAGTTCGCGTGAGGAAACCTTATACTCATTTTCGGGGCATCCCTTCAGGTTAATGCTGATGTAATCCGATGTCTCGAACAGTTCCTCACAGGATACTTTTCTCACTCCGTACTCATTCATCTGATCCCCGGAAACAAAATCATCACAGGCGATCACCGTCATTCCGACGGCCTGAGCATGCTTTGCCACTTCTTTTCCAATCACTCCGAAACCGTAGATACCGAGAATCTCATCACACAGCCGATGCGGAATCCGGTCCACTGCCATCATTCCCCAGCGGTTTCTCTTTGCGCCTTCCAGAACATTCTGACTGAAACCGGCAATGTTCTTATTGGCAAAATACATGGCTGCGACGACATAGTCCGCCAGATCCGGCGCGCAGTAACCGCTGATGTTGGTCACGCCGATTCCCTTTTCCCGCGCAGCTTTTGTGTCCACGCGCTCATATCCTCCGCCGTATACCGCAATCCCTTTGCAGCACTCCAGCCGATCGATGGTCGCCTTCGGAATCGGCGCATAAACCTGTGCCAGAATCCCGTCCGCCCGGTATCCGAACTCCGTCAGATCCTCTTCATAGTCGTAGGAGGAACATCGGATTTCGACGCCCGGATACACTTTCTCAAGGTATTCCCGTTCCATGTCGTAATCCTTCCACTCCTCGTCAATGATCCATATCAGCACAACTGAACCTCCTCTCGAGCAAATTGCATGACGAATTATTCTTTTAACTTGTATAATCAAATTATACAAGTATGATTTAGAAAGTCTAATGAATATTTTTCTCGTTTTCCTCTGTTTCGATTCCTTATATTCATAATTTCGTATCACTGTTATAATCTATTATTTATATCTTTTTTCTCTTGTTATGTCATGGAAATTTCGAGGAATCCGTCCAATGATGCAGGACATCCGACTGCCCGATGCTCCCGATCAGCCGGATATCCCCCGCCGAATCCCCTGTAAAAGAATGTAATATGACCTTCTTTCTTGTGGTACAATAAAGTTATACATAACACCCAGTATGGGACACTATTTGCCGTTGATCTGTATTCTTCTTCCGATTGTATGTTCTGCATCTGCCGGATCAGACGGCATGTCCCGTAACAGCAGGATATAACCGGGATGTTATCCATTTTCAAAAAGGACAGCATAGCATGTATATTATCATTTATGATTTCGGCACAAGCTGTGTCAAGACCTGCTTGTTTCATATCGATTCCGGGATAGAGCTTTTAGCCAGCTCTTCCGCTTCTTACGGGCTTTATATCACCAAAGACGGAGGCGCCGAACAGGATACGGAAGAATGGTGGGCAGCGCTTTGTTCCACCACGCGGGATCTGTTTCTTAAATCCGATGTACTGCCAAAAGAGATTGCCGGAATGGCATTCTGTACACAGATTCAGGGAACCGTCCTTGTCGATGCGAATGGTAATGCCCTGCGGCGTCCGATGAACTATCTGGATCAGAAGGGGATAAAGGAATATGAAGACTGCATGGGCAGGGGCATCATTAAGGTTTTCGGCTGCAGTCTATATAAACTTATAAGAAATCTGAGCGTGAATTATGCGGCTTCCACCAGTGCCAAGGATCCGGTATGGAAATATAAATGGGTGGAAAAGCATGAGCCGGAGGTTTTCGCCAGAACCGATAAATGGCTGGATATCAATGAGTACCTTGCAGGCCGCTGTACGGGACGGATCATTCGAACCGCCGATACCGCATTTGCAACCTTTCTTTATGATACAAGAAAAGGAAAAGAAGGCTGGAATAAGGGACTCGTAAAAATGTACGGTGTAAAACCGGAGCATCTGCCGGAAATCATTGAAAGCACCGATCTGGTTGGCGGACTTACCCGGAAAGCCGCCGACGATCTGGGGCTGGTGGCCGGGATTCCGGTCTTCGGTGGCGGGGGAGACACTACTTTTGTGAGTATCGGCGCCGGATCCGCCCGCCCCGGAAGAACCCATATCTATGTCGGAACATCCGGATGGGTGTCTACCTTTATGGATCACCAGGCATTTGACCTCCGATCGACGATCACCGGCGTTCTTTCAGCGAAACGCGGGTACTTCAATTATTATGCCGAACTGGAAACCGCCGGAAAATGTTTCGATTGGGCACTGAAACACCTTGCTTTGGATGAGGTGGGAATCTATCTCAAAAAAACCAAAGTGACGGATGATCTGGAGAGCAGGTATACCAGCCTTTATGAATATCTCTGCGAAGAGATCGCTCAGGTCCCGCCGGGGGCAAACGGTGTGATCTTTACTCCATGGATGCACGGAAACCGGTGCCCTTTCGGTGATTCCAACGCGGCGGGAATGTTTTTCAACATCCGGATCGAAAACGGGAAGAAAGATATGCTCCGGGCCGTTCTGGAAGGAATCTGCTACCATTTGCGCTGGATGCTGGAACGCGAGGATGCCAAAATAACGACATCCGATCCGGTCCGTTTTGTGGGAGGCGGCTCTCTGTCTCCGGTCACCTGTCAGATGCTGGCAGATATCACGGGGCGAACCATCGAAACCGTTTATCATGCGCAGGAAGTCGGCGCCATCGGAACGGCGCTCGCCGTTGCTGCCGGAATCAAAGGTACCGATGTTTTACAGCTTTCAGAACAGCTTGTCAAAGTGAAGCAGACTTATCTTCCGAATGCGGAAAACAAAGAGGTTTATGAACGCAATTACCGGGTTTTTCAAACACTCTACCGGTCAAATGCAGCCGCATTTCAGAAAATGAACGGATAAGTTATGGGGGAAAAGAATATGAATTATGATCCCATCTTACGTGAGAATGAGTTGGACGCGAATCGCATGATGGCGCTGGTCCTTAATGTTACCTTCGTGATCGTGGCGATAACCTGGTTTTTATTCGAAGCGGGTGTTTTCTATATCCGGATCCCGTACCGCGGACTGATGATCTTCAACCTTCTTTTAATCAGTCTTGTAAATGGGATCAGCCGGTATCTCCAATATAATAAAGTGTGGATCAAGTATCTTCTGATGACGGCGAGTATCCTCGTTTATGCCGTAACCACGATGGTACTTACCTATAATGTCACTTTTTTGGCGGCAATTCCGATCCTTTTATCCATCCGGTATTTTAATGAAAAATACACGATATACATTTCCGTGATATCTGTCATTGTTTTCTTTTTTGCATATATTCTCGGAGCAAATTACGGAATGCTGGATCTGAATTTTGTCGCGTACAAACCCGGAACCATCATTGTCACCAACGATGCCATGTGGCTTGACGACGCCGTCAGGGGAATTCCGTATGACAGCGTGAAAATGCTCAAGAATACCATTATTTCAAACTATTTTGTCAAATTGTTACAGCTGATCATCATTTCGGTGGCTTCCCGTCAGATGGTGATTTGCTGCCAACATCTGTTGCAGAAGGAGAAAACGCTTGCGGAAGGCAATGCAAGAATCGGAGCCGAACTGGAAATGGCCGAGAAGATCCAGAAGGATATGCTGCCGAACATTTTCCCCACGTTTTCGGAAAAAAAGGAATTTGACCTTTTCGCATCCATGACGACCGCCAGGGAAGTGGGCGGTGACTTCTATGATTTTTTCATGATCGATGAAAACCGTCTTTGTATCGTGATCGCCGATGTCTCCGGAAAGGGGATCCCGGCCGCTATGTTTATGATGACGGCCAAGACGATGATCAAAGATTACGCACTGACCCAGACGGATACGGCGGACATATTTACAACAGTAAATGACCGTCTTTGCGACAATAACGACGCCGGGATGTTTGCAACGGCATGGATCGGAATTCTGGATTTAAGGACGATGATCCTGCAGTTTACCAATGCGGGACACAATTTCCCCATGATCCAGAGAAATGGGATGCCCTGCGAAGCGCTGGAAAAGAAACACGGTCTTTTTCTGGCCGGAATGGAAGGTATCGTATATCGGCAGGATGAAATACAGCTTTCCTCCGGAGACCGTATTTTACTTTATACGGACGGCGTTACCGAGGCTCATAATTCCCAGAAGGAACTCTTCGGAGAGGACCGGCTGATGAATATTCTCAATCATACCGACGATAAAAAAGGAGAAACTGTTCTTTCCGAAATATTGGATCAGGTTGAAACATTTGCAGCGGATACGGAACAGTTTGATGATATCACAATGTTGATTCTGACCATAAAATAAGACGGGATGCTCTTAATGATGGTCATGTGATGCTGAAAAATACAAAAACCGGGAGGAAAGAAAATGGAACTGGAAATGCTGAAAAAAAAGGAAGGAAACCAGCTTGAAATTCTTTTAAAAGGAGAACTGAATACGAATACCGCACCGGAACTGAAAGCGCTTTTTGAAGAAGAACTGGATGTTTCCGGAGTACTGATCCTTGATTTTGAAGGCTGCGATTTCGTCTCCTCCGCCGGACTCCGTGTTCTTTTAAGCACCTTTAAAAACATGAAGAGTGCGCACGGTCAAATGAAGTTTCTGAATATCGGGCCGAATTTCCATGAAGTCCTTTATATCACCGGTCTGGATGCGGTTTTCCAGATCAAGTGACCCCGAATTTCTGCTGAAAGGATGCAATATTGAAATGAATGTGTACGATTTTGACGGTACGATTTATCATCCGGATTGCGCTGTAAGCTTTGCCTTTTGGTGTTTATGGCGGCATCCTTCTTTAGCTTTTACCTATGTACCGAAACTGGTGAAATCTGCGATTCAGCTAAAGCGGAAAAAAATCCCCAGGTTTCTTTTTGAGCGGACGTTTTTCAGTTTCCTTTGTCTGATTGACGATTTTGACGAACAGATAGAAAAATTCTGGGATAAGCATATCAGCAGAGTTTCCGCATGGTATCTGGCGCAAAAACGACCGGATGATCTGATCATCAGCGCTTCTCCGAACTGCATCATCGAACCGGCCGCCAGAAGACTCGGCGTCAATTTCATTGCAACCGAGTATGATCGGGACGTGGGCGCATTTGTGGATAATCTGATGTTTGCAAGAGAAAAAGCGGCATACATTTTCGACCAGGGTTTTCCGGATATTGAGAATTTCTATTCCGATTCTCTGGCCGATACTCCTCTCGCTTTGTGTGCAGAGAAAGCTCATTTAGTGACGCATAAGGCACAACAGGTAGAAGACTGGCCGAAACTGGACATTGACACGGTAAAGAAGATTCATGAAAAAATAGATACGGGATGGTCGGTTCATTTATAGAAAAGAGGTCTTTGTGTAAATGAAAGAATTTCATGTTGATTCCAATGTTGAGAATATTCCGTCCGTAAAGAATTTCGTCCTTTCTGAGCTGGAAAAACTGGGATGCACGGAAAGACTTATGATTCAGATGAAAATGGCGGTGGATGAACTGTTTGCAAATATCAGTTCCTATGCTTACGATTCGGAAGCCGGACCGGTCACCGTACAATTTGATTTCGAGGAGACATCTTCCGCAGCCGTTCTGACGTTCATCGATGAGGGGAAGCCCTATAATCCCCTGGAAGCGGATGAACCGGATGTGGAACTGGAGGCAGATCTTCGCCCGATCGGAGGGCTCGGTATCTTTCTGGTTCGAAATCTGATGGACGATATGCTGTATGAGTATAAGGACGGCAGGAATATCTTAACCTTAAAAAAGTATACCCATGTCCTTTCCTAAACTTCTAAAAATCAACATCGTCCGCAAGCGGGCTTTGGCTCCCGTTTTCCCTTCAACCCTGAGTGGTGCCCGGCGGAACAGACCATGTCAAAATCCGGCCGCTGATTTTCATCAGACGGCCGGATTTTGACATTTCAACACAGTAGAACGATTGTTATAATACCAGCAGAGCAACCGCACCGGCCAGAAGGATCGACAGAATCACTCTCTCAACCCACAGGATCAGAATCTGCGGAATGGTGACCGGAATCTTGGTCGAAAGAATACACGGAATGACCGCCGAGAAGAACAGCAGCTCCGAGATACAGGAAACCGCGATCACGTATCTGGTGCGGATCGACGCTTCCGCGACAAATGCCGCCGGAAGGAACATTTCCGCGATCGACGTGGAAATCGCTTTTGCCGCCGTCATTGCCTCCGGCAGCTGAACCGCCATAGTGAACGGATAGAACACATATCCGATGATGTTGAATACCGGCGTGAACAGCGCAATCAGCATTCCGACAAAGCCGATGGACATGATGGTCGGAAGAATGTTCGCAACCATGCGGCAGCCGTCCTTTGTGTTTCTCACTACATTGTCCACGATTGAGCCGGAATTATGGGATGCGGTCAGCGCATCTTTCCATGCGACATTCAGACGGTCGCTTGTGACAATCTGCTCCGGATCCGGTGTAACGCCTTCCATATACTCATCCGGAACTTTGGATGTCGGATAGATTCTTGCAACGATCGCGGTGACGATAAAGGTGATCACCAGCGTTGTCCAGAAATAGAAGTTCCAGCGATCCATCAGGCCGAGGGTCTTTGCCACAACAACCATGAAAGTGGTCGATACGGTAGAGAATCCCGTTGCGATAATGAAGGCTTCCTTCTTGTTGTAACGTCCGTTCTGATAGAGACGGTCCGTGATCAGAAGAGCCAGTGAATAACTTCCGACAAAGGATGCGACCGCATCAATTGCGCTTCGGCCCGGTGTCTTCCAAATCTTGCGCATGACCGGCTGAAGGAACACTGCCACAAACTCCATCAGACCATAATCCGTCAGAAATGACAGGAATACCGCTCCGATCGGAATCAGGAAACATAACGAACAGCAAAGCGTGACATAGAGGAACGGAAACAGATCCGCATTCGTATGCAATTCTTCCGGTCCGAGATGGAACATATACATAATTCCGCAGATCAGACCAACGACCTTGAAGACCGAAAAGACCACGGACTGTGTGCTCTGGTTCCAGGTTTTCTTCACAAACGGCAGTGCCGCTCCGGCAGCGATGACAGCGAGAACAACCCATTTCTGAGCTTCACCGAGAGCGCCCCTTACAATTGTCGTCAGATGATCCAGCGGAATCGTGGATTTACCGCCAAAACTGACACTGATGAAGAACATAAAGATGCCGAGTGCACTGCAAAGCACAAACTTGGCGATGTCCGTTCCCCTTGAATCAGCTTCATGTTTTGTTTCAACTGCCTGTCCTGTCATAACATTTCTCCTCCTCCAAAATATTTTTTTACAAAGTCCGCAAGCGGACTTCGCCTACCCCATCCCCTCAATCCTGAGAGGATCGCCCCGGACTTTGCGCGCCGCCGATGGTCACCATAAGGTGACCTATTCCATTTCAGCGGCGTGCGCATCCATGACATATAGCCATATCCACTATAACCAGATTATAGTTCCAATATTTTCCAAAAGGCAATACTATTTTGATGGATTTTGAAATTATTTTAATTTTTCTGTAACTTTTATATCTTTACTCTTCGAATTTCTCTGAGATATTCGCTTCCTCCAGAATGATCTCTTCCTGTTTCTCCGGTTCGCGGAAGCTGACTTTCATCACGGCCTGGGCAAAATTCGTGGAAATACAGGCTGTCAGATTCTTCTCTTCCCCTGCTTTCCGCACACAGTTCACCAGATTGAGAAAGATCTCTCTGGTGAAATACCCGCCTCTCCAGTGGAAAATCAGCGTCTTCTTCTTTTTTGCCGCCTGAAGCGCCCGCTTATAGACATCCTCTTCTTTCGTAAAGGACAGTTTCTTTTCCCGATAGTAAAAATGATCTCCTTCCGTGCATTTCGGCGCCGGAGCAATCAGAGGTTCGTGATCCCGGAAGATCTGCTTATCCGGCAAATTAAAGTAATCGTACCGGATGGAGAGCTCTTTTCCGGGTGCTTCCCTGGTCAACGTGTTATCGAAGGTCGCATCCATATGGTAGTACGTCCCCCCGACCCGGACAACGTTCCACACATGACGGTATTTGATCCCCCTTTCCGGGTTGTTTCCGCACAGAACGATAATATTCCAGACCTTCGCCGCATCCAGAAGGATCTTCACCGACTTCGCAATTCCCTCACAGACACCGACGCCCTGTCCGAGCGGTCCGATCACCTCATGCGAATACGGCTTTTTGAGTTTGTCGTAGCGGACATTTTCACAGATAAAATCATGGACGTACTTTTCTTTTTCCAGTTCTGTCATTCCGTCCATCCCGCGGACAATTTTCCGTACTCTCGCATCCATCGCTTTCTGATGTTCCAGAATTTTATCTTTTTGAAAAAGATACTCCGGGCAGAAAATGATATTCGGTGAATCCCGGTAAAACCGGTAATGATAGCCCTTTACCCAGAAGATCTCCGGGTGGTCCATCCGAATCTGAAAGAAAATATCATGGAGTCGGGACGCCTCGCACACCGGGATGAGAAATTCCGTTTCCAGATCCCGGATTCCCTTGAGAATCGCATAATAGACGCCCTGTTCCATTTTGTCAAAGTGATTATAGTAAAACTGTTCCATACCTTATCTTTCTGTCTCTGCGTAATTGAGGGAGATTCCTTTCTTCCTTTCTTCCGGCGGATCAGAGAGATCATTCTCTATTTCATCCTATCCCTGCGGTTTCTGAGCTGGTTTCTGTTCCCGGCTCCCGCGTTTATCCGGCAGACAGCTGATGATAACCGTTGACACAATCATGGCGCCGCCGACAAAGAAACGGCTGCTGAGGGATTCTCCCAGAAGCATGACGCCCAGAAGAGCGGAAAAGACCGGCATCAACGGATAAAACATGGAGCATGTACTGGCCGGAAGTTTTGAAAGTGCAAAACTCCACAAAAACTGCGGAATCGCGGTTCCGCAAATCCCGGAATAGAAAATACAGATTACCGTCATCGGATGAATGACCGGCATTCCCTTCACTGCCACTTCAATCGCCGCAGTCGGAATATGGAAGAGGAGGCTTATGGTGATGACAAGAAATGTGATCATCAAAGCATTGTATCGATCCGACAGCCGGCGAACGTACATCACTGCCCACGCCCAGGTAGTGATCGATCCCATTCCCCAGAGAACACCCGTCAGCTGCCCCGGTTCCGCAGAGGGCCCTCCGGAAACCACCAGCACGCCCAAAAGACCGAGTGCCAGGCAGAATATCTTTTTCACGGTCAGTTTTTCTTTCAGGAAAAATGCGGCAAACACGGAAATGATCACCGGATTCAGCGAATTGATCAGCGATGCCATCGAAGCACCGGTCCACTGAATCGAGAGCATCGCACATTCAATGGAAAAGAAATAACCGATAAACCCGATGCAGAGAAAAGTCTTCCAATCCTTCTTCTCCACATGGATCTTTTCTTTTCGGGGGCGCGAAGTCCGCAGGCGTACCACGGCTCCGCCAAGGGCGATGGCCGCGACTGCAAAACGACAGCAGGCCAGTTCTATGGAACTGAGCGACTGAAGGATATAGCCGTTCGCCACATATACGCTTCCCCAAAGAAAGAAAACGATGAGAAGTGCGATATATGCGATTCCTGTTTTTCCGGATATTGTTTTTTCCATGTTATTCACACCATATCAGTATTGTTTCCCTCGACAGCCGTCAGCGCACTCCTGCTTTCCGCAGGAAGGACAGATAAAATCCGTCGAATCATGAGCAGCCGGCAAACCGGCCGGCCGAAAGAAACACATCCGCGGTCTCCTTTTTATCAGACAGTTTTAATTATAGCATAGAAAACGGATGTACAGAACCATGTCTGACTGCAGACTCCGTTCTGTACATCCTCGGGGGATTCGTTATTTTATCTGTTTTTTCCATTCATCACGGACGCAACTTCCGTGAGATACTTTGCAAATACGCCGATCACAATGCCCATGGCGATGACCGGAGCACCGTATCCGATGATCCATTCCACCTGATTGATAATTCCGTATCCGTAGAAACATCCAAGCAGAATATAGAGCAGGACAAGCGCGCCGTCCATGCCGATCCATTCGATCCGGATCTCTTTCTTATACTCTTCCGAGAGCGTCCGATCCTCTTTGACCAGTTCTTCCGCCGGGGTTCCCTTCGCCAGAAGATCTTCTTTTCTCTTCTCCGTCAGATCAACGCCGAAACGGTTGCCGATGACAAATGCAATCAGCGAAAGCGGCAGGCCGATCAGAACCGGATCAATGACGTATCCGTCGATATCAATCGGGAGAAAATATCCAAAGAAAATCCAGGATGCCGCTCCGACAATCATGGAGGCGAGGCCGGCAACATTGGTCTTTCTTCCGTCGTACATGAGCGCAGCGATCATCGGAACAAAGAGGAGTGTCATGGAAAGACTGGCAATAAAGAGAAACGCGTCATACACGCGCTCAAAACGGAACGCGGTTGCAAGGCCGATAATACCGAACACCACCGCCGAAATCCTTGTCACAAGAATACTGTTCCGGTCAGACAGCCGCTTGTCGCCGCGCAGCATGTAGATGATATCATTGGCAATGATTTCTCCGCCGCAGAGATAGTAACTGTCCAGAGTGGAAATGATGGCGCCCGCCACACCGACGATGAATACGCCGCGGACACCGACCGGAAGATGCATCAGCACCTGACGGATATACTCGACTTCCGGCTGACTGGAGAGCGACGGATCCAGCACACGGATGACGATACCGGTCATCATGATAACAAGGTCAAAGGACATAAAGATGGAGAAACAGGTCAGCATCGCCCTCTTTTCGGTTTTCGGAGATTTTGCCGCCGCAAAACGCTGATAGAATGTGGGGTCCTTGTAGATGTTGATGCAGAGAAGAATCAGAATAATCGCCTGGGGCACCGGAATTCCGCCCAGCGGGGTCATCATCGCCGGATCTACCGTATCGAGCGCTGCATGGAATCCGTGAATTCCTCCCACCTCAAAAAACATCTGCGGGAAAACGGCGCAGACACAGCAGACCATCATCGCGAAGAAAATCATATCCGTGATTGCGACGCCCATGAGACCGGAAAGACAGGTCAGCGCGATGGAAATTCCGACAACGATGACCGCAGCCAGAACCTTGTCGGCATTCCAGCCGGCTTCGCCGATATAACCGATGCAGGCGATCTCACTGATGGAAAGACAGGTGATCACGAGGACGACCGCACCCATAATGGATGTAAATTTTCCGTAATTCAGCCGGAGCAGCTCCGGGATGGTGCCCTTCGCTTTCACGGAAATTCTCGGCGCAACCCAGAGCGCCAGCGGAAAACGAACCGCGTGACACCCGATCGACCACAGGAAAAATGCGGCAAAACCCATCGTGCAGACATAACCGACGGTTCCCATAATTCCGGCTCCGTTATACCAGGAAGCCATGAGTGTGCCGACACATAACGACCACGGAAGCGCATGATTGGCATTAAAGAAACTTTCTGAACTGCTGCTTTTCTTTGAAAGATACGCTCCGATGCCGAAGATCAGACACACGAGAGCCACGACCGCAAGGTCATCCACCAACGTCATTAACATAAATCTTCCTCCAAATCCTTTTCGCATACTCAAAAACTCTGTTTCCTGTTTCACAGCGTGGTATTGATTTCATTGCCGTCTGCTGCGATCGGCAGATACCGCGCTTTTGTCCCCTCTTTCATATCCCCGTATACGGCGATATAAAACGGTCTGTATACTTTTTCCATTGAGAGAGCCCGAATGGATATCTGCTTTCCGACACGGCGCCGGACCATCCGTTTTGCCATATTTGCTCCGCAGTCCTCCAGCCGCTGATCGTCATAATAGGATCCCTGCACACTGAGATCATCGGTCTCCTTCCGGACCGTGACAATCGGATCTGAAGTATAGGACGCCGAACAGGTCGTCGCGTCCACCATGATGCGGATTTTCTGTCTCTTTTCCACTTCCTCCTTTCCAAAGAGACTGGCAATCGGGCTTTTATGGTAGGTGATTTCATAGATGTAATAACGGTTTTCGAGGTACATCAGCCGGAGATTGATCTTCTTTTTTCCGGCCATCATTTTCACAAACGGATTCCGGTATCCTCCGGCAATTTTCAAAGCCTCTTCTTCCGGCATGACTAGCGGAAGTGTCTGTATTGTCGTCATCATGTGCCGTATCTCCTCCTAAGATCCGCGAATCGCGGAACACGCATACCGTATGCTTTTTCTCACTCATCCCGGACTCATTCCTCTTCACTGCATTTTCATTGCAGCGGCCCGGTGAGCACTTCCGTGATTCTCAGCAGTTCCCCGCCGTTTTCACTTAGCGGTCCGGTGATCGCTTCCATAATCCGAAGCATTTCCCCGCGTTTTTCATTGCAGCGGCCCGGTGATCGCTTCCGTGATTCGCAGCAGCTCCCCGCTGTGGATCATCTGCCGTAGGAACTCAATATGCGGGTACAGGAATTCATCCTCTTTCAGCACCGGAACCCGCTCTTCGATCCGGCGGTAAACGGCTTCGGTAACCGCAGCAATCGTTTCGGCCGGCTCCCGGAACGCCTGTGCCTCGTAATCGGTCAGTAGTTCAATCGCAAGCACATACTCAAGTTTTTGAACCATCTCGCAGGCCTTCCGGGCTGCGGTATATCCCATCGCAACATAATCTTCCTGATTCATGCAGGTTGGCGTGTTGTCGACGGAAGCCGGATACGCCAGAACCCGCATGCGGTTGATCAGTCCGGCCTGTGTATACTGGGGCACCATGAGACCGGAATTGAGTCCCGGATTCCGGATCAGAAAGGCCGGTAATCCGGACGTATTGCCATCGATCATCCGGTTATTTCTTCTCTCCGACATTTTGGCCAGCATGACGGCCGCAATGGAGCAGGAATCCATCTCCAGCCCGACATAGGAAGAATCGCAGTTGCAGGCGGAGATAACGTCTTCCGCTCCCGCTTCCGGCCAGATGGTCGGATTGTCGCAGCACGAGTTCATCTCTGTCTCAATCGTCCTTTTCGCGTCATACAGCGTTTTTTTCACCGCTCCGTGGAGCTGCGGAATACAGCGGAGAGAAAGTGCGTCCTGAAGGTGACTGGTCTTCGCGTTCTCGATCACCTTAGAACCGGCCAGAACGGTGCGCACATTTTCCGCGCAGCCCTTCTGCTCCGGATGCGGTCTCACGGACATCACCCGCTCATCAAACGCCGCAAGAAGCCCTCTGCAGTTTTCCAGAGAACAGGCGCCGATCACATCCGCGCTCTTCGCCGCCTGAATCATGTCATATACGGCAATTGCTCCCATCGCGGTCACGGATGTGGTGCCGGAGATCAGCGCGAGTCCCTCCTTGGAGGCGAGCGTGATCGGAGCAAGTCCCGCCCGTTTCAGCGCTTCTCTTCCATCCAGAAGTTCTCCCTTCCAGGTCGCTTTTCCTTCCCCCAAAAGCACCAGCGCCATATGCGCTTCCGGGCAGAGATAACCAACCGATCCGTCTCCCGGCGCCCACGGCGTGAGATCCCGGTTTAAAAACTCCCGGTACATTTCCAGAAGTTCAAACCGGACACCGGAATATCCCTGTCCCAGATTCTGAAGGACCATCAGCATGGTTCCGCGGACTGCCTCCTCCGGGAGCGGTTCGCCGACCGAAACCGAATGAGAGAGAAGAATATTCCGCTGAAGCTGCGCCGCCTCCTCTTTGGATATTGTTTTCGTGCAGAGGGCGCCAAAACCGGTTGTCACACCGTACATCACCCGTTCTTCGGCTGTCCACTGTTCCACGAGTTCTCTGGATCGATTCACCCGTTCTCTGTATTCCCCGGAAAAACGGACCGGCACATGACCGCGGACAATACGGATAAATTCTTCCAGTGTCAGTTTCCCGCCCAGTTCGATGCAGTTATCCATAACCGTCTCCTTTGAAACACCCTTCGTTGGGTTCCTGATTTTGTTGATGCAAAATTTATTTGCATCTGCATAATTTTTTGTTTTCTGAAATATATGTCGTTTTCTGTAGGATGTCAAGTTAATTTGTTGACTTTTTCAATCTTTTAAGTAAGATAATCTATAGTGCAAATATTTTTTGCAGGAGGACACCGATGTTTGACGTTATCATTTCCCTTGATTCAAACGGTTTCATCACAACCATCGAATGGAAGAATCCGGAACTTCAAAAAAGCCTCGGAGACATCTGGTCTGCCTACCCGGGCGCGGTTTTTTCCGATATACCGGCGTTTGTCACCAATCCGGATGAGGAAACCATCTGTTGGAATGATGAGGAATTTCAATACCATCGTTTCGAGATGCCGGGCGGCGAATCCGCGGTCTTTTTAAAGTACAATGATCACATGGAAGAGCTCCTGAAGGCTGCTCTCGATATCTTTCCGGAAAGCATCCAGCTCTACGACCGCAATGCCATGGCGGTGTATTTTAACAATGCCGGTCTTTCCACCATGGATTTTCCGCACAATGAGATCAAGCACAAGCATGTTCTGGAATTATTTGAGGTTGACGCGGATTACAGTACGGTTTTGACCGCCTTGCGGACACAGAACCGTATCGCGAACCGGTTCTGCCGGTATAAAGCGCGCAGCGGCGCGTCCTTTACCACCGTCAATAACGCCTGGCCTGTTTTTCGGGACGGGAAGCTTCTCGGAATCGTCGATACCGAGATGAACATGGAAATGGTAGAAGGGAAAATCAAAGAACTGAGCCGGATTGAGGATGCGCTGAAAGAAAGCCGGCTTCAGGTAAACCAATTCTCTTGGAAGTCTCTGGAGGACATTCCGGCGGAGAGCGTCGCCATGAAAAAACTGATGATCGACGCCGGAAGGGCCGCACAAAAAACGGAGAATCTGCTGATCTCCGGCGAAGAAGGAACGGAGACGGAGCTGCTGGCATACGGGATCTGCAATACCGGTCTGCGGAAGGATCGGCCGGTTCAGGTCATGAACTGCGCCGCAATTCCGGAAGAATTACAGGAACAGGTTCTTCTGGGCACGGAAACCGGAAATGAGGACGAGCGGACCGGACTGCTCGAAAAGGCGGACGGAGGCATTCTTCTTTTGGAGGAAGTCAGTTCCCTCTCCCTTCGCGCCCAGAGCATCCTGCTCCATGTCCTGCAGGGAGATTCCTTCCGGAGAACGGGCGGAAGCGACGACATTTACAGCTCGTTTTCGGTTGTCTCCACGACATCCGAGCTCCTTCCGGAGCTCGTGAAGACAAAAAACTTCCGCATTGACCTGTATTACCGTCTCTCGGTCTGCCCCCTGTATATACCGCCGCTTCGGGAACGCCGAAAGGATATCCGGAATCTCATTCAGGAACGGATTGCAGCCAATGAGAATCTGTCCATTTTCCGAAACCGTTTTTCCGGCATTTCCGGAAAAGCACTGCAGTACATGGAGGCCTATCCTTGGCCCGGCAACCGGAAAGAACTGAATTATGCGGTGGATTATGCGATGTCACGCGGCAAAGGACCGGAGATCCTTCCAGATGATCTCCCGGCATTTCTCACGGATAACAGTGCTGCCGCGGACCTGCCGGATGAGGATTTTAAGCCGGAAGATCTGAAGAAGGCGGTGGAAAAATTCGAACAGACTTACATCCGAAAAACCATGAATCACTATAACGGTAATATATCGAAATCTGCGGAAGCGCTGGGGCTGAAACGGCAGAGTCTCCAATACCGTCTCCGAAAAAGCAGACAATAGCAATCCAACCCGTCAGGGCCTCGTGCAGACATAGGCTCCGGCGGGTTGCCTGTTTCTCTCCGTTCTTCACAGAAGGACGCTCTCCCACTCCTCCTGCTTAAACCCGGTCAGTACATGATCGTCTTTGATCAGAAGCGGTCTTTTTACCAGCATACCGTCGGTCGCCAGAAGCCGGATCTGCTCTTCTTCTGTCATCGCCGGAATCTTTTTGGAGAGTTCCATCTGCCGGTAGATCTGTCCGCTGGTGTTGAAGAACCGCTTTAAGGGAAGCCCGCTCTTCTGATAATACTCTCTCAGCTTCGCTTCATCCGGGTGATGTTCCTTAATATCAATCACTTCATGCGGAATCTTCTTCTCATCCAGCCATTTCAGCGCCTTTTTACACGTTGTGCATCGATCGTAACAATAAACCTGAACCATACTGACCTCCTGTTTTGCTCACAGCAGTTTCCATGCGGGGATATTGACTCAAAAAAAACTAATACATTTTTTCTTAAAAGGTGCATCCGATTTTGTTACTGCTTCTATTATAGCATTTTCGTGATCATTTAATGCTAAACTGCTATTATAATTTTTCGTCACCATTGCAACAGAAAAGCATACCAATTTCATAGTATATTGTACTCAACAAAGGAACCCGCCCGCCAAATGACATCCCCCTAAACCGGATTTCATCGTTTGGTCCCGTAATTCGGAGTTCAGTGACGAGTTTCAAATCTCAGTTTTGATTTTGAAGATTTCAGGAGGCATATTATGGCATTGAATCAGAGAAAAGCAGCGGTGGTTGGATGTGGATTTGTCGGATCGGCGTCAGCGTTTGCCCTGATGGAGAGCGGACTCTTCTCGGAAATGGTGCTGATCGATGTAAACCGTGAAAAAGCGGAAGGCGAGGCGCTGGATATCAGCCATGGTCTGCCGTTTGCAAAACCCATGCAGATCTATGCCGGGGATTACCGGGACGCGGAAGATGCCGCTGTCGTGGTCGTAACCGCCGGTGCCGGTCAGAAGCCGGGAGAAACCCGACTGGATCTGGTGAATAAGAACATCGCCATTTTCAAGTCTATCATCCCGGAAATTGTAAAATTCAACCGGGAAGGAATACTTCTGGTTGTAGCAAATCCGGTTGACATCCTCACATATGTGGCGGCAAAGCTCAGCGGATTTCCGAAGAACCGGGTGTTCGGCTCCGGAACGGTTCTGGATACCGCGCGGCTCAAGTACCTTCTCGGAGAGCATCTGGGAATAGACAGCCGTTCGGTGCACGCCTTTATCATCGGAGAACACGGAGACAGCGAAATTGCGGCCTGGAGCAGTGCCAATGTGTCCGGCATTCCGCTGAATGCTTTCTGCGAAATGAGAGGACATTTCGACCACGATAAAGCGATGAAAGAAATTGCGGAAAGCGTTAAAAACAGCGCCTATGAGATCATTGAGAAGAAGGGAGCTACCTACTATGGTATCGCGATGAGTGTCCGGCGCATCTGTGAGGCAATCATCCGTGATGAAAAATCCATCCTCCCGATCTCGAGCATCCAGAACGGTGACTTCGGAATCGATGACGTCGCATTGAGTATGCCGGCCATTGTCGGGAGGGACGGGGTCGAAGGTGCAGTTCCGATCCGGCTGAGCGAGGATGAAAAAGCAGCACTTCAGGCATCCGCAAAGACGCTGAAAAAAGTATTAGACACCGCTTTCTGAACCAAGCAGAAGTTTCGGTCCTGTTGAATTTGTTTTTTGTGTCCTCACAGGCATCTGTGGTCACAGGCATCTCTGGTCTCAGATGTCTCTGGTCTCAGGCATCTCTGGTCTCAGGCATCTCTGGTCTCAGGTGTCTCTGGTCTCAGGTGTCTCTGGTCACAGGCATCTGTCGGATCACCGGTCGATAATATCCGGTGCATTTCATCGGTACACTGAGCTATAATATATTATAATATACATTATCATAGCACTCACTTTATGTTCTTAACCGGCGAATGCGGAGGACCTCGATTATGCTTGGGATTTTAAAAAATAACGTTCCCAGGGACATCCTGCGGAACAGGAACATCTATCTTCTGATGGCATTGCTTATCGCCATCGGCATGTATATCGCGTCCACCCTGGCCTCCGTGACTTACTCAACCAAAGCTGTCTGTGAGGAGAATTATATCACTTCCAATTATCAGGACGGCCAGTTTTCTCTTCGAAAACCGCTTGCCGAACCGGCAGAAGACCGACTACAGCAAAAAGGATACACCACCGAACGGATCTTTTCCTTTGACAGGGAGATGGAAAACGGCAGTATCCTGCGTTTTTTTTAAGTTCGTAATAAGATCGACCTTCTGGTTCTCGATGAAGGATCTTACCCCGTTCAGAGCGGTGAACTGGTGATCGATAAATGTTACGCTGCGGCATATGGGCTTTCCGCCGGAGATACCATCCATATCGCTTCACGCGCCTTTCGGATCACCGGTCTCGGTTCGGTCACGGATTATGATATGCCTGCCAGGAACATCTCGGATTACAGTTCCAACAGTGAGCTGTTCGGTCTTGCATTCCTGACGGACGAAGATTATGCGGCGTTATTATCCGAACTGGGTTCGGAGACAAGACAGGACTTTGTCTATTCCTATAAACTGGCAGAAGGTTTAACGGATGATGATCTGCGAAAGGAACTGCTGAATATTGGCGATCACAACGACGCTGTCCTGACCTTTGTCCCCCGGGCCAACAATGCCAGAATGTGCCGGGCGATCATCGACGGATATGCATATGAACTGGGAGGGGACATTCTCGGCATCGGACTGGTTGTTCTCGTCTCCGTTGTGTTCTATCTCGGAATAAAGACATCGATTGAGAGAGAAAGCGCATCCATCGGAGCGCTTTACGCCATGGGTGTGAAAAAACACGAGGTGATCCTTATGTATCTTGCGCCCTCCACGCTGATCGCCCTCATCGCCGGATGCGCGGGCTGGACAGCAAGCATATGGTTCAGTGCGGCGACGATCATCTCTCCTTCCAACTATTACTGCATCCCACGGGTGCCGGTCATAGCCTCTCCTTTCAGCATTCCGTATTGTATCCTGATGCCGCCTGTCATCTGCTTTCTGATCAACTGGGTGAGATTGAACAAAACGCTCTCGATGTCCCCCGTGTCATTGCTGAAGGGAACATTTGATACCGGTATCCCCCGGCGCCGGAATCCGGGAAGGGCGCACCGGATTATGTTTGATCTTATATGTTCGCAGTTTATAAAGGATAAAGGCTTATTCCTGATCCTTATGACCGGTTCGCTGGTGGCGGGGCTGATCTATATGCTCGGTACCGGTCTCGACCAGTATCTGGTAAATATCATGGACCGCCTTCCGGCCGAAATCAACTACGAATATGTATATGACCTTTTAGACGATACCGACGTGCCATCCGATACCGGTGAATCCGTATATAAAAAGGTATTTAAAATAAACAACATGGATTATGTGGCAGATGTCCCGTTTATCGGACTGGAATCGCCCAGCGAATTCTTCCCGGTCAATACCGAAAACCTCGACGGCAAAGTCATCATCAGCAACGCACTGGCCTCCCGCTACGGCCTGAAGGAAAATGACGAGCTGAATGTATTTGATGAAGTAACCGGAAAAGAATATGCCTTTACGGTCGCTTCCATCACCGATTACCGGGTCATGTATACCGCTTACATGAATATTGATGATCTGAGGGAACGGCTGGGAAAGGAACGGGTCTACAACAGCGTCTATTCAAACAAAGCCTGCGATTATAAGCCGGCCGAGCTCCTTGGCGCTTACCGGAAAGAAGACTTTATAAGACCGGCCGAAAGCCTGGAACCGGAGTCCAAACGAATGAGCATATTCCTGTATATTGTCGCAACCGTCTTTTACATGGCTGTCGTTGCGTTTATTGTCCGTTTTTCCGTAAGCGCATCACAACGGCAGATTGCGATCTTTTCCGTGCTCGGATACAGCTACCGGGAGCTCAAGACCATCTTTCTCTCCAGCACCGCGGTATTCTCCGCCGTGTGCGGAGCGGTCGGACTGATCGCGGGATTTCATTTATCCAAACTGGCGGTACCCTATCTTCTCGGCACCACCGCGATCGGTGTGTTCTTATACTACTCTCCTGCGGCATTTTTAAGAGATTTTCTTGTGGTCCTTTTGATCTATGTTCTGTCAGCAGGTTTCACCCTGAATCAGATCAAAAAGATCAATGAGCTGGATTACGTCAGTGCGAACGAATGAACAAAGTCCGCTGGTCACCGCATGGTGATATCTTCCGCTCAGCGGCGTGTGCATCCTCTCGGAGCGTTTTTTTTCATCGGAAAGTGTGAAGCACGTTCTGACGAAAAGAAAAACGGGGCACATCGCACCGACTTTTGTGTCAGTGCGATGTGCCCCGTTTTATACTGTGTAAATCTTTTTATGCTGTGTAAATCTCAGAATTCAGAACAAAACGCCTTTCTTCGAGTTCTTCAAAACCGGAATCTCCGTCTCATCCTTGTCCGCAAGATGCTCGCCGGAGTACTTCTTCGTCTCTTCCGTGATCACTTTTGAGAGAAGAAGCACCGCAATAATGTTCGGAATCGCCATCAGACCGTTCAGAAGATCCGCGATATTCCATACCAGATTCAGTTCCACCAGCGATCCCACAAAGATGGAAACAATCCAGAGAATCTTATACAGCAGGATGACTTTCTCGCCAAACAGATAGACCGCGCACCGCTCGCCGTAATAATACCATCCGAGAATGGTCGAGAAGGCAAACGTCACCAGACCGATCACGAGCATCGGCACGCCGATCACCGGAATCATGGAAAACGCCATCGTTGTCAGCTCGGAACCATTGCCCGACAGGCCGTCGATCGCCGGATACTTGATGATACTGGAGACAAGCACCAGTCCCGTCATCAGGCAGACCACCACGGTATCCCAGAACGTTCCGGTCATGGAAACCAGCGCCTGTCGCTTCGGATTACGGGTCTGCGCCGCGGAAGCAACCAACGGAGCCGAGCCCATACCGGATTCATTGGAGAACAGTCCTCTCGCAAAACCGTACCGGCAGGCGGTCGCCACCGTGCTTCCGACAAATCCGCCGCCTGCTGCCGTTGTCGTAAACGCAGAGGTGATGATCGTCCTGACCGCCTCACCGAGAACATCGGCGTTTCGGACCAGAATCACCGAACAGCTGATGACATAGAACAGTGCCATAAACGGAACAAGTTTTTCCGACACGCGGGTGATCGATTTCAGACCGCCGATGATGACCAGACCGACCATCGCGCTGAGCGCAAATGCAGCCGTATACATCAGCATTGTCCCGTTCGGACTCTCATCCCATGCAAAATTCTGTCGAAGATTTGCCACGATCGCATTTGCCTGCACCATGTTGCCGATGCCGAACGCACAGACCGCTGCCAGAGAGGCGAAAACGACGCCGAGCCATTTCTTCCCCAGTCCCCGATCCAGCGCGTACATCGCGCCGCCCAGCATGGAACCGTCCTCACTCTTTACACGGTATTTCACGGAAATCAGTGTCTCCGCGTACTTCGTCGCGATACCGAAAATTCCGGTCAGCCACATCCACAGCACCGCCCCCGGTCCGCCGAGAGCCACCGCCGTTCCGACGCCAATGATATTGCCGGTGCCGATCGTCGAAGAAAGCGCCGTGGTCAGAGCACCGAACTGTGAGACATCGCCCTCCACATCCGGATCTTTGGTCACGGACAGGCGGATTGCCTTAAAAATCTCCTTCTGAATCAGACCGGTTTTCACGGTCATGAAAAGATGCGTGCCGAACAGAAGAATGATCAGCGGCCACCCCCACAGAAAACTGTCAATACTCTCGATAATTGAAGCAAAGCTCAAACGTTTTCCCCCTTTACAGTGTTAAATTGTTTTTTGAGAGCATTATACATTTGTTTTGTATGAAATGGCAAGACTTTCTTAGCAACCGCTTCCTGAAAACGAACGATATCCTTGGGATTTCCTGTCGTTCCTGAAGAATGAAGAATAAACAGCAAAAGCAGCTGCATGGAGATCAAGAGGTCCATATCCGTAAAGCTCATCCAGATAACGAATTCATTTTGGATCTCATACAGGAATCCCGGCGTCCTGAGCCGCCTTCCTCACAACATCCACCGAAGCCAGAAAACCGTTTCTCTCGTCTTCCGTCATCTCATATTCCGGGATCCCCTCGACGCCGTCGCGTCCGATGATCGACGGCACCGAGACGGCAACGCCGTGCACACCGTACTCGCCCTGCAGGACGGTGGAAACCGGCAGAAGCTCCCGGCGATCTTCGGCAACCGCGGAGACAATCCGGCAGACCGTCGCAGAAATGCCGGTGCTGGTATATCCTTTTCCACGAAAGATTTTTAACGCCTCATTTCGGACAATCTCATTCAGCTGACTGCTCTTCAAAACCATCTTCTCACCGGTTGTACTCCTGAGATATTCCTCCACGGTCATCCCCATAATCCGGATCGAACTGAGAAGCGAAACCGCACTCGCTCCATGTTCTCCGACCACTGACAGCTGAATCGACCGGCTTGACACCTCCAGAAACTCCGCCAGAAACCGGGTCAGTCTTCCGCTCTCCAAAAGTGTTCCGGAGCCGATAACCCTGCGCGGATTCCGCCCGGTGAGCTGCCGGACCTTCATGGTAATCACATCCAGCGGGTTGGTCACAGTAATGATCAAACCACCAGTGTTGTACCGGTTGATTTCCGAAAAAACCGTCTCCGCGACAGCGCAGTTTGCCCGAAGCAGATCCATCCGGTCTTCCGTTAAGTTCGGTGCCCCCGCAGTAAAGATCAGAATGTCAGCTCCGCCGGAAGCTTCGTATCCCCCAAAGGAAAGCCTTGGACATCTCGCATCCCTCACCACGGCAGCACTTTCCGCATCCAGAACTTCTGCCTTCACTTTATCCAGATTTCGTCCGATCAGCGTAATCTCATCGATCATATTCACATATTGAAGGTCGTGAAATATCGTTTTTCCTACATTGCCGGCTCCTATAATCGCAACTTTCATTCCGCAATCCTCATATTCTCCTGCATTGTCTGTGCAATAGTATATTTCAAGAAATGCCGCCTGACTCACGACGAACGTCACGAGTGTACAGCGGCAAATCATCCATATGATATCCGTAAACTTCACCGGTCACCGGATAATGCACGGAAGACCGTGTTCTTCCCGGAACCGTGACTTATCCCGTTCTTTCCAGCGGTATAACTTTTTCCCTTTCCTTCGGTCTGCTTACAGATTATTCTCTGCCAGATACTTCCGGATCTCCTCGAGCAATGCATCCCCATCCGTATTCTTGAAAAATCTGTTCATGCAGCCGCTGATCATCGGATTCAGATCCAGTCCCAGCTCCACGGAGCGGGTGTCCGTCTTAAATCCATAGCATCGTTTTCCTTTTCCGAAGGCAATGCCAAGTTCAACGCAGGCTCCCTCATCCGGAACCCGGCCGTCCAGATTCATAAAGATGATATCCGCCTTTTCCACCTCTCCGGAATCCAGATCAAAGATCATCCGCGTCAGCTCTTCTTCGCTTTTCCCCTCCAGAAGTGCCGCCTCAATCCCGTCACGCTGCGGCAAAAAGACCTGATAACCGTTCTCCTCGAGAATTTCCACCACTTTCCGATTAAAATCTTTCTCCGCGTGGTTGAAGAGCGGTCCTGCAAAGTAGACCTTTTTTCCTTCCGCCGCCTTGTTTGCTTCCGTTTTGACTTCCCTGGTCTCTGCAGCGGCGGAGCTTTCAGCCGCCTTCTGATTACCAGCGCATCCGGAGACAAACGTCAGAAGAAACATTACCGCCAGTATCTTCACCAGTTTCATCGATCCTTTTTTCATCTGCAATATCCCCTTTCTGCTTCAACCATCCAAAAAAACATGAAAGCACACCAACCTGCGCAGACATCAAACACTGTTCTTATCCGGGCCGACCTCTTGTTCTCTGCCTGCATCGTCCAATGCAGCCACCATCCACTTTGTTTCATTATATACTATGTCCGAAAAAAAATCCCAGCGAAGGATCACTGTGCATCATCTCGAAGCGTTTTGTGACATAAGAAAAACCGAAGACCCCCGTGAACAAAGTCCGCGGGGCGTTTTAGTTTCATAGGGAATTTCGGAGAAATTTCCTATGAAACTAAAACACAGCAGAGCAATCGCAATACCACCGTATCCGGTCCGGTATTGCCTTTACTCTGCTGTAATATTCTCTGCCTGATTCGCTTATCCAAGCTTGTTTCCCATCATTTTCCTGGTGCGCAGCGCGTCCACATACATCGCTACAAATATAATAATACCGCGGACAAACGGTGTGACAAAGAGGTCGATACCCATATTCGCCATACCGGATGCAAGATACAGGAGAACCATGGAGCCAATGACCGCTCCCGGGAAAATGCTGCCGTGTCCGCCAAGCAGACTGACGCCGCCGAGCACCGCGCCCGCAATGGCGAGGAACTCATAGCCGTTCAGACCGCTCGTCACGATCGAGCCCTGAACCACGATCCAGAAATAGGATCCCGCCATCCCGCAGAGAAGTCCTTCGATCATCAGTGCCTCGGTCTTGACCCGGTCGGCATTGATACCGATTCTCTTCGCGACGTTTTCATCGCAGCCCACCAGAAGCAACCGGCGTCCAAACGCCGTATACTTCAAAATGAACTGAAGAGCCACAATGATCACGATCAGAACGATCAGTGATATCTGCAATCCGCCCAGCGCATCAATTCTCGCCTGGCGGAGCGGTTTTACTTTGTCAAGCGTGATGGTTTTATCATTCGTAAAAATTCTGCCCACCGCGCGTAAGACGAGCATCATACCAAAGGTGACCAGCATGCCGTTCATCTTGAATTTCACGATCAGCAGCGAGTTTATCCACCCAAGGAAGAGACCGACCGCAACGCCTGCCAGAAACGCCACCGGATACGGCACGCTGTACAGATGCAACATCATGCCGGCGACCACACCGGACAGATAACCGATGGCGGCAACCGAGAGGTCGATGATGCCCACCAGAAGTCCGAAGGTGGCCGCACAGGCGATCAGAATCTGTGCAGAACCGTTATTTGCCGTGGCATACAGGCTTTTTAACGTCAGGAAATTGTTGCCTCCGATGCCAAAGACAATCAGGATGGCCAGCAGCACAAAATAAGAAGACATATTGTATAAATCAATCTTATTTTTCTTCATTTTTCCCCTCCTGACTGACAATACCTCTCATCAGATTTTCCTTTGAGAAGTCCTCTTTTTCCACTTCACCGACAAGTCTGCCCTCATAAATCACAATGATCCTGTCGCACAGACTCATGATCTCTTCCAGCTCCGACGATACGATCACAAAAGAGGTACCGTTTTCCGCCTTCTGGAAAATCAGATCTTTGATTTCATTTTTTGCGCCGACGTCAACGCCCTTGGTCGGCTCGTCCATAAACAGAATTTCGGGATTTTTCAGGAACCACTTGGCAATGATGACCTTCTGCTGGTTTCCGCCGGAAAGCTTCGAGACCTTCATGTTCTCGTCGATTGCCTTGACGTTGACATCCTTCATCAGCCTTCGCGCTTCCACATGTTCCTTTGCCGTGTTCAGAATTCCCAATCCTTTTGACGCAAACTGCTCAAGATTGGAACTGGTGATGTTCTGACCGATCGACATATTCAGAAAAAGGCCATCGTAATGTCTGCCCTCAGTCAGATACCCTATATGCCTGTAAAAATCTTTCTGTGAAATTTCGCTGAGTTCTCCGTTCTGCCGGAACCAGAGTTTTCCATCCACCATCCGGTCAATTCCGAGAACAGTATTGAACAACTCGCTTCTTCCCGATCCAAGCAGTCCCCAGACGCCGAGGATCTCTCCTCGATGAAGTTCAAAGCTGAAATCCTTCGGCAGCTTTTCACCGGTGATATGTTCCGCTTTGAAAATCACCTCGCCGATCGAACCGCTGCGGGTATGCGCCGAGCCCTCGATCTGATACCCCAGCATCATTTCAACCAGTTTTTCCTTATTAATATCGCCGATTTCCGCTTTTCCGACGACCTGACCGTCCCGGAGAATGACGACATGATCGCACAGCTCAAAAATCTCGTCGAGGAAATGGGAAATGTAGAATACGATGTGCCCCTGCGCCTTCAGTCTCTTGATGATCTCAAAGAGTTTGGCAGTCTCATGATCGGAAAGAGATGCCGTCGGCTCGTCAAACAGCAGAATCTTCCCGCCCTGACTGAGCGCTCTGGCAATCTGGATAATCTGCTTGTCACCAACCGTAAGAGAATACACCGGCGCATCGACATCGATAGGACTGTCGAGTATATCCAGATATTTCTGTGCCTCTTTTTTCATCGCGGCCCGGTCCAGAATAAACGAATTCTTTTTTCGCCACTTATTCAGATCCGAAGCCAGAATATTCTCGTACACACTCATGGTGTCAAAAGCCTGAACCTCCTGCTGAATAAAGGCAATGCCGTGATCCGTTGCGGATTTCGGGTTCTCAATGACAACCTTTTCTCCGCTGATCAGGATGTCTCCGCCCTCGTCGGGCTGGTGAATACCGCCGAGAATATTCATCAAGGTGGATTTGCCTGCGCCATTGACGCCGACAAGGCCGCACACCTTACCGGGAACGGCCGAGAACGATACGCCGGAGAGTGCCTTTACGCCGGGAAAGGTTTTGCTGATATTTCTCAGCTCCAAAGAAAGATTGTTTTCCATCTCTTACGCTCCCTTCTTTGCGGCCAGATGCCCCCGGAAGGACGCAATCCCCATCGCGCCGATGACGATTCCGCCCTTTACCAGCGTCGTATAATAGTCCGATACGCCGAGCAGATTCATCACGTTGGTCAGACCGACGATCAGAACGGCGCCGAGCGCTGCGTCACGGACACGCCCGCTTCCGCCGTTCAGAGACACACCGCCGATGACCGCTGCGCTGATGATATCAAGAATCTGAGACTGCGGTCCCATGTTCGCTCTTGCGGTGGCAATGGATGCGGTATTGATTACCCCCGCAATGCCTGCACAGAATCCGCTGATGGTATAGGTGAACATGATGAGGTTTTCACTGTCGATACCGGAAATCTTTGCCGTCTTCGCATTGTTGCCGATGTAATAAAGCATTCTGCCGAATTTTGTTCCGGTCAGCACAAAATCGAAAACCGCAACCACGACAAGGAGAATCACAATCACCGCATATTTGTTGAGGAAATTCGAAAAAGACGCCGGAAGAATCGGAAGACCGCGGGTTCCGCTGAGGATCGTGGCAAGACCGGTGCCGATCGTCATCATCGAGAGTGTAACAACCATCGGGACCATCTTCAGTTTTGCGATCGCAAAACCGTTGATCAGCCCAAGAAGCGATGCGACCAATACAATGACAAGAGCGCCGACGACAAGATTTCCGCCCATCGTCGTCATAAAATACACGCCAACCACGGCGGATGCCGCCATAACGGCGGGATTGGAAATGTCCATTCCTCCGATTGCAAGCACATATGTCGCTCCGGTCGACATGACGGCGATCGGCGCAATCTGCTGCAAAAGGTTGGTAAGGTTTCTGGCGGTGCAGAAATTATTGACGGTTAACGAGAGTATGATAAACATGCCTGCGATTACACCCAGCATAATCATCAGCTGTCTGTTGTCACTTGAGTAGCGTTTCAGTTTCTCTGACACAACCGTGTTTCCCCCCATTCTTAGAAGATAGCGATTTCAAAAGATACCAGAAATGATAATGAAACAACACGGAAAAACCGTGAAGCATTCATGCATCATAGTCATATCATCTGACATATGCAGCAATACTTACGATATGGGGCGAGGCAGTCGCCTCGCCCCACAGAGAGTTGTACATCAATGATGTTGCAGAGCTTTCTACAGAATGTGCAGAAAATGATTTCGCTATGTCATTTCCTGTAATCTGTCCCCGGGGGATTAATAATCTGCGTAGTCGTTACCCCACAGCGGGATCTCTTTCAGGATTTTCTCGATATCGTTGATGGTCGCGCGGGTTCCGAGAACCAGCTGTACCTGCTCAACCTTTTTGCCTTCGAGAAGATCAAATGCGCCTTCCGCTGCGTGAACTGCGAAGTTATAGCATCCCTGGTCTACCGCGGTGTCCATGTAACCTTCGCGCAGATGCTGAATGCCGAGCGGATACATATCGGACGCAGAGAAGTAAACGTGACCTTCCTCACCGTGCTTATGCCACATTCCGGCATTTTCCATAGCGGTCTGGATACCGGAGTTCAGGAAGTCGGAAGAAGAATACATGACATTGGCATCCGGGTTTGCAGCGAGGACCGGCTCAAGGTTCTGACCGCATACATCCGGCTCCCAGTGTCCGCACTCAACCTCAACCAGCGGAACATTCTCAAAACCATAGTCCTTCAGCGCTCTCTGAAGTCCCTTTTCTCTGTTGTGAGCGTTCTCATCCGTCTTGTCGCCATAGCAGTCAATGATCTTGACCGGTTCAACGCCTTCGGCCTTCATCATGTCAAAGAGATCCACCATGCCGTAATATGCCTGATCCTCGGAAGCGAAGTTGACTGTCAGATCCGGAACCTGATCGCCGGTTGCGTCATGGGAAACCTCTCGGCAATAAGAAACATAGATGCGTCCGGCATCATGAACTTCCTTTACGGACTGAAGGATAGCCTGAGAGTCAAGGCACGGGCAGAAGATGACCTCGCATCCTGCCGCAATCAGATCACGGATATCGTTTGCCTGTTTGGTGACGTCGTTATCCGCATTGGTCGTGATAAGCTCAACCTCGTAACCGCGATTGGCCGCTTCGTAGTCCAATCTCTGCTGAAGATAATCTGCCCATGCATGGAAGGCCGCAGCCTGAAGGCTCTGCATTGCAAGTCCCATCTTAACGTGCTTGAGTTCGCCTTTCTGCGCCTTCTCCGTGGCTTTTGTCTCTGCCATGTCCTGTGTTGGCGAGCCGGCGTTGCCCGTCTGAGATGTTGCGCCCGACTGCTGTCCGCATGCGCAAAGTGAGAGTGCCGTAACCAAAGCAAGTCCAATCGAAAGTACCTTCTTCATAACTCCTCCTATGATTTTTTGATGATATTGTCCAAATAGAATCTCAATTCTTTGTATAATCCATCCCGAATCCCCGGTTTGTTTTGCGGCTTCCCATGAGGACGCCCTCTGAGGATTCTTCATTTCAATTGATGCTGTTTACGATTATCGGAATGCTCTTTTGATTATCTCTTTATGTCTTTCCCTTTTCTGTTTTCTTTTTCTATTTTCCCTTTTCCTTTTTCGTTCAGAGTTTCTCAGCCCTTATCCTCGTACAGTTCGATGATGGCGTCATCGACGATCACGAACGCAAGGCGCACCGTGTCGGAAACCGCCTCCGGTCCGAAAATGATCTGCTGAGCCTGCGCTGCGTACGGCTCGAGATTATCGACTTTGTACGCTACATGCGGCTGTTTGGAAAGGATCTCCGGGAAACGGGTTCCCTCGTCAAACTTGAGATACTCGATTTTATAGTCATACTCATCGACGCTCTCATTTACCCAGAACCTTCCCCACTCGTTGTAGATCATTCCCGGTTTTTTGTTCAGAACCGGAATGCCTACATGCATATATTCCGCTGACATGACTTATCTCTCCTTCCATATATTTTCCGATAATGGATTCTTCTGTTCGATATCGGAATTTCCTGTTAATTACCGTATACACCTGTCCGATGCAGGAATCTCCTGTTCAATACCGGATTTTCCTGTCTGATGCAGGAATTCCCTGTCTGATGCAGGAATCTCCTGTCCGATACAGGAATTTCCTGTTCATGAACGGATTTTCCTCAGTTGACAGAATCGAGGTAGAACTCGTACGCTTCCTTATCCGTGAAGCCTTCGTGAACAACCTTCCTTACCGCCTGCGCCATCTCGATGGGATGCTGGCTCTGGAAGATATTGCGGCCCATATCGACGCCCGCCGCGCCCTGGCGAATCACGTCATAGGCAAGCGTCAGCGCCTCTTTCTCCGGCAGTTTCTTTCCGCCCGCCACCACGATCGGAACCGGGCACGCTGCCACAACCTCGTCAAAGTGCTCGCAGTTGTAGGTCTTTACGATCTGCACGCCCATTTCCGCCACGATTCGTGTGGCAAGTTTGAAGAAACGGTCGGTGCGTTCCATATCCTTTCCAACCGCTACAACACCGAGCGTCGGAATCCCGTAGCGCATGCCGGCATTGACCACTCGGTTGAGGTTATCCAGGCTGGAGAGCTGACCGTCTGCGCCAATAAAGGTCTGCACCGCCATACAGTCCGCATTCAGCCGCACTGCCTCCTCGATGTCCACTGCCACAACCTCATGGCTTAAATCGTCATTCAGCATCGAACTGCCGGAGGTGACGCGCAGTGCCACGCCGCAATTGTTATTTGCAGGAACACAGGTGCGAAGCGCTCCCCGGGTACACATCAGCACATCCACATAGGGCATCAGATTCGGCACGGTAATGTCGAGACGCTCGAGTCCCGCAGTACTGCCCATAAAATAGCCGTGATCGAATGCGAACATCACGGTCTTTCCCGTCCTGGGGTTAAAAATCTTGCTCATACGGTGCTTCATACCCCAATCGAGTGCTGCAGCGCCCTTGACCTGAAAATTGCCCTGATTCGCAAATGGTTCATTGACCTGATAATCCTTGGCAACCTTCAGCCCATCCTTATCAGCCATACTATGGCCTCCTTTCCAAAGTGTTATTTCTTTTCCGCTCGCGATATTTTCCTCCTCATGAAAGGTTCGAACTCATCGCTGCGGCATTTTACTCTTTAAAGAAGTTGCAGGCATGTGCCGGTGCATTCCAGAGGGCTTCGATCTCATCGTCCCACTTCGCGATATTCATCTGGAAACCGCCAGCCTCCTGAACGGTCAGAACTTCGCCGACCATATTCGCCACAACCTTTACGCCCATGTTCTCAAGATATGCAACGGTCTCCTTATAGAGAATGAGCATTTCCATCATGGTCGTCGCGCCGCAGCCGTTGATCATCACAAATGCCTTATCACCGGACTTTAAGCCAAGGTGTTCTGTGATCGGTTTGGCAACCGTCGCCACGGTATCCTTCGCGGACATCATCGGAACGCGTGTGCCGCCGCCTTCGCCGTGCTGACCAGCGCCAATCTCCATCATGTCGCTCTCGCCCAGATCGCCGAACGACATACCATTCATCGGATGAGTTGCATCGGAGACCTTAACGGTAATGGAAGCCATGTTCTTCGCGTAGCGCTCACAGATCTCGGCTACCTCATCCAGACTCTTGCCTGCTTTTGCTGCCGCTCCCGCAATGTGATACATCGGAACTGCACCGGCAAGACCACGGCGGTTGTCCTCACCATTCGGATCAAAGCGGATCTCTTCATCGGTAATGACCTGACGGACATTCATTCCGGCTTTCTTCGCGAGTTTCATCGCCTGCTTGCCTGCCAACTGGTCACCGGCATAATTCAGTGTGAGCAGCAGAACACCGTGTCCCTTGTCCGCCAGCTGCATTGCTTCGAAGACAAGCTGGCCGGAAGGTGCGGCGAAGATATCACCAACCGCAGCAACATCAAGCATGCCTCTGCCGGTAAATCCCTGCAGTGCCGGCTCATGTCCGGAACCGCCGTAGGTCACAACCGTCACACGATCGGCATTGGCAAGATCCTTGCTGATTACCAGATGGCCGTTTACTTCAACAACGTCGCTGAAAGCCATTCCGAGTCCGATGAGTTCTTCGTCTGTGATTGTCTCTGCACTGTTGATAAACTTCTTCATCTTCATACCTGTCGTTCTCCTCCTAATCCTTCATGTGTTTTTATTTTTTAAGGAAACCGCGCTCATTCGTCCTTCGCGAGTCCCTCAAAGAACCTGGACATGGAAACCGCACCGGCGTCCGGCGTTCCGATCGTCTTCTCTCCGTAGCTTTTCGCCCGTCCGAATTTCGAGACGAAATTCCTGCTGTTTTCCGCTCCCTTCCGTGCCGCCTCCGCAGCAATGGAAAACAGTTCCTTCTCGTCCTCACCCTCGTATGCCGCAATCGCCTCGCTTGCCGGAATCACCGCATCCATCATGGTCTTATCGCCGACCTTTGCCCCCGACATATCATCAAGGGCTTCAAGGGCAGAAGCAAACATGGTCCGCAGCCCCGTGGCATCAATTTCCTCCGTTTGCGGAGAACCTTCCTGCATACCGTCAAGCCACGTATTCCACAGCGGAACGGCACTTCCTCCATTCAGTGTCATAACTGCCATCGCAGCGTCATCCAGCATCTCCTGAATGTTTCCGTCCGATGCCTCCACCGCCGCCCTGATCGCATCCGCGATCTTGTGCATTGTCAGACCGTGATCGGCATCCCCGAATTTGGAATCGATCTCGGTCAGCTCGGTCTCCGCGGCAATGACGTTTTCACACGCATGGATAAATCTGGTCCTCAATTGTGTTTTGGTCATCATCTTCTGTAATCTTCACTCCCCTTCCAAAATCTAACATTTGTTAATTTCTGTCAAAATATCCGATAAAAACTCGATTTGTTTCTTGACAAAATTTAACTTACAAGATAATAATTATTCATTTTTGGGCACATTGTCAATATATCAGGATATTTTTTACATAAAAACAGCACTATCGCTAAAAGTTTGTTTTTCCCTTTAGCAATAATGCCGTTAGTTTTTAACAAATGTTATTTTTAGTATGTCACAAGCGCCACTTTTTCCGCCAGCCCCTGCGAGATAACCAGTTTATCGATGATTCCCGTCCGCAAAGCGCCGATCACACTTTGCGGCTTGACCTGGTTCGAGCAGACGGCGACCACGTCGGTCTGCCGCAGCTGTTTGATCGATGCCTGAAGTGTCGATTCGGTAACCGGTGAAATGATCTTTCCATAGGAGTCATAGTAATACGCCAGGATTCTTCCCACCGCTTTTTTCTCAATCAGCGCATTTCCGTAAATCGACCGCACGCCAAGATCCGGATACGACGGAAAGTTCGAGATGGACACTACCGCCTGCTCCATGTATTCCCATTCATCCTCGATCGCCGAAAACTGTTCCGTCTGTTTTAAATATTCCAGTTCTGTCGGAGTTTCATTCAATGCTGGCATATACAGGAAATACGGTTGTCTGCCGGTCTTCAGCGAAAAAATGCGAACCAGCTCATTGGTATGATACCCCCGCGTCACCGAATTCACGCCCCCGGTGAGCGGGAAAACAGCTCCCCGCTTTTCTCTCGGCTCTTCCAGTGTTTCGGCATGATCCGCCATCTTTCCGATAATGGATCCCCAGCCCACGCCGATGCGTTTTCCGTCGTTTGATCTGCCGAAACAATAGTTATATCCTGCCTCGGCAATGCGCCGGTTTGTCAGATCATCGTTGGCGTCATCCTGCGCGGTGATGACCGTGTCGATTCCGTAGCTTTTTTTCAGCTTATCGATGACCTGCTCGGCGGTGATCACCGCATCCTTTATCGTTATCGTCACGATTCCGCATGCTTTCGCTTCGTTCAGGATAACGCTCACCAGAGGCCGGGAGATATGCAGCCGTTCCGCAATCACTTTCTGACTGCAGTTTTCCTCATAGTAAAGGCGTGAAACCTCGATCATTCTCTGAACTCTTTTTTCTTCCGAAATCATTGACACCTCCGGCTGGATCTCATCACAAATCAGCGCCCGCGAAAACCGGGCTCAAATATTATCCATTATTTCTTGTATTATAACACCCTCTCATAACTTCTCTAACGGGAAATGTGCTGTACTGTATTGCATGCCGAAATCGATAAGCGTATATTGAAACTATGGTAGCTTTGACCGGCATGGTGCCGGCCTGACAAATCATTTTCAAAAGGAGAACGCTTTTTGATCAGACGTAAAACAATGGAGATTGTAGCATAACCGGGAGGTTTGCTGACAATCCGACAAACCTCCCAAAAGGTTTATGATTTTACTTTTAGGAGGACAATCCCCATGAACAGGGAAAACAAACGAAAATCATTCCATAAAGGTTACTATAAAACACATCCTTGCAACGAGACATTTGTCTGCAATGTATGCGGAAGGACCGTCGTTCCGAACGGCGCCGGAAGCGAACACAGAAATCATTGTCCGTATTGTCTTCACAGCAAGCATCTGGACATTGAGCCGGGAGACCGCCAAGCTGATTGCGGCGGAGCGATGGAGCCGATCGCCGTCTGGGTCAGAAAGAACGGGGAATGGGCGATCGTCCACCGATGCCGGGTATGCGGAGCGCTCAGTTCGAACCGCGTGGCGGCAGATGACAACCCAATGAAGCTGATGTCCATTGCAATGCGGCCGGTTTCCGCGCCGCCGTTTCCTCTGGAACGGATTGAGGAAATGACGCGGATGATGGGTGGCGACGGTGTGCTGAAATGGTAACTCTTTGGGGAACTCTTTCGTGAGGAAACAGGAAAAGAAAGAAACGGGGCAGGCGCACTAACTCAAGTTAGTGCGTCGGCCCCGCTTCGTCCCGTTCTTTGCATTATCGGATGATGCACGGAAGACCGTGCTCTTCCAGTTTTTTTCCGATATGGTCGATCCGGTATTGAAGGAGTTCTTCATATCCTGCTGCATTATGGACGGCGGTATCACATCCCTCTCTGACCACCGGCACCTCGCCGGCCGTGTTGACGATGGCGTCCGTGTCCATGCGCGTAATGTCATTACGGACAATTTTCAGCGGCATATCCATTCCTCTTTTCTTCTTATGAGCGTTTTCTGTAAAGACAGATTCTTCAAAGGCAGATATTCGTGTCTCCGTAAATCATCAGCCGGAGAATTCCGATCACTGCCAGATGAAGCGGATAATAGGCATAAAAGAACCATTTCATCCATGCCGCATTTCCCCGCGCGCCGTTATACATTTTCAAAATCGGATAAACCATGAGGACGCCGACCTGAACAAACGCATAGGTTTTGCTGACAAAGAAATACGACACCAGCGCATAGACAAACACCCACGGGATCATTTTCCGCATCTGACGTTCCAGATTTCCTCTCTCCCGATACATCCCGAGAATCGCAAGGACCGCGATGCAGCTCCAGTCCGCCGGAAACGCGCTGAAGATCAGAACCGTCTGAAGAAGGTGCCTGATCCAGTTCTTCATCCGGTCCGCATGATCTTCCAGATACAAAACCACCACGGCGATGAAGAGCGGATACATGACACTCGTCCGGTTGAAAATACTGCCCTCAAACGGGTTCAGACTGATGCCGAACCCGAAACAGTAGGCAAAATGTGAGATCACGGCGAAGATTCCCAGCCGAAGTATATACTTCTTTACATCTTTTGTGTAGTGATATCCCTCACACACAAAAAACCACATGATCGGCGCGGTCAGTCTTCCAATCAAATGCAGAAGGATCGGGACCGGCTCCGCCGGAAATCCCGGATAGAGCAGGTCCGATCCGTGGTCGATCGTCATGGCGAGGATCGCGATCAGTTTCAGATAGTTGGAGGTGAAATAAGGTTTCAGGTTCATATCAGTTATCTTTCTCAGTTGTCAAAATCGTCATCCGATTCGAATTCTTTGTCCATATCGTCATCATCGAAATCCTCGGATTCATCGTCACATTCGTCCGAATCTCCGTCTTCGCTGCTGCCAAAGATTTCGTCCATTACCTGCATTCCAAATGCTGTCTCCATTGGGCTGATGTTTCCGTCGCGATTCAAATCATTAAATCCAAAGTCAAATAACCCTTTTCTTTTCATAACAGACGCCCTCCTTAACCTTCTCCATTGTACACTCTGTCAATAGACTTTTCAAAGAAGTCGATTATAATAGTATCAGGAAAATGCTTTTTCATTATCCAAAAGTGTTTTGAACTGACAACGCAATCAATAAAGAATATTTGACCGACGAGGTCTCTCTGGTTATCCAGTGTGAGGTATGGTTAGCACCATACCTCTTTTTTTACATTTTCTAAATCAAACCGCACCACCACCTCCTTCATCTCCTCCATCAGCCTCTTCATTCCTTCTTCCTTCAATTCGTCCGGAACACCGTAAAATGCTTCCGCAATGCTGCAGGCAATGCATGTGAGGGTATCGCAGTCGCCGCCGAGGGAGACCGCCGTGCGGATCACATCTTCAAAATCCTGTCCTTCCAGAAATGCCGTGATAGCCTCCGGCACAGTCTTCTGGCAGCTTTCCATGTGATGATAATTGGGGCGAATCTCATCGCAGGTTCGTGACAGATCATATCCGAATTCCCGCGTGACATATTCCCGGATCTCCTCTTTCGATGCGCCGGTCCTTGCAAGAAAGATACAGGCGGCCGTTGCTTCCGCGCCTCTGATTCCTTCCGGATGGTTGTGCGTCACTTCCGCTGTCCACCGTGCCACTTCCCGCGTCCGCTCTATCGTTTCGTAAAACCAACCGACGGACGATACCCTCATCGCAGAACCGTTCCCCCAAGAATTATATGGTTTCGGATCGTCCTCAAAGATCCAGTCAAAAAACTGACTGCCGTATCCGGCGTACGGATACCGGTGTCCCCAGCGGCGCATGGAGTAGATCAACAGGTTCTTCGCCTCCGCTTCGCCTGCATTTTTTCCTGCTTCCATCAGCGCATCGGCCACAGCGATGGTCATCACGGTATCGTCCGTATATTCCGATCCCCGGATAAAAAGCGGGCCAAAATCCTTCACCTTCGGTCCACGGTCAAACTCGTACGGCGCGCCGATGATATCACCTAAAATTGCTCCGATCATCGTTTTCTTCCCCCTCTCATCCATGATAGAGCATTTCTTAAAGTCATCCTTATTATACGAAGCCTGACAGCAAAAGAGGTCGCCCCGCAGGCGACCTCCCCGATCATGTTGTATTATTCATCTGCCTTCAAAACGTCTCGATCATCTAAGAAGTTCTAATCATTTTTTTAGTCTTATGTTTCAAACAAATCTTCACCGGTAATAATGTTTTGAGCTATGTTGGAATACTTATTATATTTAAAACCATTTCCGCATATTAAAGTGACATGAATGGCTCCCTTAGCGTCCGATTCATTTTGAAAACTGTCGATCCTGTTCTGAATTTTTTTGTATTCGTCTTCATCTAATGAGTATTCCGCATTTGTAAATTTCATCTCACATAGATTGATGACACCGTCTTTTCTTGAAATAATAAGGTCAATCTGAGCCCCTTTATCCGAGTCTGTATTTCTCCATGTGAATTCAGAAGTTTCAATTCCACTGATCCCCAAAACCTGTTTGATCTTATCGATATGATTAAAGCATACTATTTCAAAAGAGGTACCTCTCCATGAATTATATCCTGGAGAATTAATATAAGTATTCCAGGAATCAAATGTTTTATTTTCCAGAAACTTTATCGCAAAGAGTGTAAAGGGGTCTATAAGTTGGTAAAACGCTTCCTTACTTCCCTTTTTTATATCGGAATACCTACGGATAAATCCACATTCTTCCAACTCTTTGAGATCTTTGGTTAAAACTGACCCTCCTCCGATTTTTGATTCTTTTGAAAGTTCTGTTCTTGTCATACCGCTTTTCTTTTTTGCCAATGCTTCAAGTATCGACATATGCTTTTCCGGCTTATCAAACAATGAATAGAAAAGATTCGTGTATTCGTCATGTAACTCACCGTATTCTTTAAAGCATAATTCGTTAATATTTTGGGCAAGGCTTAACCGAGAATCCAACAGATTAAGGTATAGCGGAACGCCACCAAATACCATATAACATTCTATCATCTGACTTCTTGTCATCACTATATCGTTAAGTTCGAACAGTTTTTCACATTCCGAAAGCGAAAACGGATTAAGATGAATTTGTTTTGTTATTCTGTTATGAAAACCTTTTTTGCTTGAAAGAAGGTTGGTAATAATCCAGGATGTGGCAGAACCACAAACGATCAACACAAGATCCTCCTGCGAGGATGCCCAACTGTTCCAAAAATAATCCAGAGCGCTCTTAAAATCTGATCTTGCTGTATCCATCCATGGGAGTTCATCCAAAAAAACAACTCTTTTATTATTTATTGGTTCTCTATAAACTTTCTCACTTTCAAGAAGTTTACGAAGACGGCCAAAGGCTTCAAACCAATCTTTTGGCGGCATGTTTTCATTATATCCATATGAACACAGACTTTCATTAAATGCCCTAAGCTGGTTTTTTGTTTTAGTCTCGGAAAGACCTGTGGCATAAAATGAAAACTGACGATTAAAGAATTCTCTTACAAGATAAGTCTTTCCGATTCTTCTCCTTCCGTAAACCACAACAAATTCGGGTCTGTTCGATCGAAGGCATTGAAAAAGACTGTTTTTTTCGTATTTTCTTCCAATTATCTTCATATGCCGCTCCTTCCGCATATAAATCGCCAAAAGCATACTATAATTCATTGTTTTGGCGATTTATATATTATATTTTTATTATAAATCGCCAAATATGTTTTTTCAACATTTTATTATCACTTCTTAAAGATGATTCCGGAAAGCCTCACCGTGGACTCTCCGACCTCCGTCTCCTGTAATCCTCCCGAATTCTCTCGCAGCACATCTCCATGCCCCGCTCCATTTCCTCACGGTCCCGGGATCTCCGGACAGCGGACACGGTCTCGTCTAATACCTGATAATTCAGCCTTGTCCCCTCACGGTCGCAGTGATAATTGAGTGCGCGATCTTTCCGGATCCCGAAGCGCCCGGCCACCTCGATCGCGTCGATGTTCGCGCCCAGGAAGAGAAACTCCCAACCGTACTCTTCTTTTTCCAGTTCGACCATCCGCTTTACATCTTCATAGGAGTAATGCCTGCTGGAATTCTCCATTCCGTCCGTCGTGATGATGAAGATGGTCTTCTCCGGGCGGTCCTCCTCCCTCGCATACCGGTGAACGGTGGCGATGTGATGGATGGCGCCGCCGATCGCATCCAGAAGCGCAGTACAGCCTCTGGCGAAATACTGCCGGTCGTTCATCGGCTCGACACGGTTTACCGATACCCTGTCATACAGGACCTCGGTCCGGTCATCAAACAGGACGGCGGAAATGTAAGCTTCTCCCTCTTCTTTCTGCTGCCGCTCGATCAGAGAATTGAATCCTCCAATGGTGTCCTGTTCCAATCCACGCATGGATCCGCTTCGATCCAGGATGAATACTACTTCCGTTAATCCTTTCCGCATAAATGAATCTCCTTTCTGATGTCTCATACTGACATAAGATCAAAGTCCGCAAGCAGACTTTCGTTTCCCTTCCACCACTCAGGTAATCACTTCTGAAGTTGCCCTCATTATACGAAACCGGATATGAAAAGAGGTCGCCCGGCGGGCGACCTCTTTGTGTTAGTTGATTATTCATTTTTAGGTCTGCTTTGAAGATGTTGCCAAATAAATCACGACCTTTCAATGAAATCTCCATTCTTCCCCCACGCGCTACCATCCAGTCGTCTTCATTTTCTTCAACAGGATCAAACGATGCTCTCTCCTGATAATTCGTGCGAATCCCATTTTAAGCTCATATTTCTGTTATACACTCCATGTCGAAAGCTTTATTTTCCTATTCCGGTTTCTGAAAATGCGGTACATCCGGCGATATTTTCGCCTTCAGAGTATAAGGTATTCCATTTTCCTCCAACTGACGGAAAAACAGCTCCATCAATTCATCATCCTCAAATTTTTGATGAATGGACAAGCCTATCTTCCCGTTGATGGCGGAAATCTCGGAAGCGAACTCAATTGCTGCCGGCACGTGAGTCCAAAACTCGTCAATGTAAGAACCGATCGCCTTTTGTTTCCACTGCCCTACATAACTCACAACATGCGTAATGAACTGTCTGCCGCCCGCCATCATCTGACCAAAAGCCTTCTCCTTTTCTTCCACCGGGCCTGGCATTGCCAAAAAACCTTTGTACATCGATGACATGACGGTCATCGACTTCTGAACATAATCCTCATCGCTTTGCACGAATGTCATCCCGCGCAAAGCGGTGCATTGCCGGTCAAAGGACATATTTTTCAGCCGTTCCGAGTAATCATAGCGCATCGTGGTTATACAGTTGTGATGGGAAGCCGGCGCATGGAGCATCGGACGGCCATTGACCACATATCCGGCCTTGATCATTTTCTCCCGATTCGGATACCGCGCATCGATGGCTCTTGTGAACAGAAGAGACACCATCGTGCCGGGGCTTGCGTCACTGGCAGAAGAAAACCGTACAAAAGCGGATTCCGGAATCTCGATATCCGTGATGATCGGCGCACAGGGCTTTGCTCCGCCATCGTCCGTGATCAGGAACGCAGCGTCCCTCTTCTGTGCCGGCATTTTGGAAAGATCCATGACCGGCAAGAGATCCAGCGGATCGATGGTCTCCTCCGGAAGAATCGGATCCTCCAGTGTAAAAATGCCCTCATGGTCCGTCACTCCGTAACGAGCATTGCAATAGTAATATAAGAGAGTTGCGAGCACCCTGTACATGCCGGTTCCGTCAGCAATGCCATGGTAGAAGTCTAAAAAGAGCCGGTTGTCCTGATAGCATACTGCCCAGACATGTCCGTTGGACTCCGGCGCGTTCAGCGTAATCTGACGGTCGGTATGCAAAAGAGCGATGGGCGCCGGATTGGCCTCATAATAGTATTCGGTATCATTTTTGCACAGATGAACGGAAAAATAAGGATAGCGCTGCTCTGTCTTTCTCAGCGCATCCCGGAGCATATCTCCATCCACCTCATCCTTCATCTTCAGAACCAGTCGAACCGTATAATCCACGCCTCTTCCGAAGCTGCCGTATACATGCAGGCCATCCCCGGCAGTGATCTTTTTGCCCATGTTATCGATGTTTTTCAAGTTCTGTCTCCTTTTTTGTACCTGTCAAACAAATTATGCCGCCCGGTAAAACACGGTTAATCAAAGGAAAAGCTGATCAAAGTGTTTTCTTAAATATAACTCGTATTTTGGTTTTAAAAAAGAGGTCGCCCGACGGCGACCTTGATGTTCATTTACTTATTAAAAATATCTGAATGAAATCCCGTATCAACGAGAGTCAGCGTCAGAATATCATTCTCGATTAGATATATTAACAGCCAGTCCGGTTTGATGTGACACTCACGGAAACCTTCAAAATTTCCGGTCAATGCATGGTCTCGATACTTCTCCTCCAATGGTATTCCCTGACGAAGATTATCTACTGTCTCATCTATGAGAGACATATTAAGACCACGTTTTTTCATCAGCTTATAACTTTTCTTATAAGTTGTGGTGAATTTCACCCGGTACATCAGTCAGCCTCCAAAGCAGCTTTGAGTTCTTCCATTGAAGAGTATCCCTTTACATCTGGATCTCGAGATATTCGCCTTGCTTCCGAAATAGCGTCGAGTGTTGCCTGATTGTACTGCGGCATCTCGACACTGAAAGGAAGGCCACCTCTTAAAACACACTGATGAAGGAAAATATTTACAGCGCTGGACATATCAAGTCCGAGATTGCTGAACAAAGCTGTTGCCTGTTTTTTTATATCTGCATCGATGCGAATCTGAGTAGGAGTAGTTGCCATATTGATCACCACCTTTCATTTTCATTATCTTTTATTTGGTTTACATTGTCAATCATTTCAGCGATATTTAAAGATTTTTGTCAAAAAAATTATAATCACCAGCAAATAGTAGGCCGAGAGTCCCGTTTTGTAAGCGAGATTTCCCGATGTTAAGAAGCAGGGTGCCTATTCCCAGGCGCCCTGCTTCTCCCTATTTCTCAATATTTCTTTACAAAAATGATGCCGGCGATAATTGCCACTGCGCACGCGCCCATCCAAGCCCAGGTCTGCGGGTCATAATCCATGATCGTGTTCGCAGCACTTTCTGTGCTGTCCGCGCTGTCCGCGCTTTCCGTGTTCTGCGCGCCTTCCGCTCCTCCCGGAGTCTTTTCTCCCATTCGGCCCATGTCTCCCGACTGGAGACTGCCCATCTGAGACGGATCACCTGCACTCGTGTCCTGAGAATCCGATGTCCCGTCCGTTTCTCCGAACCGGAATCTGCCCCTCTTCTGAATTTCGTTCTCGCCTGCGCTCTCCGAATCCGGTGCTGCGCCTGTTTCATCCGTTTGGAAATTTCTCATTCCTCGGAAACTTCCCCTCTGCGGGAATCCGCTCTCACTCGAATTCTCTGAATCTGCCGCTCCGTCCGCTTCTCCGAACGGAACGCCTCCCATCTGGGCTCTGCCGCCAAATCCCGCATTACCGGAAACATTGATGGACTGAACCTTTTCATCAAAGGTGACTTCGGTTGTTATGTCCTCCTTTCCCACGGAAGAGATGACCACAGTGTAAGTCTGTCCCTGCTCCAGCTCCGGGCTGCTGAGTGTCAGCGCCGTTGCCTCCAGCGGAATCTCCCGTGAGAGAACCGTTTCTCCGGAAGCGCTCAGAATGCTGACGATGCTTCCCGCCGCTGCGCTCTCCTCCGGCACATAGACCAGCGAACACTGACCGGAATCCGCGGAGACTTCCTCCAGCATGGTGCTGCCGCCGCAGGCGATCACCGTGCCTCCGTTGATCTGACACGTTCCGCCGTTCTCACTTCCGTAATCAAGTGCGTTGTTCGGTCCGCTTCCCGACAGGCTCACGAACACCGTTCCGCCATTAATGATAATATCGCCGTTGGAGTCAATGCCGTCGGCATCCATTCCGGTTTCGTTGATGATCGTAACGGTTCCGCCGTTGATGGTAATCGTCGGCTGAACATCGTCATCTTCATTGTCAGAATCTGAAGCGGACTCTGTATTCTCATCTTTCTGAACCTGCTGTGATGTCCGCATGCCGGTTCTCTCCGGCGTTGCCGCAGCATCTGCGACAGTCTCATTTGTACCTGCTGTATCCTGTTCTCCCGCCGATTTCTGCGCGCTGTCCTGCATTTCCGGCGGCATGCCCATGCCTCCGACCGGACCACCGCCCGGGCCGCCTCCCATTCCGAAACTGTTCTCGCCGCCATTGGCGTTGATACCGTCATCGGTCGGGTAGATGGTGATGTCTCCGCCATCGATGGTAACCGTCGGCGCCTCGATTCCCTCATAGCAGCTTTCCAGCAAAATGGTGCCGCTCTTGATGGTAATCTCCGTATCACAATGCAGTGCGTCATCCCCCGCATTCACCGTGATGGATGCGCCTGTGATCTTCAGGCTGTCATTGACATGAAAACCATCCTGGACGCAGGTGACACCGATGGTTCCGCCGGCAATCACCAGATCATCATTGGCTTCAATGCCATGTTTGTAATCTCCCTCAATGGTCAGCGCTCCGCTTCCGTTGATGGTCAGATCATCATGTGCATAAATCACGCCGCCGGTTCCGTCGGAAAGAGCTTCTTCCGAGTACTCCGCTCCGCTGTGCATCCGGTTTTCCGATCCTTCCGCCAGCGTCAGGAATACCTTGTCTGCCTCATTTACCCGCAGGCAGGCGTCATCGGAACAGGTAATATCCACGCCGTCGAGGAGAATCCACACTTTGGCTTTCTGATCAAAATCCACGATAATACTTCCGTCATCCAACGTACCGCTGATCACATACTTTCCGGGAGTTGCAATCACGAGATCACCGTTCAGAAAATACGCGCCGTCTCCTGAGACGGTTCCGCTGCTGCCTTCCAGCGTGATGGTCACGGCGGATGCGGTATCCCAGGCACTGTTCAGGTCATTTTCCGTGAATCCCCCGGAAGTCTCGGCAAGATCGGAATCCGCATCGACCATTTTTTTCAGTCCCAGCGATTCTCCGTTGATAAAGAGAATCGTGATGACCATCGCAAGGATCGTAGCAACAATGCAGATCCGGTCTATCAATTTGTTCTTGGACATATCTTCCCTTCTTTCTGAGCTTCCCGGAATCTTTCTATCTCCATGTGTTCGTCGATGCGATCCCAAGCGTTTCCGTCAGCCCATATAATCGCCGTTGTAGCTGACGAGAACGGCATGCTCCACGCCCTGCAGTTCGGTAAGCTCGTTGATAAAATCGGTGTTGTCGTCCTTCAGGCGGATTTCCATGTTCAGTTCCACTTCACCCTTCCGGGCGGTCTTGCTCTTCACCTGAGTTTTTGCGGTGTGCTGTTTCAAATACTCGGTCACATTTTTCTCACTGTCATGGCCGTCGCAGGTCACCACCACGATGTACGGAGAGGTGTGGGATTTCCGGTTTGCAAACAGAAGCAGTACAATTCCGATCATGACACTTCCGAACACTGCCAGCGGAATCATGCCGGCTGCCAGAACGATGCCGGCCGCAATGGACCAGAACAGGAACGCGATATCCATCGGCTCCTTAATCGCGGTTCTGAAACGAACGATGGACAGCGCACCGACCATACCAAGAGACAGAACCACGTTGGACGTCACGGCAAGGATGACCAGTGTGGTAATCAGTGTCAGCGCGACAAGTGTCACACCAAAACTCGATGAATACATTACGCCGGCATAGGTTTTCTTATACACATAAAAGATAAACATTCCGATGCCAAATGCCAGGATCATGGCGAGCGCCATATCCAGAATACTGACTGAGTTTACGTTGTTTAAAAAACTGGATTTGAAAATGTCGTTAAATGTCATATCATGCTCTCCTTTGTGTTCCTTACCGCTGCAGGTTCTATACGATTCCGGGTTTCCTGTCGGTTCTGGTTTTCTTTCATTTTCGGGCTCACTTTCGGTTCCGGTTCACTTACAGTTCCGGCATTCCGCTGACCGGTGCGAGAATGTTCTTTGCCTCCGGATTGCTTAACCGTAGATCCGGCAGGCGGCGTATTTGGAAAATGCCTCCGCCCGGCGTCCTTTCAGGTCCACCGCGTCGCGGATGATGTCCGGCAGATATTCGTCCCACTTGACTTCGAGAATGATGGCCGCATCACCGGCCGGGACGGTAATACAGTCCGGATTCAGAAAATCGGTTCCGTTCATCCCTGTGCGGATGTCATAGTCGATGGTGACCCGGACATTGCCCGGCCCAAAGATGAAGGGTTCTCTGGTATAATCCACGATGGTCTTCGGCTTAAGACCGCGATTTCTCATCTTAACATAGAGTTCCTTAACCAGCGGCCGGCCGTCGTCCCGCATCCATTCGATCCGTCCGTCTGCGATCGACTGCGCTTCGCCTCTGGTGAGCGCGGCGCTGAATTTACTGCAAAGGCCGTTGGTCTTGCACTTCTTCTCAAGATGGATCCGGCTTGTATCGCCGTTATAATAACGGATCCGGAATTTCTCTCTTAGATTCACTCCATCGATTTTTTCCCGCAGCGCCGTGTCATTCAGATCGTCAAAATACAGGCTCCGAATCATATATTTTCCGTCCACCGTATGCGGATCGGGCCGGGCCACCGCCCGGAGTCTCTGCCGTATCGCGATACGGTCAGCAGCATTGATCACATGTTTCCATTCATGTCGGTATTTTGTCCCCATATGCGTGCCCTCCTTTGCCGGAAAAATAATCTTTTATTTTTTCGACTTTTATATATACCATTATCAACAGAAATGTGACTTATTCATGATATTCGAGTGAACTTTTTTTCACAATTCAGCAAGCATGCGCATCCTCGCGGAGCGGTTTTAAGGTATAGGGAATTTCGCGGAAATCTCCTGTCCGTACGTACAACCTATTGCGAAAAATAAATAATGCATCGTATTGTATTTTTTTCGAAACAATTTTATAATATTTTTGCTGAAAAAAGAAATAAACAGCAGTTCCGATCTGTCCATTGCATCATAGGAGGTGACCATGAAAAAACGAATCACTGCCGGACTTCTTGCTTACAGGAAAAGGGCCGACGCACTAACTTGAGTTAGTGCGCCAGCCCCCTTCTGATGATTTCTTTGTTCCGTATAAACTTACGCCAGTCCGCCCAGCGAATTTACATTCCAGTATCCCTGTTCTTTCAGAATCGCGGCCCCTTCTTTGGCCCGATATCCACTCTGGCAATACACGAAGATCGGAAGACGCATGTCCGGATAATCCCGCGGCATCTTCATTTTCAGCTGATCCAGCGGAATATTGACACTTCCGTTCAGATGGTATTCTCCGTATTCCTCTGAGGAACGGACGTCCAGCAAAAGTGCCGGATTACCACTTTTGATAAGTTTCAGATACTGATCAAAAATCTCTTTATTCATGGCAATTATCCTTTCCAGACGCAGTGGTGAGTTTGTATTTGTAACCGATGAAAATGCATTCTCCTTTAATAATAGACGATTTTGACATATTTTTACACTAAATAAAGAGCCAAGTACATACCAAAAGAGAGTACCCTGATTTTGTCAAAACCCAGAATACTCTCTGCACATTCCGCTTTATTTCCACTGTTTTCTATTACAGTTTTCCATCGAGGATGGCACGGATAATGACATCTCCGACGGCAAAATTGTTCTCCATCGCCGTCTCGAAGATATCCGCCGACTCCGCGCTGTCCTCACTGGCAAGCTCCGCGGAGCCGCTCTTTTCCGCCCAAAGACTTTCCGGGGTTGCGCCGTGCACAAAGACATCCATGTTCACACTGTCGCGGAGACTGATCACGCGGTCCAGCATTCCCGCCTTCTCTGCTGCCTTGAACACGCCGATCTCTTCCATCTCCGCCACCGCAAACGGATCCGCGCAGCCATAGCTCTTCACTGCGGCAATACAGTTTTCGTGATCATATTTTCCTTTCCAGTAATTATCGCTGGTGATCGTCGTCCCCCTCAGAATGCCGGGATCACGGTCTGCCCATTCCTCTCCCGGGAAGGCTTGTCTCATATAGGCTCTGGTCTTCTCCGTGGTGTGAACCGGCACATTCTGAATGATGGACCAGACGCGGTCCATCAGCTCCGGGTTCAGGCGTCTCACCGCCTCATCATCAAAGTCCGAATCACGGAACCAGCTGAGAGAAGCGGGATTCTCCAGTTCCCGGCTGTCTGCGTGATGACCGAGATCGTAATCCACAGCGGCCGTGACCAGACATACATCGCCCATCACGGTACTTCCGGCGGCCGAGCCGGAACAGCCGGTGGAAAGAATGTAGGCATTGGAAAAATCGAACCGTTCATCAGAAAGGACTGCCCAGGTATTCAGAGCCGCCTGAACCTTCCCCATCCCGAGCAGATAGAGGGCGACACCATCTTTGACGTAGAGCCGACTGCTCTCATTTACTCCCCGAACGGTATACTCCGCAACGCCTTCTCCCAGATATTTCTCATAATAGAGTTGCGCCTCTCCGGCAAAATCGCCGGACATTTCTCCCACCTCAAACTTCGGAAGAATCAGTACCCGGATCGGTATTTTTTCATTTTTGGTACTCTCCGGTGTCTCTGCAGTCTCTGCAGTCTTTGAAGTCTCTTCCATCTTTGAAGTCTTTGCAATCTCTGCGGTTTCCTTCGCCGGAGCGGAACTGCAGGCCGTTCCCGCAGCAAGTGCCACGAATAAGGGCGCCAGCAATGCAGGGTGCCGGAGCCATTTCATGTTTATTCTCATTTTTCTCTCCTTGTCCTTTTGGATGAATCTTCTCTTCTGCAGCTCTTCCTTTCAACAATTCTTCTTTTGGCAACTCTTCTTTACCGTAGATCTTCTTTTCTGCAGTTCTTCTTTTCCGCAATTTTTCTTTACCGCAGTCTTTCTTTTCCGGATCATGATCTTCTGCGGACTATGCTCCTGTTTTTATCCATTTCTTCCTGTGCTCTGCACATTCAGGCTTTCAGGCAATAAACCGCATATTCCTGAAAAAGTTCAAATCCGTGGCTCTGCGCCATACGCATCGAGGGTGTATTCTTGGCGTCCCAGTGCACGGTGAGTTTCCTCTCTGCGCAGTCATTCAGCATTTCCGCTACACAGCGGTCGGCCAGACCTCTTCTCCGGTGTGCCTCCGAGGTGGTGACATCCAGCTCCACATTTTCTCCGAGAGACAAATGACTGGACACCGAACAGACGATGTCTTTCCCGTGCCAGATCACAAATCCGGACCCGCGTCGGGAAAAATCCTCATAACTCTGATAGAACGATCCGTGCCGGTACGGCTTCCGTGCAAATGCCTCCTCGTCAAAGGGCCGAAGCCGGTATTCGGACGGAAGCGAAGATACCTCCTTCACCGATTTACCGCGCAGAGGCTTCATCAGCCGTCGAAGGCAGACCGTTTCAAGATTCGGCTGCTTCCTCAGAAACCGGGCCCATTCTTCCGTCATGCATACAAGGGATTTCCCGCAAAACAAGTCGGGCCGGTCTTCAAAGAGCTCTGCGTCCGGCAGTCCGCAAAGATATGTAAAATATGCATGATAGATACTTCCTGTCCCATACTGCACACTGATTCCGTACTCTCCCGCTTTTCCTGCACGAAGAAACAATGTGTCCTTATGGAGAACGCCGCTGTCATCCCGATTCCATCGCTCAATCATATCCGCACCTCCAATATCTTTCGGTGTTTCATACCTTCTTGTCTCTATCTTACTCTATGCTGTATTTCAGTGCGAGAAAAAAAAGGATCCGATTAGAACAAAATCCGACGCAGGTCACCGCAAGATGGCACCTTACACTCAGCGGCGTGCGCATCCCTGATTCCACCCGTTCTCAGACATGGATGATCAGGTCATTCCTACATTACTACATTTCACATGTGTTTTTCTCTATGAAATGTGATTTTTTAAGGTTTTCAGGTATTTTTTCTGTTCTTCCGTAATCCTTCTGCTTTCCACGCACTTCTGAATTGCCTTGTTATGAGTCCAGTCATCCAGCCTTTTCTTCTCAAAAAAGGGCAGTACGCTCTCATATTGTTTTGCAAGGGCTGTTGCAAAATACCAGGCGATCATCATGTTGACGTAGTACTCTTCTGATCGGATTCCGGCAACCATCTCCGGATATTGCGGATCATAGTCTTCATCCAGAAAATGCTCCATCAGCATTCCCACTCCGAATCTTATGGTATACGGCTTATCCGATGCGATCCACTCTTTTATATGCGCAAGAAGCACCGCTCTGTGCTTCTTAAACATCTTCGGAGACATCTGATCACAGGTAGCCCAGTTATCTACATAGGGGAGAAACTTCTCCAGTTCCTCCATGCATTCCTCCGGATCTTTCATCCCGGAAATGATAAACGCATGCAGCTGGTTTTCTTCAAAATACTTATGAGGCAGATCTTCAAGAAACTCCTTATAATCTCCGGCTTTCAAACTTTCCTTTGCCATATTCCGGAGATCCGGAGTCCTGACTCCGATGATTGACTCGGGATTTACGGTCGGAATGATCTTTATCTGCATATCGCGATATTTCCGGTCCTGAAGAGTATTCAGTTTCTTATACAACTCTGTTTTCTTCATGCTCTGTCACCTCTGTATGATTCCCTGCATCGTTTCCATGCAGCTTTTCCCTGTAGCTCTTTCACGCAGCGTTTCCGTGCATCATTTTCTCACATCATTTCCGTGCAGCTTTTCCAAGCATCATTTCCATGCAGCGCTTTTCAAGCATTCTCCCCTTACAGATACTTCTCAATCTCGCTTTGCTCTATGACGCTTTTTCCGAGAAGGGTAATTGCCTGCCTGGGGCATTTGTTTATGCATCTGTAACACATTGTACATCGCGATCCTGAAACTGCCTTCTGTTCCGTAACCGTAATGTTTTTCATCGGGCACAGTGTTTCACATTTCCCGCAGCCGATACACTTTTCTTTGTCAATCTTCAGTTTTGATGTATATTCTTTTGTCTTATGTCCGAAGTATAATCTCTGTCCAAAGAAACCGGCGAGCCAATAGAACGGACCTAACCCCTCATTCGCAGGATGGCCTTCTTTCAGATCCTTAACCGCTTTCTTTACCTTTTGTTCAGCCTCTCTGACAAGTTCCCGATTCGTTTCCAGGGGACGTTTCAATGCTTTCACATCTGCGACGATATCCGGCATCCTGACGTGAAGTCCACCGACCACTTCCGCACCGCAGCTTTTCAGAATACGTCCGAGCAATCCGGCCCCATCGCCGCTGAAAAGTCCCATCGTTGCAATCACAAAGACCTTTTTATTCTTCCACAGTCCCTTATTATCTACGATAAAATCACGCATCATCTTAGGAACCGTACTGAATTGTACAGGATACGCAAACACGATCCGTTCAGCATTTTTAATTGCCAATAACGCATCATGATCTTCAATAGAATATGTTGCAGCGTTGCCATCATATTCCCTGCAAAACTGCTCTATGATATATTTCGAATTACCTGTCCCGCTAAAATATATGCCAACCATAGTTTTCCTTCTCCTCTTGCATAACATTCGAATCACTGAATATCCTGCCGATCTGATGAATCCCTTTGATCCTGTCAAAAGATGCTGATGAGATCGTTAAGCTGTTTGAAGATCTCGGCTTTGAACGAACACATACGAAAGACGATCTCTAGGGACATAAAGAACTATTCTTTCTTCTGCCTTCTCCGAATCAAGAATACAATATATGCGCCAATTGCTACACCGATTGTGTTTAAGATCAAGTCATCAACATCCGTATGTCTTCCGAGACAAAAGAGCTGAGTCACTTCGATAAGTAGAGTAAACCCAGCACCTGCAAATATGGTTTTTCTAATCGTATCTAGTCTGCTAAAACAAATCGGCCATACAATCCCAACCGGTATGAACATTGTGATATTCCCAATAATATTCATCTTCCAACCATCATACCGGTCTACAAGAAAATAAAATGGAATGAAACTGGTCATATCACGGATATCATCTCCAAAGCCTACCTTTAATGTCGGTATCTTTCCATTCTCAAGATGGAATCCGAAGTATACAAATCTGCAAATAACAACAATGCACACATAAACCAAAAGCTGCCGACATTCATGCTTTACTGAAAATGTCTTCGATTTCATCGCTATGATACATCGAGTAATTATCCATATTATTGTTATAAATAGAAAAAGTTGAAAGTATGTGATCTCAATCATTTTCTCCGTGATCCTTAAAACTCGGATTGTTGTCGTAAACATAACTGGAATTCAAAGTTTTATCATTGTTGCCAGCTTCTTGCCACATAGTATCCCCAAAATACAGCAGCCACAGCTTAACATCACATATATCCCACCTGTAGTATATTGCTTATTACCAAAACACATATCTACCTTTCTCTGCTCAGTTATGCTGAAAGATAAATTAGCTACTATATCATCTGAAAATGCCTCAAAGCATCTTCTATAGCCTTCACCTTTTCCTCCGGACATCCCGGCTGTCTACTATTCTCAGATTTTGGCTTATTATAGTTTTCACGATCTATAATTCCATGCTTCTGCTTTACCTGAGCAATATTCAGATTTGTCACATGAAATCCATAATTCTTCTGCACCCATTCCTCGATCTCTTTGTATGTTGCCTTAGCTTCTGCACTTGTCAAATCAAGCTCGTCCATATCTACCTTTACGTTGATATGATGCTTTGCTTCATGAAGTTTGGACAATAAACATACAGTTTCGACAGTTGTTTCAGCTTCCAAGGGAAGTTCTTTCACTTCCTCGCCATCAACAGGCACAGGGAAATTGAATACGATCTTCTTTATCCAGCTTCCGTCTTTCCTTTTCTCCGGGAACATTTCAATTCGCTCGATAAAGGCTTTCATAAACTCTTTCTGTTCCGCTTCCGTTGCGGAATGGTAGACTTCATCAAATGCCAGTAAGAGCCGATAGATATTGTCGCCGGAGATTTTCTCCTGCTGAATGCTGCGGATTTGGCTTTGCAATTCCCCAATCTGAACTTCGATATCCTCTATGGTATCATACTGCTCATCATAGCGGCGCTGCAAGTCCAAAATCTTTCTGTCATAGTGGGCATCGTTGATGTCCAAGGTGTCCATCTGACGCTCCAAGCGGCTTTTTGTTCCAAAGGCTTGCTTTAACTGACCTTGCAGAACGGCGATCTGCTTTTCCATATCCTCTGTATCAACTGCCGAGCCGATTTTCGCCTGAATCGCTTCTACAAACCGAGGATTGTTGACCATAGCGGATATAATCTTTGCCACAAACTTATTGATTTCCGTCTGCTCGATATTCAGTCGGAAGCTGCACTCATGCCCGGTTGGTGTTACTGTGTTTTTACAGTAGTAATAATATCTTGTTTTCTTGTCCTTGCTGTGAGCCTTGGCGATATTGCCATACATACTCTTTCCGCAGCATGGACATTTCAGAATACCGGACAGGATATGTGCGTGATCTGGATTATTGACCTTTTCCCGCTTAAAGGAATTGATCTTGCGCTTTTCCTGTGCCAAATACCAATCTTCTTCCGAAACGATTGCTTCGTGTTGCCCATCATAAATAGGGAACTCTGACTGCTCAACCACGTGCATCTCGTTTCTTGTACCTTGCTTCTTTTCCGTCCTGCGTCTGCCATAGGCTATCTTACCCATGTAAACAGGATTGTCCAGTACGTCCTGCACGAAGCTCCTTGAAAATCCGGGAATGGTATTGTTCTGCCGCAGCTTCTTGACAAAGCCATTGCGATTCAGGTATTTTGCAACTCCAGCAACCCCCTCGTTGGTGTGAATATAACGGTCATAAATAACACGGATTACTTCCACTTCATCCTCGGCAATAACAAGATCGCCGTTTTCCAGACTATATCCATAAGGGGCAAATCCGCCGTTCCACTTGCCCTCACGAGCCTTTTGCTCCCGTCCTGCCATTGTTTGGGTGCGGATATTCTCTCGCTCGATTTCTGCCACCGCAGACAGCACGGAAATCATCAGTTTTCCGGCGTCCTTAGAGCTGTCAATGCCATCCTCCACGCAGATCAGATTGACACCGAAATCCTGCATGAGCTGCAAAGAGTTCAGAACATCCGCTGCATTTCTGCCAAATCGGGAAAGCTTAAAGACCAGCACATAGGAAACGCCGTCTTTGCAGTCCTGAATGTCATTCAGCATCCGTTGAAAATCCTGCCGTCCTTGGATGTTCTTTCCGGAAAAGCCCTCGTCAGAATACTCCCCCGCAATAACCATATCTTCGTATGCCGCATACTTCCGCAGTTTGTCACGCTGGGCATCCAAGCTGTACCCGTCAACCTGCATAGAGGTGGACACTCTTGTATAAAGATAGCATTTAGTTTGTTTCTTTTTCAGAATCGCCACCTCCCTCATCCATTTCTTTTACCATAAGTCCCTCGTTGCGGATATAATACTCCAAAAGCCACAGCACATAATCCGGTGCATGGCGGTTATCCAATTCCCACTCGGTCATAGTCCGGTAAGGGATATGGACGAGCTTGCAAAAATCTTTCCGGTTCAGTCCTGTACTTTCCCGCAACTTGATAATTCTGTTCTTACAATCCATCTGTCTTTTCTCCATTAAAAACAAAAATACACGTTGCGTAATCATTATAGCATAGCTACACCGAATACGCAACGTGTAAATTGTAAATTTTTACGCAGCCTTATTCGTCAAAGGCTGCGCTTGATTTCTTTCCTCGGAATGCTCTACTTTCTGCTGGGCATCCTGTTCCAATTTATCCAAAACCTGATGTCCGTATTTCTGGAGCATCTGGCTCATAACATCCACACAGCGGACAAATGCCGCATTATACTTTGCATCCTCATAATATTTCTTCAATAGGCAGTTACCTCCATCAAATTTCCATGTCCTGTCCACGCTTGCGGGCAGGTGCTTTGTGTTCCTGTGTTTCCTTTCCTCTGGCGAGGATAGAATTGATAAAAGCCCAAACCTTTTCGGATGCAACTTCCAGTGCATCAAGGAAAGGCTGGGCTTTCTGTTTCAATTCCTGATATTTTTTATTTGCTTCTTCACATCGCTGCTTCCAAATGGATGCAGACTTTTGAGCCGATTCCAGTTTCCCTTTCAATCGCTCATTCTCTGCATTGATGATAATGCCATTGGTGGCATAGCGTTTCAGCGTGTCACATTCATCCGGTGTCAGCGTGATATTGTTTCCGAATTTAACTTTCTTACCCATCGCTTCAATATCCTGCACCGTCAGAGCAACGGTCTTTACTGCCTTGGTTTCCTTTTGCAGAGCTTCCAGTTTCTTTTTCTGTTTCTCTGTGGCAGCCTTGGCATCCTCCAAACTTTGTTCTGCCTGTGCCACCTGTCCGGTCACAGCTTCCAAACGCTGCTGCTCTGCCTGCACCTTAAACTGTGTCACCGTCAGATGTTCTTCAGTGCTGCCACGTTCTCCACGCTCCACATCGTCATATCCGGCTGCACGCATGAACTGAAAGAAGTCATCCTGCAACACACTGTAGGATGACTTCAATATCTTTTTTCCTTTTGCGTTAATCATGGGATTACCGTTTTCGTCAAGCACCGGCTTGCAGTCCCATTTCTTACTTCGACTGACCTGCGTGATCGTTTCCTTTACGGTTCCCCGGAGGGCTTCATCCTTACACCGCTTCGACCAAAGGATCTGCTTTTCCACCACAGGGATATAAACCACATGAAGATGGTAGTGGTACACATCCTCGCCCAGCGCTTCGGACATTGCCTGGTTGCGTTCATCGGCGTGCATCACAGCGGAGAGGATATACTGTTCACCGCCCACGATCTCCACAGCGGCTTTATAGGCATCGGCATAAAACTGTTTTGCAAATTCATAGCCGCCGTGGTTATAGAAGTAAGCGGAGTTCACATCAAAAACTAACTCGCCGTATTTAACTGCGTCCGGTTTCAGACCTCTGGTAGAGATGATCTTGTCCTGCTCCATCTGCTCAAACATTTTTACATAATCATCGGTAGGAGCTTTGAAATGGACATTCAGGGTCGTGCGTTCCGGCACAATGTCCTGATTGCTGTAGCTGTCCTTTTCACGCTCATTGTGTTCCTGTATTTTTGCTACATCGTCCGGAGTTTCCAAGTCCTGATTCCGGGCTACGGTGCGGTCTATTCCATCATTTCTTGCCATAGATTTTTTGTCCTTTCTTTGAGATTTGCAGACAGCGGGGAGCTACGGAGAGGCACTTTTTCAAAGTGTAATAACCCACTATAACACTTTCATCCATACTGGCTGCAAAGTGCCGTGGGCTCTCCGAGGGCTCTCCCGAGGGGGAGTGCGGTCGCTGCGGCGACCTCTGCTGACCAAGGCGAAAATGTCTGCAACTTTTCTTATGGTCAGCCCGTCTGCATGAAGCTGTTCCGGCGAACTTCCTCTTGCAGACGGTGGCAGCGAAAACCGTATCTTTCACTGCCATCCATAGGCAGCACTGCGGTGCGCCTATGGGGACGGGAGAAGCGAGGGGCTGCTGCCGGGGCATCATTTCTCCCGTCTTTGCTGCCATACGATGTCGTATCCCAGCACATCGGCAAGCTCCAATACTTCCTTGTATCGGATGCTTTCCCGCTGTAATTTTGCGGACAGGTTGGAAACGCTGTCGCTCCAACCGTATTCGTCCGAGAGCAGGTCAACAACTTCCTGCATGGTCATCCCAGCACGGATGATCTGTGCCTTTATTTCGTTGCGTACATTCATATTGAAAAATCCTCCATATTTTTGATTTGTGGTTTGGTGCAAAGGCTACTCTCCAAAGCGGAGCAGATGCACCGAACAGTAAAAAATCTGCTTTCTCCTAAATCGTTTTAATTTTATGGGTGCGATACTCTGTCCATATAGGCATATATCCCACTTTACTGTTCCATGCGGTTTGGTCTGGAACAGTGAAAACACCTACTGTTCCGTGAACCGGGTGCATGGTTTGGAGAAGCACGATTTGGTGAAATGGTTTCGTTCTGCGGTCAAGAACTTTGCTGTTTTCATTACCATTGATTTTCAATGCCCGAAAACAGCTCAATTCTGACCGCTGATTGTTCCTATAAAAAAGAAAAACGGGCAAAACACTGCGTACATACATACAGAAAATGAAAGACAGGAATCAGTCCTGCCATTCCTCCGGTACGTACGTACATGGCGAAACGTCGTAAAACCCGTTTATATTAGGTCGTGCCACAGCTTCCACGCCCATAAACCCCCATACCCGCCGTCCGGCAGAATTAGTGATGTTGTTGCAATGCTCCAAATTAAATTTCTTCGCATTGGCAACCATGGCATCGCTGAAGCTGCGGGCTTTCAGAGGGGCAAGGGAGTTTTCCTCGCACCACAGGCGATAGATAGCGTAGAAGTCCTTGGAACTGATGGAAGCATCCGCTTTGCGCCGGATATACCCCTCGGAATCCATGAAGTCAAAAATGTTGTTATTGTCACGCTTGACCGCTTCCCGGTTTGCACGGATGCGGTCACTCTCCGTAAACTTAAAGTTGTTGGCAGCGAGCCGCTGTAAGCCTTCAAACGCCCAAAGGAAAATCCCCTCGGCTTCGGCTTTCATTTTCTCTGCAAGGTCGGGATCATCGGCTCTGCCTACGGGTTTTTCCTTGGTAGTCAACACAAGCTGTCTGCGGTAAAACCCATCGCTGCGGTCATACAGGGCTTGCAGATCGCCGTTGCTGAATGCCAGTAATCGGCAGAACATCCAGCCCTGATAACTCTGTTTGTTCTTTCGCTCCAAATCCATTCTGCCTTGCGCTGTCACAATGGATTTTACATAGTTGGTCTGACGCAGAGCTTCCATGCACATATCATCATCCACACACAGCAGGATGTGTTCCAGATCAGCACGGGCGAAGCGGTCTTTAGAAATCTTACCGATACTGCCGTCTTTCATATTCGTACCGAATATAGCAGAAAGCACCGAACCGATTTGAGATTTGCCCTCGCCGCCGTTGCCCTTAATCACCATCATGCGCTGTCCCTTGTTGGAGGGAATCAGGCAATAGCCGATAAATTCCTGCAAGGTGGGGATGTCCTCCGGGTACAGCAGACCGTCCAGAAAGTTCAGCCACAGGGCAGGCGCAGAAGCATCTGGATTGTAGGAAACAGGCAAGCGGCTCTGTACGATTTCCTGTTTCCCCTCGATAAATCTTCCATCCAGCATAAGTGTTCCGTTGGCAACATGGAGGCGGTCAGGCTGGGGAGGAAGATCCTCAACCATTGCTTCCAGTTTCAGCAATTCCATGATGTTTTTGATCTTCTGCGGTACGCTGCTGATGGTGTAGCTTTTCAGCTTTTCGTAGACCTCTCCCCGCAGGACAATATCATCCGTTACCCGTCCATTGGGCGTAAAGAAAGCTCTGTTTGCAAAGATGATTCTGCGCTCTTGCAGAAATTCTTCACAAAACAGAGCTTCGTTGATGTTCTGCCCCTCAAACCAGACAGGCAAGTTCATATCAGGCATTTTCCGTTTCTTCGCCATGGTGCGCCACCTCCTTTTTCTTTCGTGCGGTGTACTCTTGCAGAAAAGCAATTTTGCCATCTTGCATCAGCTTGTCCACCAATGCCACCCGTTCTTCCAGATCACCCACGGTAAGCACATCTGCCATATATTCGATATGGCAGTGCATCTGGCAGGCTTCCACAAAACGGTCATCATAAGGCTCGTCCGGTGTTTTGGGTGCATACAGCACTTTCCAATTCTCCAACAGATGCAGATAATCCGTCAGCACACGGAAGCAAAGCATTTCATCCTCCCGGAACTGTCGGATATGGGGGCGCTTTGGCTTGACCATAGCTGCGGCAGTGGGTGGTTTCGGGTCAAGCCCGAAGTCCGCAGCCAACTTTTGTGCCGCTTGCAAACTCGTCAGATTGAACAGCCTTGCCACAAGGTCAATTACATCCCCCTTGGCTCCGCAGCCGAAGCAGAAGAAATAATCTTCATTCAGCTTCAGGCTCGGATGCCTGTCATTGTGGAACGGGCAGCAAGCCATGCCGTTGCGGTTGACTTTCAGCCCGTAGTGTTCGGCGGCTTGCTTTACGCTGATTGCCGCCTTGATGTTTTCATAGATTGTCATAGAAAAACCTCCGTTCATAATAGTCTGGAAAGCACGAAGCACCCGCCGTGATTGGCAGGTGCTTCGCCCTTTCTACTATGGTTATGACGGATTTGGAAAAAAGCAGGCTAAAAGCAGGACAACCCCGTTTCAAAAAACAGGACAACTTATCTGATGATGTAGATTCCTTCACATTTGCATGGTATAATTAGAAAAGTGAAAAAACAGGACAGGAGGGCAAGCATGAATCAAGAACTTATGACATTGGATTTTTGGCAGGATACGGTCATATATGAGGGAAAAACATTTCCTATCGGTACTCTTGCCTGTGATGCGCTGAATGTTCCTGCGGATACCATTTCTAAAATGAACGAGCAATGCGAGAAAATCAATCTTATGCTTGGGGCGATGAATGCGAAACAGGATGCTTCGGCACTCTTTCCTATGGTAAGGGAAGCTGCTCTGGCAATGCTGGATATTCTCAGTAAAACGCCGCCATTCTCCTATATGGATGTTCCAAAACACAGAGAACGGATAGAAAGGGTCTTTACTACGGATTGTGCGTTGAGCCATTTAGAGTGTGTCCAAAAAGCGAACAGCGGCACAATGCAGCTTGAAGACCTCGTAAAATATGAAGATGCAGTACTACTTGAACGTTATACTGCGGTTTTCGGGCATCTGGCATTCTCTCTCGGAGAATACCAAAAGGCAATGCTTGATTTTGCGGAAAAGTCGGATAGCAATGAAGCAGACCGCACCGCAGAGGGCTTTGCAAAGATGTTCGGCAGCTATTTCCCGCCGGAGTTCTCCATCACGGAGGGCAATGCCTGGATGTCTGTGTCCAATCAGTCTGTTCAGTATGTATCCACCATCCGTCCCGGTGAGGATGTGGCAAAACTGGTCAAGCGGATGCACTATGTTTCCTTTGTGGGGATGTTCCGGTCTGATCTCTTTGAGGGCTTATGTGTCGGTCATGCACCGAAGAAATGCAAAATCTGTGGCAAATGGTTTTTGACCACCAATGCAAGGCACACAAAATACTGCGGCGGTTATGCACCGGAGGACAAGCTGCACCGCACCTGTCGGCAAATCGGCAATCTGAAAGGCAGAGAACAGCGAGAGCTTGCAGACGATCATCCGGTTATCCAGATATACGAAAAGCGGCTGAATACCATAAACCGCTATATCAAGCGTGGCAAACTGGACGATGACGTAGCGGAGGTTATGAAGAAACTGGCGAAAGATAAGATGCTCCGGGCAAAAAGCAATGTCGCTTATGCCAAAGGAGCTTATGAGAAAGAAATGGAACAGGCTGCTTTGAAAAAAGAAGCCCTAAAGAGAATTTGAATTTGGAGGTATATCCATGGAAGGAATAAATGCAAACGATAAAATTTATAAAATGTCCTTTTCAAAGGTTTATCCACTTCTTGTTACAAAGTGTGAGAAAAAGGGACGAACAAGAGAGGAAGTAGATCAAGTTACTTGCTGGTTAACAGGGTATAGTAAAGATCAAGTGAATGATTTTCTGATACATGATGTTGCATATGGAGACTTCTTTTTGAATGCTCCCCAGCTTAATCCTAATCGAAAACTGATTACAGGGAAAATCTGCGGAGTTTGTGTAGAAGAAATCGAAGAACCGCTAATGCAGGAAATACGCTATCTGGACAAGCTGATTGACGAGTTAGCAAAAGGAAAACCGATGGAGAAAATATTGAGAAAGTAATAATTGATATTGAGGAGGTTTTAGTATGTGGACTTGTCCAAAATGCGGAAGGGAGTTTAAAAGGACAAATCAAAGTCACTATTGCGGCAAGGCTCCTGAAAGTGTAGATGAATATATTGAATTACAGATTCCAGAAGCGAGAGCGTATGTTGTGGAATTAAGAAATCTAATTCTTCGTTGTGTTCCAGCAGTTAAGGAACAGATTGCTTGGAGTATGCCAGTATATAAGAAAGACAAGTTCTCAATATCTTTTGCTGCCTGTAATAAACATATTAGCCTTTACGTAGATACAAATGTTTTAGAAATATTCAAGTCACAACTAAGTGCTTTTACAATAAGGAAAAATGCAGTCTATCTGCCCTATGAGAAAGAATTACCGATTAAAATAATTGAAAAAATTATAAAACAAAGCCTTGAAGAAATAACGTGAATTTCAGTTTTCTGGAGATTGATAAACGTTATTAAAGTGAAGGGAGGTGCGCTATGCTGAATGATTTTACATGGAATATGACCGGATACATACCGAAGCACCAAGTCAATCCGCACGGTGATGGTCTCATTCCCTATGTGGCAGAGCGCATCTTCCAACTGGAGCCGGAACCGCCAACGGTTAGCAATCCAAATGAACATATTCTGTCTGCATTGCAGGAAAAGAATTTGCTATATTTTTCGTTCTTCCTGCACCACTACGAACCACAGCTCAACAAGCGCATCAAAGGCTTTCTCGGTGTGGATGGCGGCGATCTGTACGACACAGATCGATTTATAGATATAAAGCTATCCTGTCGGGAGCAAATGCTCCAAAAGCTGATGGATTATGATCCTGCCAAGGGTGCGGAGTATGCTACATACATTTTCCCGTTCATACGGGATGCGATGCTCCGTTTCCGTATGGGCGAAGAAAAATGGTCGGTATCCTCTCTGACCAATTACAAAATGGTGCGGTCAATGGCTTGGCTCTACCATAACACCAAGGATGCGGTCAGTGAGTTTTCAAAGAAATACAACTGCGACCTTGCCCTTGCGGAAGAATATTTGAAAGTTGTCCGTGGCATCCGCAATCAGCAGCCATTCTATGTGACGGACGAGGACGGAGAAGAAACAGGCGAAGATGTTGCCCTTGATGATACTTGGAACTATGCCGATATTCTCTGGAATGGCATACAGGCAGAAAAGGTGCAGCGGGCATTTGAGAAGCTAAACTACCGGGAACAGACCTTGCTTGAAAAGCGGCTGGCGATCTGCATGACCTGCGGGCGTGTCGGCTCATGGAAAGGCCGCCCCACCTTTGAGGAACTGGCTGTGATGTTTGAGGGCAGCACAGCCAGCGGTGCAGAGCGAGCCTACCGTAGAGCAGTGGACAAGCTGACGGAGTTTTTGGTTGCCGAGGGTGCTATCCATGCTGTCCGGCTGAAACAGAAATCCAAAACTAAACGCAAAAAGAAAATCGCCACCGCAATCTATGAATATCAAGCAGACTGCGACGGCGAATGGGGCGAGATTTCATTGGATTTTGAGAATGGTACAGCGGAGATCATCCGGCTTGCCGATTGGGATACGATGAAAACAAACCGCTTTGCGAACAAGGCAATAGTCTATCTTCTGAACTGTGAGAATGAGAAGCTGCCAAAGGAAACGATTGTGGCAGCTGAACTATAGAAAGAAAAACCGCTGTATTTTCCACCCTACACGGGAAGAATAATTACAGCGGTTTTTATTCGAGGGATTTCAGACTATGTAGAATCAATATGTGATTATCTGTTACGCCTTGGCGATCAGTATGGGAAAGATCTTTTTATTTTCCGTATTGTCACCTCTTATTAGCAGAAAAATCTGCCGCTTCCGCTATCCACCGCATCAGTTCTACATCGATTTCATCCACATTTCCCACCATCACATGGTGCGTCCAGCGATTTGGATAGGGCTCCGTCGCTACGTCGATTCTTGGAGAATCTATCCGATAACCCAGTCCGAACGTAATTGTCATCCAGATTTCTGGCCGATTCTTTGCCTTGCGGCAGGGATTAAAGGACACAAAAGCGAATCCTCGTTTGTTAGCAAAGGTAATCTGGGTTTTTGCGACCTTAATTTTTACTTCCGGAATCTGTGTCAGAATCTGATCTTCCAGTCGTTCGTAAAGGGGAAGAGCATCCATATGCTCCCCAAAGAAGAAAAGAATATCACTGTTCATGGTTATTCTACCGTTTCTTTCTTGGGACGGAAGAAATCTACCGCAAATGTCAGGAAGTCTGTCATCAGCGGGATGTAGGTTGCAAGAAAGACACCGAAAGCCCCGGCTGCGACAGTCTTTTTGTGCTTGACCGGAACCAATACTCCCAACAGGATACCAATGGAGCAAAGGCAGAATTTAAGACCCGTAAGCATTTTCCAATCTCTCGATTGAATGTAGTGGTCTGCACATCTAAACAGTTGTTTCATCGTAAAAACCTCCTGTGTTTCTGAGATTATGACAGATATGAGAAGCTACAATACTATCTACAACATATTACATTTCTTTGCCTGCCCACCGATTCTTTGCAAGGAAAATTGATAGGAAAGTAATCACCCCTGAAATCAGCAGGAACATAAGGGAGATACCATCTTTAGCCACTGCATATACATCAAAGTATTTTAGAGGTGTTAAATAAAACAGAGCCGGAATACACAAATATTCTGCCACAAAATAAATACAGTAAAATACTATTAAAGCGCCAAAGCCAAAAAGCATAGCCTGTTTGTAGGATTTGCAGAGACTGGATACCCAAAAACCAATCGAGTATAATATGATTTCCGTCAGAAAAAGCCCAACAGTTGTCAACAGAGCCGCATTCTTTTGATCCAGTCCACCCAGAGGAGCGATTGCAGTATAGTAATTACATACACCGCTGACAGCTGCAAGAATAAATAAATTACATACGTTGGCGGCAGCTTTTCCTATAACAATCTGATTTCTGCCTAAAGGTTTTGTGAATAGGTATTCTGCTGTTCCTTGCGTTTTTTCTTTTGCAATGCTTGAAATGCCCAGATAAATCGCATAGGAATAAGCGAGGATTGCCACCCAAAAATAAATACAGCCATACCAACCCAATGCAGTGTTAAGATCTTCACTAACACCAAACATCACCATCAAAATTCTTGGAAAGTCGTTTAGCATTTCTACCAGAATCGGTAAGCTGTCTTTTAAGGAAAGATACTCTATGTACGCAAAGACACAAAGAAGAATGATTATTCCAAGCCATATCAACAGTATTTTCCTTGTAAGTTTCAGTTCCTTTTTTATCAATGATATCATGTTGTTCCCCCCCTATACTGCTAATTTAATGTCTTTCTTCATCAGAATCTTACGAGACAGGAAGAAAAATACAGTGAGTAGAAGCACATACCACAGAAAATAATCCCATTCATAAAAAGAGTTCTCATGAATGTGAGCTGGATGAAAAAACGAAAATGGAGAGAGGTAACTTATTATTCTGCTTCCAATCGTTCTTGAAAAAGCTGTAATACAGTATCCCATAAACACAGCCAAAGATGCTGTCAGCAAAGGAGAACGATTGTTAGGATGCCAGCATCCTAACAATACTCCCATCCCTCCAAAAATCAAAGTAACAAGTGGGAAGGAGCCAGCCAACAGAATAAATTCTAACATAGAGAAGCCAGATTCATACACAATCATTGCTATAAAAGACGCAAGGATATATGCAGCACTCGTAATGCATGTGCCGACAAGTAGACAAAGCACCTTTCCTTTATAAATTTGAATACGCCCGCAGGGTTTTGTGAACAGGTATTCTGCTGTGTTTTCGGTACATTCTTTTGTAAACAGGGATAAGGCAAAGTGCATCCCGAAAATTCCGCCTGCCAAAGCAAAAAACGCATTAAGAAATCCATACATTCCCAGAGGTTCCAAGAGCAGTGCGAGAGAGATGCCGACAGTTTCAAAGAATCCACCCTCTGCAAAGTTTTTAGGCAGAAGCTCTGGCGTTTCAATCATGCTGTAATAGACAGGTATCATAGAGAAAATACAAACGGCAAGGGAAAGACCCCAAATCAGAATATATTTTCGACTACGTTTCCACTCATAATGAAATACAGTCATAGTGTCACCTCTCATTCGTAATAATGAAGAAAGATCTCTTCTAAAGACGGTTCTTCAATCAGAATATCAACCAAAGGTAGTTTATGTAGTTTTTCCATGATGGTCATAACATTGCCATTAAACATAAAAGAAATGGAATTTTGATTCTGTTCCAGGTTGGCAATTCCTGGGATGTCGAAGAACTGCGCAGGGACAGGCTCCTCGGTGGAAAGCGAAATCTTTTTATACCCGTTTTCACGCAATTCCTTCATGGACTGTATAGCAATGAGACGACCTTCTCTCAGAATACATACACGATCACATAGCTTCTGCACTTCGCTCAACACATGAGAGGAAAACAGAATGGTTGTTCCACGGCTGTTTTCTTCTCGAAGAATTTCATAGAATGTCTGTTGGACGAGTGGATCAAGGCCGCTGGTAGGCTCATCCAGAATCAGAAGTTTTGGAGAAGGTAGTAAAGCGGACACGATGCCAACTTTCTTTTTGTTGCCTAAAGACAAATCTCCGATTTTTCTGGACAAATCCAGATTCAGTCTCTCAGCCAGTTCTTCTATTCTGTCATGGCAGTTAACACCATACAGATCTGCAGTATATTGTAACTGCTCTTTCACTTTCAAATTATTATAATAGCAATTCTCGCTGGGAAGATATCCCACGTTCTTTGCGATTTCTGCAGCATGCTGCGTACAATCAAGGCCGAAAATCGTAGCATTGCCGCTTGTGGGTTTGAGCAAGCCCATCAAAGTGCGAATTGTTGTTGTTTTACCAGCACCATTAGGACCGATAAAACCAAAGATTTCGCCCGGCAGAACGGAATATGTGAGATTTTCAATACCTCTGTGCTTTCCATAACTTTTTGTCAGTCCATCTAACATTATCACCGCTTGTTTCATAATAAATATTCCTCCTTGTAGAAATGATATTTTAACATTTTCAGAATATTCTCCATTTCGCACACGATTCTATCAAAATCTGACACACCTTCAATCTCGTCTTCAATACCGTATCCAATATGCATCAATGTGCGGAACAGTAGTGGCGCATCTTCGGGATGCTTGAATTTGACCAGATCGGCATCACGGAGCATCAGATCATGCAAGTGTTTTTCACCTTCTTGCATTAAGTCCTTAATGTGCTCCGAAATTTCAATGGATGGCTCTTTTGCAACACTTATAATAAAAGCGGCGATATAGGGATTCTTTTTCAAATTATCTATCTTCATGATTATGGCTTGCTGTACACGATCAAAGAAATCTGCGTTTGCATATAACGCCTGTTCCTGATAAGCTGCTTTCATTTGTGTGCTGCTGTGTTCAACCAGATATTCATAGAGGTTTTGCTTTGTACCAAAATATTGAAAAAGGGATGCCTTAGAGATGCCCGCCATTTTTGCAATGTCGTTAATCGATGCTTTTTCGTATCCATGCTGAGAGAAGCAAGATAGTGCTGCATTTCTAATTAAGGTTTGCTTTTCGTCAGAAAGTGCTAAAAATTTTTCCATAATAACCTCCAACAAATAACCGATTCGGTTATTTTGCTATACTATATCACGAATAACCGATTCGGTCAATACAAATGTGCGTTTTTGTTCATAAAAATCGCCCGTGAGATATCTCCCACGGGCGGCAAAATAATCAGCTTTCTAAAGGCTTATATTCAGTTACAGTTTTCAAATAGGTTTCAGGATTGCCGTTCAAAATCAAGTCTGCATATCCAATCGGGTCAGTGTAAATCAGATAGTCAAGCTCTGACCGCTGATACATATTGTCAGCAACTTCATTCTCCACGGCGATGGTATCAATGGCAATCATGCTGCCATCAAAGAATTTCAGCTCCACACAAGCGGTATCCATGTTAAACTCACAAGAAATCAATCTATCCATAAGAAACCTCCATTTTACGGGATGTTAGATTATCCCAAAATATTTGAATGCTTCTCGGATTGCTTTCTCTTTTTCTGGCGGACACAGGGGCTGTCTGGAATCTTCGGATTTTGGCAGATTGTAGTTCTTGCCAACCTCAATCCCACATTTCCGCTTAATCTGTGAGATATACAGGTTAGACACCTTTAATCCGCTATGTTCCAGTACATAGTCCTTGATCTGCGTGTAGGTTGCCCCATCCTGAAATTCGGACATATCCATATCTTCCAAAGAGAACTCAACCCGAATCTTTTTCGAGTCGACCTCGCCCTTGGAAAGCAAGACAACCGTCTCGATATTCGCGGTCGATGGGAACATGTCCACGCAACAGGTCTTCTTCACGCGGTAGCCCGCATTCTGAAGAATCTCGAGATCCCGTGCAAGACTGGTCGGTTTACAGGATACATAAACCATACGTTTTACGCCGAAACCGATGATCTTATGGATCGCCTTCGGATGGATGCCTTCTCTCGGCGGATCGAGAATGATCAAATCCGGCTTCTCCGTGAGCTCATCCACCACCTTCAGCACGTCTCCGGCGATAAAATCACAGTTGGTCAGTCCGTTTAATCCGGCATTGACCTTCGCTGCCTCCACGGCTTCTTCCACGATCTCCACGCCGGTCACATGCTCTGCCACCGGTGCAAGAATCTGGGCAATGGTGCCGGTTCCGCTGTAAAGATCGAAAATGGTCTTCGGGGCCTGGTCCCCTCCGTCCAGCGCATACTCCCGGACCTTGCCGTAGAGAACCTCCGCCCCCCGGGAATTGGTCTGGAAGAAAGAGAACGGGGAGATCTTAAAATGGAGTCCAAGCAGTTCTTCCGTGATAAAGTCCTCGCCGAACAGAACCGCCGTCCCTTCATCTTTCACGACATCTGCCGCCGAATCATTATACGTATGCAGAATTCCGCGAAGATCTGCGGAAAGATCGAGTCCCCGGAGTACGTTCACATACTCGTCCAGCAGGGCGTTTTCCTCCTCTTTGGCCATATTGGTCGATGTCACAAGATCTACCAGAAGCTGAGAAGTATTCGCGGTTCTTCTCACCAGAAGATGGCGAAGATAACCGGTATGCTGTACTTTCTGATAGAATGGGATTTCCTTTTTTTCAAAGAATTCTTTGGTTGCGCGAAGAACTTTCCGGAAATCTCCGTTGACGATACAGCACTGGTCTGTGGTGATAATGTCATAAAATCCGCCTCTTCTGTGATGGCCGAGGGCGAACGGTCCGTCCTTGCACTCATCGCCGAAGGTGTATTCCATCTTATTGCGGTATTCATGTTCATCCGGGCTGGCATAGATGCCCTCAAAATGAAGGTCCGGACATACCGGTTCCAGCAGATGCAGAACCTGCTCCTTCTTGATCTCAAGCTGCTTTTCTTCCGGAACGGTCTGGTAGACGCAGCCGCCGCAGATTCCAAAATGCGGACATCGAACATCCGAGGTCTCCAGGTCGGACGGCTTCAGAACTTCATGGAGAAGCCCTTCCATCTTTCCGCCGGTGCGGCGTTTTGTAAAGCGGAAACGAACGGTCTGCCCCGGGATCACATTTTTCACCCATACATATGCGGTATCACCGCTTTCCGGTGTCCGCTCCTCCTCCGGAATGGTCACGCGGACATATCCGCGGTTCGGGAACTCCACTTTCTCAACATATCCGTCATAGATATTGCCTTTTTTCATCGGTATCATCCTTCCTGTCTTCTTTTACAGTCTTCTTTCACAGTCTATTTTTGCTGTCTTTCTTCACTGTCTTTCTTTACTGTCTCTTTTCGCTGTTTTATTCACTGTCTTTTTCACTGTCTTTTTTCACAGTCTTCTCATCCGGTATTCCAAACAACCCATTCACAGGATGCTTTCCGGCATGTGAGAGACACCGGCGGATCCATTTTCAGCATCCCTTTGGCGCTTCTTCCGCCGTCTATTCCGGGCTGTCGCTTCGTTATTCTGCGGACTCTAACCATTCTATCAGAAATCCCTCTTTTCGCAAGAATGATTAAACCGTCTTCCCTATATCAGCGTGTGCATCCATGCGGAGCATTTTGCCGGCAGGTTTATGCAGCAGGGATTTTCGGAGAAATTTCCTATGAAGCAGGAAAAGGGCCGACGCACTAACATGAGTTAGTGCGCCAGCCCCTTGCCTATCTCTTTTTGCTTCTCGCAAAGCACATAAAATTTTCGGTCTTATGCGATATTCGAAACCTCGCCCTCTTCATTGAAGGTATAGGTCTTTCCGTCAATCACAACTGTTCCGGTGTAGAAGAAACCGTTCGGATCTACCCAGTGCGCATGGAGCTGACCGTCCTCACCGAGGCAGTAGTAAACCTCCGTCTTTCCGGTGGCGATCGGTCCCGTTCCGTCTGCGTTCAGGAAATACCCTCTGGTCACGCCGTTTTCGGTGATCATAAGACTCGGCGCGCTGATGACAGAGAAGGTACGTCCGTCCTCCAGTGTCACGGAGGATCCGTCCGCCGATACCGTACCGACCCCCCGGAAGGATACCCCGGCGATATCGCCGCTCACGGTGCGGAGCGTTCTGCTCTGTCCGTTCTCTACCGTCACTCTGGTTGCCACCTCTGCGGTCTTTCCGCCGATCTCAACCTTCGAAAGAGAAGTTTTGATACCGCCATCTTCCGTAACGGTTCTGGTCACGGACGCACCGCTTGCGGATGTCACAGCGTTTCCTTTTTCCTCCCCGTAACCGGCCGGCGGATTGCCGGAATCATCCGAATCATCGGAACCACCGTTCATTTCGTTCTCGTTCTTCTTGATTGCGGACAGCACGGCGCTCAGCTCGACGCCGCCGCCCCGCGGAACAACCAGTGTATAACTTCCGTCCGCGTTCTTTGTCAGAAGCGCATCGCCGTTCTTCACCGCGTCGAGCTGATATCCATCGGCGGTCTTCACACGGATGATGACCTCCTGTGCTTCCTTCGCCGTATCGTATGTCGTTCCGTTTGCTCCGACAACCCGGGTCGTTCCGGAAAGGCTGATCACACCGTTCTCCACCTCATCGGTGCGAATGATGTAATTGACATTCTTCAGAATCTCTTCGGCTTTTTCCCTCTTTTCAGACCAAGAAAACGCATCGGTTTCCGGATCATACCCGGATACTTCTTCTGCTTTCACGAGATCTCCGCCGCTCTTCAGTTCCCATACCGTGACATTCAGTTCTCCTTCTTCCATTCCCGGTTGCGCCCCGAAATCCTGGGTGTGAATCGCCGCGCTTTCACCGCTCAGCGTTCCATCCACCACACAATTCGCGGTACCAAAATTAGCGCCAACGCGAAGACCTTCTTCTCCGCTCATATCCTTTCCGACAAAGACATCAATCTTCCCGAGATTCCCCTCCAGGGAAGCTCCCGCTCCTGTAGAGGTAACGCTTCCGTTTACAATAATAACAGTGTTTGCGTCCTTTGCTTTGCTTACATCTTTTCCCGCCAGTTCGAGATTTGTAACAATTCCATCGGCCCTCGCAGCCTCCGGGGCCGTACTCTTCGCCGCAGCGGATACATCTCCTTTCACAATAACGGTTCCGCTGCCCACAGCAACACCGCACGCCTGTGCTTTGGCATTACTGCTCTCGGCTGTAGCCGTCACATTGCCATCCACCGTAAGCTTCGTCCCATCCGTTATTTGAAGCCCATCTGCTCTTGCACCGGATGCTTCGCTGCCCTTTGCGAACGCCGTGACATTCCCCGTTACATGGACCGATGTATTCTCTCCATCCTTTTGATAGATATTTACTCCTGTTGCGGAAAATTCAGACGCTTCGCCACTTTTTCCTTCCGCTCGTCCTTTCTGCCCGCTGATGGCCACTTCGATACCGCCCGCAACCGATACATCGCTGTCGTATGCGACAACACCGTACACAGACTCTTGTTCATCCGTTCCGCTGACCTTAACGCCATGCTTCACCGTAACGTCACTGTTTGCCGAGCTGACTCCGGTTGATTTTGCCTCAACCGCTCCTTCTACGTCGACATGTGCCTCCTTCTTTGCCTGCACACCGATTCCGTTGGATTTAACATTCCCTTCGATCCTGACGTTAGAACCATCAAATGCTGATACAGCCGGGACCCTATCCCCCCCGTCTGTCATCTCAACATTTCCGTCAATATCGACCGTCGACTTAGAGGAAGCGTTCACCGCCTCATTTTTGGACTTGACATCGCCCTTCTGCTCTACGGCCGACCCGTTGTCCGCAAGAATACCACAGTCCTCCGCGTCGATCTTACCCTCATGCTTCTCCTCTTTGCCGTCCGTCTTCGAGACCGCATACTCATGCGCCATATCGGCCATCGCACCGATAGGGGATGACATCGCCAGACATACCGCCGCCGCGATGCTCACCCCCTGTTTCAAAAAACGTTTTCTCATTGGTTCCTCCCCGTCCTTGATCTTTTCCGGATATGACATTCCAAAATGTTATTTATCATTATAATTTAACCATTTTTTCTTTTCAATGACTGCAGCGAACGTATTGAGGACCGTTTTTTTGCTTTCGGTTACATTGACTCTGTCGTCCGGCGCAGACTCCTTCCGCAGCAGAGTAGACCAACTCCCGTCTGCCGGTATTATGGAAATATCCGATACCATTCCGGGAATCCTGGAATATGGCTGATTTATAACAGCGGACAGCTGCCCTTGAATTCAAGAGCAGCTGTCCCCCTGCGATCTTTCTTATTCTCTGATAGAACTACAGCATCTCCCCCTGATGCTTTGCCAGAAACACCGCCAGATGCACTCTCATATGGCGGACCGCTTGTTCCGAAAGCTTATTCTCACCTTTCTTCAGACACCAGTCGATGAGTTCGCTCCGCTCCAGTTCCAGAACAAAATCCACCATTTCGTCCGTAGACAGGTCTGTCCGGATCTCACCGTTCCGCTTCCCCTCCTCAAAGATCTCTTTCAGAATGCCGGAATATGCTCTGGAATCTGACCAGAAATCAATATTAGTCGTATGCTGGAACTGTGAGATATAAAGATTCGTCAAAAGATCCGGACCGATGCTTTTTTCCATGTAGTTCAACATGGAGTGATGAACCCGCAGAACCTTTTCCACCGCGCTCATCCCCGGAGAAAGCGCCCGGAAGATCTCCTCATATTTCTGGTCAAACAGCTCATACAGCCGGTCGAGAAGTTCCGCCTTGGCGTGAAAATAATAATAGAACCGGCCCTTGCTGCATTCGGCTTCCTCCAGAATGTCCTGCATGGTCACATTTTCGTATCCCTTCTCCCGAAAAAGCTTCCAGGCCGCCTCCAGAATCATCTGGCGCTGCCGCTGCTCATTCTTCTCATCCTTGGTTCTCACAACTCGTTTCCCCCATCCATTCCAATGCCCCGCAGCGGGCTACGGGGCATATCCATCTTGTCTTATCCTTGTTTATTTTCTTTTGCCGGTGCCGGCCCGTCACGGGAAATCGCCTCCCGTATGACGTCATTGGCATAATTCGCCGGCCATTATGAGAGGGAATAAATTTCCTCATACTTCCGGTTCAGATACCGCAGAAACGGTCCGGCATCCAGCCCCTGTCCGGTCAGCCGGCGGATCATCTCCGTCCCGGTATATACACAGCCGTACTGCCGGATCCGCCGATCCATCCACCCGTTCAGGCGTTCAAAACGTCCCTCCGCGATATCTCCGTAAATATCCGGAATCTCCTTTAAAAGCTGTTCCAGGATCTGCCCGTCGTAGATATTTCCCAGGGCATAGCTCTGGAAATATCCGATGAAATCGCCGGCCCAGTGCATATCCTGAAGAATGCCCTCCGTGTCGTCCTTCGGCCGTATCCCGAGATAGGCCTCATAACGGTCATTCCACGCCTCCGCCATGTCCTCCGCAGACAGCGCTCCGGAAAAAAAGTCCCGTTCCATCTCATACCGCAGAATCGCATGAAGGCTGTAGGTCACCTCGTCCGCGGAGATCCGTTTCACCGACGGTGCCACACGGTTCGTCCCGCGGTAAAACTCCTCCTCCGGGATCTCCCGGTACCTCGGAAATGTCTCCGCGAGCATCGGATAATAATGCTGCCAGTATTCCCGGCTCCGGGCGATCATGTTTTCGTTGAACCGGGACATCGCCTCGTGGAAGCCGCCTTCAATGCCGCCCCACATTCCGGCTTCATTGACTTCCCCGGAGCCTCCCGTCGCGTACATGGCATGCCCCGCCTCATGCATACAGGTATAGATCAGGTCAATGCTGCCGTTCCGGTAGGTGGAAATCCGGGAGTCTCTCGGCCCCATGAACGAGGTGAATCCGTGAATCACCTGGTCGTTGAAATATCCCCGGCTCTTCCGGTATCCGCTCTCGTAGGCCAGTCTTCTCGCAAACTCCGACATTTTCTCCGGATCCTCTTCCCGCGTGCGGAAGCGGTCGTCCAGAGAGATGCCGGCATTCTTTCCCACTCCATCGATTATATCACCGGTTGCATGACTGTCCGTTTTTCGGTTTACTTTTTCGATCCGTTCCATCAGCTTGCGGATCCCCGTTTTCAGCGCCTCAAATTCCCGGTCGACATCCGCCGTCTCAAGCCCTTCGTCCGTCAGATCCACCAGCGTGTCAAAGGCCGGTCTCTCCGGACAGATTCCGAGAGCAATCTCTTTTTTCAGCACAAAAGCCCTGTCCAGATACGGAAGAAAGATCCGGTAGTCTTTTGCCTCCCGCGCTTCCTTCCATTTTTTCATCAGATCAACCTTGAAGAGATTGTATTCTTTTTCCTTCTCTTCGGGCCTTCCGACCGCGTTGCGGTACCGGTACAGAAACGTCCGGACCACGCCCCGGGAAAGATCGTTTTCCAGAGAATCCAATCCCGCCTCCCGGAAATATTCCGCCGCTTTCTTTGCTTCCGGCGACCGGAACAGCCCGTCCTTTTTCTCTGCGACAAATGCCGCCGTCTTCTGACGGTACTCCGCCCCCTCTTCCGGAAGCTGCGTCCACTGGTCCAGCTGGAACAGCGACTCAATCGACTTATAGTACCGAAACTGCCGGGTGATGTCCTCCACCACCCGATACATTTCCCGAAAACTCATGTTGGTTCCTTCCTCAACTCACATCATCTTACATCATCACCGACACACCCGGTCCCAGCGGAAGATTCAGCGCGATCCAGACGATGGTCTGAACCACAAATACCGCGACAAAACCGACGGCATACGGCAGCATGTAGGCGATCAGAGAGCCCATTCCGAAATTTTTATCGTATTTCTTCGCCATGCCGAGGGCAATCGGAATGTACGGATAGATCGGTGTGATCGCATTGGTACAGGTATCGCCGATCCGGTAGATCACCTGGGCAAATGCCGGTGAATAGCCGAGATTCATCATCATCGGGACAAGGATCGGGGCGAAAATGTACCATTTTGCACTTCCGCTGGTCATAAACAGGTTGACAACGGAACATAAGATGATAAAGAACAGGATCATCGGAATTCCGGTGAACCCCACCGCCTTCAGCAGATCGGAGCTCTTCACGGCGATGATCATTCCGAGATTGGTATAAGAAAACATGTCGATGAACTGCGCGATCACAAAGACAAGGACAATGTATCCCGTGAGGCTCGTCAGCGACTCTGCCATAAACTGCGGAATCTGATCCGCACTGGTCAGTGTTCCCGCGGTCTTACCATAGATAATGCCCACAAAGATGAAGTACAGAATCAGGATCGGCACAAGACCGGTGATCAGCGTTCCGTTCAGAATGCTGCCGTCCTCGCCTCTCATAAAGCTGTTGGCCGGAAGAGTGATCGCCGCAAAAAACGCGATGTACAGGAGGGTAAAAATGCCGGAGGCCTTCAGTCCGCGCAGTTCCTTCTCGGTGATGTCGCTCTCACGGCCTTCATTTTCTCCCTGATACGTTCCGAGTCTCGGAGCGATAAATGCCTTATTCACAAATACGCCGACGGCGGTCAGTGTGACGGTCGCCGCGATCATGAAATACCAGTTACAGGTGGCATTGACATGATAATCCGCTGCGAGAAGCTGTGCCGCCGTCTCCGATACGCCGCTGAGAAGAACGTCCGTTCCGGTCGGGATCAGCGCTGCGGTAAACCCCGCATTGGTTGCCGCGTAACCGGCCAGAAGTCCCGCAATCGGATGCATTCCCACAACCTGAAATGCCGCTGCCGCAAGGCTCGGAACCACAACGATCGACGCCTCGGAAGCGATGCTTCCGTTAATTCCGATGAAAAATACCGTTGCGCTGAGGGCCCATACCGGAACGCCCAGAATGGCTTTCCGCATTGCCGTATTCAGCATACCGGTTCTCTCCGAGAAGCCGATGGCCATCTGCATTGCCAGAACCAGTCCCAGCGGAGTAAAGGTCTGGAAATTTTTCAGAAGATTGGTCAGAAGCCACACGAATCCGTCCGTGCTGATCAGGTTCCTGACCACAACCTCTTCCCCCTTGGTCGGATTGATGACGCTGACGCCCGCATAAGACAGCACCGCGCTCACCACCGCCAGGATCAGACAGAGCCACAGGAACAATACCCAGGGATGCGGAAGTGCATTTCCCACCCGCTCGATGAAGTCCAGAACTCCGCCGCGTTTCGTTGTTTTCTCTTCAGCCACCGCGTTCATACTCATTTTCCCCTCCTTGTCATTTTCTGAAAACCGAAGCAAAACACACTCCGCCTGTTCGCCGCTCAATCGTCGATACAGCTTCGCAGATTTCGCCCGGTAGTGCGGCAGTCGCCATGGCCTCACATAAGAACAGGCTTTGGCATTTTTGCCGCATAACATCAGAGCACAGACCGGGGTCGAAACATAATCAGACCGCGGTCTATATCAGACTACAGTCTAATTATAATTTCTTTTCGCAAAAAAACAATATTGAAAGTTTATATTCTCAATTCTTTTAAATTCAATGTCATTTTACACATAATTACAGTTTTCTACAAAATCCGTCTTTTCCCTAATCCTCCCTGTAACGTCGAAGGTGCTGTCGCATTAGTTGATTTTTCAACTGGTGCGCAGCACCTTTTCGTATACCAAGGGGCTGGTGCACTAACTCAAGTTAGTGCGCCAGCCCCTTCCATCGTCAATCTGATTTCATCGAAGTATCTGCGAAATTACTCCTCGTCTGCCTTGGCCTCTTCGGTCTTTTCGCATTTCTCACACTTCTTTACCGGCTCGTCATCCTCGTAATCGAACTCATCCTCGTAATCATCGTCGAAATCATCCTCATAGTCATCGAGGTAATCCGGTGTGAAGAAGCGGTATACCGCATAAGCGATCACAGCAATCACAGCAACTGCGCCGACAATAGAGAGAACCCAGATGATCCATCTCTTCTGCTTCTCCTCCTCTTCCTGTTTGTGGAGGAACTCGGATAATTTTGTCGCGTTCATGATCTCCTCAACCTTTGCAAGTGCATCACTTCTCACGTTATCAAATCTGTTCATACGACCACGCTCCCTCTCATTCTACGGCTCTGCCGTGATTTATTTTCTGAAAATATTATAGCACGAAAGCACAAGTCAAGTAAACACTTGTGTTGATCCGGAATTATTGCTCGATAGCAGATGTTCTGCATCGGATCGGCTGATCGGGGAGATCGCCGGTCTTACATATTATTGGTCGACTTTCTTGAGTTTCGCAAATCCGGCGAGCATCTTCTTCTGTCCGACGCGGTCAAACTCGACCGTGACCTCGTAATCGCGGCCCTCGTCTTTGATTGCCTTTACGGTTCCGGCGCCGAATTTGATGTGGGACACGCGGTCGCCCTCTTCATAGTTGAGATGATCCGGCTTGGTCATCGCAGAGCCTTTCTGAATTCCGCCCAGCCCTTTCTTTGCAGCGCCTGTCGCCGATACACTCTTTAAACCGGCCGACCCGCGATAGCTGCTGCCTCGGTCTGCGCTGCCATATCCGGCCCCGCCGCCAAAAGCTGCTCCTTTTCCGAATCCGGAACTGCTGCCGGAACCTGCGCCGCCGAAGCCGGTTCCGCCGCCAAAGCCGAAACCGCCACCGAAGCCGGAACTGCTGCCAAAGCCGTTACCGCTTCCGGTAGACCGCCCTCTCGCCGACGGAGTCTCCCACGGAAGCCCGTCGGAATCCTCCCAGTCATATCTTCGGCGCTCCGAGCCGTAACCGCCGCCGAACCGGGATCCGTAACTCATACCGCCGGACAGATCCTTAACCTCGATCATATTCTCCGGGATCTCCTCGACAAAGCGGCTGACCGTCTCGCCCATCGTCTGTCCGTGAATCATTCGCTGCATCGCCGCCGTGAGGGTGAGTTTTTTCTCCGCCCGGGTAATGCCGACATAGCAAAGTCTGCGCTCTTCTTCGATGGCGGACGGATCGCCGTCCGAAATCGCCATGCCACTCGGGAAGAGACCGTCCTCCATGCCGCTCATGTAGACATACGGAAACTCCAGTCCCTTTGCGGAGTGGAGTGTCATCAGCACCGCCCGGTTTTCCGAATCGTCCATGCTGTCGATATCCGCGACAAGCGCTACTTCTTCCAGAAATCCGTCCAGCGTCGGGTGATCGGTTCCATTTGCGTAGCTGACGGCTTTGTTCTCCAGCTCGTCGATATTTTCCAGACGGGCCTCGGCCTCTACTTCCCCTTCCGCCCGGATCTCATCGCGGAGTCCGGTCTCGTCGAGAACCGCCTCGATCAGATCCCGGATGCTGATCTCGTTTGCGCGAATCCGGAAATCTTCAATCTGCTCCACGAATTTCTTCATTCCGTTCAGCGCTTTTCCGGCGGACATGATATTTGACGCGGACTTCAGTCCACGATAAAAGCTCATGCCGTTCGCTGCGGAAAAATCGATGATCTTTCCGACGGAGGCCGCACCGATCCCGCGCTTCGGAACATTAATGATGCGCTGCACGGCGATATCGTCGAGACCGTTCGCGATGGTCTTCAGATACGCGAGAACATCCTTGATTTCCTTTCGCTGATAGAAGTTCACACCGCCCACCAGCCGGTACGGAATGTTATACTGAAGGAATTTTTCCTCAACGATTCGGGACTGGGCGTTTGTCCGGTACAGCACGGCAAAATCGGAATAGTCCGCCTGACACGCCGCCTTGCGGGAAATGACATCTTTCGCGATTCCCTCGGCCTCCTCGTAGGCATTGCTGTAAAGTTCAAAGGTGACCTTGTCGCCCTGGTCGTTGTCCGTCCAGAGCTTCTTATCCTTCCGGCCGCGGTTGTTCGCGATGACTTCATTGGCCGCATCCAGAATGCTCTTCGTCGAGCGGTAGTTCTGCTCCAGTTTGATGACCTTCGCACCCTCAAATGCCTTCTCAAAGCTCAGAATATTGTGGATATCCGCGCCTCGGAAACCGTAAATTGACTGATCATCATCGCCCACCACGCAGAGATTGCGGTGCCGTTTTGCCAGAAGGTCGATAAGGCGAAACTGCACCGTATTGGTGTCCTGATATTCATCCACCATGATGTAGCGGAACCGGTCCTGATAATAATCCAGCACCTGCGGGTATTTCTCAAAAAGCTGCACCGTCTTCACGAGAAGATCGTCAAAGTCGAGAGCATTGTTCTTTTTGAGTTCCTTCTGATACTCCATATAGCAGTTCGCAAAGATTTTCCCCGGGAAGGAACCTCCGTTGTCGTCCATGTACTGCTCTTCGCCGATCATCGCGTTCTTGGCGGCAGAGATCTCGCCGAGCACGGATTTTTCCCGGAATTTCTTCGGATCGATGTTCAGCCGTTTCAGAATCTGGCGCATCAGCGCCTTCTGATCATCGGTGTCGTAGATGGAAAAGCTGTTTCCGTATCCGAGATTATCGATATACCGCCGCAGGATCCGGACGCACATGGAGTGGAAGGTGGAAACCCAGACGCTCTCCGCCCCCTGTCCCACGATCCGGTCGACACGCTCCCGCATCTCGGCGGCTGCTTTGTTGGTAAATGTGATCGCGAGAATGTTCCACGGCGCCACATTCATTTCCCCGATGAGGTAGGCAATGCGGTGCACCAGCACTCTCGTCTTTCCCGAACCCGCGCCGGCAAGGATCAGCAGCGGTCCTTCCGTCGACGCCACTGCCTCGCGCTGCATCGGATTCAATGTATTCAAATCGATCATAGATCCTCCAAATCGCACAGTTGTTCTGCTTTGCTGAATGTTAAGTATAATACATCCGAGGAAAAAAAGCGAGGGTGGGAATCTCTTGAAACATCGTTTTCATTACTATATAATGTTATTTGATTCCACATATGATTCAAAACACAGGCAAATGTTGTGTTTTACGTACAATATGTATGCCGGAGTTCCTTTTTCATCCGGTAAATTCATGGAACCAAGCACCAGAGGGAACAGACTATGCGATCGAATGACGAAAAATTCAAATCAATTCTGGAATACATCGACCGCCTGGACCACATTGATCCGGGGGAGATTCCGGGAATCAACTTATATATGGATCAGGTTCTCACGTTTATGAATGAACGGCTCTCCGGCACCCAGCATAAGACGGAAGGTCCGGTCATCACCAAGACGATGATCAACAATTACGCGAAGAACCATCTCTTCCCGGCGCCGGTCAAGAAAAAGTATTCCCGAGACCACATTCTGATGCTGATTCTGATCCTCTATTACAAAAATGTCGTCTCTCTGTCGGACATCGAGGAGATCCTGACGCCACTCGGCGACCTGTACACCGGCCCGAATGCGAATCCGGATCTGCCGTCCATCTACCGTGAAGTCTTTTCTCTTGAAACGGATCAGCGGGAACGGCTGAAACAGGATATCCGTGAGAAGTTTGACCGCGCGAAGGAGACCTTCCCCGAGGCGGAGGAAGAAGACCGGGAGCGCCTTCAGCTCTTTGCTTTTCTGAGTGAGCTCGCCTTCGATGTCTACCTGAAAAAGGAAATGATCGAGCTCGTGGCCGATGAGCTCCGCAGCGAACACCCCGACAACAAAAAACATAAATGAACTGAAACAGGTATTCCTCATACGTCTGCCGTTATGAGAAATACCTGTTTTTTGAAATCCTTTTTTTAATCGTAATGTCACTGACGTTTTTGACCGATACCGCATGCCGGTCCCGCAGGTGCGGAAGCCTTTTCTGCTTCCATTTTACTACTTTAGCGGGGCATTTGTCTTCTTGAGTTCCGCGATGTACTCAAAACCAAACGACTCAATCTGATCCAATACTTTTCGGAACTTCTCTCCCATTTCACTCAGATTGTATTCCACGCGAGGCGGTACTTCCGCATACACCGTCCGGGTTATCAGGCGGTCTTCTTCTAATTGCCGAAGCTGCCTTGTCAGCATAGTTCTGGTAATCCCCGGGATATTTCTCTGCAGTTCGTTGAATCGCTGTGTTCCGGTGCTTAGCTGAAACAAAATGACGATGGCCCATTTGCCCTGCAATACCCGCTGCGTTGTTGCAAACGGACACTGTCCATAGATGCTCTGCATATGTTTTTCTCCTGTATTCTCCACAATAGTATCAAAAATGTGACTATGTAGTATAAATGTGCGTACTTTTATTTTTGACTCCAGATTCTATAATGATGATATCGCAGGCAAACAAAAATAGCAATCACATGGAGGAAAACAAACATGGCAAATTACAGCAAAGTAAACACAGCAAACGATACCAGAACAGAGCTTCACGACGTACTCGGACTTACCGGTGCGGAAGTGAGCATGAACCATCTTCCCGCAGGAACCGGCGTTCCGTTCGTGCACGCTCATAAGAAGAACGAAGAGATCTACATTGTCTTATCCGGAAAGGGCAAGGCTGTTGTCGATGGTGACGAGATCCCTCTTCAGGCAGGAGACGTCGTTCGTATCTCTCCGGAAGGTAAGAGACAGTTCTCCGCGGCATCAGATTCCGAACTGAGTTACGCATGTATTCAGGTCAAAGCAGGATCCCTCGAAGGTTATACCGCCGAGGATGCCGTGATGTGCTGAATCGGTACCACAATCCGGGTTATCCGACGAGATGCAACACGCTTCGCGAGTTACGAGCGTTTCGCGGCAGTCGCCAAGGCCTCGTGTAAACACAGGCTTTGGCCCGTTGTTTGCGTAAAATGAGAGAGAAGCGGTTCAACCCCGCTTCCCTCTCTCGTTTTATCAAACATTTGAAATGCGTCCCGCATTTATCATTTGGGAAATTCCCCCATAAGGAACCCTGAGTGAGCTCGCCTTTGATGTCTACCTGAAAAAGGAAATGATCGAGCTCGTGGCCGATGAGCTCCGCAGCGAACACCCCGACAACAAAAAACACAAATGAACTGAAACAGGTATTCATCATACGTCTGCCGTTATGAGAAATACCTGTTTTTTGAAATCCTTTGTTTTTTTAATCGTAATGTCACTGACGTTTTTGACCGATACCGCATGCCGGTCCCGCAAGTGCGGAAGCCTTTTCTGCTTCCTGTTCCGGATTTACCAAAAGATCGGAATACTCCGGATGCTTCTGAAACCATTTAATCGAATAAGAACAGGATAATTCTGCTTTACGTCCGTCTTCTCTCAAAAGATTTGCAACATGCTCTGTTATTCTTCCGGCTATTCCCTGTCCGCCCAAAGATGGATCCACCTCTGTATGTACCAGATTAACCACTCCCGGTCTAATCTCTGGATAGTCAAGTACCGCTATTTTCTTTCCACTTTCGTCCGCAAGCCATGTACTCGATCCGTTCGATTTAAATTCCATAATCCATCCTCTCTTTCAAAACATTTTCCCGGCAGTTTCAGGACTCCCCTGTCTGATTCATGCACCTATCTGCTGATAACCACATTATAGATAGTACGCAATACATATCAAGTACGCAGTTTTTGTATGCTTGGTAAGAAAAAGCATACCATTATGGCATAGAAGATCCTGAAGAGGATGTGCCTCTTCAAGATCTTCTGATACTATCGTTTTTCCGCCTCCTTTCGAATGGTTCCGACTTTCTTATCACTTCGAGTATCTCTTCCATCCTTGTTACGGATTGTTCCAGCCGGGAGGCCAAACTTCTTTTCCAATGTTCCTACCGTGCAATCGCTTCTAATCTTTCTCGACACAGTCTCACCTCCATTCTATACATTCCTGAAACATGTCCTAAGACAAATCAGTCATCATCATCGAAACAAACATCGTCCGACGCAAAATCATCTCCGTCATCGTCATTATCATCGGCTTCATCCATCACCTGCATTCCGAAAGCAGCTTCCATTGAGCTGATGTTCCCATCTCGATTCAGGTCGTTAAAACCAAAATCAAACAATCCGCGTCTTTTCATCTTCGTGCCCTCCTCGTAATCACACAACAGCAAATCCATCTCTGGACAATGACATTTTACCTTACCCTACGGTTCCTCCTCCGCTTCCTATGCATAACCGGTGTTCCATCAAGGTGCCATACCGAACTATGGTATTTACGTACAGTAGCCGGTTTTGATCTATTAACATATTCATTGTCATAGTCAAATTCGTGTAAAGCCTCTCTATGTCTTGCAAACTGAATGTAATGCATTCCAGCGTGATTGTTATTTGCCATAGTGTCGCACCTCACATCTTCTGAAAACCAAAACCCAGAGTTTCAACGATCAACCTCAATAGCTGTCACATCACCTTTGTGATACAGATATTATGCCTCAAGATGTTATTCTGTTTTTGGGCTGAAAGTGTTATCTGTTGAAAAATGTCTCTTCGTATTCTTCACCATCCCTCCTCCAAAACTTTTGAAGTTCTTTCACAGAATGAGAATCAAAGCCAAGGATTTCTCGATTCTTTAATCCTTGCGCCACGACCATCTCCCAAAACTCACTTCTGTAGTTGTTCTTACGACGTGTCGAAGAAATATTTCTTTCCAACAGAATTTCGTCCATCTCATATTGCTTCAAACAATCTATAATCTCTTCCGACATCCTCCAACAGCCATCCGAAAAAGGCATGATCTTATGAAAAATCCGATCGGGATGCGCAATAACATCAAAGTATCGTCTTTCAATCCCTCTAAGCATCCCTTTTCCGAGCGCCTTGAATTCCATTTCTGCATCTTGACCCTCAAAGCTATAATGCCCTGTTACGGTTTCAGAGAAATGCTGTCCCATGATCAAAACATCCAACGCCTCATCGTTTCGCAGCCGTTTAATGTAATCATCAAATGCCGAAAGGTACTCAATTTCCAAACCACACAGGATTTCAATCATTCCATCATATTTGGACTTTAGGTCATGCATGGAAGATTTATATTCCGGTAATTGCTCTATATCCATCCGATTTCCAAATGGATTTCCCGGAAACGGAGCATGATCCGTAAATACGATCCTGTCCGCACCCAATTCTAAAGCTTTCTGAACATAATTTTCATCCGAATCCATGCTAGCATGCTTACACCGCCAAGTATGGACATGGAAAATTTCGTTTCTTATGGGTTTGTATGCCATAAATTCTTCATCTCCAGCCTTTATCAGCCTACATTTGTGAAGACCCGTCTTGCAGGCAAAGCGCCAATATCCTCATCGCTCCGCCTGCAAGCACACGTCGTTTGCTCAATGTGCACTGATCTTCACATCAACCGTATACTCTGGGCTAACAGAAGATACTACCCTCTGATAGATTTCCCAAACACTGAGTTTTGCAAAACGTTCCGCATCAGCCTGAGAATTCTCTTCCTCAAGAGTCTTCTCCATATCTGTCAGAACTTTACAACGCAGTGTAGAGGACTCCTCTTCCGATAATTTCGGATCGCCAAATGCCAGAACACCATGAATCGTTTCTGACTGCTTGGTGTCTGCCTCATTCAGGCGAATATCCATTACCGGTTTCGGAACTTCAATCGTAACAACCTTGCGGTCTTCATCCACAGAAACATTCTGTTCACAGAGACCGCCAAGATCAACGGAGTACGAAGCCACACCTGCGTATCGCACAAGCTGGGCCTTCTTTCCAATCTCCATAAAAAAGCCATCATCGACCAGCTTCATAATATGATCGACTTTCCTCGTGCAAACGACCAGATTCTTTTCACGAATCGGCGCGTCAACAATTGCCTCCTGAAAGGATGCCGTGAGATCCTTCTCGATCTCATACTTTTCCTTCGCGGAATCATCATCTAAAGAAGCTGCCGTGACTTCTTTAAGCCATCCCGCGTTCCGTGCAATAGAAAAAAACTTCATTCCCAGAGAAAATGTCAGAGCCGCGGAAAGAACACAAACAAAGAAACACTTAAAAAATGTCTTCATACAGCAAAGCCCTCCTTTAACATAAATCATTCACTTGATCTGAAATCATTATGCCATGGAGGGCTTGATAATTATTGGGCAAATAGTGTCTTTATATTATTTTTAAAAATCTCACTCTTTGGCCAGAGGGGCACTTTATGAGTTTCTGAAGGGATCAAATCCTGCAAACGGAGTATTTGAAAAGCCAGTATCATTGAATTCTCTTGGTCCGTTATCTTTCTCTTTTCTCGCTGTTCCCTTCTGTTTGTTAAAAGTACCATCACCTCGATTTGTTTTCTTGTTATTCTTTTTTTCTCTTGTATCAACAATACTCTTCTTTGCTTCGTGAGGATAGTATAGAAGACGTGCAACTGTATTCAGGTATTTTTGATCTCTGGCAGCAATCATGCAAGTGCTGATGTTTTTCTTTCCATCACTGAGTTTATAGGTGAAGTCTTCTGATCTCATCCCATTCTCAGCAATTTCAATCTGAGCTCGGGCTTTACAAGTTATTTTTTTTCCTTCTCCAACCTTTTTGGATCCTGTAAAAAACTCCGGACGAATAAGAACAAAATGTCTCAGAAGAATATTTTCCAACATATTGGCCACGTTCTTCTGATACTTCATATCATATGTAAAGAACCGATCATGTATCTCGCTGTACAAATCAAGAATGCTCATAGCATTCTCATCACTGGTTGCGTAATACTTAAAATGATCAACATACTTTCTCACATCCGTTATATTGTCATGCTCATCCGTGTTCTCAAACAATTCTAGGCCAGCTAAATATATCGTATACTTTTGGTTCTGATCAGTTAGCATTCGATCTTTGATCAAAACATACTTGGAATATCTGAAGAAATCTTTGATTTTCTTTCCTGCTCCTGCAGTGTCCTTGGAAATCGACAGTTTACAGTCCGCTTCACCTTTTTCGAATGCTGCAAGTTTCTTGTCCGCTAACGTATATACCGGAAGCCCGCCAACATACATCGCCGCAACCTGATGCAAAATCGCATTGCGGATTACAGTTCCATCCTCACGGGAAATCTCTTTATACTCTGCAGGTTTTTCCGTGTCATTATGAAGGCATAGATAGTGAAATCCCAGCTGGAAGTACAGTAAATCTCTCTCCCGAAGAAATGACCAACTGATCAGCTGACCTAAGAGCTCATTGATGATTTCGCTGAATTCTGTAATAGTCTGAAACTCTACACGGTTTTTTATCCTCTGAAATCTGAGGAGTTTTTTCTGATCCTCTTCGCTCTTACAATATCCGTTCTGTCTATATGGAGCGATCTGCTTCTCCAGCTGATAGTATTCCTCGATTTCTTCCCGCGTAACCTTAGGAACAACGTTTTTCAATACCTCATCCGGTCCAAACAGCTTTGCCATTACAATGTTTCTCTGCATGACCGGATTTTCTCCGTCCATATAGATGCCCGCCTTTACTTCTTCCTCATTACAGAACGTCTTCAATGCTGCAAAAGAAGACACCTCAGCAATTTTTTCATCTTTGAACTGGAGATAGTTATCCAAATAATCGGCATACGCATCTTCGTCCCTAAAATAATCGCTGAAAACATTAGAGAAACGGGAGGTTCCTTTTATACAGAAGTCTACTACCTCAAGGACATTGCTATAATACTCCACTCTCTGAGTATTATCCATATAAAGTCTATTATGGTTGGCCTTTGCCCTTCTCTGAATATCCCCGGCAAACTGAATATATGACCGAATAACTCCGGACAACTGGTTCAGTAATCTTCCATTGAGAAATTTACATAACACGTACCATCTCTGAAGATCCGGCGATTGCTTAACCCGCTCAACCAAACTGTCAAACATCCCGGATTTCCAATTTGGAAGAAATTCTTCTACCGGCTTCATCACATACAGCGTTTTAGGTAAATCGAAAATAAACTTGAATTCTTCCCTTCGAATATAGATCGCAAATGCCTCTTGTAACGTCCTTAACAGCAACATCTTGTAATGCTGGAAAATATCCGGTTTCCGCTTATCTTCACGCGTTGACTTTACCTTACGATTACCATTATTCTGCTCATTATACTCCGTCATTATCATCTGACATATTGCCGATAAAGACAGATTTTTCAGTTCATCACATCTTCTGCCAAAATCCTGAACAGCGTTCCTTTTTTTTGCTTCTTTTCCAACAATCGGTAAATTGTCGGCTTCTTTTCGAATTCTTCTCAGGCCTTCAAAAAACAGATGATGCGCATCACCGGACGGAAGGAATGAATTGTAATAGATCTCCTTAAAGAGATAGTAAACCCCGCTCTCCCATTTCTGGTATACTTCCGTATCAAAACTGGTGTTTGTATTCAACGTGTTTGAAAGAAACAATCTAAAGTTTTTACGGACAAAAACGCTATTAAACGAAGGAACCTGCGACGCCCTCGGATGATACGTGTTATACAGATGATCCATTATTCTCTTCAAATCCGATTCCCGATAAAACATTGGAAGATTGTTTGAATAAAACCTTGTCCTCTCTACTGCTATTCCCGTCGCAGCCTCATGAGAAAACATATCCCCGATGAGCTTTGCATTCCAATCAAAGCTTCCCTTATTTAAAGTTGTAAAGTGGAAGGTTTCATTTCTAAGTGAGTATATGGCCTTACGAAGATCATCTGCAAATTTTGTTTCATATCCAAGAGCCGAGGACTCATTACCATATGCAGCACAAAAATGGTTCAAATCCCAACTGGATGCTCCTCCGAAAAACTGAAGAATCGATTTCAGAGTATTACCTTCCCCTTCTTTTTTTATACTCTCAGCAATCTTTTCTGCCTTCCAGAGAAGAAAATCTTCTTCATTCTCTTCACTTTTCGATTGCTCAATTTTCTTGCCTGTCTGACCAACCACTGCTCTAAAAAGATTATTTGCCGCGAAGGCAACCTCCACGGAAAGTTGACGTTGAAGTGTCTCATCCGCTCGGATTTGTTCATAATCAAAGGATGTCAGTCCACCCGACACACTGTTCGAAAGCTTGCCTAATTCGATATCCTGGCCGGTCTTTCCCAGGTCTTCCATGGCAAAATGAAATACTGCCTTACCGACTGCTATGTACTTTATGCTCAGATAATTCAGGAGATCCTTCCAGACCTTCTCACCCAGATATCCAATCCGTAATTTGTAAAGTTTTTCCGGGTTTATACTTGCCAGAATTCTCTCTACGGCAGATTCTATGTGATGAATCCAAAATCGATTGATTCTCTGGTCCTCGAAAAACAATCCATCCTTATCCTGTTCTGTTACTTTGATGCTGCAGCGATAAGCCATAATATTGTGATCACGAATTGCGGATTTCAGATCATTTAGAGCTTCTTTTACTGCAAGCTTTTCTTTTTTTCGAGTCTCTCGATCTTCTGTCAGAATCTTGGCAAACGTCGCAAACTGCCGATCATTTTCCTTCCCTTTTTCATGGTCATGCCAGACTTCGAAAACGGGATTTGTATCAACTTCTCCTGGAAGTGTCGGTTCTTCTGTCTTTTCCGTGTCAACATTGAAATACAGCACGTTAAGTCTTCGGAGCTTCCGAAGGACATCCTCTCGATGATCTTCATTAAGATCGGCGTACATCGACATCATCCGCTCAATCGCACTTTTTTCCTCATTTTTCTGCGAATTGAATCTCCCCTGAGTAATCCCGATGATAGGATCTCCCTCATTGGATGGCTGAACAGCCATATTCTGATTTTCGATCGATCGAATAAGGTTCTTTTTAAAGGTTTTCTTTTCAAAGTCCTCATCCAGAGTCTGTAGAAATACTTTGAGTTCTTTCTCATCACCAGACAGTTTTCGTAATCCACAAGAAGCCTCTAAGATCATACGAAGACCGTCTGTTCCTGGTTTTAACCCCTTTCGCAGATAATACAGAAGAAGCTTTGAAATCACCTTCTGCGGATCTCTTTCGCCTTTAAGGGATTCTACCATTCCAAGATTAGACACAATTTCTTCCGGATTTGACTTGATTCCGTAGTAATTATACTTTGCATTTCCTATACTATTGTATCTACTCACTTCCCTATGAAACAGAAGATCCTTCAGCTCTCGATTCAGTTTTTTTACAACTTTTCCAAACCTTTTCTCATCGTCATCCTCTTCCGCTTTGCTCTGATTGAAAACATTGTAAAGTCTCTTTGCCTTTACATTTAATTGATCAAATCGTTTGTCAAGATCATTCACCTCTTGTTTTTTGGGATCCGTATAAAGCATTCCATGAACAGAGTCCGTCGCCTTCTGAATCCCTACTGCAGATCTGGTATGATCTACCTTTGAAAATTTCATCGTTTCCTCCCTGATTTAGCATCAACCAATTCTATTAGAATCCAACTTTTTCCATTTAATGGTACATAAATACCGCTATCTTCTTTCGATCAATTCCAAGGTTCTCAAAATATGCCTTCTCCTCATCCATCATAGTAGTATCTCCCACATATTCCGCAAACTCGTATCGGCCATTATGAATAACGCAATCGATAATACTGCCTTTCTTTTCACCATCTAATGCGCTGCATCTCATGTACTCATCGGCCTTTCGTTTATCGCCAAGATGATATGCGATTAATGCAAAATACTTATATATCATCTCCCACGGGTGGCCGCCACGCTGTTCCAGCTTGTCATATCTACGAAGTTCCATTTCTGGATGAAGCACAAAACTCTTGCAATTCTCCGTAAGGGCATCCCTCTCAGCGCACCAGAGTGCTCTCGCAAATACATACAAACCAAATTTGAATGTTGTCGCAGAATCGCCATCTGTGCCAAGCTTAAGCAGATACTCCAGCTGTCGATCAACATTATTCTCGCCGCCAAAATACTGAGGTGCTGTGTTCCTATATTCATCAAACATTCCGTTATCCAGATAATAATGGAGAAGGTAGGAAAGGGTGATCTGATAATCGGAGCTTCCTTCCTTCATCTGTTTTAATGCAGCCTTAAAATTCGTTTCAGCTTCTGTGTCCTTCAAAACGCTGAGCGCCTGTCCATATTGGCTAAGTGACTTGCCGTATTCCGAATCCTTTAATTCTTTTCCCGGGAAAATACTGCTTCGTATTTCGGCCAGTTTCTTCTGATACGCTACATTTTCCTTCGCAAGATTACGCGCTTCATCAAACTCGAATGAATCATCCAAGGACACAATTTTTCGATTTCTCATCCGAAGTATCTGAACCAAGTCCGTCTTTTCGAGATGTTCCATGGCCATATCAAAATAACAGTTCGCCTGCTCAGAATATCCAAGATGATTAAATACTGCTGTTCCGGCATTATACAATTCATAAAGAAGTTTTTCCTTTGTAGAAATGTCTTTTATCCTGCCGGATTCAACGGCCATTTTTATCTTCTCAAAAATATAATACAGCTTTTGCTGATTCAGGTTACTCTTATACATAGCAAGATTAAGCTTCTGAACCGCACCTCCAATAAGCACAGCATCGTCACTCTCTGTAACCTTTTTTTCTATTACAGGAAACCAATCGGAATGATAATGCTGCGCAAATTCGCTATTTCCATGTCCGGCATCATAACTGATCTCAAGCGCAGTATAATAATCACCATTCTCAACCGCGTTCAATGCCCTTTTATATTCCTCGTCAATGTCATCATATCCGAACGCGATTACACGGTCTTCGCCAAAAACATCCTTTCCCCATTCGACCATCTGGTTCATCCATGCTGAAGGGTATTCTCCGATTCTTCCATAGCTCAGCATAGAGCAGATAATGTCTGCAAGATATAAAAACGAGTGCTGACTTTGCCCCCGTTCCGTTCCTTTCTTTTTATACGAAATCGGTTTTGTATCCATATATCGAATATTAAATTTCCGAACATTGCATCTGGTCGCCTCACTCTCCATCATGGTGCGATAGATATCAGCACTTACGATATCATAATATTTCTCACCATTATCACCGCGTTCTCCCTGAGCTTTTTCTAATCGATACCCCAGAGTTCTATACTCATCGTCAATCTCTGTCCGAAAAACCTTTCTTGTAGGAAAATTAAGACTCACATCAGAAATCTCCGAATACATCGGATTGTGAAACAATAACCGCGTAACAGCATTTTCAATCATATGAATATACAGATTACTACCGATGGTTTCTTTTACCAGATTACTGTCAAGAGTATAGTTGATTCTGCTTCGAATGCCGCTGGCACTCTTTAATTCAACAAACATAACGTATTTTCCTACGCGCGATTTGTAATACCCATCCGCTGTCGGAAGATCTTGACCTTGATAAGTCCCCTTTTGAATAAACTCTTTTAAAGAGTTTCCAATTTCGGTTTTCACTGCTCTTACACTTGCTAAATTAGACGATTCATTCGCATGAAGCGCTTCCGGGAATTCTTCATCGCAATTGTTGCATACACTCTGAAGATAATTCATAATGCGATAACGTTCATTCCTTGCGTCATACGCATCCCCACAATCATCATAGAGTAACCCGGCAATAAACACCGGAGTCTTTTTCCGTTCTTTTTTTTCATCCGGTTCAAACTGTCCATTCTCGTCTAATGCTAACGTGATCATTTATGCCTCCTCAAAGCGTAAAACGCCTTCCATACTCTCTTTTTCCTTCAATACGTTATATAATTTATCCCAACGGTTATCCTTTGCCTCCGCTTGAAGATTCCAAATCACCTGCTGATTTCTTGCATCATGACCATTCAAAAGATTGAACTTCCATAATATAGAAGCACGTATTACTTTTTGAATATTGAATCTCCCTCCGACAACATCCAAATCATAACTGATTGCCTGTTGGAACAGTTCTTTTACCTGTTTCGTGATTCCGTTACTACGCGTCATTTCGATGAGCGCCAAATAATACTCGATCAGTGGTAATGGGTAGGTATACTCTTTCTTTTCAAATTCATGCGCATAAAACGGCTGAAGAATACAATAAATCGCTTCCTCTTCCTCTTCGCCATCAGACAAAAAGAACATGAATATTCCTTTTAGTAGTGCATACAGTGCAAAATAATACTCTGAAATATGCCTTTGGCTAAGAATATTCCTAAGCCACTCTGCCGGCGTATTTCCAACAAAATACTCATATTGTGACGCATACTCTATGTACAGGTTCTTATCCTTTATTTCGCATGCATAGTGAAGAATATGACATATGGTGATTTGAATGTTTCCCTTTGACTCGCCGAATGCGTCAATAGCTTTCTTAAATGACTCCAATGCTCCCGGCATTCCCATGCGGACCATATTGCATGCCATTCCGCTATATGACCGCCCAAGGAAAACCTTATATTGCTGTGTAGTTCCATGAGTCGCAATCCATTTTTGCAATTCTTCAATATTCTGTTTCTGAAGATGGTACGCCTCTTCATACTGATAACTGTCGGTATAAGCGGATGCTATAATCGGCATCAATTCAAACCGATCATCCTTAGTTAAAAAATTCTCAATGCTCTTTGCTAAAAAAATAGCGGCAATATGATTTCCTACATTGTTGTATGCACGAACACCTTGTATGCCCAAACCAGCAATAGCTTCTGGAGATAATTCATCGGAATGAGCTTTAGCAACACTTGCAAGGGCCTCATAGATGTATAACGCCCGATACTTGTCAACATAGTCTGATGTCAGAGCAGTCTGCAGCTGGTCAACGGCATTCTTAAACCCACTCGTATTCAAAAAGTCCACGCATATTCTGCATCTTTCAGGAAAAATATCCCTTTCATAAGCAATATTAAACAATTCGTAGTATTGTTTTTTTTGAAAAATATCATTAACCTGGATCAGTTCATCCAATGCTTTTCTCATTTGGTCCATATTGGGATATCGATACTTAGGATCCAGTTCCGTACTGACACGAAGAAATCTCTCTGCCAATCCATCAAACACCATATTCTGCGGAACGGTATCCAAATCCGGTCTCGATAGTTCATCCTTCAAAACCCATTTTGCAATGCCTCCAACAGAATAAACATCTGCTGTTTCATCTATCGTTTCCGCTGAATTATACAACACAAACGTTCTCACTTCCGGCGCTGAAAAATCATCCGAAATTGATATTTGGTTCTTTTTTCCAATGTCCTTTCTCAAAACGGCCTGATATTGCTCATGGAAAGATACCTTTACCGCCGAGATTTCATCGAAAGACACCATAATACACTTTGGTTCAAGAGACAAAAATACATAACCGCTATGATGTGCTGCTTCTGTTTTATCGATAATCTGTTTAATCAAATTAAGCTTTTGGGTTAGGCTCAAGCGTTTCAGTAACTTATCAGAAAGGATCTCTTTATTTTCACTCTTCATACTCAGTTATCCCTTTCTGCATATCAACCATCTTCTCAAACTCTGCAATCCACGGGCTGCACTCGACATATTCCAACACATACATTTTTCTCGATTTTAGTATCTTGTCGTCCTCATCCTCTTTCGGATATTGTCGAGGAAGATTTGCAATAAACGGGATATACTCATCATATACCCTGATAATCTTTTTTATTTCTGCATCTGATAATTCCTGATTGTGAGAAAGGCTTCCAACAACAAATTGCCACTCTCTCAAAACCGTCATTATCAATTTGATCAATGGAAATTCAGAAAGAAGATTTTTATCATTCTCCAGGAGACGATCCCTATACTTCATTGCATAAACAATGATCAGATCCGTCAAATCCATTTCAGCCATATCAGAGCTCTCATTTAAATAGTTTTTCTTCCAAAAGCCGCTGCTCGTCATGAAAAAACCCATCTCATTTTCATGCCCTGTTGCAATAAGATACTGAATCATCTCAATCTTTCGAATCTGCGCGGAGATATCCTCTGAGTTTTTCTTTTTTCTTCCAAACACCATTTTGCCTGCAAATGAATGATTTGCGCTTGATTGCTTTTTATTGGTGTTGAAGATGAGTCTGTTCTCGCCATTATATTCGGCACAATCCTTCATCGCCCTATCAGGATGAAGACCATCATTAAGAAACCGAATACTGTTCACTCCCGATATCAGGACTGATTCTTTAGTTATTTTTTTCGGTTTTACGATACTCTCGTACATTCGTTCCCAATTCTCGTTCCACGATAAATCGTGTTCAGAATAATTAGTCCTCCGATAATCTCCCAACGGAGAAAGGTCATGCTCGGAAACCCTGAGATTCTTTATATAAGCATTTCTATCATGAAGCCATCCTCTATTTACTTTCCGAAAACAGTTTTCCAAGTAGTCGATATGCTCTATACTGCCATCGGGATACATCACTGTAATCAGATCATCCAGCTTTAGGTCCTTATTCTGTTCATATAGTTGTCGTGATTTAACTATCTCTTCATAGAGCAGAGAAAGACTATACGGTTGCAATCTTTCCACCGAATCATTTTCTGATCGGTCTGTTTTCTGATTTTCTTTATCCTTTAAATGAGCAATATTATCAATGTCTTTTTTATATAGTTTTAATGCCTCAACAGGAGTATTTCCGCCAAATCCTCTTTCCAAATGATAAATACAAATAAGATCTTCAACATCCAAAAGGCACAGTGAGTAATATCCGCAGATTCTCAATAAATGGCTCATGTCCTCCGGTCGTAGATTCCAATAAACACCCAACTGCAGTAAAACGAATCGCGGCGGAACCGAAGCGCCGGTAAGAAACCATTTTTTTATTGCTGATGTGCTATAAAAGTGGGATGAACTGTCACTCCAACCATTCTGCTTCCAATATTTTTCTTTATGAATGATTCCACCGTCCGGGCGAGGCAACCTATACTGCTTCACCATATTCATAAACATTTTTTCATGAGTATGCAGTTTTGCCATCTCCTGAAGAAAAAATACAAATGCTACATGATTATTATTGGAAAAAGCGTAATCCAAGCATGTTTCAAACGTCTTGCTCTCCTCATTTTTTACTGCCGTATATCGTTTTAAACATGTTTCACGCGCTTTCGAATACTTAGGGGAGATTTCTTCATTTCCATAGAAAGCATCAACATAATAAATCCACGGCATATTGACACTATCATAATGAAAACTCTGATCTCTAACTGTAAACTGCGGCCTCATCACCGTACCCCCTAGTCCATGCATTCATGTGCAACTACTCTTCTCACTGTGACTTATCACTAATTAATCGGAATTTATACGCATTTGTATTATTATATCTCACCAATTCATGCCTCTCAACATATACACTATATAGGTATTGTAGTATTTTCTCTCACCGTTTTCCAATCAGAGAACCATGCTCGATTCTTTACAAATCCGAAGATTCTGACCTGCAAGATAGAGATCACATTTATCCGGCAAATGATATGCTCGCAGGCTGTCCTCATCATCTTTAATAAGATCCTTCAGATCAACCAACATCCTTTTATATAAAACGCGGTTTATCCATACCTCAAAGGCAGATTTCTGAACCCGAATGCCGTACTTACTGATTTCTTTCACAAATTTCGTGCGACGCTTATCGTTCGTTATGTCGTAGATAATCAAAGCATACACCATCTTTTCATTCATACGTTTATCACCTCAGCATGATCGGTTTGTATAATTCCGGCGCCTCTAACTCAAGCATTTTCCCGTAGGTATAAATCTGATGGGCCACTGCCTGTGCGAACACGATTTTCTGTTTACTCACATCCAGATACTGACAGCTACTATCCATTTTCATTTGCAGCTTTCGAATCAGCTTACAAACTCCTGTATGCGATAGATATACGGCCTCTCCTACTTTCTGAAAATCATCGTCAGTGAACTCGTGCCCGGTAAACATCGACATGACCGTAGAATCCACTATGATCGGTCTCCATTCTTCCATCAGATCGCAGGCAAGCGCTGGACGATGATATCCTGAAGCATGAAATACGCCAACCTCCGGAAGTAATCCGGCTCCCGATATCTTTCCAAGAACCTCATTCATCAAAATGGTATATCCCATTCCCAAAGCTGCATTCACCGGATCTTTTGGTGGTCTGCGAGATCGTCGGGAGAATCGATACTTTTCATCCGGAAATGATCCAAGAGTTTCAAAATATGTCTTTGCCGCAATCCCTTCTATTCCCATAAGTTCTTCAATCTTCGTTGCTCGTTCAATGCGTCGGATCATGATTTTCATTTTCTCATTCCAAGATCCGTATTCTCCTCCCGTTTCTGCACGTTTTCTGGTATATCTTCGGAGAATTATCAACTGATTATTGATTTTCGCCTTCACGATCTTCTTATCAATTTCCAGCCGGTCTTCCTGCCGATCCAGAAATCGGTATTGATTCCAAACCTTTTTGGGATCAATGAATCCAGGCCCGGTCAATTTACCCGCACAGTACCCCTTGTATGAGTAAAACACTACCGGAATGTGTTCTTTAAGGCATCGGGTTGAAGCCTGTGTCGTCATCTGAACACCGCCAAATAATTCAACCATATCAATCATGCTGATAGGCAGTTCTCTTTGTGAATGGTCTGCCTTTTTCACAATGAGTCTGTTTTCCTTTAAAGAAATATGTGCTCCCTGATCGCATACGTAAAGGTTCATCATAGCCCTCCCGACATATATCGATGCTCTGTGTTCTCATGCCGCAAGATGATTATCTCATCCTTTTCTTCTATGCTTCTTGGGCGAATAGTATCTCTCTTCGATTAGAAAAAACACGCTTCCACAATGGAAAGCGTGTTCTTCCTATCAGTTATGACCGGTACGGTTATGTATAATTAACTCTCAAAGGTTGGAATATCAATTTGCATTCAGTTTTTCCTGAATCTCCTGCTGAACCTCCATAATTCTTGCAGTTGCCAACAGCTGGAATGAGGTCGCACATACCGGAAGGAGCGTTCCAAAAAAAATCGCGAGAGTAGTATTCCAATCACGAGCCTCATACGAATAGTAGTACCCTCTTGTTTCCGTTCCAAATACGTTTGCAAGAATGAATGCGCCAATGGTTCCTAAAATCAGCATTGTCCATCCAAGCAGATTGCAGACATCACCTAAACTCATTTTGTTTTCTCTTTCTTCCATTTCTAAATCCTCCATTTCAAAAAACATTGTCCTTATAGTATGAGATTGTTCTCAGAACAGAGTCACAGATTCGTGAATAATCAAGATGGTCTTACGACCTCAGTATTAGGAAGATTTCAACACAAGAAAACTTAGTTTCAGGCTTAATGATCGAGTCATGCAGCCAAAGTCCTATCGCCCTCTATATCAGGCTGTTCTACAAACAAGATGATAAGTGGATTGAGTGGAACAAGTACACCGTCTATTGCCCTCTATATCGGGCTGTTCTCCAAACGGTCGCAAGAGTTCTGGCAGATTCGCAGCATCAGGTCTATTGCCCTCTTTATCGGGCTGTTCTCCAAACAGATGGTAAAGATCCCGTCTGAAAAGGTATGGTCTGGTCTATTGCCCTCTTTATCGGGCTGTTCTCCAAACTTAAGATGGTTACTCGTTAAGAGTTTACATAAACGTCTATTGCCCTCTATATCGGGCTGTTCTCCAAACTTGTGATGCAAGGCAGACTCTTGATGATGATATGTCTATTGCCCTCTATATCGGGCTGTTCTCCAAACGTGACAAGTTCCATCTCAAGTATCCGGCAATTAAGTCTATTGCCCTCTATATCGGGCTGTTCTCCAAACTGGCTTGGACAGGCCATTGGGGGAATTGCTTCCGGGTCTATTGCCCTCTATATCGGGCTGTTCTCCAAACGGGAAAGAACTCTTCCCCGATGAAGCATATGTTGCGTCTATTGCCCTCTATATCGGGCTGTTCTCCAAACCGTTATCCGGTACGGCAACACTTGCGACAAAAGGCGTCTATTGCCCTCTATATCGGGCTGTTCTCCAAACCCTGCTCTTTATAAGGCAGGTATTATGCGGGGTCTTTAGGCATTTATCGGCCGAAAAAATCATCATCCATGTCAGAGACAATCTCCTCAACATTTTATGTTCTCCGAAGCTCAGAACGTTAGAATTTACGCCATATCGGCCCAAAACCTTACCGCATTTGTTTCGTTTGATTATAAACCAGCATATTAATCCATTCAACCCTTGAGTGTCTACTTTCGACCCGAAACAAATTTTTCATAACATCGTATAGGCCGAGATTTACCCAACCCATACGATATCATCTTCATGCCAGAGCAGCGTCCCTCTCATCTGCGAATTGACTTGCAGCCAACCATCCCAGATTCTCCGTAATGGCAACAGCAATCGTCGCATTCACGACATTGCCGAATCCAGGAATACGGCTAACTATCGCTTTGGAAACAGCCTTACCAACTGTTGAACCAATCCCGCTTGCAACAATCGCTAACGCTTCACTCTCGCTAAGCGACTTACCAAAGACCCTTCCCAAGTTCACAACCATGGCCATCTGACATGGTGCAATAAAAACGGCATCTCCGCACGGAATCTGCGCAAGCCCTCCTCCAATCACCCCCGTCATAGCACTAGCGGAATGAATGATAACCGCACATCTTGATTTCTCCTTAGAAGTCATCATATACTCCCACCTTTCTGCAGGTTTCCCTGCCAAAATCATCCTAATACTGAATGGTTATTCCATCCGAATGTGTTGAATCTGTTCTTCGTATGTAACTATACAGCATTAATTGTTTATATTTTTGGGCAAAAAGTATCGTTCTTCACTTATAAAATTTAAACCGCATAAAATAGAATCACCATATAAATAAGACCTCGTCCCAGTTTCATAACCTTGGACGAGGTCCTCCAATTATTCGAATGTTCTCATCTCAAATCATCGGTCGTTTTTTTATATCCTCCGATATTCTTGTTCTCAGCTTATCCCGTAAATCCCTGGACAAAGAACTTGATAAAAGCAATCGTCTGCGACTGATAAATGATATCAATCAGGAACGCTCCGACGATCGGAACAATCATAAATGCCCGACGGGACATTCCATATTCTCTCGAAACCGCAGTCATGTTAACGATAGCACTCTGTGTTGCCCCGAGATGATGCCGTGATGTGCTGAATCTGTTCCAAAATTTGAGTTATCAAAAAAGAGAGGGAAGCGGTTCACCCCAATGTCATTAAGTTAGTATTGTATCCCGAGGCTGAAACTTTAAAGAGGGTGCTGAAATTGTTCCGGCATCCTCTTTTTCCATGTCTTTTTCCACGACAAATAGACGGATGCAAATCCGTCTGATAAATACGTGTATAATCTATGGATTTATGCTACTCTATAAAGGAAACCTTTAAAGATTCTTGCGGATTGGTATCTTTCCCGGTGCCGGTCAAGCCTGACAGGTACAAGATTTCTTGATATGATGGTTTCCAAATTGGGTGGAGATGTAATACCGCGGTAGAACTTTCTGCACATGTGAGCTGCAACTGAGAAGTTAGC
>NZ_JONJ01000011.1 GCF_000711825.1 [Clostridium] aminophilum DSM 10710 | reverse complement strand
CGTTTCCTTGTACGGTGGTTACTCCTTTCAGAGCGTTTCACACAGACCTCCCTAGGTACCACACGTTTCTTCCTCTCCATCCATCTGCCTCATTTATCATGCATGATTCCGTGTAGTTATTGGGCTTCGACTTGTGTTGCAGCCTTACCCTCATGCATAACCTCGTATGAGATTTCTGTACGTCAGACCAGAGATTTGCCCGTGGGTTAGTATGTTCCCCACATCCAGCTTCCTTCAGATTCCACCTCGCGGCGGACACCCTTGCCTTCGGCTATATCCTTCCCACTACCGGGTGGATTCGGGACTTGAACCCGTTAGAAACGTGCGCCGCTAGGCGCACAACGCAACAGGGGCGGCACAGAAATTCTGTGCCGCCCCTGTTGTCGCAATAACAAAATCTGCATTTATCTGTCCGAAAAACATCCGGAATGTTCATTTCTTTCCGGAGTTCTCCGTACTGTTTTTTCTTTCTCAGCGAATCACTCTCTTGGAATGCATGGAGAAGGCATTCATATCATAATCTTCCAGGTTCGCCTTTACTGTGCGGTCATCTGCCTCGGCAATCATCGCCTCACGGATCTTCTTTGCCTCCATCGGAGTCTTGTTGGAGCTCGGTCCGGCGATGCATCCGCCCTCACAGATCATTCCTTCCACAAACTGCTGCGGAAGCTTGCCCATCTTCATAAGGAGAAGCGCCTTCTTGCACTCCGCCGCGCCGCTGCAGCGCAGGGCGGAAATCTCTCCGCTCTCGCCCATCTCCTTCATGCACTCGATGACCGCGCTGGCTACGCCGACCTGTCCGAAACGCTTTCCGAACTGGCTCGCCTGCTGCGTATCATTCGGTTCCGGAAGAAGTTCCACGTCTTTTGCCTTCAGCATGGCACGGATTTCGCCATAGGTAAGGGCGTAGTCCACATTTCCCGGAATATTCAGATCCATCGCCTCGCTCTTCTTCGCGATGCACGGACCGATAAACACGGTCGTCACGCCCGGATCCTTTGCCTTCAGCATACGGGACAGTGCCACCATCGGCGATACGGAAGTGGAAACATTGTCAATCAGCTCCGGATAATGCTGACGAATCATATTGACAAACGCCGGACAGCAGGAGGTAGTCATCTTCTTACCCTCGTTCATGGCCTCGAGCCACTCCTCCGCCTCAGCCCACGCCGTCATATCGCCGCCGAGTCCGACCTCATACATATCATGGAAACCGACCTTCTTCAGTGCGGTTCTCCAGCTGGAATAGGTGATGTCCGGTCCGAACTGACCCTCGGTTGCCGGCGCCATCATAGCGACAACTTTCTTGCCGGCGTTGATCAGTCGGATCAGGTCTACCATGAAGGTCTTCGAACCGATCGCGCCGAACGGACAGCTGTGGATGCAGTGTCCGCACTGGATACACTTCTTCTCATCGATCACACAGACGCCAAACTCATCGTAGGTGATGGCATCCGCCGGGCAGACCTGCTTGCACGGACGTTCCAGATGCGCAATGGCGTTATACGGGCAGGCTTTCGCGCACATACCGCACTCACGGCACTTGTCCGGGTCAATGTGGGCTCTGGTCGCCTCCATGGTGATGGCGCCGAAATGGCAGGAGTTCTGACATGCCTTGCCCATACATTTGCGGCAGTTATCCGTAACGGTGTAGGATGCGATCGGGCACTCCTCGCAGGCCGCGTTGATTACCTGAACCACATTGGTGGTATCGCGGTCACTCGGACACTTTCCCTCCGCCAGACGGATTCTCTGGCGAACAATCTCTCTCTCCTTATAGATACAGCAGCGGTAGCTTGCCTTCGGGCCCGGAATCAGTCGATACGGAAGAAGATCTCTCTCCTCATCCAGTTTTCCGTCCCACGCAAGCTTTGCGACCTCCCGCAGAATCTTATGCTTGAATTTTAATATCGTCGCGTCATTTGTAATCATTGTATTTCTCCCGAAATGAACTTCTTATATTAATAATATTTTACCGTGACCCTTTTTCCGAGACCACGCATCGCATTCACGAGTCTCCTGGTCAGAGCCTGACGGATTCCCAGATCGATCGGCAGATCCGGGTTCTGATAGGCACTGTTGACTGCCGTTCCGATAAACATTGTCAGGTCCGTGCACTCCTCGATCAGCATTTTTGCCATGACCGATGCTGCATTTTTCCGATCCAGCTCTCTAAAAAATGCGGCAGAGGGCAGCGCAAGCTTCCGGTATTTTTCCAAAAGCTCCACCACTCTCCGGAGAGTAAGAATTCCCTCCGTCACGAGGTCCACGCCTTCCATATTTGCCGTCGGCGGAATATCCGGATCCATATAATCCAGCGAGATCGTCAGCGGTTTTCCGATCTCACGCGACACGATCGTCGCTGTGGTGCCGCCGGAAACAATCTTTTTCGCATCCGGCTCCGACATGAAATCTCTGGTGATCACCGGATCCATATCCGCATCCCGCGGCGGTCCGGTCATAATATGAACCTTTTGGGCCTCGATGATCCGGACGCAGACAACAGTCGTATCATCATCCGGATTTCCCTCATAGAGTTCCCGGCACCGGTCGGTAAGGGAAACCGCAATGCGGACCGCCGAGGCGGACTGACCGCAGACTTCCGCAGCATAAGCTGCCGCCTGTCTCCACTGCCAGCCGAACGGATACGCCGCACGCCCGGTACCGGCATGGGTTACTCCGTCGCTGACCAGAATCAGGGTATCTCCCTTATCCACCATGAAGCGGCATTCCCGGATCTTCTGCCCGCTGATCACCCGCGTGGTGACCGGGAGATCGGCCGGGACACCGGATTTCAGATAAATGACCGGCGGATTGTCATAGTTAACCAGATAAACCTCACCGTTATTAAAAATCTGAAGAATGGTAAATGTGGAATATGCAACCTGACGGACCTTTTCCACCGGAAGCGTGTTCACGACCGTCTCAACACACTCCTCCAGCTTTGCTCCCTGCGCGAACATGGAGCCGAGAATCTTCGCCGTCAGGGTGGACAGAATGCTGGCCTGTACGCCGCTTCCCATACCGTCTGCCAGAATCATGACATCGGAATTTTCTGTTTTGAGCATCTCGACCGTATCGCCGCAGAGATACTCCGAATGTTTATTCAGACTGTGCTTCGACACATCGACCGTAATGCTCATTTCAGCGGACCTCGCTTTCATGTTCTGTCTCAAACAGGGAACAGAGTTTCGTCAGGGTCGTCTGTGTTTCCGCAGTCGTCTCGCCGAGAAGGCCGGCAATCTGCTGCGCTACGCGCATCTGTTTATAGATGACGTTGTGCGCCAGATCGATCGTCTCTTTTCTCTTCTGATATTCTTTCTCCATCTGCTGTTCTTCTGCCGTTACATCAATGATGGTGAGAATGACATAGTCCGACTCCGGAACATAGGCAATATTCTGGAACGTGATCAGATTGCGCTCCGGATACATCACACGTTTTCCCTGAACGCTGATATGGCTGTCAAACACTTCCTGTACATCACCGGTCGCCATAAACTCGCTCAAAACGTGCTGATACATTTTTTCCGCCGGAAGTCCGAAGAAACTCTGGACCGCAGCGGAACAGTCGAGAATGCGGAGATTCTCGTCCAGAATCAGAATGGCATTCGGCGTGGTCTCCATAATCATATGCGCAAGGGAACTTGCCCTCTTGTGGAGATACGGAATGCACATTTCCAGTTCCGCTTTTCCCTGGAAGACCGCAATCGCTTTTGCACGGCAGCTGCTGTAACCGCACGCACCGCAGTTCAGTTCCTGATCCGGATGCATTTTTCCGGTTGCGCTCAGAATCTCCCGGATCTGTTCCTCCGTCGGCATTTTCTCCTTCACGGAACGATCCGTGAATCCACGGACGGCCTGATACTTTGCGATCTTCTCCGACAGCCAGCCGCGGTCGGCCGGATATTTCGGAAGCGCCTCTTCCAGCTCCAGCTTCAGTTTGAAACCGGTGGTTCTGCGTGATGCCTCCGGTCCGTTGATGCATCCGCCATGGCATGTATTCATTTCAATAAAACAGTTATTCACCGCACCGGACTGGATGGCCTCGCAGATCTCCTTACAGTCCTCCACACTGCTCGCGTAGAGTTTGCGGTAGTGATCGGTAATTCCTCTCGCTTCCTCCTCCGCTCGCACTGCCCGGAGAAGCCCGCCGCTGAGCGAATACCGGAGGTTTGCCCCCAGATATTCATCGCTTCCCTCATCCGGTTCGCAGTCTTCCAGACGAATCTTCTCATCTTCCATCCACCGGCGGAAATCCTCAAAACTCAGGACACAGTCCGGTCTGGTCGTGCGGCTTCGGTCCTTCTCCGCCACGCACGATCCCATAAACGCGATCACGGCGTCCGGTCCAAACTCGTCACGCAGCATATGAACATGCATGCCGGACGGAATCTTAACCGGCGCAAGCTGCGGAATCAAATCCGGATAGTGCACTTCGATCAGGTTGATCACGGAAGGACAGGCAGTCGAAATGATGTTTTTCATGCTGCCTTCCCGGAGAAGCCTTACATATTCGATCGTATCCAGTGCCGCTCCCTCTGCCGTGCTGCGAATTTCGGAAAAGCCAAGCTTTTTCAGCGCGGTCTTTACACGGCGGTAATTGCCGACGCCGAAAACACCGATTGCCGACGGCGCAAGTGACAGAACCACTTTTCGGCCGTCCCGGATCAGCTCTTTCACTTTTTCGAGATCACTCGCCATCTTTTTGGCAGACTGCGGACAGTGAACCAGACACTCGCCGCACAGAATACAGCTGTTCGGAAGAACAAATGCATGTCCGTCGCGGAACGCGATGGAATTGACGCAGCAGCTTCTGACGCATCGATAGCAGTGCCGGCACTCCGCCGCATTAAAATCAATAATCGCCATGTTTCGCCTCCATATCGCAGGGCCCCGTTTTCTCACGGCAGACGACCGGACGGCCGCACCGTTCCGAACGGCTCTCAGACTCTGGTCAGTACCTGTTCCTCAAAGAACGCCTGTGCTGTCTCCGGCTTCACGCTATAGATTTCCGGCTGATCATCGATGGTCACGCATACCCCCTTGCGGCAGTTTCCGCTGCAGAAGGCTCCGGTAAGATTTACCTTTCCCTCTAATCCGTGGGAAGCAACCAGCTCCTGAAGAATGCGGATGACATCGCGGGATCCTTTCAGATGACAGGCAGAGCCGATGCAGATCGATACTTTCATAGAATATGCCTCACTTTCGTGCATTATATACGGCAAATGCAGCCCAGAAGCCGCACTTACTCAGTTTCCTTTATTGTGCATATTATCGCATAACCGCTATTTATATTCAATTCTTTTCCGGACCGGAAATGTACCCTGTGGCATACAATCTGATAAAGAAATAACAAAAGTAATCATATTTTATCCGATCTCCCAAAAACGATATTTTCCAGCCGCCCGGCGGCTTTTTTGCCATTTATTGCACCGGGAAACGCGAAGAAATTTCATCCGCGTTTATATAACGAAAAACCGCTCAGCCAAAAGAAAAATCCTTCTGACTGAGCGGTTCACATCATTCAAGCTGCTGACGGGAATCGGACCCGTGACCTCCGCACTACCAATGCGACGCTCTACCGACTGAGCCACAGCAGCTTATTTTGTTTCAGGTCTCTCGCGAAACCTCAGATATAGTACCACGGCATTTCAGACATGTCAACAACTTTTTTTTACACAATTTTCTCATTTTCCCAAACACATCCCTGAAACCCGCATATTTCAAAGAAAAAATGGCCATTTCCGGGTGCAAAAAATTCCCTCTTTGCGTTATTCGTTTTACCTATAACCTAAACAGTCTCTTTTTCATGAATTTCATTTCTATTTTGATATTCTTGTGTTAACATAACTGCTATAAGGACCACTGAATACCATCGTTCTGGGACAGGCTGCAAAGCCTGGACGACGGTATCGTCCAAAGCAAGGAATCGGTCCGAACAGAAAAAAAGGGGGATATATCTGTATGGAAAGTCTTGTCAAACTCACTGGCGACATCGACAGCTTCATGTACACCTATCTGCTGATCATCATTCTTCTTGCAGCCGGTATCTATTTTACCTTTGCAAGTAAATTTGTTCAGCTCCGCATGTTTGCCGAGTCGCTCCGCGTCATCATGGAAAAGCCGTCCAAGGAAGGCTCTGTTTCTTCCTTCCAGGCACTGATGGTTTCCACCGCTTCCCGTGTCGGAACCGGCAACATCGTCGGTGTCGCATCCGCGATCTGCACCGGCGGTTACGGTGCGGTGTTCTGGATGTGGATTATCGCCATCATCGGCGGTTCTTCCGCATTTGTTGAGAGTACGCTTGCTCAGATCTATAAGAAGAAAGACCCGGAAGGCAACTTCTACGGCGGTCCTTCCTATTATATTGAAGCCGCACTTCACAGCCGTCCGCTGGCGCTTCTCTTCGCAGTCAGCATGCTGCTGACCTATGCCGGCGGTTTCAATATGCTCTGCGCGTATAATCTCCAGTCCACATTCAGCGGCTACTCTTTCTATGATCCGAGCATCTCGCCGGTTATCATCGGAATCGTCCTTGCAGGCCTGTTCGGTTTCTGCCTCTGGGGCGGCGGAAAGAGAATCATCAGCACCACCTCCGCTCTGGTTCCGTTCATGGGCGCTCTCTACGTTCTGGTTTCCATTGTTGTAATTCTTATGAACATCGGCAATCTTCCGATGGTATTCGGAAAGATCTTCTCCGAAGCATTTGACTTCCAGGCAATCTTCGGCGGTTTCACCGGATCCGCTGTCATGATGGGTATCAAGAGAGGTCTCTATTCCAACGAGGCCGGTGTCGGTTCTGCACCGAACGCCGCTGCCGCTGCCGATGTAAGCCATCCGGTCAAGCAGGGTCTCGTTCAGATGCTCTCCGTATTCATCGATACACTGCTTCTGTGCACCGCAACCGCAATGATGTGCCTGTGCTCCGGTATCGCTCCGAATGCGGATCTTGCCGGCGCGCCGTACGTTCAGGCTGCTCTTCAGTCCACTCTCGGCACCTTCGGTCCGGTCTTCATCACAGTTTCCATGATTCTGTTTGCATTCACAACCCTGATCGGAAACTACTATTACACAGGAAATCTTCTGAACTACATTCATAAGGGTGTTCCGAGCCAGACCTTTATCAAAGGCTTCCGCATCGTCTGCACACTCCTTGTATTCTTCGGTGCAATTGCACAGATGGACCTCGCATGGAACGTTGCGGACATCCTGATGGGAATCATGGCGATCATCAACCTTCCGGTTATCTTCATCCTTCATCGCGTCGCTTTCCGTGCGGAGAAAGATTATCTTCAGCAGAAAGCAGAAGGAAAGAATCCGGTATTCCATGCTTCTTCCGTAGGTCTGAAAGGAAAGACCGACTGCTGGGAAGATGAAATGTATATCTGATCTGAAATCCGATGCGCAACCACAGCACAACCCGATTCTGCAAAACTGTCCGGTCCGGAAATATCTCGCCAGTCAGTTTTGCAGGATACACACCAAGCTGGAAAGAACCAGCCTCAGCACGCTATTTCACCAGAGCGGCATAACCGCAAGGTGAAATATGCGTCGCAAAATGCTCCGCTAACCAAAACCGCCAGAGAACTCCCAGATTCCCTGACGGTCTTTTTTTCTTGTTTTCCTTCGCCCTATCCCTTATAATAATCTTCGTATCGCGCGGCCATGGTGGAATTGGCAGACACGCAGGATTTAGGTTCCTGTATCTCACGATGTATGGGTTCAAGTCCCATTGGCCGCACTGTATGAAAAACAAAGAAAATCCGCACAACTGCGCCGAATTGGCGTAGCTGTGCGGATTTCTCTTTTTCTGACACCGCAGACTCTCCGAAGTCCGTGCCTGCACGAGGCTCCGGAGACTGCCGTGATCCTGAATTATTATTTTTTTTAATTATTTCTTCTTAGCCGCGATGGACTCCTGAGCCGGTTTTGCTTCCTTTCCCGGGCCGGATGCGCCCTCATCGCTGTTCTCTGCAGACTTCGAATCCGCAGCATCATTTCCGTCATCGAGGATTTCCGCGCCTTCCTGTGCTGCCTTCATCGCTGCTTCCGGAACAGACTTAAAGAACTCCGGTGTAAACGCATACAGATACTTTACGGTGAACTCACCATTATCCACCGGTGCAACCGTTCCCTCAGCAAAGGTAAATACGGCACCGTCGTCTTCCAGATTCCATGCCAGCGTGCCGTTGGTGATCATTTCCTTGATCTTGCCCTTGACATCCACATCACCAAAGTCTTCCTTGCTATTCTCGTGAAGAAGACGATCGGCAAGCACATCGGCCAGTTTGTCCGGTTCCGCTACGATATCGGATACCTTCAGCTCATTTCCCGTCTTGGTATCATAGGTTGCCGTATGGTAAACGGTCTTCTCCTCCGCATCCGTCTTGGAATAGCTGGATGCCTGAATGCTGACGTAATCCTGGTTCTGAGTGCTGAACGATACGTCTGAATTGTATTCAAATGCCTTAAACTTATCGCCCTTATCCTTCAGGTTCTTTTCGGCCTCTGACTCCAGATAAGCGATATCTGTTCTTGCGCGCTCAATCTGTGCCTGATTGAATGCTTCGAGTGCCTTTCCGATGGGCTTATCTTTCAGTGAATCCGGAATGACAACCTGCTCGTAATAACCCTCAACCAAAACTGTTCCGTCAGCGTTCTTTCTCTCCACTTCCACGTTTCCGGTCGGGATCTTCAGATCACCTTCCTCGAACTCCGACTCATTGATCTCATTGACTTCCATGGCGGCATCGGTCTCACCGTTATCCGGAGCAGACTCCGCAGCGGTTGTCACAGCCGCAGTGGTTGCCTCCGCCTTCTTGCTTCCGCATCCGGTTGCCAATGCTGCAGCCAGAACTCCTGCTGCCAGAACTGCACAGTATCTTGTCTTTTTCATAAAGTTATACCTCCTGCGTAATCATGCAAGACGACCGTTCTCCGTCACATCCGGATCTTTCGCCCGGCCGGTATCATTTTGCTCCGGCCCGTTGATCGCTTCTTGTGTCCTTCGCCCGCTCTTACCTGCATGTTCACGAGTTTAATACAACTTTATGTGTATTACAAGGAATGGAACATTAAGATTCACCTACAAATAACTTAATGAATCAGTCCTGCGGCACATCCGGCCAGGTCCCGATGATTTCCGCCACTTCCAGAAGAGAAGCGCATTCCCGGTCGAAGACGCCCTTCATCTCCTCCTCCGCCGGGGCGAGGTCCGGAATCATAAATGCCATGCATCCCGCTGCTTTTGCCGCAAGAATGCCGTTCGGACTGTCCTCCAGAACCAGACAGTTTTCCGGTTTTTCGCCGATTTTTTCCGCAGCCTTCAGAAAGATTTCCGGATCCGGTTTGGATTTTTCCGCCTCGTCACCGCACACCGTATCCGTAAAATAATCTCTGACGCCGGTCTGCGCGAAATACTGTTCCGCCCGTTCACGCTTCGTCGATGTCGCGATGCAGGTCTTCATATTTTTCTTTTTCAACAGTTTCAACAGTTCAAACAGTCCCGGCTTGATCGGCATACCATTGTCCTTCAGATAATTCTGAATGTACTCCGTGCGAAGCTTCCTCATCTCGTAATACAGTTCTTCGCTTCCGTACCACGACGCGAACGCCGCCGCATTGGCCGGTACGGAGCGGCCTCGGAACAGCAGAAAATGCTCCCGGTCCAGTCCGTTATTTTTCGCCTTCGCGGCCCTGAGCCAGCCTTCCATCGAAAGCCGCTCCGTGTCAAACATCGTTCCATCCATATCAAATAACACTGCTCTGATCATTTTTATCCTCCCGACTCTGGCAGACAGGATCGCCTGTCTATTGGAGCCAGCCCGCAAACGTCTGAATGCTAACGTTCCGGCATATCCTTCCCCTTTGGCAGATCCTTTGCCCTGCGCTCGTGAGTCCGGTAATACTCCATTTTCATATCATACATTTTCTTATCCGCCCGCGCGCAGGCCGCCTCCGAGCTCTCCTCTTCCGCCTTCTCCTCGATTCCGTAGGAAAAGCTCAGCAGGTAATCACCATACTTCGGATCACATTTCTTTTCAAGGATTTTTTTCAGAACCGGCTCCAGCGTTTCCGCTTTCTGCGGCGAAAGAAAGACAAATTCATCGCCTCCGGTCCGGAACAGCATTCCCTTTCCACGCATTTTTGTCCAGACCGTCTGCGCAAATGCCGTCAGATACTCATCGCCCTTCTGATGCCCTTCCGTATCATTGTATGTCTTCAGGCCGTTCAGATCAAACGCTACGATAGTCATGCGTTTTTTCTCAATGCTGCGCAGCTGGCTGACGTAGCTGTAATAATTTGCCACATGAGTGAGCTGATCCGTATTCTCATAGAGATTTGCCACCGCACGGTAAAGAAAATAATATGCGATTGCAATACTTCCCCAGGATGTTGTGTAATCGTTCTGAAAAGCCTCCGCCATCTGTCCGATCACCACGACAATCACCACCATCGAGATCAGAACTTTATCCTTCGGGAACTGTGAGAAACTGTGAACATAATAGCGGTAGAGCAGCCAGATAAAGTATGTCACCTCCAGCACCGTGTAAATCGTACTCCCCGGAAGCTGTATCATCTGCGAGTTTACCGTTATAAAAATCATCGGAAACCAGATATTCATTATCGCAATCAGAATGAACCACGGTCCGATCATATGCACAAGAATCCGCTGCTGCAGAGTAACCCCCTTCTGATTGATCCACAAAAGGAGGGTGATCACCGGAGGAATGAACGCATAACAGATACTGTCAATGGTATTCAGGATAAAATCCTGATTCGGCCATTCATTTCCCAACTGGGCAACCAGCTGCCACAGCTGATTGCCGGTCAAAAGAAGCACCAGAAATACACCGGAGATGTAAAAATTCTTTTTCACCTCCGGTTCAATGATCTGATCCTGTTTCAGACTGTACATAATATAGAAGATAATAAAAATCTCAATGAGATGCGCGTATATAATCATATGCCGTATCCTGTAAAACCCTATGCGGGAAAATGCCGCATCCCGCGGGCACTTCTTATGAATATATAAAAATCCGTTGCCATTTAATCTTTATCTATTCACACATCGACAGAATACAGATAAATATAAACACATCTGCAGGCAGATCCGGGCTTCCCCATCCCCTGCTGCAGAGCGTTTCAGAGATTCACCAATGCCATTCCAGCCTTTACCATCCGGAACATCCGGACGGCCCCGCGGAAATAGAGTTCTTCCGCGTGCTCCATGGCTTCCACCAGACTCATGGGCGCATCCACTGTCGTCATGAGCGACGCAATCCCGTGCTCATACATCTTTTCATAGTCTTGTCCCAGAGATCCCGACAGTCCGATCACCGGAATTCCGCGCGCCTTCGCCCGCTGTCCGACGCCCTGCATCACTTTTCCGTATGCGCTCTGCCAGTCTGTCCGGCCTTCTCCGGTCACAACCAGATCCACATTTTCCAGTTTTTCATCAAACTTTACCAGATCCAGCACCGTCTCGATGCCGGAGCGAATCTTCGCCTGAAGAAAAAAACACATTGCCGCGCCGAGTCCTCCCGCCGCGCCGCTTCCGGCAATCTCATTCGGATCCGTTCCGAATTCCCGGATCAGAACCTTGCGGTAATGCTCCATGCCTTGTTCCAGTGCTTCGATAACCACGGGCGATGCGCCCTTCTGCGCACCGAAGGTTCTGGTCGCCCCGTCCGGCCCTGTGAGCGGATTCGTCACATCACACATAACGGTAAACTCCGTATCGCGGATCCGCGGGTCGATCCGGCTCAGGTCGATTCTGTCCACACGGATGAGATCCGCCCCGATCCCGCCGTATCCCGGCTCATCCGGGCGCTTCCCGCCGAGTTCGCGTCCCTGCGCATCCAGAAAACGGACGCCCAGCGCTCTCGCAAATCCAATCCCGCCGTCATTGGTTGCCGAGCCGCCGATCGCGATCGAGACGCGCCGGCACCCGGTATCCAGAATGTATTTCAGAAGTTCTCCGGTTCCGAAACTCGTGGTATACCGCGGATCCCGCTTCTCCTCCGGAACCATCGGAAGACCGGAGGCCGATGCCATCTCCATCACTGCCTCCTCCGTCCCGATCTTCCCGAAAATGGCAGGTTCCGCTTCCATATAAGGTCCGTGAACAAAAACCCGCTCCAGTTCGCCGCCGCGGGCTTTCACAACAGCCCTCGTCGTTCCTTCTCCGCCGTCGGCAACCGGGACGGTTTCGGTTTCACATTCACCGAAGACCTCCCGCGCCGCGTCCGCAAGAAGCTTTCCCGTCTGTTCAGTGGACAACGTCCCCTTAAAGGAGTCCGATGCAAAGAGCAGTTTCATAAATTTATCCTCCATCAGGCAGTATCTGAAGGTCTGATTTCAAATGTCGCATCTCACGAATTGACGATATTAACCGGATGTCCCTCTATAAATGCGCGAAGGTTATCCACCGTAATATCCATGATGCGCTGTCTTGCCGCCAAAGCCGCCCAGGAAATGTGCGGCGTAATCAGACAGTTCTTCGCGCCCAGAAGCGGATTATCTCCGCGGATCGGCTCTGTGCTCACCACATCGAGTCCGGCAGCATATACCTTGCCGCTGTTCAATGCATCGGCCAGATCCTGCTCCGCCACAAGACCGCCGCGGCTGTTATTGATCAGGATCACACCATCCTTCATTTTGGCGATATTGTCCTTATTGATAAGGCCTTCGGTATCCGGGAACAGCGGGCAGTGGAGGAAGATCACATCCGACTCTCTGAACAGCGTCTCCTGATCCACATATTCCGCGATCTCTCTCCCGGTGTCACTCTCAAACTTATCATTGGCGAGAACCCGCATATTCATCGCTTTCAGGATCTTTCCGGTTGTCTGACCGATTCTTCCGAAGCCGATGATGCCGGCGGTCTTGCCGCTGAGTTCGATCATCGGATAATCCCAGAAGCACCAGTCAATGTTGTGCTCCCAGCGTCCTTCCCTGACTGCCTGATCGTGATGCGCAAAGTGAGAGCAGATCTCCAGAAGGAGTCCGACTGCGTACTGTCCGACAATCTGTGTGCCGTACGTCGGAACGTTCATGACTGCAATCATCTTCTCCTTCGCGTACTCGTAATCCACCACATTGTAGCCGGTCGCAAACACCGCAATCGCCTTGAGATTCGGGCATTTGTCGATGGTTTCCCTTGAGATCGGCGTCTTATTGGTCACGATGATCTCCGCATCGCCGATCCGCTCCGCGATCAGCGGCGACTCGGTCACCGAAGTACGGTCATAAATTGTCAACTCTCCCAGGTCCTTCATCGGCTCCCAACTGAGATCTCCCGGGTTCTCCGTATATCCGTCCAGCACCACAATCTTCATATGATTACTCCTCTCGTATTCCGCTCATCGGTTCAGAATGCAAACAGATTCAGTCCGGTCACCTTGGTGTCATGAATCCGGCCGACCTTTCCCGGAAGGGTGCGCACAATCATCTCGCAGGTTGCGGAGATCCGGCACTCATTCAGATGGCCGCCGTGAATCATCATCTTCTCATCGCAGAGATTGATGTGGAGATGAAGATATACCTCACCGTCCTTCTCCGTGATATTTCCGAGAAGAGAGGTGATCTCCATCGGCCCCTCCAGTTCTGTCCGTCGATAAAACTTCTTTTCCACATCGTAAAGCCCGATCACCGCTTTGTCCGCTGCACCGATCGCCTGAACGGCTCCGAGGGAAATGTGTTCTTTGGCGCATAACTCCGTCAGCGAAGCGATGATCTCCTCGCCGCGGTCAAGACGAACTACATAAGTATCTTCAAACTTTCTGAATTCCATGATAAGTTCCTTTCCTGTTCTGTTCTTGTTTCTGATTCTTCTTTCTGGTTCTTCTTTCTGGTTCTTGCTTCAGATTTCTGGTTCCGGTTCTTTTGTCTGGTTCTTTTCCTGTTTTTCTCTTTTCTGCAGGCCGGTGACTGCTGCCATTACGGCCAATCCGCGCTCACTTCAATAATCGTCAAACCTTCGCAGCCGCGGCTTCACCGTCTCCGTAATCTTATCTTAAAACGCCGCCAACGGATTGACAAACATTTTAACTTGTATATAACTTGTTTATATACAAGTTTTACTTGTAGTTTTTCCCCCATGCTATCGTTACTTTATGAACGCTGCTCCGGGCGCGTTATCCACCGGCCGAGCCGCGGTTTTTTATCCATCCGAAAGGAAGCAAGCCCATGAATCTGAACAGTCTCCGGTATTTTCTGGAAGTATGCAAAGATCTGAATATGTCCCGGACCGCCCGGCGTCTCTATCTCTCCCAGCAGGCGCTCAGCCTCCAGATCCGGAATCTGGAAGAGTTCTACGGCGTGACGCTCTTCGAGCGAAAGCCATCGCTTCGGCTGACACCGGCCGGGGAGGCCCTGAAATTCACCGCCGAGCAGATGCTCCGTGAAAACGACGATCTGATCAACCGCTTTTCCGCGATCAGCCATTCCCACTACGGAACGCTCCGCATCGGAATCTCTACCGTGCGCTCCGAGCTCTGTTTTCCGGATATCCTGCCGAGGTTCCGGAAGAAATGGCCCAACATCCGCATTTCCCTGGTGGACCGCGGCACGGATGACCTTCTGCGCGATCTGGCTGATCACCGGCTCGATCTGATCTTCGCGCCCATTGAATCGCCCCGATATCTGCAGCGGTTTCCGGATGAGTTCTCCAAGCGTTTTCTCACCCGGGAGAGAACCTGTCTGATCCTCTCCGATGAGCTCCTGCAGCAGTATTTCGGTCAAAAGGCACCGGAAATCCGGAACCGCGCCCTCTCCGGCACGGATCTGACCGAGTTCTCCGAGATCCCGTATCTTCTGCAGAATCCCGGTTCCCACATGCGGGCGATTGCCGACGAATGTTTTCACAACGCGGGTTTCCGCCCGAATGTCTACATGGAATCCGCCAGTGTTGATCTCCTTCAATCTCTGTATCCCGGAAGCTACGGTGCCTTTTTCGTGCGCTCCAGCCGTTGCCCGCAGCTGAGAAGACTGTACCCGGACATCAACATTTTCCCGATCCGTCAGGGAACAGACTTTGTCGACGTTCCGCTCTATCTCCTCTTTCACAATACAGAACCAAGACCTGCGCATATCACCGATTTCATCGAGTTCACAGCAGAGGCATGGAAATCCATCTCGCTGATGTAATCAGAAAAATTTCGAAAATATATTGAATTGATTCGCTGACGTGGTATAATAGGGTTGTTCTCGGGGACGTAGCTTAGCTGGGAAAGCGCAGCGTTCGCAACGCTGAGACCGCGGGTTCGAATCCCGTCGTCTCCACTATCTGAGTGCATTTTAAAAACCGCTCAACTTCGCCAAATCGGCTTGGTTGTGCGGTTTTTTATTCCATCATTATGTCATTTCCTGTTACACTATGGCTTGTAAAGGTCATTTTTGGGCATCTACTGTGTCACGAATGTGTCACGTTTTTTAGATAAGTTTACATGCTTCCAGCTCGCAGGTGCGGTCATCCACTCCATGCCAGAGTGGCGCCCCGCTTCGCTCGTTTTGTATCATTATCATCTTGTCAGACTGCCGGCTCTCAACACTCCGGCTCACGGAAGGAATCATCATGGCATTCACAGCATCCGGGAAACGAAAAGCGCCGTCCGCAAAGGGCACGGCAAACCTGACCGAAGGATCTCTTTGGAAGGGAATTCTGTTCTTCGGAATTCCTCTGATCGCATCCAATCTGCTTCAGATTCTCTTCAATATGTCCGATATTGCGGTCGTCGGCCGTTTCGCCGGCCCGCTTGCACTCGGAAGCGTCGGCTCCACCTCGACACTGGTCGTCATGATCACGACATTCATCATTGGAATCGGAAGCGGCATCAATGTCATCACCGCACACGCGCTCGGAAAACAGGACCACGCAGAAGTCCGCCGGACCATACAGACCGCCTTTCTTCTGTGCATCGTCATCGGACTTCTGACTCTTGTCGCCGGCGAGATCACGCATGGCTTTATTCTGAAGCTTCTTCAGACCAAGGAGGAACTGTTTGCCGGTTCGTCTCTCTATCTCCGGATCTATTTTCTCGGAGCACCGGCGCTCGCCATATACAATTTCGGAAGTGCCGTCTACAGTGCGGCCGGAAATACCCGGCGCCCGCTGATGCTGCTGACCGCGTCCGGCATTCTGAACATCGTGCTCAACCTCTTTTTCGTGATTGCCCTGAACATGGATGTGGCCGGCGTCGCACTGGCAAGCATCATTGCCCAATACTGCTCCGCCGCCCTCATCGTACTCTCGCTGATACGTGAAAAGACCGAAATCCGTCTAACGCTGTCGGGCATGGCATATGACCGGCGGATCGCTGCTCTCATCCTTCCGATCAGTCTGGCGGCCGGACTCTCCAACGCCATCTTCCAGATTGCCAACCTGTTCGTTCAGTACGGCGTCAACACCTTTGACGCCGTAGTCGTTGCGGGAAATGCGGCAGCACAGAATGCAGACGCCCTCGACTATGATGTCATGGCAGCATTCTATACGGCCGGCAGCAGCTTTATCGGACAGAACTTTGGCGCCGGAAAAATGGACCGCGTCAAAAAGTCCTATATCATCAGCACTGCCTACGCGTTTGCCGTCGGCACCGCCATCGGTCTTCTCCTCTATGCCTTCGGAGATCCGTTTCTTCACCTGTTTACAAAAGATGACGCCGTAGCGGAAGCCGGAATCTACCGGCTCTCCGTCATGGCGCTCTCCTATGGATTTTCCGCATTCATGGACAACAGCATCGCGGCCTGCCGCGGGCTCGGAAAAAGTGCTGTCCCGACCGTCATCGTCCTTCTCGGGTCATGTGCCTTCCGGATTGTATGGATTTTTACCGTATTTGCGTATTTCCATACCATCACATCGCTCTATCTGCTCTACATTTTCTCGTGGACAGTGACCGGCGTTGCCGAAATGCTGTATTTCCGGCACGCCTACCGCATGGCGGCGCGTTCCTTCTCCCGGGAAAGAAACTAAGTTTTCCTCTTCTGCCGGTATTTCTCCGTTACATCCCGGCGCCTGCTCTCTCCAGAACGAACTCATCCTCAAAGAATTCGTCCAGACAGATCATGGTCAGCTCGCCGTCCTCCAGCGAGACACTGAAGGTCGAATCCCGGAGTCCCGACTTGTCAAAGTCCATCTCCAGAATATCTTCCTCAAGGGTATAATGGAACGAATAACTGTGCTCCGGCAGGATCAGTGCTCCGGTTCCGTTGGTGCTGAAACGGTATAAGGTATCGTCATCAATGCACCAGGTCCCCTGAATATCTTTCATCCTGAGGAATTCCGGTTCCACGATTTCCGGCTTCTGTACCGGCGGGATGAGAGACTGAGCCGGAACGACCTCCGGAACCGGCAGTGTTTCCGGCAAAGTTCCTGTCGGAACGCCCGCTGCTTCCGTCGGTGCCGTCTCTGCGCCATTCCTGTCATTTACTGCCCCGGTCTCTGCCTCCGGGTTCTCTCCGGACTGTTCCGCGTCTTCCCCGGCCTTTTCCTGGTCATCTCCGGACTGTTCCGCGTCTTCCCCGGCCTTTTCCTGGTCATCTCCGGACTGTTCCGCGTCTTCCCCAGCCTTTTCCTGGTCATCTCCGGACTGTTCCGCGCCTTCCCCGGCCTTTTCCTGGTCATCTCCGGACTGTTCCGCGTCTTCCCCGGCTTTTTCCTGGTCATCTCCGGACTGTTCCGCGCCTTCCCCGGTCTGTTCCTGATCATCTCCGGTTTTTCCCGCGTCACTCTGATCGGAATCGCCGGCAGCGGAACCATCGCTGTTCTCACCGGAACCGGTCTCTTCCGCTCCGCTGCCTCCCTCGCCGGAGGGCTCGGTCTCAGATTTTTCTCCGCTGTTGTTCGCCGGATTCGTTTTTTCTTCGCTCTCTCCGCCTTCCGATGCCGACGCCGTCTTTTTCTGGAAATACTCCTCAGAAGAAAGATCCGGTGATTCCGGACTCCCATTTTCCCCGTAGAGTTTCCCGTTCTGACCGGAAGCTCCGGCACTGCCCTCATCAGCATAAGTCTTTGCCGGAATCTCGTCAGCATGTACGCTCCACGCGGCAGATGCGGCCAATAATCCTGCCAGAGCCATTATTTTTATGTTTTTTGCTGTTTTTCTTTTCATATCCTTTCCCTCTGTTTCTGCCAGATGTCACATGAAAATATTCATCCGATTACGGTTTTTCGTAAAATGTCGATCCAAGCGTTTCCGCTTTGACCTGCTTCCCGTTCCGATACCGGAGAAGAAGGGCTTCCTTCTGCTTTTCCAATTCCTTTTCCGCATCAAAACCGTTTTCCGGAATGTATACCAGTCCGATGGCGTATCTTGTCACCGCCGCAAGCATCAGATGAAGGATCGTAGAGAACATCTCTTCCTCCGGTTCATCCGTCCGTATCGTCCGATCACTCTCCGCTTTCCGGTACATGACATGAAACCGTTCTTTCAGTTCTTCGATCATGTTCTGATACGGTTTCAGCATCTCCGGACTGATCTTCGCCGACCGAATATAGATATTGAAAAACTGGTTAAAACGAAGAAGATCCGGCCGGGAGCGGTACAGCTCGATAAAGCTTTCCAGAAAAAACGAAAAGATCTCCTCTGCCGTCATCGCGGTCAGGTCCGGATGTGGCCTTTTCTCTCTGTTTTTCTGAATCACTCCGGACCATACCCAGGTCGCCACCGCGATGACAAAAACCGGTTTGCTCTTATAATAGCGATATACGCTGGCAATCCCACAGCCGACCGCATTGGCCACGTCACGCATGGTCACGGATTCGATGTTCCGTTCCGTAAACAATTCATATCCTTTTTGAAGAAGTTCGTTTCGTCTTGCCTCAATCTTCTTCTCTCCTCTGGATGATGTCCACATCTCCCGATTCTCTCTTTCCCCAAAACACTCCTAATTTACCGGAACTTCTCCGTTTCCTCGTTTTCTGGCCTGACCGCACTGTCCTTTAAACCTGATACAGTCCCGATTCGGTGATCGTTCGGCACATATGATTATTCCATCTCTGCCGGGATCTCTCCGTTTCCGTCCCAGGCGCCGTCATCCCCGACACTGTGTCCGTCCGGCGTCACCGCGGCATGAAACATTCTTCCCTGTGTCGCTCCCGGAATGACATCGAAATAGTACCACTTTCCGTCAATCTGCTTCCAGCCGGTCGCCATGCGGCCCCGCCATCCGTCTTTCTTCGTCATGAAATAGTACCGCTCACCGCCAAATTCAAACCAGCTGGTCCGCATGATGCCATTCTCATCGAAATCATACCAGTAGGTCAGTCCGTTGTAATTGAGGTTCAGCCATTCATCCCGGGCAAGTGTTCCATTCGACTTGGTATAAGTCCAGCTGTCAGACTGCTGATCCCAGTGGCCGCCCTCATCACTGACCGGAACGCCGGATTCTGCCTGATGATGTTCCGTGATCCGGTACTGCGTCAGAGGCATTTTACCTTCCAGTTCGGACCGGTATGATTCGCTGCTCTCATCGTCGCTATCATCGTCGTCATCCCAGACAATCTGTTCGTCACGTTTGTGCTTCCCGCTGCCGCCGTTGTCATCCTCGCCGCCGTTGTCGTTCTCGCCGCCGTGGTTGTCATCCTCGCCGCCGTTGTCGTCCTCGCCGCCGTGGTCGTCCTGGCCGCCGTGGTCATCCTCGCCGCCGTGGTCGTCCTCGCCGCCGTGGTCATCCTCGCCGCCGTGGTCATCCTCGCCGCCGTGGTCGTCCTCGCCGCCGTGGTCATCCTCGGGGCCGTGGTCGTCCTCGCCGCCGTTGTCGTCCTCGCCGCCGTTGTCGTCCTCGCCGCCGTTGTCGTCCTCGCCGCCGTGGTCATCCTCGCCGCCGTTGTCGTCCTCGCCGCCGTTGTCATCCTCGCCGCCGTTGTCGTCCTCGCCGCCGTTGTCGTCCTCGCCGCCGTTGTCGTCCTCGCCGCCGTGGTCATCCTCGCCGCCGTTGTCGTCCTCGCCGCCGTTGTCGTCCTCGCCGCCGTCGCTGTTGCCACCGTTTCCGGATTCTCCGCTTCCCGGTTCGCCGGAATCATCGATCACCGGATCCGGTTTTGTCTTCTTCGGAATTTTTTCTTCTTTGGTATGAGACGAATCATTCAGGCAGGTATAAAGGCGAATTCCCTCCTCCTCATACGTCGGTTCCTGAATCACCGTTCCCTCGTCCCACCGGTGTCCGGTCGCCGCACGGATGACCGCCTTTTTGTCGAGTTCCACCTGCCCTGCCGGATCCTCATAAATCTTCCCGCAGTGCTCGCATTCGTAATACTGTTTATTTCCTTCGCTCTCGCATCCCGGATCGCACGCTTCCACTTTCGTCAGCGGAAGATGGTTGTGATCCATCACCTTCTCCCACTGCGCGTAGAGGTCCGTTTCGTCGTCAAATTCCGCTTCTTCCCCGTCCTCATACGAATCTCCGTTGCCATTCGCCTTCGTATTCCATCCGGTGAACCGGAAGCCTTCTCTGGAAAATGTATTCGCATTCAGCTTTGTCTCATCACCCGTGACCGCATTCTGATCATCCATTTTTCCGGTTCCGCCGTTCGCGTGGAAATGAATCACAATTCGGTCATGGATCGTAACGGAGACGTACTCCGGCTCGCTTTCGTTATTCTTTTCCGTGTCACACGCTTTATACCAGACATGGTAAGTTCCTGCGCCGGTTTTTGCCGGGATGGATGAGGTGTAAAGAGATGCGTCTGGTTCCGGATCATCTTCCCCGGTCACAGCGTAAAACATAGTGCCGTTTTCCGCCTCACCTGCGGTCACAAGTTCCTGAGCCTGTCCGTTATAAATCAGATTCTTTGCTGTGGGCGCTTCGGTAACCGCTGCTATACGCTTCGCCGTGAAAGTATAAGTAAATGTCTTCTCTCCCGTGATTTCCGCATCCGCCGGATCTGTATCCCACGATCCGTCCTCGAAACCCTCGGAGGCTTTCATGCCGGTAGGCACGCCGGCCGGCTTCGATCCGCTTTGTACGGTTTCTGTCCGATCCGCCGTACTACCATCCGCCCAGGTTCCGCCCACAACCCTGTAGATCACGTCATAGGCCGGCACAACATATTCCGAAATCGTCAGTTCCTGATTGTCTGATGCACAAGTCGTATCGGTTTCCTTTAAGCGGACATAATAGGTTCCGGGAACAAGGCCTGTGATGTCCTCTCCTGTTCCGGCAGTCCAGCCTGTGGCATCGGCCTTCTTATATTCCATCGCAGTCGTTACGCCAATCAGTCTTCCATCGTTGTTGTCCGCCGTCGTGCAGTTGCCGGCCACAACGGTCGAAGGAGCAGCCGGTTTTGTCTTTTTCGGAATTTTTTCTTCTTTGGTATGAGAAGAATCATTCAGGCAGGTATAACGGCGAATTCCCTCCTCCTCGTGCGTCGGTTCCTGAATCACCGTTCCCTCGTCCCACCGGTGTCCGGTCGCCGCAACGATGACCGCCGTTTTGTCGAGTTCCAGCTGTCCTTCCGGATCTTCATAAATCTTTCCGCAGTGTTCGCATACATAATACTGCTTGTTCCCTTCGCTCTCGCATCCCGGCTCCTGCGCTTCCACCTTTGTCAGAGGAAGATGGTTATGATCCATCACCTTCTCCCACTGCGCATACAGGTCCGTTTCTTCGGTAAATTCCGCTTCTCCCCCGTCCTCATACGAGTCTCCGTCGCCATTCGCCTTCGTATTCCATCCGGTGAACCGGAAGCCTTCTCTGGAAAATGTATTCGCATTCAGCTTTACCTCTTCCTCCGTGGTCACATTCTGGTCATCCATTTTCCCGGTTCCGCCGTTTGCGTGGAAATGAATCCGGATCCGGTCATAAATCGTAACAATGATAAGCTCCGGCTCACTTTCGATCTTCTTTTCCGTGTCAACCGCCTTATACCAGACATAGTAGCTTCCGGGCTCTGCCGCAGTCGGAATTTCTTTGCGGTACTGCAGCGTATCCGCATTCTCATCCTCATTTTCGTCGTCTACGGCTTTCTGCACCGCATAATACAGTTCCCCGTCCTTCACTTCGCCCGGGGTAATCAGAGCATGCTCCTCCCCGTCATACATCAGTTCCGAAATTCCCTCCGGATCCTTCGTGATCTTCGGACCTTCTTCTGCTTTGATCACCTCATAGTTTGCCGAAACCACGGAGCTGTTATTACTTCCCTCCTTCACCGCAATCGCCCTGACGGTAGTGGTCTCTGCGATATGAATCGGTCCGGAATACTTTTCACTATCCACGGTCGGCTCACTGTCATCCAGAGTATAGTAGATATCTGCCCCTTTTGTCTCACTGGAGATCGCAACATCCACCGGTTCCGGAAAACTTCCACCCATCGGACTGAATTTCGGTGCAGAAACCGTCGCCACCGCGCCCACACGAACTTTCGTTTTTTTGGATGCCAGTGCCTTATCGGTCGCCATGTATCGCACATAATATGTGCCTTCGGCAAGACCGGTAATCTCATCTCCGGTGACGGGGGTCCAAATCTTGGCCCCTTCCAACTGATACTCCATCGCAGTCGTTACACCGGTTATTTTACCGTCCTTCTTACCCTTCGCAGAACATTTCTGCTCCTCCAGGTTTTTCGGGGCGTCCGGTTCTTCCAGTCGTTCACGGTACTCGATAACGGCTTCACTCGTCTCGTAGGACGCGCTTCCTGTCAGATAACTGGACGGTCTTGCTTCCACCATGAGTCTGTGTCCGACCATCTCCTCCGTAACAACCAGCTCTTCATCCCGCACTCCTTTGGGAACTTCCGTCCGGGTACCATCGTCCCCGATCACATACCATTTAAAATTTACCAGTGCCGTGGTCAGCACTAAGTCGTCCGGATCCACGCCTTTCGCAATCAGCTTATCTCCGACCATGATCGGTCCGTTTCCACTTTCGTATATATCATCTCCCACCTCCTTGTTGATTGCAATCCGATCAATCGGTGTAGAGACACAGACTGTCCAATACACATAAAGATTTTTTTTCTTGACTTTAGCCTTAAGTTCAAATTTACCGGGTGCATTTGGTTTCACCTGTACATCCGCCCAATATACGTTGGAATTCTTTTTTTTGTAATCCGGATCCGAGATCGTTGCTTTCGTCTTACTGCTTGACGTAAAAACTGTTTTGCAATCTGACTGATACAGCGGCTTGCCGCTATACCCGGTCAGTTTTACAACAAATGTGGTTTTCTCGCCTTTCGGAATGACTACCTGATGTTTGTCATTCCCTTTTATTGGCATTGGCATTTTAATCGAAATTTTCGAAACCCCTGTTCCGGCATACACCGGCTGTGCCATTGCAAGCGACAATCCAAGGGATAACGCCGTCACAATGGCAGCCGCCTTTTTTATTCTTTGTGCCAGATTTTTCCATATTGATCGTTTCATCCTGATTCTCCCTCTTATTTCTCTGATGTATACCGGTAACAGCAGACATCTCCTTTGTCACTCTATCTTTCCGACCCGATACGACTACTATCAGGTGTTTATTCGATACATATACTATCAGAACGCACATCTTTCTGCAATAATAACAATATTTATTGTAACAGAAAGCACAATTTCGGTTACAAAAATAACAGAAAAGGCCTGTGAAACTGCTTTTCCGCAATTCCACAGACCTTCTCTGTATGATATTCTATTATTATTGTCTTCCTGACATTCCAACCATCGTCTCCAGATTCTGAAGCCCGCACGGCATCTGACACCCAATGACGTCCCTGTCGATCCTCTCTCAGCCGTCATTTTGGGAAAAACATCTCTCAGCCCATCCGCTGACGCACGATCTCAAATGCGAGAATACCGGCCGCCACCGATGCGTTCAGGGAGTCGATATCCCCCTTCATCGGAATGGATGCAACCAGATCGCATTTCTCCTTCACCAGACGGCTGACGCCGTCTCCCTCGTTACCGATCACCAGACCGATGGGGCCTTTCAGGTTCTGCTTATAGACCGGCGTATCGCCCATATCGGCACAGGCAAACCACAGACCTTCCTTCTTCAGTTCCTCGATGGTCTGGCCCAGATTCGTCACCCGGGCGACCGGCGTATAATTCAGCGCGCCGGCGGAGGACTTTGCCACCGTCGCCGTCAGACCGCAGGCTCTGTGTTTGGTGATAATCACACCGTGCGCACCGGCCTGATTCGCCGTACGGATGATCGCCCCGAGATTGTGCGGATCTTCAATTCCGTCCAGAAGGATCAGGAACGGATCCTCTCCCTTTTCCTTTGCCTTGGCCAGCATATCCGACACCTCGGAATAGGCATACGCCGCAGCATAGGCGATGACGCCCTGATGGTGTCCGGTCTCGGAAAGCTCGTCCAGGCGCTCGCGGCTGACAAAGTTCAGAATCGTATCCGGATTCTTCTTCGCCTCCCGGACGATGGTCTGGATCGGACCATCTTTGCACGCGTCCTGAACAAACAGCTTTTCGATGGTTTTTCCGGAACGGAATGCCTCCAGAACAGCATTCCTTCCCTCGATATGGGTCGACTCGATCCCCTCCGTCTCCGCCTCCGAAACGGTCTCCCTGTACTCATCCTGCGCCCGGGATGTACGGGACGGATTCAGGCGGTAGGATGCATACTTTCTTTCGGAGCCTTTCCGATCGCTTTTTCCAAACACTTTTCTGCGTTCATCGCTCTTTGTTCTTCCGGTATATCCCTGCCCGGTCGTCTGCTTTCCGAAACCTCCCTGTTTCCCGGATTCAGCCCGGTCAGCCGTCCTTCGGCCGGTCTCTCCACGGCTTCCTCTCGCCGAAACGTCTGCCGCATCCTCATTTCTCTCCGGTCGGGAAATGGTGCCAAGGGGACGCAGATTCCGTCCCTCCATCGGTCTTTTATCCGGTCTTTTCCCGGCTCTGTTGTTGAATTTCTCGCTCATTCATTCTCCTTCAGTTCCCCGATCGCCCGCAGGCCAAACGCGATCAGTTCGATCATTCGGCTGTAACGGCCGGACATATAGAGCCAGCCCATCAGCGCTTCAAATCCGGTTGCGGTCCGGTAATCCGTCATCGTGGCATTCTTCGCTTTGGTATAAGACTTGGAATTTCTTCCGAGCTTATAGGCGCGGATCTCCTCCGCCGTCAGGATGTCCGCGTCATTCATGGCGTGGTACATCGCCGCCTGTGCCCCCGCTCTGACCAGAGAAGTGGTGTGCTTATGCATTTTTTCCACCTGCATGTTTCCCTGATCCATCACATAGGTCCGGATCACCATCTCATACGCTGCATCGCCGATGTAGGCGAGCTGAAGACCGGAGTACTCTCCGATCTCATGTCCTTTGATCCGGAATGCTGTCCGGAAGTTTTCGAGGATCGTCTTCAGGCTCTCTTCCATTTTACGCCCTCTCTGGTGTCTTCCAGAATAATCCCTTTTTCCAGCAGTTCGTTGCGGATCCGGTCAGCCTCGGCAAAATTCTTTGCTTTTCTCGCATCCTGACGCGCCTGAATCATCGCCTCGATATCGCTGTCCAGCATCTCCTTTTTTGTCTCGGTGATGATACCCAGAACACCGCAGAGTTTTTCCATAACGTCAAATACGGTCTTTGCATATTCCTTTGTGGAATCCGCCTTTACTGTGGAGTTGGAGAAACGAACCAGCTCAAATACCGCCGATACCGCATCCGCGGTATTAAAATCATCATCCATCGCCGACTCAAACTTTGCGATGTAATCCTTCAGAAGAGCCGCATTCTTTGTCTCCTCTTCCGTCATTGCGCCCTCTGCACCATTTTCCATCACCGTTCTCTGGTTCTCGGACGCGGTGCGGATACGCTCCAGAGAAGTCTTGGCAGACTCCATCATGTCAGCGCTGAAGTTCAGCGGGCTGCGGTACTGCGCGCTCAGCATGAACAGGCGGAGAACCTGAAGATCATAATGCTCGCTGATCTCGCGGACGGTACGGAAGTTACCGAGAGACTTGGACATCTTGGTTCCGTCGATATTCAGGAATGCGTTGTGCATCCAGTATTTGGCAAACGGCTCGCCGTTCGCGCACTCACTCTGCGCGATCTCATTTTCATGGTGCGGGAACACGAGATCTTCGCCGCCCGCATGAATGTCAATGGTGGTTCCAAGATATTTTTTGGACATCACCGAGCACTCGATGTGCCAGCCCGGTCTTCCCTCGCACCACGGGGATACCCAGAACGGCTCGCCCTCTTTCTTCGGTTTCCAGAGAACGAAATCATTCGGATCTTCTTTCTGGTCCTCACCGCTGACTTTCAGTGTTCTCTCGGTAAATGCGGACTCCAGATCATCCATATTCTTATGGGAAAGCTTTCCGTAATTCGGGTCGCTCTTCACACGGAAATAGACCGTTCCGTCCTTTGCGACATAGGCATGTCCCTTGTCGATCAGCGTCTGAACCATCTCGATCATGCCGTCGATCTCTTCTGTCGCCTTCGGATTCTTCGTCGCCGGCATGATATTCATCCCCTTCATGTCGGTCAGGCACTCTCTGATAAAGCGCTCGGAGATAACCGAAGACTCCACGCCCTCTTCGTTGGCCGCCTTGATAATCTTGTCATCCACATCCGTAAAATTCGATACGTAATTGACTTTATATCCCTTGTACTCAAAATACCGGCGCACGGTGTCAAACACGATCATCGGGCGCGCATTTCCGATATGAATAAAGTTATAAACCGTCGGACCGCAGACATACATGCTGACCTGTCCGTCCTGAAGCGGCTTGAACTCTTCTTTTGTTCTGCTGAGTGTGTTGAAGATTTTCATCGAACTTTCCCCTTTTCCATTCTTTCACGATCTTATGTTCACGATCTTACTCTATTCTGTCTTTCCCGGCATAAGACGCTCTTCGCAGGTCGGCTCACCATCCGGGCAAATGTCCCCTGTGCCGGCATGGACATTGACTCCCTGCCCGCATAAACGAGTCGTAACACGCTTCACAAGTTTCGAGCGTTTCGCGTCAGTCGCCAGGGCCTCACGCAAGCGTGAGCTTTGGCTCTTTGCTCGCCTAAACAAAAGGAAGACAGAACGCTATAGTCTGTCCTCCATTCTATCACAAAACAATATTCTGTGCCACCGCAACTCACAGATGCATCACTCCGGCTGATTTTTCAGGCATCCCGCGCATCCGGCGCATCGGCCGCCCGCACATCCGCCATTTGGCATTGTCTGATCGTAGTAGATGAAATTGTCCACCGTCGAAAGAAGCGCTACCGCCTGTGCGGAAATGCCCTCGCCCCGCCCGGTAAATCCGAGATGCTCTTCCGTCGTCGCCTTCACGCTGACCTGATCGACATCCAGCCCGAGCGCATCGGCGATATTCTGCGCCATCTTCGGCCGGTAATCCGCGAGTTTCGGCTTCTGTGCAATGATCGTCGAATCAATGTTCTCAATGATATAATTGTGCTCTTCCAGAATCTTTCCGACTTCCCGCAGAAGCATCATGCTGTCCGCGCCCTCATACCTCGGATCGGTATCCGGAAAATGCTGTCCGATGTCACCGAGCGCCGCCGCGCCGAGAAGCGCATCCATGATGGCATGGAGCAGAACGTCCGCGTCGGAGTGGCCGAGAAGCCCCTTTTCATACGGGATTTTCACCCCTCCGAGAATCAGTTCCCGTCCCTCCGTCAGTTTGTGTACATCGTAACCCTGTCCTATCCTCATCTGTTTCTTTCTTACCTTTCCCCAATAAAAATCAGATAATCATCCGAATCTTTCCCTTTACACAGGAAACCTGAATATCCGTCATCGCGTTTCCGCTGCTCTCGCCGTCCGCATGGACAAGAAACGGAATCTCGGTGTGAATCTTCGCCTCCTTGCAGGAATACGTCCGGAGTCCGCGGATCTTCCTTCGTCCGCCCGCCGCGCACCGCATCGCATTCATCAGTTCCGTCCGGCTGCTGTTCGAATAAACGCAGATCGAGAGTTCCCCGTTTCCACGTCCCGCATCCCGTCCGATCTTCATACCGCCGCATTCATACGGAAGAAGCATGGCGCTCACAAAAAAAATGTTGTTGAACTCCACTCGCCGCTCTCCGTTGAGGACAATATATCCTTTGCTCGGAATCGCCGACCGGCAGCTGTGATACCGCGCAAAAAAACGGGAAAGCCGGTCCAGCCGCAGTTTTCCGAAGAGAATTTTCAGCATCATGGAATCTTCCCGGTGGCAGATATCCGCATCGAGTCCGATCCCGCTGCTGACGATAAAACGCCGGTGGCAGGCTTCTCCGTCCGATCCGTCCACTGTCATAATGCCGTAATCAAGGTTGCGGTACTTCTTCGCCCGCAGAATTCTGCGGATGCGGGAATTCACGCTCCGCGACAGGCGAAGACTCCGGGCAAGATCATTGCCCACTCCCACGGGAACATAGCCAACGGTGACCGGTGCATCCGTGTCCATCCCGTTCAGGACTTCACTGAATGTCCCGTCTCCGCCGACAATGACCATCACATGTTCGTCTGCTGTTTCCGTCTCTTCTGTGGATTCTTCTTCCGACGTGCTTTCATATTGTTTGCGGAGGGATTCCGTGATCGCCGCAGCGTACTCTCCCGCCTGCTCCGGTCCCTCCGTCAGATATGCCTCATATTCGATGTGCTTTCGGGCGATGATACGCTCGATTGTCTGCCAGACTTTCAAGCCTCTTCCGCTTCCTGAATTGGGATTGACGATAAAATAGTACATCTCCGCCTCCGTCAACAAGCGATTTCCGATACCGGCCGTTCCAGACTCTGCCGATACCCGTGATCGTTTTTCGTCTTCTCGATTAGTAATCAGTATAGCATATCGCCTGTGACGAATGGATAAAAAAAATATAAACAATGGCGCCCCTGCGGAAGTCCCGTCTCTGTCCGACGAACGGTCCGCGCGGCGGCGCCATAAAGCAGCTTTTTTCTTATGTTTCCTCTGATGTTTTTCTGATGTTTTTTCTTATGCTTTTTTCTGATGTTTTTACGCTTTTCCGGCGCTGTTTCCTGCGTTTTTCCGGTGCTGTTTCCTGCGCCTTTTCCGGTGCTTTTACGCCATTTCTTATACCAGACGGAAACCGAGCACACTTGCGGTCATCATGATCACACCGGCGAGAAGAACTCCCAGCATAACCGCCGCAACGGTCTCCCGAAACTTCATATCCAGAATGCTGGCCGCCAGTGTCCCGGTCCATGCCCCGGTTCCCGGGAGCGGAATTCCGACAAAAAGGAGAAGCGCAAGAAAGGTTCCGCGTCCAGCCTTCGCCGTCAGCTTTTTTCCCGCCTTTTCTCCACGGTCCAGAATCCACTCAAACATATTCCCGACGACCGGCCAGTTTTTCCCGGCCACCAGAACTTTTCTGGCGAACAGATGGATAAACGGAACCGGAAGCATATTGCCCACGATACAGATCAGATATGACGGGATGAGCGGAAGCCCGAGATACTGAGAAAACGGGATTGCGCCTCGCAGTTCAACCATCGGAACCATAGAAACCAGAAATATCTTTAAAAAATCCATCTTTTCACCTCACGGCAAGCCAGTCGCACGGCTTCCGCCCAATCACACTCACGCTCCGTGTTCTTTCGGCCGACAGCCCACGAAAGATGCTTCGCGCACGTTAAACGTTTCGCAGCCGCCGGCGGGCCTGTTACTTCAACGAGACGAAACACGTTTCGCGGTTTTCGAACGTTTCGCGGCAATCGCCAGGGCCTCGTGCAACCACAGGCTTTGGCTCGCCGCTTGCGTAAAAAACTCCGGAAACATCGCTGCTTCCGGAGTCGGTTATCATAGCGAGAGGGGGACTTGAACCCTCGACACCGCGGGTATGAACCGCGTGCTCTAGCCAGCTGAGCTACCTCGCCATATTAAGAAAAAATCATCGGTTCAGACGATCAGGTCTGAACCGATTGGATGGGGCGTATAGGGCTCGAACCTATGACCCCCTGCTTGTAAGGCAGATGCTCTCCCAGCTGAGCTAACACCCCACATCCTTTTGTGTCGCTCACGCGACTTCATCATAATAGCAGACCTGGGGTGATATGTCAACATTATTTTTCGATTTTTTCGAATTGTTTTTAAAACTCCCTTGAAGACACGAATTCGGGCAGAAAGAACGCGGAACGCGGCGGTCGCCGCCGGCCAGCGCTGCTGCCCCCAGAATGCCCTCTTCCGCTCAGCAGCGCGCATCCCCGCAGAGCAGTTTTGTTGCACAGGAATTCCGAAGAAATTTCCTGTGCAACAAAAAAACCGGAAGCATCTCTGCTTCCGGAATCGATCATAGCGAGAGGGGGACTTGAACCCTCGACACCACGGGTATGAACCGTGTGCTCTAGCCAGCTGAGCTACCTCGCCATATTTAAGATTCGGTTCAGGCTTTCACCTGAACCGATCGGATGGGGCGTATAGGGCTCGAACCTATGACCCCCTGCTTGTAAGGCAGATGCTCTCCCAGCTGAGCTAACACCCCACATCCTTGCTGTCGCTCACGCGACTTTGATAGTCTACCAAATCATGTTTCATTTGTCAACGATTTATTCTGAATTTTTTATTTTTTTTATTTTCCCTTCACATTATTCCATCCACAATTTACCGTTCAACATTTTCACGTTTCCTGCCGTGTGCTTCCCACAATTCCGCTCTGGTATAAGTATTTTTTCATGTTATACTCTATTTGTGGATTATTCCATCTATTCACACTGTATTTTCTGCACATTTCGGTCTGTTTTCGCCCAATCCGAACGGGTAAGGAACACCGCCTCTTTGGATTTCGCGGACACGGTCCGAATCCATCAAACAGAGGAGGCGTCTTATGCTGCACGAAGTCAATTTCCCGTCATTCAATGAAAGAGATACCGTATACGGATGGATCTACGTCCCGGCTGCCGAGCCCAAGGGCATTGTACAGCTGATCCATGGTTTCGGGGAACACTCCCGCCGGTATCTTCATATGATTTCAACGTTTGTCGAAGAAGGTTATATCGTGGCCGCCGACGATCACGTCGGTCATGGAAAGACCGCGCTGGAAAACAACACCTGGGGTGACTGGGGTGACAAAGGATTCCATACGATGATGGAGGATGAACACCGGCTCCATGACCTGACGGTCAAAATGTACCCGGATCTGCCGTATTTCCTCTTCGGTCACAGCATGGGATCGTTCATCGTCCGCGATTACATCACAAAATACGGCGATGAGCTTGCAGGTGTAACCATCTGCGGAACCCTCGGCGTATGGCCGGATCTGAAAGAGAATCTGGGCTATCTTCAGAAACTGATGGATGAAGGAAAAGGGAAAGAAGCGGATCCGCTGGTTCCGGCAAAAATGATGGGCTGGATGTTCCGCCGATGCCCGGAAGGCGCCTCCATCGGCAATGAATGGATCTGCGCGGATCCGTTCGTTCAGAAGGATCACGCCGCCGACCCGTTTGACGCATTCAGCAGACCGTGTCTGAATCAGTCCTTCTATTACTTCGGTCAGATGATGGAATATATCACCGGCGAAGAATGGGCAAAGAAGGTTCCGGCCGGGCTTCCGATCTACAATATCGCGGGGGATCAGGATCCGGTCGGTCAGTTCGGAACCGGCGTCATGCAGACGACCAACTGGCTGATCGATACTGGACACGATGTGGAAACCATGCTCTATCCGGGCTATCGCCATGAGATTCACAATTACCGGGATCTCAAAGAGATCGTGGAAGACGGAATTCTGGATTTCATGGACGAGCATCTGACCAAAGAAGAAGAGTGAACTTGATAAAATCTAAATTTCAGTTTTGCCATAACAGGAAGGATAAGTCATGGATATCAATATACTGTTGGGTTTTCAGGAATTCCGGAACGGAGTCGGTTCCTGTCTGACCGCCTTTATGACCAAGATGAGTTACATCGGAGAAATGAACACGGTCCTGATTTTCACCGCCCTGATCTACTGGTGCGTCAGCAAAAACTTCGGCACCTATCTTCTGATGGGCTGGAGCGGCAACCGGATCGTCAACGGCCTTTTAAAGGTGAGCGCCTGCGTATACCGTCCCTGGATCCGGGATCCGCGGATTATTCCCGACAGCGATGCCCTCGCGTCGGCGACCGGTTATTCATTTCCCAGCGGACACAGCATGAATGCCGCCTCTCTCTTCGGAGGAGGCGCGATCCGCCGGGAACTCCCCCGACTTCTTCGGGTTGTCCTTGGATTGATTGCCGTACTCATCGCGTTAAGCCGGAATTTCCTCGGCGTACACACCCCGCAGGATATTCTGGTCGGTCTGGCGGCAGGCGTTCTTGTCATGTGGCTGACGGCAAAGCTTCTTGCATGGATCAATCGGCATCCGGAAAAAGATATCGCGGTGATGTGTGCCGGTATCGGTATCTCCGTCGCAGTTGCCGCATACGCGGCTCTAAAATCTTATCCGGTTGATTATGACGCAGCGGGAAAACTGCTGGTGGACGGTGCCAAAATGGCCAACGACACCTTCAAGGGTGTCGGCTGGTGCATCGGCTTCCTGCTCGGCTGGGTGTTGGAAAGACGATATGTCGGTTTTTCAACCGATATCCCGATGATGACGCGGATGACCAGACTCACGGCAGGACTTCTCGGATATTATGCCGTCAGCCTGATCCTGCTGCCGTTGTTCAAAAGCGGGATTCCGGGAGCAGGCGGAACACTCCTGACCTGCTTCGTCCAGATGTTCTATGTAACCTTCCTCGTTCCGTTCTGTATAAAACATCTGGAACACAAGCCGGCGGCATAATGCTTCGTTTGCCGGATAACGCCGGACCACAGCCGGACGGCGCAGTGTTCGTTTGCCGGATAACGCCGGACCACAGCCGGACGGCGCAGTGTTCGTTTGCCGGATAACGCCGGACCACAGCCGGACGGCGTAGCGCACCGTTTTCTGTGTGATCTGACACACCGCAAAAGCCCCGGGCCATCCGGCCCGGGGCTCTCGCTCGTGATCACAGATTCAAAGTTCATCCGAACTCCGTCACAATCCTCACAATTCTCATTTCTCACGCTTCGGCTCTCATGGATCTCTTTATGTCTCAATCACCGTATAACTATCACGCTTCTTTTTGGATTCATATAACGCCTTGTCGGCAATTCCGATCAGATTATATACCATATCGATTCCAAATGCTCCGCCGAAACTCATCGAGATTCTGGTTTCCGGCCCATTATCAAACGTGATCTTCTTCACTTCAGACAGCAGATACGAGAGTTTCGCCTCCAGATCTTTCCTGGTGATATCAAAAAATACCATCATGAACTCGTCGCCGCCGTAGCGGAGAACGACATCTTCTTTCCGTACCGACCGGGAAAGAAGCTCTGCAACCTTTTGGATGACTTCGTCGCCGCGCTGATGGCCGGCCGTGTCATTGATCTGTTTGAACAGGTCGATATCAGCCATAACCACGGCATGACACGGTTTACCGATCACTTTCTCATCCAGGAATCTCCGGTTCCGCACTCGGAACAGGGAGTCGAAATAAATCTCCGCCTCGAAATCGGAAATCTTCTTCTGCTGGGCGAGTTTCTGCAGTTTTACGTCCGTGGTATCGAGACAGCCGTATACGATATGTGTGATCTTGCCCTCTTCATCCCGGTCGCCGACCATAAAAATTCCCTCAAACCAGCGGTGAGCGCTCTCACTGTAAAACTCCATACTGGTTGAACCGTTCTCCTCGATGGCTGAAAGAATCATTTTCAGGTTCAGCCACTCATGCATGCTCTTTCGGAAATGCTCCGCCACGGTTGTGTCAATATTGTTTCTGAGAAACTGAAAGGCATCCGGATCCTTCGGAGCCATCTCCACATATTCATTGGTGCTGATCACACGGTAACTCATATCCCGTACATCGATAAACAGGGAAAAATTGAACACTTTACCGATCGCCTCAATGATCTTTATATGTTCCTTCAGTTCCTGCTGCGCGGTGATATCCCGATAGCAGCCCATATAGATCTCCAGCGATCCGTCATCCGGACGCCGAATGAAACGACCGGCTCCGGTAATCCAAATAATGGTGCCGTCTTTTTTCAGCATCCGATAGGTGGCGTGCGTAATCTCCGGAAGCTCCCGGTGAACATGAATGGAATCCCAGAAAAGCTTCACGATCGCATCTCTTTCCTCCGGGACAAGCGTCTTCACCCAACTGTCAAATTCATCGGGAAGATCCTCCACCCCGTCATACCCCAGCATCTTCCGGGTTTCATCATTGAACTCAAAGCTGAGCAGATTCTCGTCCCGGTCAAAGGTGCAGAAAAACATCCCCGCTTTCAATCCCTTGGCAAACATTTCCTCCCGAAACCGGGCAATACGGTATTTGCTGTTTGCCTCTGCAATTCTGCGGTTGCATTCTCTAAGAAGATCATGCTGATTTTCCGGATAGGCGGACAGATCAAATAACGGAGACGCATCCTCAACGTCAATCGGCAGCTCCGTTTCAAACTTCCCCACTCCATTTTCAAGACTTTCTGCTACTGTTTTGCTGTACATATCTGCTCCTGCTTTTTGGAAAATGCTGCTTTCCGGATTTTCCGAAGCCGCACTGCGCCCGATCATCCGCCTTCTGTTCTCAAAAAATACCGGCGTGCTTCTCTCCATCCACTGCCAATTGCCGTTTCATGCCATAAAATGCAATTTAATTTTTGTATACTTCCATAATATTGTAACAGTTTTCAGGTTAAAATGTTATAATTTCTTTTTCTTTCCTTATCCTTATGATGTTACCTTCCATATTTTTGTCCTCCAGGCTCAAGCAGACAAGCTTGCTTGTCTATTTGAGCCGTCAATCAAAGTTTGAAAGTTTACTTTCAAACTTTATCATTTCCGCCAATTGTCTGTTTTATTCTATTTTTTCACAGGCTGGAATCGACATCCACCTTGTCGATCATGACATTCAGGATCTCGTGATCCGTTCCCTTCATGCCGACTTTTCCGACATATCCCATATTCTTAATCGTCTGCTCGACGTCTTCTTCCACCAGGCCCTCTCCGGCCTCAAACTGACGGCCGCCCATACTCATGTAATGGCCGAGGAGCGCCGCATGAACCGACGCCGCGATCTTTGCCGCACAGCTGGGCTTTGCGCCATCACAGACAATACCGCCGACATTGCACAGCGCATTCGTGATCGTCTTGCCGATGTGGGAATAATCACCGCCGGACATATAGGTAACCGCCGCGCCGGCACCGCAGGCCGCGCTGACCGCGCCGCAGAATGCGCTGAGCGCACCGATATAATGCTTGATATAGATGGATACCAGATTGCTGACCAGAAGAGAACGCAGCATCTTGTCGTGGGATACGTGCCACTCCTTCGCATAGACCACCACCGGCATGGTCACGGTGATTCCCTGGTTTCCGCTTCCGGAGTTGATCACAACCGGCAGAGGACATCCGCTCATCCGCGCATCCGACCCGGCTGCCGCCATGGCGCAGGCGAGTTCTTTGACATTTCCGCCCCAATGTTCCACGATCGTTTTTCCGACGCCGGCTCCCCAGGCATTGTCGAGTCCCTCCTGTGCAATCGCGCTGTTAAATGCAATCTGCCGCTCCAGCACCTCTCTCACATCGTCCAGATCAACGGTATCCGCATACTCGAGCAGATCCATCAGCGTCATTTTCCGGCGCTCATTGTCCTCCTTCTCTTCCTTCGCCTGATCCAGACTGTGGGACGCCTCGCCTTCCTGACAGTTTCCGCAGTCTTTTCCGTCCCGCTTCATGACCGCAAGATTGGTATGGCGTTTGCTGATGACAACCTCGGATGTATGATGCTCACCGGTGAGAAGAATCTGGATATAGAGGTTCGGAACATTTTCCACCAGAGAGACGTCGCAGATATGTTTTTTGACAATCTCTGCCGTCTTCGCCCGCTCAGCGTCCGTCACCTTCGCGATCACCTCCAGTGCCTTCTCCGGATCGCCGCCTACGATACCGAGCAGCGCCGCTGCGTCGATTCCCTTGAGCCCCCCGGAATTCGGCACCGTCACGCCCTTCACGTTCTTGATCATGTTGCCGGAGCAGTTGACTTCCACGCGAACCGGATCCTCCCCCAGGATCTTCCGCGCAACCGCCGCTGCATAAGCGATCGCAATCGGCTCGGTGCAGCCCATCGCCGGAATCAGCTCCTCCTTCAGAATCTGTGTATAGTTCTCCATCAATTCTCTCGATAATGCCATTGTACAGCTCCCTTCTTCCAGAAAACGTCTGATATTATCAGTAGTATTATTACTGATAATATCACTGTTTCTCCCCAAATACAATGTACTCCGGCTTCATTATTTTCAGGAAAGGATGACACTCTTTCGGTCCGGGATTATCCTTCAGGAAACCACCACCGGCTCCACTCTCTTCAGCATCCCACTCCTTGCCCGCGCTTCCGTATCATCCCTCTCATCATAACCGTCATACGGCGCATTCGGATCATGCGGTTTCTGCTTTTTCAGCCCGTTGCACACAAGATCGGTATGCGCAAAGACAAAATCCGGATCGTCCGACCATCCGGTGTGTCCGGTGATCACCTTTGGAAAAATGTCTCTTCCGCGGAGATTTCGCTCCAGTGCCGCAAGGGACTGTACCGACAGACGATTGTCTTCGGCAAGACCTCCGATAAAACTGTAACCGCCGTCCGGTCCAAACCAGATCGTATCTCCGGTAAACAGATACCGGTCATCGATCAGATAGACCATGTGTCCCCAGGTGTGTCCCGGAACCAGGATCGCCTCCACCCGGATGTCTCCAATATAAAATATCTCGCCGTCTTTTAAGAGCCTCCGCTCATTATCGCTCACCACCATCGGGAGCTTATAAAGGCCAAAGCATACCTTCCGGCGCACCTCTCCCGTCAGATATCTGTTTTCTGTTTCACTGAGATAGACTTTTGCCCTGCGAAAGAGTCCGTCACTGTCGCGCTCCACGGCACCGACGTGATCGGTATCCTGATGCGTCAGCAGAATATGCTGAATGGAGGCCGGATCCACATCGACCCATTTCAATTTTTCCGCCAGCCGTTCATAATTGTATCCGGCATCGATCATGACGGTCGTTCCGTTCTTCGAATAAAAGAAAATATTCGCGATCCATTCCCGGACACAGGACACATGCTCGTCGATTCTTCCGGTGTTCAACGGCTTAAAGATCTCTTTCCCCCGATATCCCCATGACATGACTACGCGCTGAAAATTAGATGCTCTTCTGGACATCGCTCATTCCTCCCACAAACAGATCATTTTTTGATCAGTCAAAATTAGTTAGCTCTAACCACCTGTTATAGTCTCCTTTTGTCCGGAATGCAAGAGAGACAAAGGCCATCTTTCCGCCTGCGCATAAGCGCCAGGGAATATCCCGGGAAACCTTCCTGAATTGTCCTCATTTCCTGCCGATACATCGCATTATTTTCCGAAGAATGTTTTTTTTACGAAGACAGTTCATGTTATACTTAAAATAACCAAAACTGAATATTATTTCCCTTTTCTTCCGTTGAATTCTGCGGTTATTGTTCCTTTGGGCGTATCATAGACAACTGTGCTTTCGGACATCCGGATATTGTTTTTATGGTTTTAAAAAAATATCGTATAAAGGAGGATCTTATGAGAAAACGTTCGATGAAGTATCTGAGTCTTACCGTAGTGTTTTCCCTGCTTATCACCGCCTGCGGCGGTTCCGGCAACAATGCATCAAAACCAGACAGTGCAGAGAATACCGGCGCTTCCGGGAGCATTGCCGACCGGCAGGCGGAACCGGAACCCGCTGAGACCGTCACAGTCTCCTCTGAGAACCTTACCGCAGACAGCAAAACAGGGGTGAAACTGGAATTATCTCCTCTTCTGTTCGATTATCCGGAAGACGAGGTGGATGTCAGCATCCGGCCCGCCGGCACGGAGACCGCGGAAAACGGAGACTGGCAGGCAACGACGTATGAAATCAATATCGGGGATACGCACGATCTGGACACCTGGATCGACATCCGCATCCCCTATGACGGAAAATTCTGCGATCCGGGGGAAGACCCTGCGAAATGTGTCGGAGCCAAATATTTCAATGAATCGACAGGCAAATGGGAGGATGTGCTCTTTGACGTGGACGCGGAAGCCGGAGAAGTCGTCATCCACACGGATCATCTGTCCAAATACGGCTGCTTCGAAGTGAAAAATGCGGGGCTTCGCAAAGCCTATATCTCGTCCATCGATTCCGAAGGGCTCTATGAGTCACTCTACGGAGGCCATCTGGATGAATCTGCTGCGGCGCTTGCGGAATATGCGGCAAACGGCGCGTCCAGTGAGAAATGTTTCAAACTCGGCGAAGTCGCCATGACCGACTTCTTCACGGATATCAACAACTCTTTCGCGAAGGTAAATGACGCCGGCACAGCCATGCAGCTCTCCGACCTTTTCTTCTTCACGGAAAAATATGCAAAACTCAACGAGGGCTTCTGGGATAAGATGGGAAATGTCGGCTTTGCCTTCAGCGCAGTCAACCTTGGAATTGAAATCCTCAAAGATGAAAAAACCCGCGATGACATCCTCACGATCTACAAGGATGCCGGCATGTTTGCCCTCAGCGCCGGCGCGAATACCGCTCTCGGCATCAGTCTGGTGGGCGTCAGCATGATCGACCGGTCTATCACGGAATTTGCGCAGGCCGCGCAGGGATACAAGGTCGAGCGAATCAACAACCTGTATCTCTATTACAATGATAAATTCCCCGGCGGCAGGGACTACGGGACCAGCCACGTGGCCAGAAAAACCAAAGAATGGCGGGATATTGTCGCCAAAGCGGTCGCTGACTCTGAGGGAGACGAAAAACAGTTCAAACAATACCTCGAGGATGAGATCGATTCCTATGCCCGCAAGTTCTTTAAAGAGAGCGATAACGTCGTATGGCAGCTGCAGACCGACTTTGCGGAACACTTCTCCGGAGGCCGCGTCGGAACGATCACAAAAGATCAGGAGGAAGTGCTCGTCAAGCAGTACAAGGAGCGTATGTACCAGCGTCTGTCCAGCGCCATCCTGAAAGAGATGCAGAAGGATTACCAGCGCAGGACGGAACAGCTCCTTCTGAACAGCATGAACGAAGTGAAAGCGGAACTGAACCGTACGATCACTTTTGACATTCACGAAAACATGGAAAATAAGGCCGATCCGTCCTTCCGTGACTATCGGATCCGCTTTGCAGAACTCAGCCCTGCGGCGAAATCAGAGAAAGCCGTCAAGAGCTGGACCGGAAAACTGAGCGCGGACGGTTCCATCAAGACCGAAGCAACGGTGATCGGCTATATTATGGCAGGTCTGCCCGATCGTCTGAATGTCTATGAGCCGAACGCCGATATCGACAACGACGAACCAGTCACAAGCGCAATGTTCCGTTTCGACTATCCGACGACGGAAATAGTCATCGACGATAAGGATACCTTTGCCGGCAAATGGTACATCGTCGGCAAAAGCGGTGAACCGACCGCCTTTGGTTTTCAGATTGACCAGACCGGAGCCAACTCCTACAACCTGGTTGCCTTTGGAAAAGGGGCGAACGGCAAGTCCTACCCCGGCACCGTTTCCGAGAAAAGCAGCAGTGTGCTGATCATCGACGCGCCGACCAACAAAGGCCCCATCACCATCACACTTACCGACAGCACTCACATGACCATGAGCGGCATCAACGTAATCAGCAATGATAAAGTTGTGTCCGGAGGAATCTCGTGGGATTGCGTCCTGGGCGACTGAGGTGTGCCTGAGAGGGGACTGAGCGAAACTGAGATAGAATCTTTCCATAATGCAGCAAATCCCGCCCATTCCGGAATAATCCGGGCCGGGCGGGATTTGTTGTTCAGACATCGTTTTCATCCAGCGAACATTACGCGCTTAGTATTCTGTTTTCGAAATCTGTCTTTCGTAATCAGTTTTTACGCCGTCGCATTGGCATTGATCGAGTCAATCACTTTCCGGATGGATCCCCATACCGACAGATCCGTAAAGATATCCACCACGCTTCCGCGATCGGTAAACGGAGAATCCTGAAGGACCGACAGATCGGTCATCATTCCATTATGGACAATGTACTCGACAATCTGATTCACAAAATAAATCTGCCGGCTGTCCATTTTCGCTCCGTCCAAAAACGCTGAAAATGCTTCCTTCGCCGCATTCATGTCAAGACCGACGATACTGCGGACAAACTCTCCGAGCGGCTTCTGGCCGTACTCTCTTTCATAATCTTCCTTCGTTCCAATCTCATTCCACAGAATCGCTTCCAGTGATTCGATATCCATATGTGTCAGCGGCTTATTGGTACGGAGCTTCACGATGACGAGATTGTCCTGGTGCTGGCGAATGTAAAACTCTGCGGCCGCTCGATAATCCTTCAGCTCGTCATTTTCCAGTTCCGATTCATTCCACTGTGTATCCAGAATATCATCCGTAAAATCCGTGTCGTACCGCATTTTATGCTTTGGCATGTACTTCATCAGATTCCGGAGTTTATCGCGGATAAACTCAAAGTCATCCACTCCCGCCCGATCCACATAGTCGGTCTGAAGAATCCGGTTGATGAGGTCTTTCTGCTCCGAAATCTCCGGTATATTGGCAACAGATGCAATGCCGGCAACCTTGCTCAAAAGGTCCGTCTTCAGCCGGCCAAAGTTCTTACCGGCCAGCTTCGCCAGTTCCAGCCCATAGATCAGCGCATCAAACCGGACTGCCGATGCCTCATCGCTGTCCGGCTGGATCAGCGGCGCGACCTCCGTCTTCACCAGAATCGTGTCCTCAAAGGAAAGTGCCTGATAATTCTCTTCCGATGAGAACTGATCTACATACCGGATGTGCTGTCTGACAGCAAAATTTTCCCGTTCCAGTTCCCGGACCTTGCCCGCCATATGTTCTACCAGCTGCTTTCGATAGGCGATCAGGCGGTCCACCTGATACTGAATATCCTGCAATTTAAAGGCAATCTGGAACTCCAGATGAAAGATCGCCCCCTGCAGAGGCAGGATGTTCGACGTCGGGCGTCCCTTCTCCATCCGGAAGAATTCAAAGTTTCCGCAGAAATCAAAAATATAGAATTTCGACTTATCCTCGCCATCCATGAGACCGGGGCAAAGTCTCGTTCCGCGTCCGATCATCTGCCAAAACTTTGCCTTACTCATCACCTTCTTGAAAAACACAAGATTCAGCACTTCCGGAACGTCGATACCGGTATCCAGCATATCCACCGAAATCGCGATCTGCGGGAGTTTATCGGCTTCAGAGAACTCATCGATGGCACTCTGGGCATAAGTCATATAGTTATCAATGACCTTCGCATAGGGCTGACCATTTGCGCCCTTCGCCAGATTTGGATATTCCTTGTTGAAGACTTCGAGGATCTTCTCCGCATGAGAGTGGTTTTTGGCAAAAATAATCGTCTTTCCGATCTTCTCGCCGTAATGCACCTTTAATCCGTCACGCATGACGATATGAAGGACCTGGCGAATGGTGTCATCATTGAAAAGCCAGGTATTGAGAGCGGAGGAACTGATTTTCTCCGGCATTTCCCCGTTTTCATCTTCAAAGGTGTCCTCGTAGGCGGCCTTCTCTTCTTCCGAGAGTTCCGCGTAGGTGATTCCCTGCTCGATGAATTTCAGCTTCGTCTCCACCGACATATAATCCACCAGATACCCGTCCTTTACCGCCTGAGCGAGATCATAGCCATAGGTCGGAACGCCGTTTTCCAGTTCAAAAATGGAATAAGTATTCTTATCGATCTCATCTTTCGGCGTTGCCGTCAGTCCGACTAACGGCGCGTCAAAGTAGGTAAAGATATCCTTGTACTTGTTATAGATCGAGCGGTGGGCCTCATCACAGATGACAAGGTCGAAATGTCCGCAGGTAAAGAGTTTCCCCTTTTCATCCTTGAGCGTATCAATACATCCGATCATCGTCTGATAGGTAGAAAAAATACAGTGGGAGTTCACCCGCTCCTTATCCTCACAGAGATTCGTGCAGGACAGGTCTTGCAGAAGATTGGTGAAATTCCGTTTCGCCTGTGTCACAAGAGAATTCCGGTCCGCGAGGAACAGAATATTCTTCACCCATCCGGCTTCCAGAAGGACCTTGCAGAGTGCGATCACGGTTCTGGTCTTTCCCGACCCTGTCGCCATGACAAGAAGCGCTTTGCGGCGATTTTTCTCGTCAAAGCTGTCACAGACCGCCTTGATAGCGCCTTCCTGATAATAGCGCCCGGCGATCTTCTTATCGACTGTCACATGTTTCAGACTGGTCCTCATCCGCTGCAGATTGAAAAGTTTTTCCAGATCCCGTTTGGAATAAATGCCGGCGACTTTCCGTTCCGGATACTGATTATCGATGATCCTCGTATCGAATCCATTGGTGAGAAATGTCACCGGTCGCCGCCCGTACTGCTTTTCCAGAATATCCGCGTAATGCTTCGCCTGCTGCCGTCCTTTTCCCGGATCAAAGCAGGTTTTCTTTGCCTCGATCACCGCCAGCGGCTTATGGGAATCGTCATAGAGAACGTAATCCGCATATCCCACTTCCGATTTATTCGGCATTCCCGGAAGTTCGACTTCATTGAGCCAGTCTTTTCCTTCGGTCCATCCGGCATCAATAAGAAGGGAGTCGATATAGATTTTTCTCGTCTTGTATTCTGAGAGATCGATGGGTTTGGAAACGTACGTCTCCTGTTTTTCCTGACGGCGCTCGGATAATTCTTTCTTCAGCGCCTCATTTTCTTCCCGGAGTTTTTGTAAATCCAGCTCTTTTCTGGCCGAGTTCTCAATCTCTTTTTGAAGCTCATTCTGTACTGCTTCCGCTCTTTCCCGGTTCTCCTTCATGCTTCGGATTCTTTCCCGAATGAGTCCCCGGTCATAGCTCCGTTCTTCGTAGACATCCGCATAGCAGTAAGCAATGAAATCGAGATAGATAAAGAGGTTCTCCAGACAGAGCATCGCCTCATCACGGCCCAGTTTCTTTCTGCTGTGCGCCACATTGTTTCCGCAGCGCCGGATGAAATCCATCCGGTTCCACAGGTCCGGTCCGATGATCTGACGATAGTCTTCCGCATCCATCAGCGTTTTGAGATTATCCTGATACGGCATCTCCAGTCCATCATCCACGGAATACATCCATTTCAGGGCAAACTCCATCGCGCGGCGGCAATTGATAATACTTGCCTCCGGGTCCATGAGAACGATCCTTTCCGCCGAGATCGCTACATCAGAAAAACTGTTAAATTTTGGTTCTTTCTTCAGATAATCAAAATTTGTTTTCATAATAATAGTCGCCTCTCTCTTATGTTCATACTAACATTGCGGCTTAAAATCGTCAAACAGGTCGGTATTCTGATTTCTTGTTGTTTTACTTTTAAATGTCGGATAGTTTTAGTTAAAAGCGGAATTGAATCAGCATAATTCATGTTATACTGATTACAACAGACACCCGGATCATCATTCTTCAGGCTTTCACAAAGATATCATTTGTAACCAAGGAGGCTCTTATGAGAAAACGTTTGAAGAAGTATCTTAGTCTTACCATTGTATTATCCATAATCATTTCCGTCTGCAGCTGTTCCGGCTCGTCGGCTACAGCGACCACGGCTGTTCCTGCCACAACAGAGTCCCAGGCAGCCGCAGAGGCAGCTTCCACATCAGCCGAGGGCGAGACGCAGGCAACCGAAGAGTCCATCAGCAAATGGGAACCAAAACTCAGTGCTGAAGACAAAGCGATCGTTGAAAAACTCGGTACGCTGACGCACCACACAAAAGTCACGGAAGACAGTCTGAACTGGTCCTTCGACGCCGCTTCCGGCACCCTGACCGTCACCGGACAGGGGCCGATGAAAGACTACAGTAAGGACGATCCCTCTCCGGCGAAGGATTATGTAGATTCCGTAACCCGGATCGTTGTGGGCGACGGCATCACCACGATCGGTGCCTATGCTTTTTACAACATGATGTGGTGTGAGAACGCGCGGCTTCCGGACAGTGTGGAATATATCGGCGACTACGCCTTTATGAATGACTCCTCTCTGGAAGAGATGCCATTCCCAAAGGGCCTTCGTGAGATCGGAGACTACGCATTTGGTGAAGTAAAACTTCACAAGGCACTGGTGATCCCGGAAGGGATCGAGATCATCGGCAAGCACGCGTTCAACTCCAACGACTTCTACGACAACATCAGCATCCCGGCGTCTGCCTACTATATCGCGGAAACCGCCTTCTATAACAGCCTCTCTTTGCATGATTTCACCATTGCAGAGGGCAACCCGAATTATACGGCGAAGGACGGCGTCCTGTTCAGCAAAGACCTGTCGGTGCTGTTCTGCTATCCGATCTACAAAGAGGAAAAACATTACGATATTCCACAGACCGTGACACGAATCGCAGAAGGCGCATTTGAACAGAACTATTTCCTTAAGACCATCCACATCCCGGCATCCGTGTCGGAAGTCGGTGACCGCCTTTTCCTGGAGTTCCCCTTTATGGAGGAATACACCGTGGACGAAAACTGTCCGGTTCTGAAATCCGTGGACGGCGTCCTGTATTCCAAAGATATGAAGATGCTTTATGATTATCCGCGCAAAAAGGAAGCCGAGGAATACACCGTTCCCGCCAGTGTGGAAACCATCGACCGGTACTGCTTCGACTTCTGTGATAAGACGAAAAAACTGTATATCCCCGGAACCGTGAAAAAAGTGGATCGATGTGCGTTCGGTTTCACCAACGGAGAGATCTATCTCGCAAAGGATTTTGTCAACGCGGAGATCGGGGACTCGATCCTTTACTCTATTACTACAGAATCCCGAATGGACTTCTCCGAAGACTACGTGTACACTCCACCGGAGAAGCGGGAACCGGAAGCAAATCCCGTGGTCTACCTGTGGACACATCATGACAAGATGACCGTCTATTATGAGGGATCGCAGGAGGATTGGGACGCCTTTATCGAGAAAGGTTCGCGCAATCTCGGCGACACAGAAGTGATCTGCAACACGCCCTTTCCCGGAAAATAAAAAGATTAACGAATAGCGACTATGAAAAGCCCCAAGAGCGGCAACTCTTGGGGCTTTTTCATCTATGTTGCCACCCCTAGACAGGCACAGGAAGGGGGTGCAGTTTTGGATATACTCATTTCGTTTCTAATCTCTGTTTTGGCAAGTGTAACAGCCTATTACATTTGCAAATGGTTCGACAGAGATGAAGATGGCAATGAGCCTAAGGATTAAGCCACCTTGACCATAACGGAATAGAAAAAGCTAGGAGCTGCAACTCCTAGCTTTTTCGCAGTCTTGGACATACTATTTACGTTTCTTTGCCTAACCCAATTATAACAATAATTGTAAAATAGTCAAACCTCATTTTCGTAGAAGAACTCACTGCATTTCTTCCACAACGTTTGCACATATCTTACAGCCATAATTGGCTTATTTCAAACGCTCAGTGTTTTCCTGTTGCAGAAATTCCGCCAAAACCTTGTAGTCAAGATACTGGATATCATTGGCACCGTCGTAGATCAGATTGGACAGTCTTCTGGTATAATAGATTTCCATCGCCTTTTCGAGTGAAATACTATTTTTCTCTGCGAAGTATGAAATCAATCTGTCAAATAGTGTCTGTGTTTCTTCCAGAGACTTCTGGACGGCAACTTTGAAGTTGCTGCTATAGATCAACCACATATTCGGCGAGCGCAAGTGCTATGTCAAAATGTCCCGGATCATGTTGCGTGTGTTCGATTTGCCCTTTCTTTTTTCTGTCAGTCCATTCTGGTGCATCCAGCAGATCTCCGCTTGTAAAGAACATGTACACTTCCAGCCCGCGGAAATCACAGACTGCCTGAACAGCAGAACCTTCCATTTCAACCGAAATGCAGCCGTCCGCCTTGTGCTTTTCAAAGTTATTGACGGTTTCCCGATAGAAAGCGTCTGTAGTCCAGGTTTTACCCAAAACATATGGGATCCGGTTTTCTTCCATAAAAGCTTTTACGATATCATGGTTTTTGATCCGGATATAGTCAGATGCAAGCGCATAATGATAGGAGGTTCCTTCATCTCTGTAGGCTTCTGTCGGAATCATGACCTTGCCTCTGGCAATTTCCTTGTCAAGGCATCCTGCTCCGCCATAGTGGATGATCTTTTTCGTATTCAGGACAGTTGACAATTCTTCAATCGGGCAGATACAGGCAGGCGCTCCTACCCAGGTTCTGAAAAACCCGATTTTCTTCCCGTGGTGCCTGAGCAGATATACCGAAGTTGCTCCGCACGCCAATGCGTATTCTCCGACTTTCTCGCAGTCATAGTGAGCAATCACATATTTTTCAATTTCCTCAGAAAATGTGTAAATGACCGCATCAACCTGAATGGCATTCTCGTTTTTCTTTATATTGATCTTGGCAGGGGATTTATCATCAAACGAATCTGTAATCATCGGCTTCTCCTTTCTCCGTTATCTGCTGTATTTCAGGAATATGTCACTTGCCATATACTGCTATACCATCTCGCCAAATCCCGATTTGATTAGTCATTTAACTTCCAATATAAGATGTATTCTAACATAATTCTTTACAAAAGCAACGGGATTACGTAGAGTCAAAACAAGCTGAACAATGGATTTGCCATTATCCAGCTTGTTAATTATCTTAGGATATCTCATTTACAGAAAAACTTTCACACGCTCCTGTGTACCAACATCCTTCAGCCATAATCGTCTTATTTCAAAAGTTCTGTGCTTTCCCTCTGCAGATATTCTGCTAAAACTTTGTAGTCAAGATACTGAATATCATTGACACCGTCGTAAATCAGGTTGGAAAGTCTGCTTTTATAATAGATTTCCATCGCCTTTTCGAGCGAGAGACCGTTTTTTTCGCGAAGTATGCAATCAATCTTTCTTCCAGATTTTCCTGATATACCTGTTCCAAAACCTTTTCATCCATGCTCACACCTCATAATAGGAGTCAAATGTCAACAACTGATCAATTGCCTTCTGCGTGATAAACGCAATCTTGACGGTTGTTACATAAAATCCCATACCGAAGTCAAGCGGACGAAATGAATGATTCACATCCGGATTCTGCACAACATCAATGCTTCCATGGTATACGATCATATCCGTATTCCTCTGTTCTTCAAATAATCAGTGATGTCCTGAACGATAAAGTCCGTCCCCTGTGTATGGAGAATCTCGTAATGTTCCACTAAAAGGCTGTTTATACAATCTCCGCTGCTCAGGAGGCTATATACTTCCGACGGTCTCTTTCCCCATTTATTGCACAGGCATGAAGCATATATACCACAAAAGAAAATGATTCTTCGTTCATACGAAGTCTTCTCCGTTATCCAAAATATTCTTGCATCAGGCTATCAAACAGTTTTTGTGTTTCTTCCAAGGACTTCTGGACGGCAACTTTTGATTTGTCGACTTGTCGAAGAAAATCAACGAAAGCTATTTGCTCCCCCATAGAAGCTTTATGTACTTTTAATCCCAAAAGGTCTTCTATTCGAATGTGGCTCGTAAGCATAGTCTGTACTTTCCCAAGAAGAATCTGTTCTTGAGATTTAATGGACCACATTAGAAACTCCGGTAGGAAGTCTTTAGAAGGCGTTAATGCCTTTAAGTCTTGATTTATTACCAAATCATTGGCACTTACTGCAATGCTAAATTTATGAAGCAGAGCTGCACTTCTTACAACAACTACTATAGATCCTTTGGGTATTAGTTTTGTCTTACCTCTATTTAATGCCTCTTCTGTTAGCCATAGTGCTCCTTCCGTGACCTGCGTACCTTTCACATCTCCTGACTTAATAAATGGGATATTACCACCATAAAACTCGGGATGTTGCATTGAAGGAGTTCCACCGCCTGTAATATTCGAACAACACTCTTCAAGTGTCATATTATTGTCAGCGTGATATCCAAAGAGCTCAACAAATCGGGCTTTGATAAGTTCATCTAATCTTTCTAATTCTTTCCGTCGTTGATCAATTATACCCCTAGTCTTATTAATCACATCAGATACTTTACGTTGTTTCTCTAGCGGTATTTCTGGCACTTTCAAGGCTGCAAGTACATCTATTTTTATTCCCTTAATCGTTGCACCACGTGCTTGTGAATTAAGAAATGCATAGTTTGCCTGTATTAGTTTGCAAAGATAATCCTTGTCCCACTTATCTTCAGCTATATCTAACAAAGAAATAATATCTTGGCTTGTTGACATGGGCACTTTATTTATTGCTACTTTTCCAACTCCAACACGTGTACCAACCATAATAGAATTTGCTGGTACAATCTTGGCTGCACTCTCGTTAATTGCCTTTTCTGTTATCCAGTCCACTGCATCATGATCGTTTATCTCTGAACCATTTAATGCAGTTGTAGTTATCCAAGGAATATTCCCATTGAAGTACTCAGAATTCCCCTTTGCTGGAGTTCCTCCAGACTGAAATTTACATATTTGACCCAATCTATATTCCATCTATCATCCCTACAAATCTTTCTTTTGATTCAAGAACATTTGTTTGGTATAATATTTTCAGTGCTACCAGTAATCACGGTAGGCGGTTAGTCCTTTTCCAGAGGACTGTGGCCTCTGTTCATCATAGAAATCTCAATTGAGAAATCTTTGTCGGAGGTATTTGCTTATGCTCACCATCAGTGACCTTATTGCAGTGCTTGCACTGTGTGGAACTTTCTTTAGTCTTGGTTACATGTTTGGCAAGCATGATTCCAAGACACAAAAATAACCGCCCATTGTCCTGCCAGACTGAGCGGTTATTTTATAATTGCTTAATATGATCCAGGGCTAACCGTCTACCGGTAGCACCTTTAATTAATACAATTTTATCATCACCGCTTATTATCGTCAAACAAATATTCAGTTGTAATATAGAATTACTTTGAGTGCCCCATGCGCACTCCTCGTTTCCTCTACAAATCTCAATTTAATTACTTGATAAAAATTCGAAAATTCCCAACGTCCACTTACCCTACTTCCATGCTTTATTTTTTACATATTTTTGGTTCTTACTATTAGGTTTTTCAGGGATCGTCATTACAATTTTTCCCTTTTCAAGCAAAGGTCTTAAATGGTAATCTGTGAAACTCTTCCTATTCTCAAGTTTTAGATAAGCCATCATTTCTTTCCTGCTTCTCGGAACAGAGCAAAACTCGACCAAGGCATCATCCTGTATACCATCTTGTATGCTATCTTGTATGCTATCTTGTATGGGCACCATCCATGATGCATCATCCTTCCCCCAGTTTTTATTTTTGAGCGTAGCATACAGCATGAACTCTGACTGACTATATTCTGGCTCTGGAAGACCAGCTTCAGCCGTTTTACCCTCATACCGCCTCCAAACTCAAACTCACAGATTCAGCAGCTTCTCCAGCTCATCCATCTCTTTTTCGATCTGGCTCTCCAGTTCGCGGATATTGGCCATGATCTCGGATGTCGGCGGATACTCAACTTTCTGATATTCAACTTCTTTATACTTGTTGATGGACAGGTCGTAATCATTTTCCTGAATCTCTTCTTTCGAAACCATGAAAGACTTTTCTGTGCGTTTCCGGTCTTTTTCCTGATCCAGATGTTTAAACCGTTCGATGATATCCGGAATGTCCGTTTCATCCACCGGAGTTCGCTTATCATCCAGACTGAAACCGTCTGCTGTCATATCATAGAACCATACCTGATCCGTTCCGCCGTGTCCGGTCTTGGTAAAGATCAGAATTGCCGTCGATACCCCGGCATACGGTTTAAATACGCCGGACGGCATGGAAATGACGGCTTCCAGACGGTTATCCTCCACAATCTTTTTCCGGATATCTTTGTGAGCCTTCGAAGAGCCAAAGAGAACGCCGTCCGGAACGATGCAGGCGCAGCGTCCGCCAACTTTCAGCATACGGAGGAACAATGCCAGGAACAAAAGCTCCGTCTTCTTGGTCTTGCAGACGCGGAGAAGATCCGCTGATACCGCATCGGCATCCAGACTTCCCTTAAAGGGCGGATTGGCCAGAATCAGCGAATACATCTCCTGATCCGGATTCTGTTCCGAAAGGCTGTCGCGGTACTCGATCACCGGATTCTCGATGCCATGGGTCATCATGTTCATGGCGCCGATGCGAAGCATGGTTCTTCCCACATCATATCCGGTGAACATGGTAGTTTTAAAATGCTCTTTTTTATTCTTGTCAAAGAAGATCTCTTCTTTTCTAACGTCCTTCAGATACTCTGCCGCCATAACAAGGAATCCCGATGTACCGCAGGCAGGATCGCAGATCGTGTCATCTGCCTTCGGATCTACCATTTCAACCATCATCCGAATGATGTGTCTCGGCGTGCGGAACATGCCGATTGCACCGGCTGCAGAAATCTTGTTCAGGAAATACTCGTATACATCTCCTCGCACATCAACCGATTGCGTACTGTTCATAAGATCGTAGATTTCATCCAGGGCATCGACCACCTTGGACAGAATCAGCGGCGTCGGAAGCTTAAAGATCGCCTCATCCATATACTTGGAATAGGCGCTGTTCTTATCGTCATGAAGATTCTTAATGAACGGAAAAACCCATTCCTGCATGACCGTGAACATTCTTCCTGCGGGAAAGTCACGGAAGACGGACCATTTGAGCTGTTTTCCGTCGATGGTCTGCGCTCCGATGGTCACTTCATCGGGAAAAATGCTCTGATACGGAAGACCAAGCATTGCGCACTCTTTCTCCCGCTTGTTGTCGGAATCATCCAGATCCCGGATAAACATGAGATAGGTAATCTGCTCAATGACTTCCAGAGGATTCGCCAGACCGCCTGCTGCAAAGATATCCCATATTCCGTCAATTTTATTTTTTAATTCACCGGTGATCATTTGTTACTCCCCCGTATTCCAAGTATATTTCGTATACCGGCCACCGCCGATCTTCCGAATTTCACCCTGTTTCAGCAAATTGTGATCATACTCTCGCCTGCCATTACCTCATCACAGAATCAATCGAACCCGATTGGATTGACAAAATGAGATAAAACCTCTTTGATTCTACTCTATTTAATTTTTCTCGTCAAAAGAATCCATTTTTTCAAACCGGATCAACTGACATGCGGCATCCAAAAGCGAATACCGCAGTGCTATGACAGGATCATAGTAAGAAAACAATGGAATATCCCAACCATCCAATACGGAAAGGAGAGATGAACAATTCTTTCACTCGTTTAACATTTTTTCGATTTTTTCAAAAAAACGCTAAGTGCAAAAAATCTTTGTCTGTAAGATACCTCCGGGATTGATTACGATAATGTTATACGACTGACACGAAAAGGAGGCAAAACATGAAAAAGTCAATCACTCTGGCTGCCGTCACGCTGTTAACGGCATCTGCCCTCGCCTGCAGCTCACCGGCCGGCACATCGGGAACTGTACCTGTCACCGGTGCTGCGGAAACCAATGCTCCGTCCAATGAAACGGAACCCGGGACGCCGAAAGAAGATTCAAAAGCCATAGCACTTACGGAGGAAAATATCCCTCAGGTGGATAAGACCCGCGGAATGATCCTTCCGCTGAACGGCTATCTGTCCCAGGAGATCAAGGTCGGGAATACCACGCGAACCGTGAAGCTATACATTGGAAAGGACGCACCGGTTCGCTGCTACATGACATGGGTCAATGTTCCGGATAATACCGATCCCTATGAATTCCTGAAGGAGACCGGTTGGGCGGATTATGCGGATGAAAAGAAAGAAGGCATCTTCCTGTTAGAGCCGGGAGAAGGCGGCTGGGGATCCCCTGATGAGGAAGCAGAATATCTGAACGCCGCGTTTGAAGCCTACAACACTCGCAAGTGGTACTCCAACTACTCCGAATCGTATATCGTCGGATACGGCAAGGGCGGCGCTGCCCTGCAGCAATTCGCGATGCTTCATCCGACGGCATTTATCGCCGGTGGCTTTGTCGACGCTGCGGACGGCATTTCGTCCGAGTTTATGTCTGCAAACGCAAAAGAGGTCAATGATGAACAGACGGAGATCCAACGCGGTTCGATCCCGATGCCCGTATGGGAGGTCGGCGGAAATGATGACGTCGTGAATTACTGGCTGGCGGCAAACCACTGCGCCGGAAAAAGTGAAGAAAAGAACGGGGACAGCGTTTACACGCAGACCGAAGAATGCCAGCAGACTTCTTATACCAAGGGAGTAACGTCAAAAGTGATTGTTTCTGACAAAAAAGAGGGCGCTGTACCGGCTGACTATACCGATTCGTTCATTGATTTTATGACTCAATACACCAAGTATGAAAATAAGTGGGCGGAAGGAAATGCCCTGATGCTTCGCCCCGATTACGAGAAAATGGGAGTAAAGTTCGTTCCCTTCGATCAGGACGGATATGCCCGCGAATATCTGGTGTATGTTCCGAAATCGGCTCCGGCCAAGGACATCCCGGTTGTGTACGTCATGGCCGGCAACACTCAGACTCCGCGCGTATTCTTTGACTGCACCGATTGGTGGCAGGTTGCGGATGATTATGGATTCATGGTTGTCATGCCGTCCGAGCAGTTCAACACAGCAGTTGACCTGACGTGGAACATCACCGGTTATCAGCAGGGTTCTGACACCGCCACCGCAGACGATGTAGCCTTCCTGAAATCCATCATGAAAGAAGTTTCGGCAAACTATCCGATCGACGCAAGCCGTCAGTACATGACCGGACAGTCCTTCGGTTCCATGTGGACCAACTGGTGCGCTCTTTATAATGACAAACCGTTTGCCGCATTTGGCTCCACTTCCGGTCTGATCAGTTTTGAGATTGATGACTCCGCAGGAAAAACTCCGGTTCCGGTATGGCAGTATTGCGGTGAACATGACATCTACAAATCCGATTATACGGTGGATGCGACGGAAGGATTTAACCTGAAAGCGACTGTGGAATACTTCCTCAAGCGCAACGGTCTTGGCGGGATCGGTGAGGAGACGATCACGAAAGAAGGCCGTTACACCACCAGCACCTGGAAGGACGCAAACGGCGTTCCGATGTATGTATTTACCGTTACCGGCGGCCGCAACCATAACTGCATTCCGGCAGAACCGCGTATGATCTGGGAGAAATGGTTCAGCAAGTGGTCCAAGGATGCGAACGGAAAACGGGTCTTCCGCGAATAGAAGCTTTTGCTTTTTGAAAAATATTGAAAAAACCGCCCAGCCACGTAATGCTGAGCGGTTTCATTCAATCCTTGATATGCTGAACCAGACTAAACGAAAAACCAGACGGAGAATACATACCGATAGACTTTGAAGAAGAATCCGTGACAATTCCGGCCGGCGAAGGTTTGAAGCCACGGCTCTCCAGCATTTCCCTTGCCTCATCAAAATCATCAACATTCATGCGGATTGTCATCATATCCTGTTTTGTTTTTCCGCTTTTAACGATGTCCACACAAAAGCCGTTTGCGTCCTTCATACGCACTCCGACGATGTCTTCACGTCCATCAAGCTCATCTTTTTTATGACGCTTCTCAAAGCCAAGTTCTTCAAACAGTTTTATGGTATTTTCAGGATCAGTTGTTACAATTAGCGGACTGAATGATGTGATTTTCATAAGTGTTCCTCCTAATCTGCACAAATTCGAAAATTTCATAAAAATAATGTTCTTTATCTTAAAGATACACCAACTCCCGTGACAGATTCAAGTCAGAAACAAAAAGGACAGCAAATGCCGTCGTGTTATAATAGGATCATAGTAAGAAAACACCGGAATACCCCGGTCCATAAACACAGAAAGGGGGATTGACCCGTCATGAAAAGCAGCATCGGACGCGCCTTAATGATATCAGCCGTGATCCTTTGTCTCATGCTTCTTTCCGTCTTGCCCCGTCTGGCTTTCTACCGCGAGATCGCGTCCCAGAGTGATGTTCTCCTGGACAGAGAGACCGGCCTGCCGTATCTCGAAGACATGGACTGCTATTACCACCTGCGGATGACAAGAGATCTTGCGTTATACGGGCATCCGGGAGATACGGTAAAAGACGGCGTGCCCTGGGACAGTTTCAGCTATGCTCCCGAAGGAAGAGACGCTTCCGACTACAAGCCCCTGATGGGATACCTTGCGATTGCCGCCAACCGCCTGATCTCCATTTTTGCTTCCCAGAGTCTGGAGCAGACGGCTTACTGGCTGAGTCCCTTCCTTTCTGTACTGGTGGTGATCCCGGTCTTCCTCCTCACCTTTGAGATGAGCGGGATGTTCGGAGCCATCGCGGCATCCGTATTGTCCGCCCTGAATTTAAGTTATCTGTACAATACGGTACCCGGATTCTATGATACCGACTGCGTAATCATCTGGTTGTCCTGTTTCTTCTTTTATTTCGGGGTGAAGCTTGTAAACGGCTGGCAGACAGAGAACCGTAAGACCGTGATCGTATACGGTCTCGCATTCTTTGTGAGCTTTATCGCTCTTTCGCAAAGCTGGTATGTCTATTATATGTTCCCGGTGATCTTTGCCGGAGCACTTCTCCTTTTCACGCTTCTCACATGGAAAAGTGACCGCGGAAAGCGGCCGTTCTCTTTTGCCCCGCTCCTGCTCTCCGCAGGGATTTTGGGCATACTCCTGATTCCGGAGAGGAATCTTTTCACAAACGTTCGCTCGATCGTTGGCCGGATCTTTTCCGGAGAAGAAAGCGGCGGCCTGTTCCCGAACGTCTTTTCCTCCATCAACGAGCTGCAGCCCCCGCTCCTCTGGGACGGAACGGTTTCCGATCTGTTCTGCCTGAACACGTTCTCGGAAACCGCCGGCATCATCAGCCTCTCGGGCGGAATCCTCTCCTTTTGTTCCGCTTTCGCTTGCAGCACAATCCTCATCCGGCGGATCATCCGGAAAGACGTCCGGTTCGAGTACCTTCTGCTTCTCCTCTGGTATGGAATCACGCTGGTACTCTCTTTTAAGGGAAAACGCTTTATCATGCTCTATTCCGGTCCCGCGGCGATTCTGGCAGGAAACCTGACCGTAACCGTCTGCGGCCGGACAGACCGGCAGAAGCGGAAGTTCCGGTCATTTTGTCCGAGGGTGATCCCGGTGCTTCTGCTGATTCCGGCACTTGGTGGCGTATGCGGCGTATACCGGTATATCTGCTCTGTCCCCGCAGAAGATGTCTGGTCACACAGGACGGTGGAGGACTGCCTTCTGAAAATCAGAGAGAATACGCCGGAGGATACCGTTCTGGCAACCTGGTGGGATTACGGATACTTTCTGGAAGACAAGGGCAAAAGAAGAACCCTTTTTGACGGAGGAAGCCAGACCGGCCAGCGCACCTTCTTCATTTCCAGAGCTTTTTCCACGGAAAATGAGGTCCTGTCGGCAAATATCTTCCGCATGCTTTCCGGCAGCGGAGACGCGGGCTACAGCCGGATGTTCTCCGCCTTCGGCGAAACGGAGGAAACGCTTCTCTTCATGGATGATCTGCTCTCCGGCAGCAAGCCGGATGCCCGGAAAAAACTCCTGAACCGAGACGTTTCTGAGGCTCAGGCCGACGAGATCACAGCTCTTCTTTTTCCGGAGAATCCGCCGCTTACGGAATGCGTCATCACCGGCGATATGCCGTGGATCTCCCACTGGTTCCCCATTTTCGGAAGGACCATGACGGAAAAGGCCAAAGAATCCGTAAGTTTTGCCTGGGAAGTGAATCGAATGCCGATTCACCTTTCCGAAAGCGGACGCACCGTCATTGACAGTGGGAACGGATATTATGTGATCCTTGAAAAGAGCGAACGCGGCTGGTCTGTCCGCACTTCTCTTTCGGAAGAACCTTCCGTGGAACAGCCGAAGCGTGTGGAACGGGTGATCTGCGCGGGACGTAACGGATGCAGAGAATATGCGCAGGAGCAGGATCTTTTGGAGAAACCTCCTGTTCCGGCAGAAACTCCCGCTCTGGCCCAAACTCCTGATCAGGCCGAAAAATCCGCGCTGACAGAAACTCCCAATCGGGATAAAGAAGCGGAACCTCGCTGGACGGTCATCCTTTCTGACAACGGGAATGATACCCTGTTTTCCATGGTGGCCTCCGACCTTGCCGACTCGGTCTTCGGAAAGCTGGTTTATCTCGGCGGAGAAGGCCTCTCCCGCTATAAGGCCGAGCCGGATCTCTCAAATGAGGTTCTGGTATACCGGATACTCGGATAGAGCGGTTTTTCATGCTGATACAGCGGAGAAAAAAACTCCCCACATCATATTACCGATGTCGGGAGTTTTCTTTCATTTGTCTTTATTATGTACAATTCCGTTATCACTCTTATCTCGTCAGGAAATTCTCCCCTCCAAAATCATAGAGATCGTCCACCAGAAGTTTTCTCGCCTCTTCCGCGTCTTTTTTCCGGATTGCCGCGATGATCTGGGCATGATGTCTTGTATCAAAGGCCAGCTCCGGATCGGTCTTATCCCAGTATGCCTGCGCATAGGCACGCTTCATCCGGGACATGCACCGCTCCAGTTCTTCGGATGCATACGTATTTCCCGCATATCCCAGAAGCGACATATGGAACTCCGTGTTGTATTCCCAATGCTCCCAGACATCGCGGTTCGCCGCGCGGCATTTTTCATCCAGTTTCTCCAGATGCTGGATCTGCTGCTCGGTGATCCGGCCGCAGATCTCATGGAGAAAGCCACCTTCCAGAATACAGCGGAAATGAATCATCTCGTAAATATCATCTTTGGTGAGACGAATCACCTCATATCCGTACCGCGGTATGCTGCGGAGCACACCCTCGGCACAGAGCGCCATCAGCGCCTCACGGACCGGTGATTTACTGCAGTCATATTTTTCAATCAGCTGTTTTTCATTCAGGATCTGTCCCGGACGATACTCCAGGGAAATGATATCTTCAAGAATTGAGCTGTATACCTGCTCTTTCAGACTCTTCTGTTCCATATTTTCTTCCTCATCGTCGTTTGTTCCATGTGCTTTTCCGCTATTTTAGCATTCTGCCCCGGTTCTATCCACTGTTTTTTGTCTGACAAAACCTCTGGTGACAGATTGGCGAAGAACGCTCAAACCTCCTTGACGAACCGCCTCTTTGGCGATAAATTATATGGGCTGTTCCAATCATCCTTCTTCACTTTCGGAGGTTATACTATGTCATGGTTTGAAATATTTCTGACCGGTGTCGGTCTGTCCATGGACGCCTTTGCCGTCTCCATCGGCAAGGGTCTGTCAATGAAAACATTTAACAAAGCAACCGCGCTGACCTGCGGACTGTGGTTCGGCATCTTTCAGGCGTTAATGCCGCTGGCCGGTTTCATGCTCGGCTTTCGCTTTCAGGGTGTGATCCAGAGCATCGATCACTGGATCGCCTTTGTTCTTCTGGCCCTGATCGGCGGAAACATGATCCGGGAGGCTCTTTCCGGTGAAGACGAGGAGGCCAGCGATGCGGTGGACGTAAAGACCATGTTTATCCTTGCCGTTGCCACCTCCATCGATGCGCTGGCCGTCGGCATCACTTATGCGTTTCTAAATGTCCGGATCGCTCCGGCAGTCTGTCTCATCGGTGTCACGACCTTTGTCATCGCCACCGGCGGCGTTGCGGTGGGCCACCTCTTCGGTAAGAAGTATGAACAGCGCGCCGAAATCTTCGGCGGCGTGATCCTTGTCGCCATCGGTTTAAAGATTCTTCTGGAGCACCTGTTCTTCGGCGGCTGATGTTTTGTTTTTCCGGATTTTCTGATAAAAATAAATACACAAAACCACCGACAGCGCAGATCCCAGCGGCGCCGCGATACCGAGGGCATAGAGCGTCTCCGGCCACAGGACGGATGCCAGCCATGCTCCCGGAATGCGGATTGTCACAATGGAGACCACATTGTGGACAAAAGAATAGACGGATCGCCCATACGCGCTGAAATACCCGCTGAAGCAGAAATGAATTCCCGCGATCATACAGTCAATGGCATACGTCCGGAAATACTGTCCCCCAAGGAGAACAACCTCCGGCTCACCGGATACAAACATCCCCACAATCGGTTCCGCGGCAAGCTGTGCGATGACAAAAACTGCAAGGCCATAGATCACGCAGACACGGATGCCGCCGGCAAGGGTCCTGTTTGCCCGGTCGTGGAATCCCGCACCTGCGTTCTGGGCCGCCATCGCCGATACCGTCGAGAGCATGGCTCCCGGAACCAGAAACAGAAAACTGATAATCTTCTCGACGATTCCCACCGCGGCCGCCACATGAACGCCGCGGCTGTTGGCGATGGCGGTGATCACGAGAAACGATATCTGAATAAAACCTTCCTGACAGGAAATCGGAAGACCGATTCCGAGAATTCTTCGGATCACGCTGCGATCCGGCCGGAAATGTTTCCCCGACATCCGGATTCCGATTCCTCTCCGCGCCATTGCCGCCAGTGCAAACAGGACGGAGAAGACCTGCGCGCCCACCGTCGCCGCAGCCGCGCCGGCCGCCCCCATTCCAAACAGCCCGATCAAAATGTAATCCGCACCGATATTGATGATTCCCGCCAGCGCGACAAAAAACATCGGACTTTTTGTGTCGCCTACGCCGCGGAAAATACCGCTGATCACATTATAGGCCGTGATAAACGGAACGCCGAAAATGCAGATCCGAAGATAATCCCGGGCCGGCCGGAATGCCTCCGGAGGCGTCTTTAGAACCGCCAGTGCACCGTCGGCCGTCAGAATCAGCACTGCGGTGAGAAGCACCGCAATCACCGAGAAGACCAGCACCGACCCGCCGATCGCCTTCGCGGCCGCCTCTTTGTCCTTACCGCCGATCGCATGACTCATCATAATCGTGGTTCCCATCGCAGCGCCCACAATCACCACCGTCAGAAAATGCATCACCTGACTGCCGATGGAGACAGCGGAAACCACTGCCGCCCCGTTAAAGCGTCCGGCGATAAAAAGATCCGCCATCCCGTAAAATGACTGCAGAAAACAGGCGGTCAGGTACGGAACTGCAAACCGGAACATCTTTTGAAATATGTTTCCACTGGTCAAATCAAGCTGCATATCTGTCCTCTTTCGTAAGAATAACGTGCAGATGCCGCAGGAATAATTGCGGAATAATTCCATTGACATTGACAGAATCCGGATTCAGAACTGGGAGCAGTCCGCATCCGCGTTCTGCTCCCAGTCCAGATAGTAATATCCTGATTCCTTCCGCGATCCCTTCCAATTCACTTCAGGACTGCAGGATCGCAGAAGGAATTGTCCTGAACTTATTTCAGAATCACTTTGCGGAAGTTCTTCTTACCTCTCTTGAATACCTTGCCCTCTGCCAGATCTGCCTTGGTGAAGGTGGCCTTAAAGTCGGTTACCTGTGTTCCTTCTACCGATACACCGCCCTGGGTTACATTTCTTCTCGCCTCGGAACGGGTTGCGCAGAGACCTGCCTTTACGAGAACGCCCAGGATATCGATGGTGTCTCCCTCAAAATCCGCCTCGGTCAGCTCTGTGGTCGGGATCTCCGCATCGGCGCCGCCGCCAAAGAGGGCTTTTGCCGCTGCTTCTGCCTTTTCGGTCTCTTCCTCGCCGTGAACCATGGTGGTCAGCTCATGGGCAAGGATTCTCTTTGCCTCATTCAGCTGGCTTCCCTCCCACTTGTCCATTTCTTCAATCTGCTCCAGCGGAAGGAAGGTCATCTTGCGCAGGAAGTTCAGAACATCGGCATCGTCGACATTGCGCCAGTACTGATAGAACTCATACGGTGTGGTCTTGTTGGCATCCAGCCATACCGCGCCGCCGGCCGTCTTACCCATCTTGGTGCCGTCATGCTTGAGAAGAAGCGCAATGGTCATGGCAAATGCGTCTTTTCCGAGTTTTCTGCGGATCAGGTCGGTTCCGCCCAGCATATTGGACCACTGGTCATCGCCGCCGAATTCCATGTTGCAGCCGTAATCCTCATAGAGACGAAGGAAATCGTAGCTCTGCATCAGCATGTAGCTGAACTCCAGGAAGGAAAGCCCCTTCTCCAGACGGTTTACATAGCATCTTGCGCGGAGCATCTCGTTGACGGAGAAACACGGTCCGATCTCTCTCATGAAATCGAGGAAATTCAGATTTCTCAGCCAGTCCGCGTTGTTGACGATTCTTGCCTTTCCCTCACCGAACTCGATGAAGCGGCTCATCTGCTTCTTGAAGCACTCAACGTTATGGTCAATGGTCTCGATGGTCATCATGGAACGCATGTCGGTTCTTCCGGATGGATCACCGATCATTGCGGTACCGCCGCCCACCAGCGCAATCGGCTTGTTGCCGGCAAGCTGAAGTCTCTTCATCAGGGTCAGTGCCATGAAGTGTCCGACATGAAGACTGTCTGCAGTCGGGTCGAAGCCGATGTAGAATGTTGCCTTTCCGTTGTTGACGAGATCGCGGATCTTGTCCTCGTCGGTTACCTGTGCCAGAAGTCCTCTTGCCTGAAGTTCCTCGTAGATCTGCATGTTGATTCTCCTTTTATTGATATCTTTTTAATAATTATAATTGCAAAACCACTAGGCTCGAAAACACCTCGCCAAGTGGTTTTCCATGGTACGCACTAAGCTCGAAAACACCTCGCTAAGTGCTCCACCAAAAAACTCCGTCCTCTATGCCGTTCGGCATAAAGGACGGAGCATATCACTTCGTGTTACCACCTTTATTCACGATCCGCTCACACGGACCGCCTCAGCGGGTTCTTTGCATTCCTGACCATCCACGGTTCATATATGGTTTCATCCTTAATCATTCATGACTGAGGATCCGGCCGGCAATGCCTCAAACCTCTGCGCTCTAACGCGCGCTCACGCTGCAGCCTATGTTCTGGGCTCACCGGACCCGGTCGTCGTCCCGTCTGGAAACCGAATCTACTTCGATCACTCGAATATCCGATCCCCGTTTCACGGTTCTTCCGCCGTCCTTGCCGCATCCCCTTCGGTGCAGAGCTCCGGAATGTATTCCTTCCTGCAGTTTCACGCGCCTCTCACCATCCGGCAGCTCTCTTTGTGTCTTTCAGAAAGTACTTGTTTCCTTCAAAGCCTTTTCTCTGCGATTATAGGGGATGAAAACAGCAAAGTCAAGAAAACGGATTATTTTTCCGGTCTTCCGTAGATATCCCGCTTTTCCGGGAATTCAAAACGGACAAGCTGACAGTTTCGGATGCCGAAACTGCTGAATTCTTCATTTGTCATATCTTCAAAGTACGACCGCACGACGCGCGAAATGCCGTTATGCGCGACGATCAGCGTCGTCCGTCCCGTCTCTTTTGTATCCTGTTCGATCTCGTCGATGACGCTGTAGATCCGGTGAGAGAGATGCAGCATGGTCTCGCCGCCGTCAAAGGAATGGATGAAGTTCTGCTTTGCCGCGCGGAACTCGGCCCCGTTTCTCGGCGATGTGGACTCAAACCGGCCGAAATTCTGCTCTGTCAGCCGCTCCTCTTTCGCCCACGGAATGCCGGTTTCCTTCGAGATGATCTCCGCGGTATCGCTTGCCCTCGAGAGCGGGGACGCGAGGATCCGGTCGATATGAATCTCGCCCGTTTCCATCATGGCACGAATCGTCCTTCCCAGCTCCGCTGCCTGCTTTTTGCCGAGCTCCGTCAGCGCGATGTCCGTTGCGCCGCAGATCTTATCTTCCGCGTTCCAGATGGTCTGCCCGTGTCTTGTAAAATAGAGAAATCCCATGTATGCATTCCTTTCTTTATCTGATGATCGTTTTTGCGGCTTTCCGTCAGCCTGCGACGCCGCTCTTTACGCAGGGCGGGACTTCCTGCAGTTTCGTTGTCCTTCCTGCAGTTTTATCCTTCCTGTGTCCGCCGCGTCGGTGCGCTCAATCTGCGATTCATCCGCACTTTACGGGGCGTCCTTCCCGCTGCTTTCTATCCTCAGGCTTCCTCGATCGCTTTCCGCAGTGTATTCATGACCCGCTTCTTATCACCGCTCCAGAGCGGGGCAATCAGAAGCTTCTTCGGCCCGTCCCCGGTGATCCGGTGGACAACGGTCTCGTCCGGAAGAAGTTTCAGGCACCGGACCACAACATCACAGTATTCTTCCAGTGAAAAAACCGGAAACGGATCCTTCCGGTATTCTTCGGCGAGCTGTGTCCCCTCCAGAACATGGAGAAGCTGAAGTTTAATCCCGTCCAGCACCGGAGAGAGTGAAGCCAGATACCGGACCGTCTCCAGCATATCATCCACCGTTTCGCCCGGAAGTCCCAGAATCACATGAACGATCACGGTGAAACCGGCCGCCTTCAGGCGGCGGTAGGCGTCTTCAAACACATTCAGAGAATATCCTCTGTGTACCCTTTTTGCGGTCTTTTCGTGGATTGTCTGCAGTCCCAGCTCCACCCACACCGGTTTTTTCCGGTTTAATTGAGACAGTCCCTCCACCATATCATTACTGAGACAGTCCGGTCTGGTCCCGATCGAGACGGCGCAGACCTGCGGCTGCTCCATCGCCTCCCGAAATTTCCCGAGAAGCGTATCCGTATCGCCGTAAGTCGATGTAAAGGACTGAAAATAAGCAATGTACTTCCGCTCTTCCAGCGGAATCTTCGCGGAGATCTTGCCGTCCACCCGCGCTCTCGCCTGACGGATCTGTTCGGTGACCGACCCGCCTGCCGTGGCAAAGTCTCCGGAGCCGCCTTCCGAGCAGAAGGTACAGCCGCCGTAACCGAGGGTTCCGTCCCGGTTCGGACAGGTAACCCCTGCCGAGAGGGAGAGCTTATAAACTTTTGTGCCGAACTGCTCCTTCAGGGCGTCCGACAGTGTCCTGTATTTCATGCCGTGTCATTCCTTCGCCTTGTGCGTCTTCCTCTGCCTTATCTTTCACCGCCGTCAGACGGTAGAACTCATCCACGAGCTCTTTGGTCTTCTCAAACATCGCCGTGCAGTCCGGATACCGTTTTCCCTTTTCCTCATAGATAAACTGCGGCACGCCTGCGCCGACCATGTGAAGCTTCTTCGCATATTTTGCGACAAATTCCGGGATTCCCGACGGATCAAGGTCCGCTTTCGGGTACATCGTAATGACGATCTCCTGATTCCGGATTTCGATCAGGGACATTCCCGCCCTGTGCGCATGAGCGCGAAGAAGCGAAACCTTCAGAAGGTTATCCACCGGCGTCGGGATATCGCCGTACCGGTCGATCAGCTCGTCCTGCATATCTGAGCAGTCCTCATCATCCGCAAATGCCGAGATCCGCTTGTAGATATCCAGTTTCTGGAACTCATTCGGAATGTACTTCGGCGGAATGAAGGCGCTGATGTCGCATTTGATCTCCGTGATAAATTCATCGTCTTCGACCTTCTCTCCCTTCAGAAGAAGAACCGCCTCATTCAGGAGCTTGCAGTACAGGTCATAGCCAACTTCCTGCATATGGCCGGACTGCTTCGCGCCGAGGACATTTCCCGCTCCGCGGATCTCCAGATCGCGCATTGCGACTCGGATTCCCGAGCCGAGCTCCGTGAAATCGCGGATCGCGGCAAGGCGCTTTTCCGCCACCTCTTTCAGGATCATGTTTCTCCGGTACATCAGGAAGGCAAAGGAGGTACGGTTCGTTCTTCCGACTCTTCCCCGCAGCTGATACAGCTGGGAAAGTCCCATCTTATCGGCATCGTGAATGATGATCGTGTTGGCGTTCGGAATGTCCAATCCGGTCTCAATGATGGTCGTGCAGACCAGAACGTCGATCTCGCCGTTCACAAAATCCATCATGATGTTTTCCAGCTCGTGCTCTTTCATCTGACCATGCGCATAGACCACCCGCGCTTCCGGCACCAGCGCCTGAATCTTTGTCGTGATCTCATCGATATCGCCGACCCGGTTGTGGACATAGTAGACCTGACCGTGGCGCGCCATTTCTCTCCGGATTGCCTCGCGGATAATCTCGTCGCTGTACTCCATGACATAGGTCTGAATCGGCAGACGGTCCACCGGAGCCTCTTCCAGAACACTCATGTCACGGATTCCGGCCAGCGACATGTGGAGAGTCCGCGGAATCGGCGTTGCGGACAGCGTCAGAACGTCGACATTTTCCCGTAGCTTCTTGATACTCTCTTTATGCTTTACGCCGAACCGCTGCTCCTCATCGACGACGAGAAGGCCGAGGTTCTTGAACTTCACATCTTTCGAGAGAATGCGGTGCGTCCCGATCACGATGTCCACCGTGCCCTTTTTCAGCCCTTCCACCGTCTTCTTCATCTCGGACGGTGTGCGGAACCGGCTCATCAGCTCGATGTTGACCGGAAAATCCTTCATTCGCTGGATAAACGTGTTGTAATGCTGCTGGGCGAGGATCGTCGTCGGCACGAGGACCGCCACCTGACGTTCTTCCTGAACGGCCTTAAATGCCGCGCGAATCGCGATCTCCGTCTTTCCGAAGCCCACGTCGCCGCAGATCAGGCGGTCCATGATTTTCGTGCTCTCCATGTCCCGCTTGGTGTCCTCGATGGCCGCGAGCTGATCGTCGGTCTCCTCGAACGGGAAAGAATCCTCAAACTCATGCTGCCATACGGTGTCCGGCCCGAAGGCATATCCGGCCCCGTTCTGGCGCTTGGCATAGAGCGCCACAAGGTCCTTTGCGACCTCCTCGACTTCCTTCTTGACCTTTGTCTTGGTCTTCTTCCACTCCGTACCGCCGAGTTTGGACAGCTTCGGCACTTTCTCCGCGTCGCCGCCCGCGTATTTCTGAATCTTGTCGAGCATCGTCGCCGGAACGTAGAGAACATCCGTGTCGCGGTAATCGATTTTGATATAGTCCTTTTCCGTGCCGTTGGAGCGGATCTTCTCGATTCCGCGGTAAATGCCGAGTCCGTAGGTCTCGTGAACGACATAGTCTCCCACCGAGAGTTCGGTAAAACTCTGGATGGACCGGCCGCTGTATTTCTTCTGCGGCTTTTTCCGCTTCTGCCGGTTCGCCCCGAAGATATCATTTTCCGTAATAACCACAAAACGGATCATCGGATATTCAAAGCCGCGGTGGAGATTGCCCGCCACTACCATGATCTCGCCGGGATTTACCCGGTGCTCCGCGCTCTCCGGACTGAACGCCCGGAATTCGTAATCCCGGAGATCCGCAGCCAGACGCTGCGCTCTCGCCGTCGAGCCGGCCACAAGAACCATGCGGTAATTCCGGCTCTGCCATTTCTTCAGATCTTCAATAAGAAGAGGAAAATTATTCTGATAGGACTGCACGCTCCGGGTGGTCAGCGAGACCTTTGTCTTCGGCGCCATCCCGGTGACTTTCTGCTCGATGGACATCATCATCACAGTGCGGGCTCCGCTCATCATCGCCATCGTCTTTTTCGCGCTGAAGAGGAAATCCGCCTGCCCCGGAAGAATCGCCCCCATCAGGATCCGCTGCTGCATACTGTCGGCAAATTCCTGCTCCACGACTTCCGCCCGCTCCTTCAGATGCTGCGGCTCATCGAGAAAGACGTCCGTATTCTCCGGGAAATAATCCAGAAATGACACCGTATCCTTTGTGAAATACCGGATGAAGCTGGCAAGGCCGTGAACGGACATTTTCTCCCGGAGGCTCTCTACTACCTCGCCCACACTCTGGGTGAGGCGGAAGGCTTCTTCATTTTTCATCTGGTCCCGGAACGCCTTCACGTTCTTATCCCGCTCTTTTTCGATTTTCCCCAGACCCTTTTCGATCATCTCATCGCCGAGAACAATCTCGGTCGCCGGGAAAATGTAGGCTTCGGACACGGTATCCACCGACCGCTGTGTCTCCGGGTCAAAAGTGCGGATGGAGTCGATCTCGTCGCCCCAAAGCTCAATCCGGTACGGCACCTCCGCCGTCAGCGGGAACACGTCCAAAATGCCGCCGCGCACGGAAAACTGACCGGTGCCGTCCACCTCCGCCGTCCTCTCGTATCCGAGCGCCGAGAGTTTTTTTGCCATATCCGCAAGATCGAGTTGTATGGCTCCCCGGATCGTGATCGCGCGGGATGCCAGCATCTCCAGCGGAAGCAAATGTTCCATCAGCGCATCGACGGTCGTCACCACGATGCCGCTCTTTTTGGAAGACAGCGCCTCCAGCACCCGGATCCGCTGCCGGGTCAGAAGGTTCCCGTGGATGTCCGAGTTATAGAACAGAAGATCGCGGGCCGGGTAGATCATCACATCCCGGCGAAAACAGCGGAAATCTTCCGCGATGGATTTTGCCTTCAGCTCGTCCTCCGCGATGATCAGTGTCCAGCCCTCGTCTTTCCGTTCCGTTGCCAGTTCCGCCGCCAGATGAACCTTCTGTGACTCGACGGTTCCGGAGACCATGACCGGGCCTTTTCCCTTCTCCAGTGCCTCCCGCAGTGCTTCGTACTCCGCCAGCTCATGCAGCGGATTTTCAAAGATTGCTCCCATATCACTCCTTCGGAATGTGTTTTCCGTTCTTTTCGCTGTTATCCTTCCTCGCCGCGCCGTTAAAACCGCTCATCGCTTTCTGGATGCCGTCCGTGATCACGGCGCAGGCCGCCTCCGCTCCATCCCGGTATGCTTCTTCCATCACTTTCCGGGTTACCTGGTCAAAATGTCCAAGAACATAATCGGCCAGATCCATCTGACTCGGTTTCATGCCGATTCCGATCCGGACTCTCGGAAAATCCTGCGTTCCGAGGTGCTGGATCAGGCTCTTGATTCCGTTGTGACCGCCGGCGCTGCCCTTTCCGCGGACACGGATCATACCCGGCTCCAGGGAGATATCGTCATAGATGACGATAAAATGATCCGGTTCAACCTTATAGTAATCCATCAGCGGGCGGATGCACTCGCCGCTGTTGTTCATAAAAGTCAGGGGTTTGACCAGAATCACTTTTTCTCCTTCGATCATCCCCTTCCCGAAGATTCCCTTGAATTTGCTCTCATTCAGCGTAATCCCCAGACGGTCCGCCAGCTGGTCAATGGTGTCGAATCCCACGTTGTGTCTGGTATGTTCGTATTCTCTTCCCGGATTTCCGAGTCCTGCGATAATGTACATATTTACATTTCTCCAATCTGTATCTTCTGAACGTTCCTTTTCATCGGTCAACCCGAAGAGCTTTCGCAGTAAATTCACGTTTCATCCCTCTTCGCGCACCTGTTCCAGGGCACGACTTTATGCGCCGAATCCCCGTCTTCCGGAAATCCGCCGCCTGCCATTTCAATATTTACATGTAGGTATTCTACTTCATGACCGGGAAACTTGCAAACGGATTTCCTCTGATTCGGACCGTGTCCGGAGCCGTGTCGGGCGGCTGTTTCAGACTCATAGCCGGACCGATCATTTTCCTGTTGACAAATCAATATTCGCATGATATATTGTGGAAGTTTGTGTGCCACACAATTTTTTCATCAAATTGACTTATTTTAAGGGTAATACTATACTTTTTTTGGGGATTATCCCTATGTATTCGTATACGCTTTTTACCCTTTCCGAAAGAGGTACATAATATGAACAATTCCGAAAATGCATCCCGCCGCGCCGACGTCATCATTATCGGTGCCGGTCCTTCCGGTATCTTCTGCGCTTACGAACTCAAGAAACAGCGCCCGGACCTCTCCATCGTCATGATTGAAAAAGGACGTTCCATTGAAAAGAGAATCTGTCCGAAGAGAAAAACCGGTGTCTGCGCGCACTGTCTGCCGTGTTCCATTACCACAGGATTTTCCGGCGCAGGAGCATTTTCCGACGGCAAGCTTTCCCTCTCCCCGGATGTCGGCGGCAATCTGCCGGAAATCCTCGGCTATGAGGAAGCGGCCAAACTCATTCACGAGTCCGACGAGATCTACCTCGAATTCGGTGCCGATCCGGGCATCTACGGCATTGACAAGCAGGAGGAGATCGATGAGATCCGCCGCCGCGCCATCATTGCCGACTTAAAACTCATCGAATGTCCGATCCGCCACCTCGGAACCGAGGAGGGATACAAAATCTATTCCCGCATGCAGGAACACCTCGCGAAGATCGGCGTGGAGATGATCTTCCAGACGAGCGTCAAAAACATCATTGTGGATAACGGACAGGCCGTCGGTGTCATCACCGACAAGGACGAGATCTTCTACGGAAAAGAGATCGTGTCCGCCATCGGCCGTGACGGCTCCGACTGGTTCTCCCACATCTGTGAGGAACACAACATCGAGACAAAGGTCGGCACCGTGGATATCGGCGTCCGCGTCGAAGTCCGCGATGAGGTCATGAAATTCCTGAATGAAAACCTCTACGAGGCAAAGCTCGTATATTACACACCGACCTTCGACGACAAGGTACGCACCTTCTGCACCAACCCGTCCGGCGAGGTCGCAACCGAATATTATGACGACAATCTGGCGGTGGTCAACGGCCATGCGTATAAGTCCAAGGAATTCAAGACACGCAACACAAACTTTGCGCTTCTTGTCTCCAAGAATTTCACCAAGCCGTTCCACACACCGATCGAGTACGGAAAGTACGTCGCCCATCTGAGCAATATGCTGTGTGACGGCCGCATTCTTGTACAGCGGTACGGCGACCTGCGCCGCGGACGCCGCACCACCGAGGAGAGACTTTACCGCAACAACCTCATCCCGACCCTGAAGGATGCCGTTCCGGGCGATCTCTCCCTCGTCCTTCCTCACCGGATTCTGGTGGATATCGAGGAAATGCTCCAGGCCCTCGACAAGGTAACGCCGGGTATCGCCAGCGATGAGACACTCCTCTACGGCGTGGAGGTTAAGTTCTACTCCAACAAAGTCATGGTTGACCGTGATTTTGAGACCAGCATCAAGGCGCTTCGCGCCATCGGCGACGGCGCATCCGTAACCCGCGGTCTTCAGCAGGCAAGCGCAAACGGACTGTCGGTTGCAAGAAGCATTCTGAAGGCCGGAAGAGTCTGATCCCTTACCGGAGTAACGTAAAGTTCATAGTGCAACGTTCGCAAGCGGACTGAAAAAATCGAGCGGGTGATCCCCGCTCGATTTTTTATGCGGCTGACTCGCCAAAGCCCACGCTCCGGTGAAACCCTGACGACTGCCGTTAAACATAGCGAGTCGAAGCTCTCAAAGCGTGTTTCGACTCGCTGTGTTTATTACATATATTCCGTATCAATTCGCGGCAGTTGTCTGCGTCGCTCCGGTTTCGGATTCCGGTTCCGCTTCCGTCTGCGCTTCCGCCGTCTGCACAGCGGAGGCCTCCGCTGCACTCTCCTGCATAGCCTGCGCGGCCGCTTTCTGATTCACAACCTCCACGGCTTTCTGCAGCTGATTGTCCTGATCCTCCGGAATCTGTGTCCCCGCGATCAGACCTTCCGCCAGCTCGCACTCCACGTCCGGCATCAGACCGTTTCCGTGAATATCCTGATCCTTCGGCGTGTAATACCGCTGTGTGGTAAACTTCACTGCGCTTCCATCTCCGAGAGGGAATGTGCTCTGGACAATTCCTTTTCCAAAGGTCTTGGTTCCGACGAGAACCGCTTTTCCGTAATCCTGCATGGCGCCGCTGAATGCTTCCGCCGCACTCGCAGTGTTTTCATTGACCAGAACTGCCATCGGAACCGAAAGTTCGTGACCGTCTTCACACTTGAACTCCTCGTGCTCATCGCCGAGACCCTTGAATTTCAGCATCAGTCCGCCGTCCGGAAGGATATAATCCATGCAGGGCAGAACCGCAGTCAGACTTCCTCCCGGATTGTTCCGGAGATCAATGATCAGTTTCTTCGCCCCCTGTCCGAGAAGCTTATCCGCCGCATTCTTAAACTGTTCCGGTGTCACCTCATCAAACTCGGTCAGACGGATCAGTCCGATGTCGTCTTTCATGGACGCCTTGATCGTCTCCTTGACGATCTTCTCTCTTGTCATTTCAAGGGGAATGTATTTCTTCTCCGACGATCGGTAAACCGTTACGGTGAGCGGAGTGCCTTCTTTTCCCCGGATGTTCTCCGCAATCAGAAGATCCAGATCCTTTCCGGTGACATACTGGTCATCCACTTTATAGAAAATATCTCCCGGAAGCATGCCGTTCCTCTCGGCCGGGCCTCCCGGCGTCAGAGAGACCACTTCGACATTTCCGGTACTCGGATTGGTCTGAACCGTCGCACCGATACCGATAAAAACGCCGTCCTGATGTTCCATCAGTTTCCGGAAATCATTTGCCGAATAATAGCTGGCATACGGATCTCCCAGCGATGCGACATAACCGTAATACAGATAATTCTCCTGAGTCTGCGCATCGATGTTCTCCTGAAAAAGGAACTGCTTGTTTACAAAATAGTTGAGAAGAGCAACCTTTTCCTTCACGCGGTCCAGGTTCAGCGCTTCTTTTCCGTCATCCTTCGTCGGCGCAATCTGACTGTACTGTTCCTGCATCCGGCGATAGCCGTTATAGAGAAAGATTCCGACTGCGGCCGTCAGCACGCACAGGGTTCCGCAGACGCCGATCACAATGCCCCGGATCACCGGGTGCTTTTTCTTCGGCTTCTTTCCGGATGTTTCCGGTTCCCCGGTTACCGGATCCGTATTTCTGTCTTCCAAATGTTCCAATGATGTATCCTCTTTTCCATCGCCGGGCTGATCCCGGCACGTCTTCTCCGTATTATACCGCGCGCGCCGTTCTCTGTCCTGTACTATTTTGAAAAAAACAAAGTCCGCAGGCATCTTTCCGTTTTCCGGTTCCCTCATGTGGGAGGACGGATCGCCCTGCGGACTCTGTCCCGATAAACTGTTCTGTTTTTTCGTTTTTTTGTTTTTTTGTTTTTTCGTTTTTTCGTTTTTTTTTTCGGTTTTCCGCGATTTTTATGCCGTCCTTACTGGCTGACGTAATCCATCGGATCCACATACTGTCCGTTCTTGAGCACGCCGAAGTGAAGATGCGGTCCCGTGGAATAACCGGTGGAACCGACTTTCGCAATGGTCTCTCCCTTGGAAACGGTATCGCCTGCCGATACATCCAGCGATTGACAGTGCATGTATACCGTCGACGTACCGTTGCCGTGACTGATCACCACATAATTTCCCGCCGAGCTGCTGTAGGTTGCGGTCACAACGGTACCGCCGTCAGCCGCCTTGATCGGCGTTCCGCTGGAGACAGCAATGTCCACGCCCTTATGGTTCGTGGATGCGCCCGCCGTCGGTGACTCACGCTGTCCAAATGTGGACGTGATCCTTCCGGAGGATGCAAGCGGCCAGGAAAGGCTTCCGCTCCCCTTGGTCATCGAACCTTTGGAAGAGGTCTTTCCGCCTTTTGTCTCCACCTTGGTTTCCGACTTACTGCCGTCGGACTCCGTCGGAGCATCAACGGATTTCGCGGCGTTCTTCGCCTGCTGCTCCTGTTTTTTCCGCGCGGCTTCTTCCGCCTCTGCCTGACGTCTCGCCGCCTCCTGCGCCGCTTTTTCCGCGGCGATGGCTGCCTGACGGATCTCTTCCTGAATCCTGTCGATCTCTGCCTGCTGCGCTGCGATATCGGATGCCATACCCTTGGAAGCGTCTCTCTGCTCCCCGAGCTGCGCAGCCAGATTCGTCAGTTCGTTCTTCTTGGTCTCCATCAGGGTCTTGATCGAGGTCTGCTTTGCCGCAGTCTCATTTCGCATATCCACGATCTCCGTCAGATCTTTTTCGAGCTTTTCCTTATCCTCGGCGATCCGTCTGGTTGTCGCCTCATATTCCTCCAACTGATCCCGGTCATATTTCGAGATCTGCTCGATATACTCGGCTCTGTTCAAAAGATCCGAGATGGAATCCGACGAGAGAAGAATCTCCAGAAAACTGGAATCCCCCTTCTCATACATATACCGGATTCGAAGCTTCATCGCCGTGTACTGCTCTTTCTCAACTTCCTCCGCGGCCGCCAGCTCCACGCTGATCTCATCGATCTCCGCCTGCTTTTCCTGTACCTCCCGGTCCAGCCGGTCCATCTCGTCCGCAATCTGAGATGTCTGGGTATCCAGTTCTTTCACATACTGCTCCGTGTTGCCCCGGAGACCTTCGAGCTGCCGGATCTTCTGATCCGTCTTTTTCTTTTCGGCTTCCATGGCACGTTTTCTGGCCTCCGCGTCCGCAAGAGCATTCTCTTTGGCCGCATTGACCAGAAGCGTTCCGCTGACATGGCTGAACGTCAGCGCCGCAGAGGCAGCCGTAACTGCAAGAATGATCCCCGCCCGTTTCTTCCATTCACCGCTACCGCCGTTCGGCACATGATTCCGCATGAACATCCTGTACCTCCCTCAGACACGGAGCGTCTTCCGAATCGTGAAGAAACTTCCGACAAAACCGATGCCGACACCGAGCGCGAGCGCAATCAGAGACATCACCGGCAGAATCTCCCGAAGCGGCAGAAAGTTAATCACCGACGACAGGATCGCCGCTTTTTCCATCACAATCCTGACGCCGTGACGGTAGAGAAGCGTCACAATTCCGAGCGGAATCAGCGCTCCGGCAAATCCGATCAGGATTCCCTCAAACACAAACGGCGCACGGATCATGAAGTTCGTCGCTCCGATCAGCCGCATGATACGGTACTCTTCCCGGTGAAATGCCGCCGCCGTGGAGATCGTATTGCTGATCAGGAAGACCGAAACCGTCAGAAGAATTGCAATGATCACGGAAGAGACCACGCTGACCAGCCGATTCAGCCGGATGAGTCCCGACGCCGCATCAACGGAATAGTTGACTTTCCGGACGCCCGGAACATCTTTCAGCCAGTTCACAAAGCTGTCCTGCTGTTCGATGCTGTTCAGATGAATCTCGTAGGACGCAGACTCCGCAAGGGGATTGTCATTGGCAAACCCCTCCGCAAGGTGTTCATTGTCCCGGAAATAATCCTCCTGAAAGCTCTTCCACGCTTCTTCTGCCGAAATGTACGTGACATCCTTGACTTCCGGCCGGCCCGTGATCTCCTCACCGATCTCCCGGATCTCCTTTTCCGAGATTCCGCTGTCGAAAAATGCCGTCACGCCGACCGCCTCCTCCGCGTTGCGGACCATATGCCGGATATTGCAGATCATAACAAAAAAGGTGCAGAAAAGAAAAATACAGGCGGAAATGCTGGCGACCGATACGAGCGCCACCCAGATATTTCTGCCTATATTTTTCAATCCCTGCGCCAAACAGTAAAAAAAGGTTCTGATTCTCATAAATTATAGCTTCCCTCTTCGATATCCCGCACGACAAATCCCTTTTCCAGCATAATCACGCGTTTCTGCATCGAGCGGACAATCTCCCGGCTGTGTGTCACAACGATCACGGTGGTGCCGCGGCGGTTGATGTCCTCAAGAAGCTTCATGATTCCCATGGAATTGTCTGCATCCAGATTGCCGGTCGGCTCATCGGCGAGCAGAACTTTCGGTGAATTGATGAGTGCTCTCGCAATGGCCACTCTCTGCTGTTCTCCGCCGGAGAGTTCGGATGGGAATGCTTTATATTTTGCGGAAAGCCCGACCATCTGAAGCATACGGGGAACATTTTCCCGGATCTCCTTCGTCGGCACACCGATCACGCGCTGCGCGAAAGCAACATTCTCATAGACATTGCGCTCTTTCAGCAGGCGGAAATCCTGAAAAACGACGCCCAGCTCCCGGCGGTACTGCGGAATGTGACGGCGGTGAAGCTCCGTCACCTCCACATCTCCGACCCGGATGGTTCCCCCCGTGGGCTCCGTTTCGTGGAGCAGAAGGCGGATCAGCGTGGATTTGCCGGATCCGCTGGGCCCCATGATAAATACAAATTCACCGTCTTCGATGCGGATATCCACACCGCGGAGGGCTTTCGCCCCGTTACGGTATATCTTGCTGACATTATCCAGAAGTATCATTAGTAGTCCTGATTCTCCATATATTTCATGTACTTGACAACCATCAGTGCGATCTTGAAGGTAATGGCATCCTCAAAAACGCGGAGATCCAGACCGGTCTGCTTCTGAAGTTTGTCCAGACGGTAAACCAGCGTATTTCTGTGAATGTACAGCTGACGGGATGTCTCCGATACATTCAGATTGTTCTCGAAGAACTTGTTGATGGTGGTCAGTGTCTCCTCGTCGAACTCATCCGGGGACTTTCCTTCGAAGATCTCGCGGATGAACATACGGCAGAGCGGCATCGGAAGCTGGAAAATCAGACGGCCGATTCCGAGTCTGGAATAGCCGACCACATTCTTCTCACGGAAGAAGATCTTGCCGACATCGAGTGCCATCTTCGCTTCCTTGTAGGAGCGGGATACGTCGCGGATCTCACCGACAACCGTACCGAAGGCAACATTGACCCGCTCTCCCTCCTCCGGGCTGAGCATGTCAACGATGGTTTCCGCCACCTTCTCGAGATCATCATACGTCTCTTCCGGCTTCAGCTCACGGACAAGAATAATGTTCTTCTCATCGACCGCTGTGATAAAATCATGGCTCTTCGCATTGAAGAAGTTGCGGACGGTCTCCAGCGCATTGAGATCCTTATCCTGATGGGTCTCAATTATGAAGGTACAGCGTCTGACGTTGGTGTCAATGTGAAGCTTCTTCGCGCGGTTATAGATGTCCACAAGAAGAAGGTTGTCCAGAAGAAGATTCTTGATGAAGTTATCGCGGTCGAATCTCTCCTTGTATGCGATCAGAAGATTCTGAATCTGGAACACTGCCATCTTGCCGACCATATACGCGTCATCCTTCTCGCCTCTTGCCAGAAGAATGTACTCCAGCTGATGATCGTCAAAAACCTTAAAGAACTGATATCCCTGTACAATCTGGCTGTCCGCCTCGGATTCCACAAACGCCAGAATGCTCTTTTCGTATTCCTCTGTCCCCGCAAATGTGGAGGCAAGCGTCTTGCCCTCGGTATCGCAGATGCAGAAATCGACTCTGGTGATCTCTTTCAGTCCATCCAGATTCGTCTGAAGTATCTGATTCGAAATCATGCTTTACTCTCTCCTTTTTTCTCAAATGTTCTTCGGATACTGTTTTCCGTAATCTCGATCGCGCCCTCTTTCAGAAGGAGTCCGACTGCCCGCTTAAAGGCATTCTTGCTGAGTCCGAAGGTCCGCTGAATGGTCTCCGGACGGGCTTTGTCATTAAACGGCAGTACGCCCGCAAACTCATCGATCACCTTCAAAACCATATCCGCATCCTGATTCATCTGAAGATATGCTTTTTCCCGGGTGCTCAGATCCAGCTTTCCGTCTTCACGGACACGCATGACCCTCGCCACGATGCGCTCACCGAGCCGGAATTCTCTGTAAACTTCTGATTTCGGTATCATGCCGAAATATTTATCATCAACCGCGGTAAACACTCCGATGCGGTCATTGATCTCATAGACCGTACACTCCACGCGGTCCTCCTTCTTGTACGGAGACTCCGCGGACAGATACGGATATACTTTCATGGTCGCTGCCAGACGGCCGCTCTTGTCCACATAGAGTGCAACGAGAACCTCCTCGCCCTTTCGGACCGGGTGGTTCTGTTCATGGAACGGCAGGAGAACCTCCTTCTCCAGTCCCATATCCACAAAAGCGCCGATCTTCGTGACATCGGTCACACGAAGGGTCTTCGTCTCACCCAAAAGGATTTTCGGCTCGTTGGTCGTCGCAATAAGACGGTCCTTGGAATCCTTATAAAGAAAGACACGAATCCGGCTTCCGATCCCGGTCCCCTCCGGAACCTGCTTGATCGGAAGAAGAACCGATTCCTCCGCTCCTTCATTCTCTGCGAGAAAAACACCAAAATCCTTCTGTCTGACTACCGTCAGCTCCTGTTTCTCTCCAATTTTTATCATAGGTTATCCTTTCCGTAATCTCCTTCCGGAAATATATTAAAATTCTTACTCATCCAGATACAGATAAACGCTCGCATATACCTGTCCTTCGGTATCGCGGAGCGAAATGATCTCTGCGTCGCCTTCTTCCGAATGAACCCGGTACGGAACCATCACATCGCCGAGAACCGCCGCCTTCCGGTATTCCGCCCAGATCCGGCGTATTTTCGTCTTCTCCGGAAGACACTCCCTCGCAATCTCAATGTACTGTGCATTGTTTACATGATGGTTTGTGTCCAGATGATGTCTGGTAACGGTCACCGGTGAGAGCTCTGTTCCGCCTGCCGGAATGCTCATCCGCCGCGGAACCTGCGACATTTCCAGCCGCTCTTCGGATCCGTACGCGTCGATGTCCTCCTGCGGCGGTCTGGACGGCATCATGCTCTCCAGATCGTAATAAAACCAGGCGGAATCGGCCTGAACCAGGATCTCTCCCTTTTCATCGCGGATCACAAAATTGCGGTATCCGAAGATTCCGCGGAATCCGTGGGGCCAGGTCTCGATCCGGATCGTGTCTCCGAGTTTCGGCATACGGATGATCTCAATATTCCAGTTGTACACCCACCACGCCGCTTTTTTTCCTCTCATATAGGAAAGACCGACGCCGATGTCCTCCGACTGAAATGTGGAACAGTCCTGAAGATAATTCATCATTCCCTCAATGGAAAGAATGCCGTCTTCATCCGTCTCACTGTATCGTACTCTGCTGTCAAAACCGTACATTGATCAACCGTCCTCTTCTGTGCAAAAAGCTACAAACACACAGCTTATTATAATGGATTCTTTTTATGATGTCTATCTATGTATCGGCAAAATTCACAAAAAGTTTAAATGATTATTTTTCATCTTGACGAAAGCGGCCGTCAATGATATAGTTAACGAGTCGTTGGGCTATAGCCAAATGGTAAGGCAGCGGACTCTGACTCCGTCATTGTGAAGGTTCGAATCCTTCTAGCCCAGTTTTCAAGAGATCCTGTGAGGATCTCTTTTTTTATTTTGTACATATGTTTGCACTTTCGACGCCGTGTAAATCAAAAAAAACGAGTGGAATCCGTCTCCGGATTCCGCCCGTTTTTTCTTTCAGGTTTTCTTCATTTTTCATCCGGGTTCTTCTTCCTCTTTCCCCCGGTTTCCCCGTTCCGTTTCTTCCGAATTCTATCTTCCGATATGCCGGATAATATACCAGATGCAGTAGATCCCGACGATCGGCCAGAAATAATAGAACACAAAGCTCGTCACTCCCGCAAAGAGTGCGATGATCAGGAAAAGAATCAGCACCAGAACGGCGATAAAGATTGCCTTCACATACCACTTGCTTAAATCAACATAATGCATGTTCGGGTTCTGGCGGGCATACGGATTCTCCGGTTCATACGCCGTCTCCCGGCGGTAGCTCTCTTCGCCTGCGGCCGTCCGCTCCTGCGATTTATCTTTTCCGAAGCCGGTATAACCGATATCTCCCGGCGTGGAATCATATCCGTTCGGCGAGGAATCGGCCCCTGACGCCGCGCTCTCCACAATCGTGCGGGCGATCAGGCGGGCATCGCCGAGCTCGTCCAGAATCTCGTCCGCGCTTCTCCCCTTCGCTTTTTCTCCTTTAATGTAATCCCGATAGTATCTGAGGTTGTCCGCAATCGCGGAATCTATGATCTCGCCGCGAAGTGCCTCCTCCAAATCTCTGAAAAACTGTTCTTCTCTCATAGGTTTCTGTTATCTTTCTCTTGCTGAAATTGTCTTACGACTCTGCTCTGATGATACCCTTTCCGCCATCAGCCGTCAACGGTTCACCGGAGAATCCGGCTCAGCCGAGATCGTGAAGGAAAATTCCGCTGCGCAGTTTCGGCTCAAACCAGGTGGATTTCGGCGGCATGAGTCTTCCCGCATCCGCCACAGCCAAAAGCTCATCCATGGATGTCGGATAACAGGAAAATGCGACCGCATCGCCCTCACTGACATACTTTTCCAGTTCCTTCACGCCGCGGATTCCGCCGACAAAGCGAATTCTGTCATTCGTGCGCGGATCGTCAATACCGAGAACCGGTCCGAGAAGATGGTCCTGCAGGATGGAGACATCCAGCCCGTCGACCGGATCAGCGCTCCGGATCCCGCTCTTTGCGCGGACCGTATACCAGCGGTCCCCTAAAAGCATTCCGAACTCCGCTTTTTTCTGCGGGACTCTTCCGTCTCCCGGAAATTCCTTTCTTCCGTCGTATTCCTTAATCGAACGTCCCGGAATCACCTCAAAATTCTGACCGACCTCCTTCAGGAATTCCTCCGGAGTCTTTCCGTTCAGATCTTTTACCACGCGGTCATAGCGAAGAATCTTCAGCTCATCCGCCGGGAAGAACACCGACAGGAAGTAGTTGAACTCTTCGTCTCCGGTATATCCCGGATGCTGTTCTCTTCTCTTTAACGCCACCTTTACCGCGGATGCACAGCGGTGATGTCCGTCTGCGATGTAAGCCGGACCGACTCTGCGGATTCCGTCGGTAATCTGATCGATTCTCTTCTGATCTGCTATGCGGAAGATCCGATGGCGCACACCGTCGTCTTCGGTGAAATCATACAGTGCTCTGTCCTGTTCCTTGATCCGTCTCATCATGAGCTTGAGGTTGATCTGATCGCGGAACGCCAGGAAGATCGGACCGGTCTGCATATTGGTGACATCGATATGATTAATGCGGTCCTGTTCTTTGGCCACCGTGGTGTTCTCATGTTTGCGGATCGCTCCGTTGATATAGTCGTCAACCGACGCGCAGGCAACGATTCCGGTCTGAACGTGTCCGTCCAGTGTCAGCTCGTAGAGGTAGTAACACGGATTCTCTTCCGTGAGCATGATCCCCTTTTCCCGCATATCCGCGATGGTTTCCTTCGCCTTGACATACACTCTCGGATCATCAAAGGCAACACTGTGATCGAACCAGGTCTCCGGGCGGTCCACATGAAGGAAGGACAGCGGTTTCTTTTTCACCAGATCTTCTGCCTCTTCCCGGCTCACCACATCATACGGCCGGGCCGCAACCCTCGACACGTATTCTCTGACCGGACGGATTGCCCGAAACGCTCTAATTTCAGCCATACTTTTTCCTCCAGACCCGGACGGACAATCCCACTTGTCTGCCCGGGCCGCACTCTAATTTTTTGCTTTTGGATACGCAAATTCCCCGGACGGTAAAATCCGGGGAAATTCTATGCAATTGTATTATCTATTTTACTGTATATGGCGTAATCTTGCCACCCCTGAAATTTTTCTCAGCTGATCCAGCGTTGCCTCGTCTGCCGCCTCTTCCAGGTCAACCAGCGTGTATGCATACTTTCCGCGGCTCTTATTCAGCATGTTGGCAATGTTCAGTCCCTTTCCGGAAAGAATCGCCGTAATCTGTCCGATCATGTTCGGCACATTCTGATGGAGCAGCGCAATTCTCTGCGCATTCTCACATTTTCCCATGTCAACCATCGGGAAGTTGACGGAATTTCGAATGTTTCCATTCTCCAGATAGTCCATCATCTCCTGAACGGCTGCCTCTGCACAGTTGTCTTCCGCCTCCTCGGTGGAAGCGCCCAGATGCGGCGTTGCGATGACATTGACCATCTTGTTGACTTTCGCATTCGGGAAATCGGTTACATATTTTGCAACCTTGCCGGAAGCAAGTGCCTCCGCCATATCGTCATCATTGACCAGAAGGTCCCTCGCAAAATTGAGGATGACCACGCCGTCCTTCATCATCGCAAGCGCATCCCTGTTGATCATACCCCGGGTGCTGTCGAGCGCCGGCACATGGACGGTGATGTAATCACATTCTTTATAGATCTCTTCGACGTTATCGATGTGACGGATGTTGCGGCGAAGTCCCCATGCACTCTTGACGGAGATGAACGGATCGTATCCGTAAACATCCATGCCGAGCGCCTCGGCTGCGTTTGCGACTTCCGCTCCGACCGCGCCGAGTCCGATGACACCGAGCTTTTTGCCGAAGATCTCATGTCCGGCAAAATTCTTCTTTGCCTTCTCCATGTCTTTTCCGACGTTGTCATTGTCCTTCTGGGAATCACACCACTCCATGCCGCCCTTGATATCGCGGGCCGCGAGAAGAAGTCCCGCGAGAACATTTTCCTTTACGGCGTTTGCGTTTGCGCCCGGAGTATTGAATACAACGATTCCCTCCTCCGCGCAGCGGTCTAACGGAATATTGTTGACACCGGCGCCGGCTCTGGCGATGCAGCGGAGTCCTTTTCCGAACTGCATGTCATGCATCTTTGCGCTGCGAACCAGAATTCCATGCGCCTCGTCGGCATTGTCCGTAATGCTGTAATTATCGGTAAGAAGGTCCAGACCCTTCTGGGAGATCGCGTTCAGGCATGCGATCTTTCTCTGCTTTTTCATGATATTTCCTTTCCTCGGATGATTCCCGTTCACACTGACCCGGCCATGATATTTTTATGCCGGTTCTGACGAAAATCAGGCATTCTTCTCCTCAAATTCCTTCATAAACGCAACCAGCTTTTCCACGCCTTCCTTCGGCATCGCATTGTAGATGCTGGCTCTCATGCCGCCTACGGTGCGGTGTCCCTTCAGGTTGACGAATCCTGCTGCCTTCGCTTCTGCGACAAACTTTGCATCCATATCCTTGTCGCCGGTGACAAACGGAACGTTCATCAGAGAGCGGTCCTTCTTCTCGACCGTACCCTTGAAGAGTTTGCTGCTGTCGAGGAAATCATACAGAATCTTTGCCTTCTCGGCATTTCTCTTGTGCATTGCTTCGAGTCCGCCGATCTTCTTGATCCACTTGAATACCTTTCCGCACATGTAAATGTTGTAGCACGGCGGTGTGTTGTAAAGGGAATCCTTGTCCGCGTAAGTCTTATAGCGGAGCATGGTCGGTGTAAACGGAAGATAATCCTCCGTAATGAGATCTTCTCTTACGATGGCAATCGCCATTCCGGCCGGTCCGACATTCTTCTGAACGCCGCCCCAGATGATGCCGAATTTGGAGACATCGATCGGTCTGGAGAGGAAATCGGAAGAGACATCCGCAACCAGAATCTTGCCCTTGGTATTCGGAAGCTCGTTGAACTCGGTGCCGTAAATGGTGTTGTTCATGCAGATGTAAACATAATCCGCGTCCTCATCCACCGGAAGATCGGAGCAATCCGGAATGTAGGTGAAGTTCTTATCCTCACTGGAAGCGATGATGTTGACCTCGCCGTAGAGCTTTGCCTCCTGTGCTGCCTTCTTCGCCCAGTTACCGGTAATGATGTAGTCTGCCTTCTTATTCTTCATCAGGTTCATCGGAACCATCGCAAACTGAACGTGGCCACCGCCCTGAATGAAGAGGACTTTGTAGTTGTCCGGAATATTCATCAGATCACGGAGATCTGCTTCAGCTTCGTGGAGGATACTTTCGAAGTCTGATGATCGATGACTCATCTCCATTACAGACATGCCACAGCCCTTGTAATCAAGCATTTCGTCAGCAGCTTCTCTCAATACCTCCTCCGGAAGGACCGCCGGTCCTGCGGAAAAATTGTACACTCTGCTCATAACACAATCTCCTTTTCTGTCTTTCTTCAATATGCTATAAATTTATCAATCTCTTTCGAAATTGATTGTCCTATTATATATCCAGTTATCCGGATTTAACAATACAAAATTTGAATTTACTGTGCACTTTTTTTCATCCCATTTCGTGAATAAATGGAATAACAGTGATAATCCTATTGATATTCCCAGTAATATTACCAGTATTGTCTGCGTGCAAACGGCCGGAAACGGTATCCCGCATCCTCCGTTCTGCCCCCGGAGAGCGCTCGCCGCCCGGCCATTGTTTTCTGAATATTTTTATTGTTGTCAGTCTTTTAAGATCACCTTTTGGAACGCAATCTCTCCCAAAAACAGTCTTTCGAGACCTCTGTCTTTCGGTGCCTCAGTCTTTCAGTGTCTCAGTCTTTCAAAACCTCAGCCTTTCGGAACCTCAGTCTTTCGGAACCTCGAGAACCGCTCCGCGATTGCCGCTCGTCACGAGCTTCGCGTATCTGGCATGATATCCCTCCAGATGCTGCTCTTTCGGTTTCCAGTTCTTCCGTCTCTCTGCCAGCTCCTCATCCGAAACTTTGACATTCAGCTGACGGTTCGGGATGTCGATGGAGATGATATCCCCCTCATGAATCAGCGCGATCGGTCCGCCGACTGCCGCCTCCGGGGAAATGTGTCCGATGGACGCTCCGCGGGACGCGCCGGAGAATCTTCCGTCCGTCAGAAGCGCCACCGTCGAGCCGAGGCCCATGCCCATGATCGCCGACGTCGGGCTGAGCATCTCACGCATACCCGGACCGCCCTTCGGTCCCTCATAGCGGATGACAACCACATCGCCCGGATGAATCTTTCCGCCGGAAATCGCCGCAATCGCATCCTCTTCCGAATCGAATACTCTCGCCGGTCCCTCGTGCTTCATCATTTCCGGAGCCACCGCGGACTGCTTTACGATGCCGGTATCCGGGGCAATATTTCCCTTCAGAACGGCAATGCCGCCCTCTGCCATGAACGGATTGTCAATCGGCCGGATAACCTCCGGATCTTTGTTGACGCAGTTCTTAATATTCTCGCCGACCGTCTTTCCGGTCACCGTCATGCAGTCGAGATGGAGAAGATTCTTTTTCGTCAGCTCGTTCATGACCGCATAGATGCCGCCGGCTTCATTCAGGTCCTCCATATACGTCGGACCTGCCGGTGCCAGATGACAGAGGTTCGGGGTTTTCGCTGAGATTCTGTCCGCATATTCCATGTTGATCTCCACTCCGGCCTCGTGAGCGATCGCCGGAAGGTGAAGCATGGTGTTGGTGGAACATCCGAGCGCCATGTCCATTGTCATGGCATTTTCAAACGCCTCTTTTGTCATGATGTCTCTCGGCCGGATATTCTTCCTCAGCATATCCATGACCGCATAGCCGGCCTTCTTCGCAAGCGCCAGTCTTGCGGAATATACGGCCGGGATCGTACCGTTGCCCTGAAGTCCCATACCGATGACTTCCGTCAGGCAATTCATACTGTTCGCGGTATACATGCCAGAACAGGAACCGCAGGTCGGACATACGTTGCGCTCAAAGTTGCGGACTTCCTCTTCCGTCATCTTTCCGGCGTCGTAGGAGCCGACCGCCTCAAACATGGAGGACAGGCTTCTCTTCTTTCCGTTGACATGTCCGGCAAGCATCGGTCCGCCGGACACGAAAACAGTCGGAACATTTACTCTGGCCGCCGCCATCAGAAGACCGGGAACATTTTTATCGCAGTTCGGTACCATGACCAGTGCGTCAAACCCGTGGGCCTTCGCCATGCACTCGGTGGAATCCGCAATCAGATCTCTGGTGACAAGAGAATATTTCATGCCGACGTGTCCCATCGCAATCCCGTCACAGACCGCAATCGCCGGAAATACCACCGGCATGCCGCCCGCTTCCGCAACGCCGAGCTTGACCGCGTTGACGATCTTATCCAGATTCATATGGCCCGGAACAATCTCATTGTAGGAGCTGACAATGCCGACCAGCGGCTTATGCATCTCTTCTTCCGTGAAGCCGAGCGCATTAAACAGAGAACGGTGCGGAGCACGTTCCATACCGGATTTTACAGAATCACTATTCATGGTTATGATACCTCCTTGATGTATTGAAAGTGATTATACATCATCTTGAATGATTTTGCACTCAGTTTTTTTCGCCATTCTGCACGCTACCTCGCACCTTCAAGATCGCACGATATCATCTCACTTCACGATCCGGTCGCGGATCAGCTCGCCCATCTTCACGCAGCCGACTCTGGTGAAACCTTCCTGGTAAATGTCCGCGGTCCGGTATCCTTCGGTCAGAACCTTCTGAACCGCATCGCGGATCGCCTGGGCTTCCCGGTCAAGATCAAAGGAATAGCTGAGCATCATTGCGGCCGAGAGGATCGTCGCAATCGGATTTGCAAGATCCTGTCCCGCAATGTCCGGAGCCGATCCGTGGCTCGGCTCATAGAGGCCGAATTTTGTCTCGTTCAGGGATGCGGAGCTCAGCATTCCGATGGAACCGGTGATCATGCTTGCTTCATCGGAGAGAATATCGCCGAACATATTCTCGGTCAGGATGACATCAAACTGACGCGGATTCATGACAAGCTGCATCGCGCAGTTGTCTACGAGCATATGCTCGAGTTCCACTTCCGGATAGTCTTTTGCGACCTCCTCGGTCACTTTTCTCCAGAGTCTCGACGAATCGAGAACATTTGCCTTGTCGACGCTGGTCACTTTCTTTCTGCGCTTCCTCGCAATTTCAAACGCCTTGACCGCGATACGGCGGATTTCTCTCTCATTGTAGGTCAGCGTATCGACTGCTGTCTCCACACCGTCCACCATGTCCGTATGGCGTTCTCCGAAATAGAGGCCGCCGGTGAGCTCGCGGACAATAATCATGTCAAATCCATCGCCGATCAGCTCCGGCTTCAGCGGGCATGCCATTGCGAGTTCCTGATAGAGATAAGCGGGGCGGAGATTTGCAAAAAGTCCGAGTCCCTTGCGGATGGCAAGGAGGCCAGCCTCCGGGCGGAGATTCGGCGCAATATCATACCATCTGGAGTTGCCGACTTTTCCGCCGACCGCGCCGAGAAGAACCGCATCGGCCTTCTTTGCCGTCTCCAGCGCTTCGTCCGTCAGCGGAACCCCGTACTTGTCGATGGAACAGCCTCCCATCAGGATCGGCTGAAAATGGAATTCATGTCCGAATATTTCTCCGGTCTTTTCAAGAACAAGACACGCCTCGCGGACGATCTCCGGTCCGATTCCGTCTCCCGGGATGGTTACGATATTGCACTTCATGATCCTTCCTCCTTATATGCACAATTCTTATGGATTATTCACTCGTTTATTGCGTATAGTTATATTTCAATGATCTCACTATATAGAATCCAGACCGTTTTTTCAACCGGCGAACGGGAATCGTACAATTTCGAATAACTGTCATGAATCCGTTTTATATCTGAGAGATTCGCACTCTGCGAAACAGAACAAAGTCCGCGGAGCGTTTCTTGTTTCGCAGGAAAAGCGGAGCACTTTCCTGTGAAAAATAAAAAGACCGGCCCCCACGGGACCGGTCTCAGTCTTCTTTATCGTTCTCCCTCTCGGAGGAAACGGAGTCTTATGCCTGATTCGGCTTCTCTACCTGAACGATGGCATCCTTCTTCATCGGGATGCGGCAGTTCTTGTTGCTTCCGAACTCAACGATCACGGTGTCATCGGACATATCGATGATCACGCCGTAAAAGCCGCTTGTCGTGAGAACGCTGTCGCCTACCGCAATGCTGGCCATCAGTTCTTCACGTCTCTTCTTCTCCTTGGACTGCGGACGGATCGCAATGAAATACATCAGACCAATGATGACAACAAGGTATCCTACCCAAAATACACTGTTCATTCCTCTTTCCTCCTGAATAAATATTCGTGCTGCCGTGACTTACTGTTCACCGGCTGCCATGCTTTCCAGCTTGGCTTTCTTATACTCGGCAAACCGCTGTGAATCAATGGCATCCCGAATTTCTTCCATCATTTTATTATAAAAGTACAGATTATGCAATACGCACAGTCTCATACCGAGCATCTCTTTCGCCTTGAAAAGGTGATGAATGTATGCTCTGGTGTAGGAACGGCATGCCGGACACTGGCAGCCTTCTTCCATCGGCCGGAGATCCTTTGCGTATTTCGAATTCATCAGGTTCATCTTGCCGTGATTCGTGTACACATTTGCGTGACGGCCGTTGCGAGACGGGTATACACAGTCGAAGAAATCGATGCCCCGCTCAACGCCTTCGAGAATATTGGCCGGTGTGCCCACGCCCATCAGATAGGTCGGTTTCTCTTTCGGAAGATGCGGAACCACCTCATCCAGAACATGATACATCTGCTCATGGGACTCACCGACTGCCAGACCGCCGACCGCATATCCGTCCAGATTCAGTTCAGAGATCTCCTCCGCGTTGCGGATACGGATGTCATCGATGATGCCTCCCTGATTGATACCAAAGAGAAGCTGCTCTTTGTTGATGGTTTCCGGGAGAGAATTCAGGCGGTCCATCTCCGTCTTGCAGCGCTTCAGCCAGCGAACGGTTCTCGCCACAGACCGCTCCACATACTCGCGGTCCGCCAGCGCCGGCGGGCACTCATCGAACGCCATCGCGATGGTGGACGCCAGATTGGACTGAATCTGCATACTCTCTTCCGGTCCCATAAAGATCTTATGTCCGTCGATGTGGGAACGGAACGTTACGCCCTCTTCCTTAATCTTTCGCAGTCCCGCCAGGGAAAATACCTGAAAACCGCCCGAATCGGTCAGAATCGGCTTATTCCAGTTTGTGAAACTGTGAAGACCGCCGAGCTCATGAATGAGCGGATCGCCGGTACGGACGTGAAGGTGATAGGTATTGCAGAGCATGACCTGTGTGTCGATCCCCCGAAGATCATCGGTGGATACGGCACCCTTGATCGCCGCAACGGTTCCCACGTTCATGAATACCGGTGTCTCGATGGTACCGTGCACTGTCTTCATGCGGGCTCTTTTCGCGCGGCCCTCTGTCGCAAGAATCTTGTATTCCATAATTTGTCCTCCAGGCTCAGAATAAATAAAGTCCTCCGCCGGTCACCGTAAGCGGATGCCGGTGAAAAGAATGCGGACCGCCGGGGCCCGCATTCTTATGTCTTTCATCTTATGCCTTATGTTGTCTGTCTTTTATCCTATGCCATATTTCCTATGCCACAGGGCTTATATTTTGTTTCGGATGACCGCTTCCGGTATCCGGATCACTCCGCATCCGGTGTGTCATTCTTCGCCGCGAACGGATCCTGACCGGCTTCCTTCATTGCCGAGATCTGCATGGTCTTCTGGATCAGCGCCTGCATCTCCGCGCGCTTCTCCTCTTCTTCCTCCGCCTTTGCCTCCTCAAGGATTCTTGCACGCTCCGCCTTGAGCGCTTTTCCTCTCTCGAGAGCAGCCTGAGACTGAGCCGCTTTCTCCTCCGCGGACTTCTTCGCAGCCTTTTTCTTTCCGGTTGTGATCGGAGCCTGCGGTGTCTCTTCACGGACTTCGGTCAGGAACTCCTCGTCCTTCACCGCCTTCTTCTGGTTGAAAATGTACCAGAGAGCACTCGCGATGAGAACCGAAGACCAGGTACCGCTGACGATACCGACCATCAGAGGTGCCGAAAACTCACGGATCGAAGATACGCCGAGGAGATACAGGATCAGGACCATGGCGAAGGTTGTCAGGGAAGTATTGATGCTTCGGGACAATGTCTGCGTCACAGACTTATTGATCATGTACTCGATCGTCATTCCTCTTGTGCCGAGTTTCTTATTCTCACGGATACGGTCAAAGATAACGATGGTCGCATTGATGGAATAACCGACTATGGTCAGCATGCAGGCGATAAAGGTGTTGCCGACAGACCAACGGAGTGCGGCATATGCCGCCAATGTGATCAGAACATCGTGAATCAGGCAGAGAACGGAGCTCGCCGCAAAGGTGATGTTCTTGAATCTCACCCAGATGTAGATCAGCATCAGAACCGTCGCCACCACGGTCGCTACGACCGCATCGCGGCGCATCTCGCTGGATACGGTTCCGGAGATACTCTCCGCTGTGATCTTCTCCTTGTCCACGCCGAAGCTGTCCGCCAGCTTTGTGTTCAGTTTTTCACGCTCTTCACCGTTCAGGGTTCTGGTCTTGATGATGACCTCGTTGGTTCCTGCCACCTTCTGCATCTGAATGTTGGCATCGCCGGTCACTTCCTGAACCACCGGCTGAACCTTCTCATCGAGCTGTTCCAGTGTCATGTCTTCGTTGAAGGCAACATTGGTGGATGTTCCGCCAAGGAACTCCATGCTGTAGTTCAGCGCGTTTCTGCCCTGTGTATGGTTGTATCCCATAAATGCGAATCCTGCCACGATGAGTGCGGCGGATACGGCAAGGAATGTCTTTCTGTGCTGGATAAAGTGAATCGGTTCACGCTCTTTCTTGACGCCGAACCACTTTGCATCCTGGAAACCAAGTCCGTAGAATGCCCACAGAATAAAGCGGGTTACGAACAGAGCAGTGATCATGGATACCAGGATACCGAGTGCAAGTGTCGTTGCAAATCCCTTGACGCTTCCGGAACCCAGCTTATAGAGAACGGCAGAAGCGATCAGCGTTGTGATGTTTCCGTCAATGATCGCGGAAAGTGCCTTGCGGAAACCTTCCTTGATCGCAGCGGCTACCGGATGGCCGAGACCGATCTCCTCGCGGATACGGGTGAAGATAATGCAGTTTGCATCAACCGCCATACCGATGGAAAGGATGATACCGGCAATACCCGGAAGTGTCATCGTAATCTCAAATGCAGAAAGAAGAACGATGGTAACGGCAACATACAGGCACAGAGCCAGAGATGCCGCAAGACCCGGAATCCAGTAAAATGCGATCATGAACAGCGCAACAGCCGCAAAACCGATTGCACCGGCAAGAAGAGAGGTGCGGATCGCGTTCTGTCCGAGCTGGGCACCCACCACATTGGAGCGGAGCTCTTCCAGTTCCACGCTCAGAGAACCGATACGGATGGTCGAAGCAAGATTCTGCGCCTTCTCATAGCTCTCCATTCCGGTGATGGAGCAGTGTCCGCCGGTGATCTCCGTCTGAACGATCGGAGAAGATACGATGCTTTCATCATATACAATGTAGATCGGCTTTCCGATGCTCTTTGCCGTCTCATCGGCAAATGCCTTGGTTCCGGCCTCGTCAAACGTCAGCGCAACGACGTAATCCGTCTTGCCGTTGGAATCATCGATTCCGGCCTGAGCGCTGGTGACCTGTGTTCCGTCCAGAACTTTATTGCCCTCACTGTCAAGGAATACCAGGGATCCCGGTTTGCCAAGCTCTTCCAGAATTGCGTTTGCATCGGACACACCCGGAATATCAATGTTAATCCGGTCGTCGCCTTCCTGATATACCTGTGCCTCCGTACTGTAGTTCTGAACTCGCTGCTGGAGCTTATACACGGTATCTGCCATATTCTCCGCAGACGGTGCGGTTTCTCCCTTAGCCTGATAGGTGATGGATACACCGCCGGCCAGATCCAGACCAAGCTTGATTCCGCTGCCGGTCATCGTCGTGTAGCCGAAATACCCAAACAGACAGATGACGGCAAGTGTCAGAAACAGCTCAATAAAACTTCTTGCTCTGCTCTTTTTCATGTCTTGTCCCTTGTTCTCCTTCGTTTTTTTCTTCATACTGTGTGCATCTCAGCCAAGCTCGGCCCCCTGCCTCAGCACGCTATTTCACTAAGGCAGCACTGCTGTCAAGTGAAATATGTGTCGCTAAGTTTCGATGCATGGCTCGCACTAAGCTCGAAAAAACCTGCCTCAGCACGCTATTTCACTAAGGCAGCGCAGCTGCCAAGTGAAATATGTGTCGCTAAGTGCTCTGCACAACATCTCAACTAAGCTCGTAAAATACCTCGCTAAGTTTCGATGCATGGCTCGCACTAAGCTCGAAAAAACCTCGCTAAGTGCTCTGCACAAATAGAGCAGGAAGCGGCTTCCGCCTCCTGCTCCGACATCATAAAATTATAGCATAGACCCCTGTCAACTGCAAGAAAATCTAATCTTCCTGCAACTTTGCGGCAATGTGTTCCGGAAGGAAAAGCCGCACCCGGTCAATCCGGTTTCCTCTCACCCGATCGGCGACAATCCGGATGCCGTCCACCACGACCGTCTCGTCCTGCTTCGGAAGATGACCGAGAATTCCGATCATCAGTCCGCCGATGGAATCGTAGTCTTCCGACTGCAGGCTCAGTTTCAGCCGGTCATCGATGTCGTCGAGATTCATGGAACCCTCGATCAGATACTCTCTCCGGCCGACTTTGCGGAGATTATCGTCTTCATCCGCGTCATACTCGTCATGGATCTCACCGACGATCTCCTCCAGAATGTCCTCCATCGTGATCATTCCGCTGGTAATTCCGTATTCATCCAGAACGATCACGATATTGATATTCTTCCGGCGCATCTCCAGCATCAGATCCGAGATATTCTTCTGCTCAAAGGTGTAGGCGGGTTTTCGCAGATACTGCCGGAGTTCAAACGTTTCCGGCTTCAACCGGTCCGCTCCCCTGAGAAAAATGTCCTTGATATTCAGAATACCGATGACATTGTCGATCGCATCCTCATAGACCGGAAAACGGGTGTATTTCTCCTCCCGGAAGATCTCCATCAGATCCCCGTATCCGATTTCAACATCAATCGCCGTCATATCGACTCTCGGAACCATGACATCTCTTACCACCGCGTCGCCGAAGTCGAACACGTTGTTGATCATGGTTTTCTCGTCTTCCTCGATCTCACCTTCCTGATGGCTCACCTCGACCATCGTGCGCAGCTCATCCTCGGTGATGGTATCTCCTTTCCGGTTCGTATCCACATTCATGAGCGTGAGGACGATCTTTGCCAGCCGGTTCACGATATAGATCAGCGGCCGCAGTACAATCATCAGGACATGAATCACCCCGGCCACATGGAGGGAAATGTCTTCGGCCGCAAAGGTGGACGCCGTCTTCGGCGCGATCTCGCCGAACACCAGCACCATCAGCGTCAGAATTCCGGTCGCCGCTCCGACCGCCCTGCTCCCCCAGAAATCCGCCGCCAGCATGGCTGCCAGCGCGGAGGCATACATATTGACAATATTATTGCCGATCAGAATCGCGCTGAGCATCCGGTCCGGCATTTCCAGAATCCGGAGCACCCGTTTTGCCCTGCGGTCACCCGCGTCCGCAAGATTGCGGATACGGATCCGGTTCACCGTAGTCAGCGCGGTCTCCGCGGATGAAAAAAATGCCGACAGAAAAAGCAGTACCGCCAGCACACACAATCGAGTGATATCTTCTGTACTCAATGATCGATTTCCTCCTGTGAATTGTCGTTGGAATCACGCCGGAAACAATATATAATATTCGTATTACCGTGTCAAATCCGCTCGCGGATCACACCGTTATCTTCTCCGGTCCCGGACACGGGCCGGATTATTCTTCACTCATATTCCGGCTGTCAATTGAGCCGGGAAAACAGCTTTCCGGCTTCAGCCAGGAAACGAAAGGATTTTTTATGAATATCACCATCGGAATTGATATCGGCGGTTCCACAACCAAGATCGCCGCTATGGATGAGTCGCAGGCACTCCTCGGAACCCTTCAGGTCAGCGGATCCGACCCGATCACCACCGCCTACGGCGCGCTGGGACATTTTCTCAGCAGGTACGGCATGAAACTAAATCAGGTCAGAAAGATCGCACTTACCGGACAGCGGGCGACCTTTTTTCACGACGATATCTACGGAATTCCGACCATTCACAGCGATGAACTTCTCTCCGTCGGCCGCGGAGGTCTTCATCTGGCGAAGCTCAGCCGTGCTCTTGTGGTGAGCATGGGAACCGGCACCGCTTTTGTGCGCGGCGACCGCACCGTCGAATCCAACGATGAGAAGGACATCTTTCGTCACATCGGCGGCAGCGCCCTCGGCGGCGGAACCCTGATGGGACTGGCCGGCCGTATGCTTCAGGTGAGAAGTTTTGATACCCTCAACCAGATGGCACAGCGCGGCGACTACCGGCGGGCGGACCTCATGGTCTCCGATCTGCAGGACGGCGACGGCGCGCCGCTCAGCGGAGATCTCACCGCGGCCAACTTCGGAAAGATCCGGGACGATGCCGGCGACGACGATATCGCTGCCGCACTCTTTCACCTGATCTACGAGAACACCGGCGTCTTCTCGGTCTTTGCCCTCTCCGGCGACACCATCCGGGATGTCGTGATCACCGGTTCCCTCGCCGAACTTCCGCAGGCGCAAAGCGCTTTTGACGTCTTTAACCGCATGCCGGACATCTTCCGCACGCGCTTCATCCTTCCGGATCACGCCGCCTTTGCTCCCGTCATCGGAGCGCTGCTTGATCCTCGGATGCTGAATGATCCGTTTTCCGGCCGTCTCTGACAAACACCAGAACGGTCACCAGAATGTTTCCGAGTAATACGCCGACATCGCCCAGATTGAAGACCACCCTGTCCGCGATCTTCCGGTCGATGGAGAGATAATCCACCACATAGCCTTTCCGCAGGCGGTCCAGAAGATTGCTGAGTCCGCCCGCCGTGATCAGCGTCCATGCCGTCCGGTCTGCCGCCGTCGAATGTTTTTCACTCATGACGCGCGCCAGAATTCCGGCGGCGGCGCTGGTCATCACCAGCGGAATCATCTTTACGATCTGCGGATAATTCCGGAGAAAACCAAAGGGGAATCCGTCGTTGTGATTCCGGTAGAGTTTTATTAGATCCCCGGTGTGCCGGACGTTACGCGGATACCGCTCCGGATCATCCCGCTCCACCATCTGTTTCATAATCTGATCCGCGCCGAACAGTCCTGCACCCAACAGCACGTATTTCCAACATTTCATGTCTTTCCTCCGATCTCCGGCCCCGCAGCCACGCCCGTGTTCCGGATTCGCACGATCCGTATGACATCATTCATTGTATCATACTTTTGTCCTCCTGACGGCCGCATCGTTCTTTTCGATTTCCGATCGGAGTCCATTTGAGGCCGGATCCCCTCCCGGAAATCCGGCCTCGCCGTGTATGGAAAATGATTTTTCGCTATGTCTCCGCGTTCAATCGCTCCGCAGTGCATCGATGGGGTTCAGTCTGGACGCTCTTGCCGCCGGCATATATCCGAACAGAAGTCCGATTCCGACTGAAACGCCGAAGGATACCAGAATCGAGCCCGGTGTCGCCGAGGCATCGATGTCCATCACCGCTTTCCCGACAATTTTGGTCAGAATGCAGCCGAGGGTAATTCCGATCAGTCCGCCCATCATACTGGTCACCGCCGCCTCAATGACAAACTGCTGCAGAATGGTTCCCCGCTTTGCGCCGAGAGATTTGCGGATACCGATCTCCCTTGTTCTCTCCGTGACGGACACCAGCATGATATTCATCACACCCACACCGGCGACCAGAAGGGAGATTCCGGCGATGCCGCCGAGAAGAAGCGACATCATGCTGATCATGGAATTCATGGAATCCAGCATTTCCGACATGGCGGTTATCTTATAGAGATCTTCGTTTTTCATGATCGGATACAGGAAATCCCCGATCAGCGTCTTCACCAGATCCGTCTGCGACGTATCGCGCATGGTAAACACGTAGCTGCCGACGGTGCCGTTCCGGGACAGTTTCAGTGCCGCTGTATACGGAAGGTAAACAAAATCATCGCTTCCGCCCTCCTCCAGCTCATCGCTCTCGCTGGTCTGACGTTCCACCACGCCGACGATCGTGTAACTCTCACCGTTGATCCGGATGTCCTCGCCGGTGGCTGCCGACGGCGTCTTAAAATACTCTGTCGCAAGGTAGTAGCCGATTACGCAGACCTTTGACCGGGAGGTGATATCCGCATACTGGATAAACCGTCCCGCCTCCAGATTTTTCCCGATGATATCCAGATAATCCTCGCTGATACCCGTGACGGAAGTCGAGTCCAGCGACTCATTTCCGATCTTTACCGTACCGCCGGAGATGGGCACCGACGGCGACATCCCGTCAAAATATGCCTCATTGTCCTCATAAAACTCATACATCCGGTCGACGTCAACCGACCGCGTCCGCAGATTTGTGATGCTGACATTGATCCGGTTCGTTCCCATACTCGCGAACTGTTCCGTCATATAAGACATCTGACCGTTGACCAGACCAACCAGAATGATCACCGCTGCCACGCCGATGATGATTCCGAGCATCGTCAGGAACGAACGCATCTTATTGCTCCATATACTCCGGATGGCCAGCAGAAAAGACTGTACTAACATGCGATTTCTCCCGTTTCTGCCGTTTTCACGCGGGTGCTCTCATCTTCCAGAAGAGCCGCGTATTCCGCGGAAGTTCCGTCAAAAGTGATTTTTCCGTCCATCACGCGCACCACTCTCTTGGCTTGCACCGCGATGGAGTTGTCATGGGTGATCATGACGATTGTGTTGCCCTCTTCGTTCAGTTTCTGCAGAAATCCCAGCACCTCCCGGCTTGTTCTGGAATCCAGAGCGCCCGTCGGCTCATCCGCCAGAATCAGCGACGGATCACCGGCCAGTGCCCGGGCGATGGAGACACGCTGCTGCTGACCTCCGGAGAGCTGGGAGGGATGATTCATCCATTTGTCGGCAAGACCGACCCGCTCCAGCGAAGCCATCGCGCGCGCTTTCCGTTCCTCCGGGGCGATCCCCGCATAGAGAAGCGGGAGTTCCACATTGCCCAGAAGATTATCTCTGGGAAGAAGGTTGTACTGCTGGAAAATGAAGCCGATGGTCTTATTCCGGATCTCGGCCAGCTCGTCATCCGACATATGGCTGACATCCTGACCGTTGATGAGATACTGGCCTCTCGTCGGCACATCCAGCGCTCCGATGATGTTCATGAGTGTGGATTTTCCGCTTCCGGATTTTCCGACGATGGCGACAAACTCTCCCTTCCGGATCTTTAACGAGACCCCGTCGGAGGCATGGATTTCTTCGTCGCCCATCCTGTAAATCTTATAGATATCCCGAAGTTCGATCAGCGGCGCATTGAGTTCCCGCCCGGCTCCGTTCGCGTTTTCCGGAGCCGTTTTCTTTTTTCCAAAACCGAACATGTTCAAACCTCCGCTTCTGTGTTTGTCTTATTGTCAGCGAATTTTTATGATCCGGCGGGATATGTCCGCTGTCTTATCGCCTGCCGCGTCTGTCCCGCCGTGTTCTTCTCTGTCCTGTCAGATGCCGCGTTTTTCCGGTTTATCCCATCGGACCGCCGCTGCGGCCTGATCCTCCGCTTCTTGAACCGCCGCCGGAGCCGGAACCGCCACCGGACGGGCCGCCGGAGCCGCCGCCGAAGCCTCCGCCCGGCGCGCCGCCCATTCCCGGCATTCCTGTCATCTCATTGGACGACCCTACCGAACTCTGGGTGATGTAGATCTCGTCGCCTTCCTGCAGATCACCTTCTTTAATCTCCACATAATCATCACTGGTAAGGCCTGTCTGAACTTCCACTTTCCGGAATCCTGCCGGGACATTGCCCTTCGCTTCCGTCACGGAATCATCCTTCACATAGACCGCATTGCCTCTCTGCAGGGCATCCACCGGAACCGCCAGCGCATTATCCACCGAATCCAGAATGATCACGCCCTCGACGTTCATTCCCGGAAGGAGGTCTCCGTACTCGGTCATCGTGACGGTAACCGGATAGTTGGTTACACCGTTGCTGGTGGAACCCACCATGCTGACATTGGTGACCTCGCCTTCAAAGGTCTGACCCTCAAACGCATCCGCGGTCACTTCCACCTTCTGTCCGACTTTGACATTGGTGATATCCACCTCATCAATGCTCATCTCAAAAGTCACCGTGGAGAGATCATAGATCACCGCCAGCGTCGTGGTGCTGTTGCTGCTGCCCTTGATCTTATCACCGACTTTTGTGTTCTTGGTGATGACCTTGCCGGAAATCGGCGCGGTGATGGTATAATTATCATAACTGTCCTGTGTGGAATCCAGTTTGCTCTGGGCACTCTCCACGGACGACTGGGCGCTGTCCACCGAGTCTTCATACTTCTCAAGGATTTCTTTCACATCCTCCGCATCGATGGAAAAGATCGGCGTTCCGACGGTAACATAATCGCCGACATGGACGAGAACCTTGCTGCAGACTACGCTGGAATCCAGATCCGCGCTCATGTCCGAATCGGAATCCGCGGTAAAGGTGCCGTCGCCGCTGGAAGCATAATCGCCGACCACCGCCGTCGCCGCCGTCGTCTCGGTCAGTCCTCCCGGGTTCTCCACCGAGATCTCGACATAGCGGACAAGTCTGCCGCCGTCCAGGGTTTCATCCCGGGAACTGACCGCCGTCACGGTTCCGCTGATCTCCTCCAGCGTATCGCTCAGAGTGAGGACCGCGCTCTGGCCGACCGAGATCTGCATTGCCTCCACATTCAGGAACGGCAGACGGATCGACATATTGTTATCGTTGTAAATTGTCGCGATCGTCGAATTGCTGCCAACCTTGTCTCCGTCCGAAATCTTTAATTCCTTGATATATCCGGATTTCGTGGCCTTGTAGGTATTGCCGCTGTACTTCGACTGCGCTTTCGCCAGGTCACTGACCGCCCGGCTGTAACTCTTGTTGGACCGATTCAGCGTATTGTTCGCACTGCTCAGCTGGGAATCCATCGAGGATGCATCGATCCGATAGAGCACATCTCCCTTTTCCACGGTATCTCCGACTTCAAACGTGCACTCGATCACCTCGCCTTCCGCCAGCGAAGTGATGGAATACGTATCCTTCGGTGAAATGGTTCCGGAGGAGGAAAGTGTCTTCTGAATGTTCTGCCGTGAGACAGCGGAAGTCTTGACGCTCTTTGATCCGCTTCCTGCTTTTTTGCTGTTTGCCGCATAGAGTGCACCGCCGACGGAGCCGGCCGCAATCAGGACGGCAAGCGCGATCGCCGTTTTCCGGTGTTTGATTCGTTTCAGACGTTCTGCTGCATTTTTAAAAAATGTAAATTTCATTGCCATCCTGCTCCCCGTCCGCTCAGTCCGCATAACTTATGACATATTTCTTCTCATTTCCGTCACTGTCGGTCTCGGACTTCCAGACAATGGAAATGTTGTCGTCGATCTCCAGACTTCCGTATACCGAGAACGCAAACTGCATATCGCTGCTGTCGATGTAATAGATCTCTCCGTCCAGCGAAATGGACGTCGGAACCATGATGTCTGTCGATCCGTAATAGATCGCATCCAGATTTCCGTGAGCCGCGCCCATCTGCGTTTCCCCGTCTTCTCCGGTGGTTCCTTCCTCCGAGTATGCATAAACCATCTTACTCTTTGTGTTGTAGTAGATCAGGCAGACGCCGTCATCGGCCGCATCCTCGATCTGGGACTTCGTGCTCGGCTCGCCGTTGAGATAGAACGATGCATCCGATACCGAGAACGGCACGATCCCGCTGATATGTTCTCCATCGCTCAGGGTATACGGTCCTTTGAGATCGCTCTTGAGGGACTCAAGAAGATTGATCTCTCCGTCATCGGTCAGCTTGTAGCCGAGCACCTGCGCGTAGACCGTCGAGCTTGTCTTTGTTTTATTTTCATTATCCTTGGTATTGGTATCCAGAAGATTGTAGAACAGATGCACGCAGTCGGACCAGGTCAGCGTATCGGAAATCCCTTTTCCGACATCGTCATTGAGTCCAATGGCGTTAAATTTTGTCATCCGGTTCATGGTGACATTGCCCGTGAAATCGTCGTTGGTGTATCCCAGCAGCGTCATGAGTGCCTTTGCGGCGTCGAGCATTTTCACCGGCTCATCCGGCTTGAAATTTCCGCCGAGATATCCGGTCATCCAGCCTTTTTCCGCTGCCACGCGGATATAATTGCAGTAGGGATGATCTGCCGCGACATCGGCGTACAGCGCGATGCCGGTCTCGGTTCCGATGGAATCGTGATAGGACGACGCCTGCACCAGCATTTTGGCAAACTCCCCTCTCGTGATGGTTCCCGTCTCATTGGAGGTTCTCGTGAGAATGCCTGCGGCCATGACCACTTTCTTCTGCATCGCGTAGTTGGAGGACGCCAGCACGGTGAGCGGATTCATAATTCCGACAACGGTCACCATCCCCAGAGCTCCGGCTGTATATCGAATTGCATTTCTCATAATGAATACCCCTTTTCTGATTCCAATCCGTCCGAGAGTTTTCGGACCCGCAATCATTTTTCTGTCTATCTTTCTGTATATCTTTCCGTTTATCTTTCTTACGAAGATGTAATGATTCTATCGGTGAAATGTGTTCAAAATCGGGGCAAAATGTGGAAATTTTGTGAAATATCTTTTCGAGAACAAAAAAGATCGGACCGCATCCCGTGACGAAAGTCACAGGCGTCAGTCCGATCAATTCCGGCATTTTATCGCGGCCTTTTTTTCTCCTCACACCGGATAACCTTACAGAGTTCCTCCGCCAGCACACGATGCCCTTCGGGCGTCAGGTGAAGGGAATCAAACTCCGAAGGAGTGACATACTTTGCCGCATTGAAAAACACACAGCCCTTCCGGTCGGCAACTCTCTGATAGCATTCCGGAAACTTTCCGGACTCTGCCACGGCGGTTTCACTGAACGCTCCGAAGAACGGAGATCGCCGTATCCCTGTTCCGATCTCCGGCGGCGATACCAGAATAATCGTCGGCACAAATCCCTGTTTTTCCGCAGTAAAACTCCGGATCACATCGACCAGAGTCCCTGCGCCGTCCGCAATTTCCCGGGCTGTCAGGTGAAACGTTTCCTTGAGATCATTGCTGCCAAGCATCAGGATCACGATATCCACCGGCTTATGGGAATTCAGACAGGGTTTCAGATAATCCAGCCCATTCTTCCATCCGTCGATCGGGTCATCGTGAATGGTGGTCCGCCCATTGCATCCTTCTTCAATCACCGCATACTCATCTCCGAGAAGCAGCTGAAGGCGTCCCGGATACCGGACGCTTTTGGGATAACGCATTCCGGTTTCCGGCACATATCCATACGTGTTGGAATCTCCATAACAAAGAACTGTTTTCATTGCTCATTCCACCTGTCGCACATTTCCAAAAGAATGAATTCGGTCCGAACAGCCGTATTCAGCGGCCTGATTTCTTACGGCTGCCCGTTCTTTTTCGCGTTCTCCGCGTTCTTCCGGTAGCTGAGAGTGATCTCCACTTCCTTTTCCTGATAAACACGGTTCTCATCCTCACGCATAATGGTCACCTTGACCGTCTCGCCGCCGTGATAATAACTAACCAGCTTCTGCAGATCCTCCCCTGTTCGAACCGTCTCGCCGCCGAATTTTACGATGACGTCCCGCTCCTTCAGGTCCGACTGCTCCGCGGCGAAACCCGGGATAATGCGGTAGACATACACGCCCTCCGGAAGATTATAATTCCGTGCGGTGACCGCATCGATATTGGACATCTGGATTCCGATGTATGCTCTCTGATCCTCCGGAACCGGCACTTTCGTCTTCTTGGTCATCAGATCATCGATGATGGTCTTGGCCTGAGAGATCGGAATCGCAAAACCGACGCCCTCCACATCCGTGCGGGAATACTTTGCCGAATTGATTCCGATCAGTTCGCCCTTCCGGTTCAGCAGCGCACCGCCGGAGTTTCCCGGATTGATGGCCGCATCCACCTGGATCAGCGTTCGGGTTGTCCCGTTCTGCATCGGGATCTTCTTGTTCAGCACGCTGACAACACCGCTGGTCACCGACTGTCCCTGACCAAGTGCATTTCCGATCGCAATGACACGCTCGCCGAGTTTCAGCGAATCCGAATCACCCATGACCGCAACCTTAATTTTTCCTTTTGTTTCTTCCGGAATATCCTCCATCGCAACCGCAATCACCGCGAGATCGGTATTCGGGTCTGTTCCCTTGACCGCCGCCTCCACAGAAGTTCCGTCGTGGAAGGTCACGGTCAGTTTCTGACTGTCCGCCACAACATGATTGTTGCTGATCAGAAGCAGTTCACTGTCGTTCTCTGCCGCAATGATACCGGATCCCGAACCGCTCGCGCGATAGGTCTGCGGACCGAAGAACCAGTCATTCTGCGTGATGGTCGTCTGAGTATTGATCGCCACCACCGACGGAATCGCATTTTCCACAATCTCCGATACATCATAGAGATCGGTCACGGTTCCGCTCTCCACCGAACCGATGGCACCTCCCACCGTGGAATCCGCCTTTTCCTCCGTCTCCGGCGCTGCCTCTTCCAAAATCAGCGGAGCCGATGTCTCTCTTGTGTCACCGGAGGAAAATACCCGCTTCGCCGCCTGGTTGACACCGAACATCGTTCCGCCGGCGACAACACCGAAAAGAATTCCGGAAACAAGGATTCCAAGCACTTTTTTTCCGGTATTGGTCTGCTGAACAACCGGCGGCTGCGGAACCGGTCCGTCCTGCCATCCGGTCTGACTCTCAAAATCATTGATGGGATGGCCAATGTAGCGGGAATTGGCAAATCCGCCGAACTGTGTTCCCTGTTCGCTGCTGTTCCAGGAACCGCCCCCTGCGCTTTTTTCCGGCGCTGTCCCCCCGGAAACCGCGTTATCCGGTGCGCCGGCGTCATGTTCCGTATTTTCCATATTTTCCAGGTTATCCATATCTGTTTCGTATTCGTCTCTATCTTTTTCGAATTCGTCTCTCTGATCCGTCATCGCGCACTCCTCCCGTTTTATTATTTTGTCCTCATTATAGCGCATCTTTGTGTCCAAAATGTGTTTATCACGAACAAAGTCCGCAAGGCGACATCGTCTCCCCCATCCCCTCACTCCTGAGAGGAACCTGCGAACTTTGCGCACCGCCGCTGATCACCGCAAGGTGACATCTTCCACTCAGCGGCGTGCGCATCCTCGAGGATCGTTTTGTTTCAAGGGAAATGAGGAGCATTTTCCTGTGAAACGAGTCGAAACACACTTCGCAAGTTTCGAGCGTTTAGCAGCCGTCACCAAAGACTCACTAAGGCGTGAGCTTTGGCAAATCAGCCGCGCAAAAAAAACGAAGCCGCCGCCCCATCCCGGGGCAGCGGCCTCACACCTGCTTTCATCAGAGCACAAATTCAAACCGGAATGTATCTCCCGGCTGGAATCCGTTTCCGGCTTCCGCCTTCGTCACTTCAAAAGAAGCACCCTTCCATCCGTCAATTGTGATGATACCTTCTGTCTTTTTGTCATCGGAGACAAATGCAAGCGTTCCCTTTCCGCGCTCGGAAAAGGTTCCGCAGAGACTTCCGGTCCGATGAATTGAAATCAATGCTTCATTGTCATTTTCCCAGCCCTGACGAAGTACAAGGGAGCTGTAGATCTCTCCGGTTCCCTGATTGTCCACATAGGTCCCGTAGATGTCCTTTTCCGGCATTGTGAATCTTTCATTCCGAACCGCCGCCAGTTCCTCCGCAAGCAGATAGACTCTGTTTTTCGTGATGCCTTTCAGATAACCGGATTCCAGCATCGGATACATACTGCCGCCGTCCTCCGCCGGACCGATATTCAGAATGACCGCCTCTTTCTTCATGGCATTCCAGTTTCTCTGCTCTTTCAGAACCCGATCAACCGTACTCTGGGGTGCACTCTCACGGAACCTTCCCCAAAGACTGTTCAGCTCGTCATCCCACAGTTCATAGGACCACTCCGCGACAAAATTGAGTTCGACCTGAGCCTGCGCGGCAGAGAACACTTCGTCATACTGTTCGGAGAGCTTCTGAATCTTCCGGAGTTCTTCCTGCAGCGTGGCAGAATGGGTTGCTGTGGAGGCGACTTTTGACTTTATTTCGCCGGAATAATCATGTGAGAGATCCAGTTCCGCCGATGTTTCACCGGTGCTATCTTCCTCTTCCGAAGAAACACTCCCGGAAGCCCCCTCGCTGTCACCGGAGAGCTGTGCCGATTCCGATGTCTTATCATTATCCGATACCAAAGACGCTTCCGCGTCACTTTCCACTTCCGCCGTGCTGACGGTTTCATCCGCCGTTTTCTCTGCCGGTGTCTGTGCCGCCGCAGAGGATGCTGCCGTTCCGGCCGCTGCCCCGCATGCGGAAAGAACCATTACTCCGGTCAGAACACCACACGTCAGAATGCTCCGTACCCTTGTTCCGGACCTTCTCTCTCTGTTTCTTTCACGCTTCATGTCCATGCCTCTCTTCCTTCCGGCAGCCGTCGCGAGCCGGGATCGGTCAATACCGGTAATCCGAATAGGAACGCCCGGTATAATCTGTTGTGTTTCCCTGCGAATCCTCCACCACTTCACCGCGGTCCGCATACCAGTTGTGATAAACCGGCGGCTCCGGGTCCGGTTCCGGCTCATAATAGCCTCCGGAATCATCATCGTCATATCGGGCTCCCCGATCGAAGTCATCGTAAGAACCGAAAGAGTAATCCGACCAGGAATCATCGTAATCCACGGTCTGTTCCTCTTTCTCTTCCTTCTCCGGCTTTTTCGGCTCCGGATACAGTGCATCCCTCATTTCCCTGAGACGGTCTCTCGCCTCCAGAAGATCCTTATCCGGTCCGTATTTCTCCATAAGTTCCACAAGCATGCGGAAACCGATCTGAAGGCGCAGCACCGGTATCTCATTATAGAGTTCTCTCACTTTCTCCGGCGCCGCATCTACGCCTCCGACCATCTGAATTTCCAGGAAAATCCTGGTCATGGTCATATGCATGTTCAGAACGGTCAGACAGAACCTGTTTTTGCTGATGGAGCAACTCTCATCTCCGGCCGAATCCGTTTTCTCTTCTTTTTTCCTCTCCGGGGATGCGGAAGAAACGGCAGCGGAGATCGTCGACGCTGCGGTATGCCGGACAGATTTCTCCGCTGCGCCGTCTGCGGATGCCCCCGCTGCGGAAGTCAAAGTTCCTCCGCCCGCGGATGCCCCCGCCGCCGAAAGCGATCTTTCCATTTTCCGGGTATTCGACATGTGGGCGACGGATCCTCTGTCCCAAACCTTTTTGATGATCTTCCGGATCAGAATCAGGGCCATCAGGCACACTTCCAAGCCGACAATTTCCTCCTGCATGGTCAGAAAATAGATCAGATCCGGCGCATCACACAGCGCATTGTTGAGCGGCGCCGGATATAACTTGAGCACCGCATCTCCGATACCCACCAAAAACTGCAGCACATACTCCACCATTTTCCCATTCTCCCCCAATATGTGTTGTCAGCAGAGTGTCGCATAGATCACAGCCTTGATCGTATGCATACGGTTTTCGGCCTCATCGAACACGATGGATCGGTCAGACTCAAAGACCTCGTCCGTCACTTCCATCTCAGTAATTCCGAACTTTTCGGCGATCTGTGCGCCTATCACGGTTCTGGTGTCATGGAAGGACGGAAGGCAGTGCATGAATACCGCTCCTTCTTTCGCATTGTCCATTGCTTTCCGGTTTACCTGATATGGCGTGAGCAGACGGATCCGCTCTTCCCACACGGAATCCGGCTCGCCCATGGAAACCCAGATATCGGTGTAAATGATGTCGGCATCCCTGGTTCCCTCATCCACACTCTCCGTCAGACGGATCGATCCGCCGGAAGCAGCCGCGATCTCGTTCGCTGTATTCACCAGAGCTTCCTCCGGCCAGAGAGCCTTCGGTCCGCAGGCGGTGAAATGGAGTCCCATTTTCGCGCACACAATCATCAGGGAATTGCAGGTATTGTTTCTGCAGTCGCCCATCAGAGTCAGGTTCAGACCCTTCAGATGGCCGAATTTCTCCTCAATCGTCAGCATATCCGCCAGCATCTGTGTCGGATGGAACTGATCAGTCAGTCCGTTCCAGACCGGAACGCCGGCATATGCCGCCAGTTCTTCCACAATCTTCTGATCAAAACCGCGGTATTCAATGCCGTCATACATCCGTCCGAGAACACGGGCCGTATCGGCAATACTCTCCTTTTTTCCCATCTGGCTGCTGCCCGGATCAAGGTAGGTTACCCCGAGTCCGAGATCATGGCCTGCCACCTCAAAAGAGCATCTGGTGCGCGTCGAGGTCTTCTCGAAGAGAAGGACGATGTTCTTTCCCTCAAGGTACCGGTGGGGAACACCGTTGCGCTTCATCCGCTTAAACTCTGCCGCTGTATCGAGCAGATAGCGAATTTCCGCCGGTGTGTAATCGAGAAGTTTCAAAAAGTTTCTGCCTCTGACATTTACGCCCATAGTGACTCTCCTTTTTCAAAATTATGCTGTTTTCTTTGCAGACTTCGCTTTTTTCGCATTCTGCTGTGTCCCGGAAGCGGCTTTCTTTGCCGTGGATTTCGAGGATGACGCCGTCTTCTGCGCCGTCTTCTTTGCGGATGACGCCGTCTTCTGCGCCGTTTGCTTTGCGGTCGACGCGGTCTTCTGCGCCGTCTGCTTTGCGGTCGACGCCGTCTTCTGCGCCGTCTGCTTTGCAGATGACGCGGTCTTCTGCGCTGTCTGCTTTGCGGTCGACGCGGTCTTCTGCGCTGTCTGCTTTGCAGCCGATGCAGTCTTCGCGGTCGTCTGATTCGTCTCTGCAGTTTTTGCCGCTGACGTTTCCTGTACGGCAGCGTTCCTGTCTGAGACGATCTCCGCATTCTCCCCTGCAGTTTTCGCTTCCTCTTTCGGTTTCTCCTTCATCTCCGCGACGTTGGTCACCTCGGAGACATGTTTGCTGATTGCCTGAACCGTCTCGGACGGCGCGTAATCATCCACATCAAACAGGAATTTATGGAGAAGCGTGACGTTGGAGGCAAGTGTCGCCGGAGCAACCACCGAACCTCTTCCCTTCACTCTCGAAAGCTTGTTGTTTTCCGGGAAGCCATAGCTTCCCGCGATGTGATAGTGACCGACATTGGCCGCCATGCGAAGCGCATCGCTCACATCCGCGCTGGTCGCCACTTCCGGAAATACCGTTTCAACCAGCGAATTCAGGGTGGAAAGATCCGCCTTCTTCATTTTCTCCAGCGCAAGCTGGATGACGGTCCTCTGGCGCTCGGTGCGCTTGAAATCGCTGTCCATCAGACGAAGCCGGCCGTATGCCACCGCCTGCACGCCGTCAAGGTGATTCATTCCCGCCTCTTTCAGCTGATGCGATCCGATTCCGGTCGCTTCCACCGTCTCCGAGATAAACGCGTTGATGTAGAAGAACTCGTCCTTTGTGATTTCCACATCAATTCCGCCGAGAATGTTGATCGCCTGTGCGACTGCCTTCCAATTGAAGGTTACATAATCGTCGATGTTCACATCCAGATTCCGGTTCAGAGCCCACACCGAACTCTCCGGTCCTCCGCTCTGATAGGCCGCATTAAGCTTGTTATACACCTTGTCCGACACCTTCATGTATGTGTCGCGGTAGACGGAAACCAGCCGGATATCTCCGGTGTCATGGTTGATGCTGACAATCATGTTGACATCCGCATTGGTGCCTTTTCCGAGATTGCTGTCACGGCTGTCCACGCCGAATACCGCCACGGTCCAGTATCCCTTCATGCGGGCCATGGTGTCCGCGCTCAGGCCGGTATTGGCAATATTGTTTCGGTTCCACGGAAGGCGCTGGATCAGATCCAGTTTCCCCTGCGTGTAGACATAGCCCGCCGCAAAGATCACGGAGACAAAGAGAAACAGGCCGAGAAGGATTCCGAAAAATCCTCCCTTCTTCTTTTTCCGGCGAATGCGCTCCTGCGCAGCCTGCGCCATCCTGCGGTCCGCGTCTTTCTTCTCCCGCTCACCGTCAAATGCGGGGCGTTTGCCGGCATCCCCCCTTGATGGAGAATGCTTCGGAGAAACGGAAACCTGCAAACCGTCTGCCGGCCGAACCGATTCCCCGGTGTTCTTTGTACTGCGGTCAAATGTTTCCTCATCCACCGGCACTTTTCCCGCTGACATTTTTTCCGCAGAAGTTTTCCCGGCCGACACTTTCCCGGCGGGTTTTCTTTCCGCTGCAGTCTTTCGGACCGGTTCAGCATCCCTGCGGTGATTCTTCGTCTTCGCAGACGCATCGCGGATCATTTTCTTCTTTCCGGAACGTGTTTCCTGTGCCGCCTCCGGCGGATAGACCTCATCCTTCCACGCTCTTCTTCTCACCGGAAGATCAATGGAAAGCTCTGTCTCCTCTCTCCGGCGGACCGGCCGCTCGCTTCTCACCGGCTTTCTCGATGCCGGAAGGTCCACCGACACTTCCTCTCTCCGCCGGGCCGGCCGCTCGCTTCTCACCGGCTTTCTCGATGCCGGAAGGTCCACCGACACTCCCTCTCTTTGCCGGGCCGGCCGCTCACTTCTCGCCGGCTTTCTCGACGCCGGAAGGTCCACCGACACTTCCTCTCTCCGCCGGGCCGGCCGCTCCGGCCGCTTCGCGCTTCCCGCCGCGGAAGATACGCGCTTTCTTCCCGAAAAATTGTCCGTCATCAGGTCCAGCTTCTGTTCGGGTGCAGCTTCTTCTTTCAGATCGTATAACTGCGTTCCCCGCATTCTGCGCGGACGCCGGCGGATATCCTTCTCACTCATTTGGCACTCCGATTAATATGCGTTTTTGTTGATAAATCCCTTGAAAAATGTCAGAAAAAGAATCTTAAAATCGAATCCCATCGTCCAGTTCTCGATGTAATACAGGTCGTGCTCGATCCGTTTTGTAATCGAGGTGTCTCCGCGATAACCGTTGACCTGTGCCCATCCGGTCATACCCGGCCGTACCTGGTGCTTGATCATGTAACGCGGGATCTCCTCACGAAATTTTTCCACAAAGAAAGGCCGTTCCGGTCTTGGCCCGACAAGACTCATGTCCCCCTTGAGCACGTTGAAGAACTGCGGCATCTCATCAATACTGGTTTTCCGGATAAACCGCCCAACCGCGGTGACTCTCGCATCGCCCTTGGTCGTCCACTCTTTCCGCTCTTTATCCGGTGCCTGCACCGTCATGGAACGGAATTTGTACATCTTGAACGGTTTGTTGTGAAGTCCCACTCTCTCCTGCTTGAAGATCAGCTCACCCGGAGAAGTCAGCTTCACGGCGATCGCCGCTCCGAGCATAAACGGAGAAAAGAGAATTATGGCCACAATGGCGCCGAAGATATCCACCGCGCGCTTCATCGACGCATTCAGCGGATCGGTCAGCGGCACATGGCGAATGTTGATCACCGGAAGTCCGTTCAGGTCTTCCATGTACGGTCTCGTCGGAATGAATTTGAAATAATCCGGTACGAATTTGGTGTGAACACCGGATTTCTCACAGGCCGCCACAATTCCCTCAAGGTTCGCGTACTCGCCGATTCCGAGGGTGATCGCGATCTCATCCAGTGTATTTAATTTCAGAATGTCAGAAAGATCCTCGATCTTACCGATGACACGGACACCTTTGTATTCGGTGCCCCAGTCTTCCCGGTCGTCCAGGATCCCTCGAATCTTATAGCCCCAGTCCGGATTGGCCGTCACGCGGTCGATGAAGCTTTCCGACGCGCGGCTGTATCCGACCAGCAGGATATGCTTCTGATTGTAGCCCTTCGTTCGCATGGAACGGAGGGCATACTTCAGACAGTTTCGCATGATCACTTCCGCGATGACGTTGATCACATAGAAATAGATCACCATCTTACGGGAGAAGTGATAGAAATACGGGTTTTTGCCGCCCAAAAACAGGATCAGCGCAATTCCGAAGATGCCGATCGTGTTGGCCTTCAGGATATTGGCCAGTTCGGCGCGGGCCGTCTGCACTCGCTTCGGAGCGTACAGCTGGAAAAATGCATTCAGCAGCAGAAATGCCGGCACGATGGCTATCCCCGTAAAGAGATAGACATCGGTCATGGCATTTCCTGCGGTAGATGAGCTGCCGATCACGATCAGCCATGCCAGCGCGTAGGAGAAAAGAATGACCACGCCGTCCAGCAGGACGTGAAGATGATTCAGCCGCTCCTGGTTGTCTTTAATCATGTTGTCTCACCGTTTCTTCCGGATTGTTTTAATTCGCTCCCGGTCCCTGCGCATCGTCAGAACCGCCCGGTCCGCTGTTAGAGGAATTGTCCGTCACAGAACCGCCCGGTCCGTTTTCAACCGGCCGCGCGGTCTGCGCCTCGGTCGTCTTTTCGGTTGGTTCCGTGTGCGAAGACTTGGTCGGAGCCTCAGACGTCTTCGCTGCGGTCGTATGATTGCCCGGGCCCTGCGCGTCGTCGTCCTCATCCTCCTCGTCAAGATCCTCCGGCGGATCGATGACATTGCCGCTCGAATCGGTCGGATAGACATGTTTTCCGCTCTCATCGGTCGCGAGGTACGGCTTACCCTTGGAATTGGTCGGGAGAACCGCGCTGCCGTCCGACTTGGTCGGATAGACAATATTGCCGTCCTCATCGGTCGGATAAATGATATTGCCCTCCGAATCGGTCTCCAGCTTTCCGGTCTTCTTCTCTTCCTCCTCCACGGCTTTCTTTGCCGGGTTCAGATCCTCCTCCACGATGTCTTCCTTCTTCTTGCTCGAAGAACCGTAGCCCATCAGCTGGCGGAAGCGCTGAGCGGTAATTCCCTTATCGGTCGGAACCGAATAGATCAGCTTCGCATTCTTGGTCAGACCGGTCGTCTCGGCGATATGCTCGCTGATCGAGGCAACCTTTTTGGAAACCTGATAGTTGTCCTTGCCGAACAGGAACTTGTGGAGATCCTGTACGTTATACTCCAGCGTCTGTGGGATAACGCAGTCCATCGTTCCGATATTCTTCTCACCTCTTGCCGCCGGGAATCCCTGGGTTCCGGCAATGGTGAACTTGTTGATGGAGCGCATCAACGGGATAATATCGGACGCCTCGATATTCGTCGCAAGCTGCGGGAATACCGTAACCATAATATTGTTCAGCTGCGCCCAGCTTGCCTTCTTTGCCTTCTCAAAGCACTTCTGAACAACGAGTCTCTGACGCTCGGTACGCGCATAGTCCGTATCACTGTAACGGATTCTGGCATATGCAACGGCCTGGATTCCGTCCAGATGAACGTGACCCGCATGAGTCAGCTGCGTGGTTCCCATCTTGGTTTCCTTAACGGTCTCCGTGATAAACGCATTGATCCAGGAGAACTCCGCCTCGCTCAGATCCACGTCAACGCCGCCAAGGATATTGATGACCTGCGCAACCGTTGACCAGTTAAATGTCGCATACTGGGTGATGTTCAGATCGAGGTTCTTGTTCAGCGCCTTGACCGCCTGCTCCGGACCGCCCATCGCATACGCCGCATTGAACTTGTTGTAGCTGTTCTTGTCCGAAATGTTCAGATAGGTATCGCGGAACAGGGATACGATACGGATCTCTCCGGTTTCCAGGTTTGCGCTGACGATCATGTTGACGTCGGAGTTGGTTCCCTTGCCGACATTCAGCTTTCCGCCTTCACTTCGGGAGTCGACGCCGAAGGCAACCATGTTGAAGTAGCCCTTCTGCATCTCCTCGACCTGCTCTTCGGTCAGATCCAGGTTGACAACCTTGCTCTCATCAAATTCCAGCTTCTGAAGCGATCCGAAGGTTCTCGAATACAGATACCATGCCGCCGCTCCGATCAGAAGGCTGAGAACAACGATCACTTCGATCACGATCAGCCATACTCTTCTCTTTTTCTTTTTCCGGCTGTGATAGCTGTAATCTCCCTTTTTCCGTCCGTTGCCGGCCGGTGAGGAACCGCCGGTCTTCCATGCCGGATTGCGTCCGGAACCTGCGGAATGGCTGCCGGTTTCGTAACCGCGGCCGTTTCCTGCGCCCGTACTTCCGCTTCGGCCCGAGCCGTAAGAGGAAGATCCGCTCCGATATCCGTTCGAACCGTATCCGCTTCCGGTCCCGTAGCTTTTGCCGGAAGATCCGGATCTGCCGCGGGAATCCGAACCGTAGGAATACCGGGAACTTCCCGACATGCGGTCCGTAGACTCCGAAATTCTTCTTCTCTCCTGTCTGCGGGCGCGCATGCGCTGCAGCTCGTCGTCATCATAATTCATGCGTTATGTTTCCCTTCCACGCCATCGGCATCCGCTTTTCCGCGAAAAGCATTTTCCAGATGGCGTACTGCAAACTCATAAGTGTAGAGAACCGCTCCGTAGATCAGTTCCGCTTCGATCATGAGATAGTTTTTCAGGTGCTCCGGAAGACAGGGAACCTTCCGGCATTTTTTCGCGGTACGGAACCCTTCCCATACCCCGCTGAGGAATTCTCTGCCGAATCCTCTCTTTTTAAAAAATGCATACTTCACGCACATTCCCGCAAAGATCGGCAATGCGTTCAGCAACAGCTGCGGAAGCGGCATGTTTTTGACGTTCAGATAGATATTGTTTCTCGCGGCAAGCTTTACCTTGAACGGATTGTATTTCGATCCGCTGGTACCGCTGCCGACGTGAAGAACCTTGGCCGCCGGGCAGTAGATATTTTCATATCCGTAGATCCGGGCGCGGTAACCCACATCGAGGTCTTCGAGATAGGCAAAATGCATCTCGTCGAAGTATCCGATCTCCTCGAACACCTTTCTCCGGTAGATCGCCGCACCGGCACAGGCCGAGAACACTCTCGCCGGTCTCCGGTACTTCTTCACGCTCCGGCCGACGCCTCTCTGATAAGCCCATCCGAAGACAGAATACATATCGCCGGCGTCGTCCATAAGATCCGGGTGATACATCTGAATCATCCGGCTGCTGACGGAAAAGATCCGCTCGCTCTTCGAGATCGCGCGCACCAGTTCGGCAACGTAATACGGATCCGCCTTGATATCATTGTTGAGAAGGATCACATACGGCGTGTCCGCCGCTTTGATGCCCACATTCACCGCGCCGGAAAATCCGGTATTCTCCGGGAGAAGAATCGCCCGGAATCCCGGAAAAGGACTGTCCTCTCCGGCCCACATTTTCTCATGTTCCCTCAGCCACTCCGCGCTTCCGTCCGTCGAGCCGTTGTCTACGATCAGAAGACGAAACGCCTTGTACGTCTGTCTTTCCAGTGTCCGCAGGCACGGCTCCATGAAATGAAGTCCGTTGTAGTTTGGAATAACGATGGTTGTTGTATACTGCATTGTCCCGTCTCTCAATATGGTCGGAAATCCTGTCAGATCTCCAGTTTATAAGGTTCCCCTATCTTCTCCTTCTTCAGATCCCGCAGAGAGAAGTCTGATTTGCGAAGCGTCAGATTCGGATTGTAGAACGGATCTCCGTCCCGGAGAATCTCCGGCCAGCGCTCCGAGAAAATCCGGATCTCGCGGTTAAACCGCGCCACCTTCTCCGGCGTGTCCTCCAGGCCTCTGGATTTTGACTCGTAGTGATGGAGAAGCGCATAGGGTGCGTAAGCCACCAGATAACCGGCCTTCCGCACTTTCATGCAATAATCGATGTCATTGAATGCGACCGCCAGTTTCTCAGTGAATCCGCCGATCTCATCAAAGACTCTCCGCTTGCTCATCATGCACGCCGCCGTCACGGCGCTGTAATCCTGTCCGCTCATGGCGCGGTGGAAATAGCTGTTCTCCGACTTGTGAAGGCCGATAAAAGTGTGGCCCGCGATGCCGCCGAAGCCGACGACCACGCCCGCGTGCTGAATCGTATTGTCCTCGTAGAGGAGTCTTGCGCCGACGGCGCCGACATCCTCCCGCTGACAGAACTGCAGCATTTCCTCGATAAAGTTCTCTGCGATCAGCTCGGTGTCATTGTTCAGGAACAGGAGATATTCGCCCTTCGCGAAGGTCACGCCGAAATTGTTAATGGCGGAATAGTTGAACTCCCGCTCCCACTTTACCACATGCACGCAGGAAAATTCTTTCTGAATCTTCTCGTAGTAATCCCAGGTCTCCTTCTCGGTGCTGTTGTTCTCGATCACGATGAACTCCACATTCCGGTAGGTTCCTCTCTCGAGAATAGCTCTCATGCAGAGGTCCAGATCGGCCGTGTGATCCTTGTTCGGGATGATCACGGATACCAGCGGATCGCCGGTGATCTTCGGAACCGTGTGGTAAATGCCGAAGTCCACGCCCTTTTCGACCTTGCCGTGAGCAATGCCGCAGCGGTCATAGTGCGCCTCGATCGCCCGCGCGCCGGCCGTGAAGGCATACATCTTGCTCTCCGGGTTGCTCGCGGTGGAATCCTTGTGGCAGCGCCAGTGGTAGAGCACCTTCGGGATGTGACGGATCTCCTTTGCCTGCTCGCTGCAGCGGAAGATGAAATCGTAATCCTGAGCGCCGTCATACTCCTCGCGGAAACCTCCGGCATTTCGCTGAAGCGCTGTCTTTACGCAGAGCAGATGGCAGATGTAATTCACGCTGCACAGAAGATCCGGATTGAAATCCGGCTTGAAATGCGGGTCAAACAGCGCACCGCCGTCCATGTCCAGCTTGTCTTCATCCGAATAGAACATATCGCACTCCGGATGCTCATTGATCAGCTTCGCACATTCGTAGAGCGCATTCGGCGTCACGGTATCGTCGTGGTCCGCCAGAATGATGTAATCGCCCTTTGCCAGTTCAAGCGCCGCGTTGGTGTTGCCGGCAATACCGCGGTTCTCTCCGAGAACGGTATAGCGGAACCGGCTGTCCTTCCGGGCATACTCCCGGAGAACATTCTCCACGCTCTCACCCGCCGGGCTTCCGTCCGCAATGCAGACCTCGAAGTGATCGTAGGTCTGGTCGCGCAGCGAGTCCAGCATCTCGATAAGATACTTCTTCGGCGTCTTGTATACCGGAATCACCACGGAAAACAGCGGTCGGATCTTCCACTCCGCCTTCCGCTGCGCTTCGAGTTCTTCAGTAGTCGGCCGGGTCAGTTCATACCACTCCGGGTAATCATAATCGCTGTCGATTCCGGCCAGTTTGTGTCTGGATTTCTGAATCAGCGCGCGAATGCCGTTTTCCTTCGCATAATCCAGGCAGACCTTCACCGTCTCCATGTTGATGAGATCCATGATACGGCGCATCTTCTTGTGCGCAACGCTGGATCTCTTCCGTATCAGTTCTTCATTGTATTTGATTCTTGTTCTGCGCTTTCCGTCGGTGATGACCAGATAATAATCTCTTCCTCTCTCATAAGGGAAGCGGATATCAAATCCAAGTTCTTTTTCCACGGCTTCGCCGAAATAGATCTCCGCCACATCATCGCGGCGCGTGCGCACAAACTTGTGATCGATCGGCTCGTGGTCCGCATCTTCCACCTGATAGCGGATCTCTTCCGACGGATCACGGCCGATGGCCCATCCGTTGAGCTCGATCTCATTTTCACGGATGCGCACTACATCAACATTATATTTCATCTAACCTCTCCGGTCTTCTTATCGTTTTTTTCGAAACACACACCGTTTTCCGTTCGATGCCGGTGCGTTCCACCGGCATTGTCAGCCGTTCTGTACGGATTTCTCCGTCTTTTCCGGTGTTCCGAGTTCCAGCTTTCTCCCGGCGACCCCGTGGGACGGATCCGCCGGCGCATCGCCGAAATTGATCCTCTCCTCTTCCACGACAAGCGGTCTCTTCATCACTCTCGAATTGATAGAGAGAATGTATTCTCCCACCAGTCCGATGAAGAACAGCTGCACACTTCCGAGGAAAAGCATGCCGAGCAGCATCGGCGCCATGCCGGCCGGAAAATCATTCCAGTGAGTCAGCTTGAGGATCAGGTAAATGAACGCGATCAGCATGCTGATGGCCGCGCAGACGCTGCCAAAAATCGTCGCAATCCGAAGTCCGACCTTTGTGTAGCTGGTCACGGACAGCATCGCCGCATCATACAGGCGATAGAAATTATTGTGCGTCACACCGGCCCGGCGCTCCGGCTGAATATACGGAATCTCTTTTCTCCGGTATCCCAGTTCCGCCACAATGCCGCGCAGGAACGGAGTCGGGTCCTCCAGTGTGCGGAGAACATTGATGAAATCCCGGTCATAGAGACCGGAACCGGTAAAATGCTCTATCTGTTCCACGTCGGAGAGTTTCCGGATCATCTTGTAATAGCAGCTGCGCAGGAAGTACATGACCGGATTCTCTTTGCTTCCGACTTTGATTCCGATGACGATCTTATATCCCTGTTCCCACTCGTGAACATATTTCGGGATCATTTCCACCGGATCCTGGAAATCGGCCACCATACTGATGACGCAGTCGCCGGTACACTGCAGCATACCGTAATACGGAGAATTGAACTGACCGAAATTGCGGGCATTCAGAATCGCCTTGATATGGTAATTTTCGGTGCACAGCTCTTTCAGAATCGGTCTTGTTCTGTCCGAGGAATCGTTGTCGATAAAGACAAGCTCGTAATCGTATGCCGGGCAGTCCCTTGTGATGGTCCCGATCACGGCCTCGGCGATGGGCCGAACGTTCTCCTCCTCGTTATAGCATGGTATCAGAACACTGATTTTCTTCACTGTAATAACTCCTCTTACGATATCTTTGAATAACCATTTTTACAGACCGGATCTCCGAACCGGGAACACTCTTTTTCGCAGTCTTTCATGCGTTCCTGTGTCCTGACCGGCCTTCCCTGATTATCTTCCTAATCCTAACGCGGTCGGCAGACACATTCAACATAAGATTTTCTTACTGTCAGCGCCTGCCGAGTATGCGGCGGATGCCCTCTTCGAAATGAATCGCCGGTTCCCAGCCGAGAACCTCACGCATTTTTGTAATATCCGGATCCAGATTGACGACTCCCTCCGCATTGTACGGATGAATGCCGAACACTGCCGTTCCGCTTCCGACCGCGTCACGGAGCATTTTAACAAAATTCTTAAGCTCGCCGGTCTCATCCATCGGACCGCCGAGATTGTAGACACAGCCGTGTTCCGCAAGACTTCCCTCATACTCACACAGATCCGCGATCGCTCTGCCGCAGTCATCGATATAGAGGAAATTCCATGTCTGTGTACAGGAAGTCATTTCCATCAGATCATCTGCCCGGAACTTGTCGATGCAGCCGGAGATCAGCGACCACGGGTGGTCTCCCGGTCCATAGGTGCTGAAAATGCGGGCGTGTGCGTAATCCATCCCCAGTTCCTCGCAGAGAGCCGGCGCATGTTCTCTCACATAGAGCTTCTGCTCGCCGTATGGGGATTTCGGACTGCACTCGGTCTCCTCGGTGATCCTCTCCTCATGAAGACCGTACTCCGCCTGGCTTCCCGTAAAGACAAATCTTCTGCAGCCCATTTTTCCTGCCGCCCGAACCGCATCCATCGCGATCTCCGCACTCTTTTTCTGAATCTCCGGATCTTTTCGGGAATCACTTCCCGCTCCGAGCCATCCCATATGAAGGAATACATCCACCGGCTCCCGGACGAGTTCCGGCAGACCGGAGACTTTCGTCAGATCGAGTTCGAGGATCGTCAGTTTCTCAGGAAATTCCCCGTCGACACGGAGAAGATCCCTCTTTGCGGATCCCTCTCTCAGGATGGCGGTCACCTCGTGACCTCTGCGGAGGAGTTCTTTTACTGCGGCGATTCCGACAAAGCTCGTCGCGCCTGTTGCTGCAATTCTCATGTATCTCTGTAACCTCTTTACTGCTGTTTTGTTCACGGTCTAACCCGTGCTGTCTGCGGTTTTTCCGCCGTAATCCGCTCCGGCATGTAGCCCGGGGAATGCCGCCGGTATCCGGTTTATTCTTCGCCGTTCCGGCGGTCTGTTCCCCGCGGTCTGTCCCCGCAGTTACTTGCGGATTCTCGGGATGATCATGATCTCATCCATCTCTTCTTCCGGAAGGAACGGTGCCAGATCCTCCAGCGGCGCGCTCATCATCGAGCCGTCCGGAAGCTTCTTGGAGGATGCCTTCGGCTCAAAGTTCTGGTCGATGGTGACGAAGACTTCACAGAAGGCCGGTCCCTCGATTGCAAGGAATTCTCTGGTCTTCTCCTCAATCTCCGCGTTGTTGTGGATCGCGACATACGGGAAGCCGTACGCCGGCGCAAGCTTCGACATGTCCGGGAAGGTCACGTCATTGGAATCATTGCCGATTCCGACCAGCGGCTCCCCGAAGAAATTCTTCTGGGTCTGACGGATGGAGTGATAACCCTGATTGTTGATCATAAAGATCTTGATCGGAAGATGATAGCCGATCACCGTCTGAAGTTCCTGAAGATTCATCTGCAGGGAGCCGTCACCGGTGATCAGGATGACATCTTTCGTGTGATCCGCAATGCAGCAGCCGATGGATGCCGGAAGTCCGTAACCCATGGATGCCATACCGGAGTTGGAGATAAACCGCTGTCCCTTCTTCAGGACATTTCCGTGTCCGCAGACAACATTGGCGGAGCCGTTGCCGACCACCACGATCTGGTCTTCTTCCAGCAGAGAACTCATCACATGCGCAAATGCGTACACATTCGCCTCGTGATCATTTCCGCCGTTCATATGCTTCTCGGTGACAACCGGATATTTCTTTTTCCACTCCTGGCAGGTCCGGAGCCATTTGTCCTGCGCATCTTTCTTTGCGCCGAAAAGGATGCTGTCCCCTTCTTCCGTGAGAATCTCATCCATCACGGTCAGAAGATCCTTTACATCCGCGTGCACCGGCATATCCACATGAAGGGTCGGCTTCTTCAGCTCTTCCGCATCGATATCGTTGCAGATGACATACGCCGCTCTCGCCCAGGTCTCAAAGCGGTAGCCGACCTGGCGGAAGCTCAGACGGCTTCCGAGAGACAGAACCAGATCACTGTTCTGGATGGCAAAGTTGCCCGGACGGTCGCCGACATTTCCGCCTTTTCCGATGGAAAGCGGATGCTCATCCCAGATGCAGTCGATGGAATCGGCGCCGGTCACCACCGGGATGCCGAGCTTATCCACAACCTTCATGAAAATGTCGTGCGCGCCGGCGATGCGGATCCCGTTGCCGGCATTGATCACCGGGCGTTCGGAAGAACGGATCCGGTCGATCACGGCCTTCGCCTGCTCTCTGGTCACCTTCGGCGCAAACTTCTCGCGGTACTCTCCGTGACCGGCAAAGTCTTCCGCCCTCTCATGACCGCTCGGAGCGCTCCATCCGGTGCCGCCCGCCTTGTAATCCTCCGCATCGAAACCGATCAGATCATCGGTTTCAATGATGGATGCCTGAACATTCAGCGGAATGTCGAGCCAGCACGGACCCGGTCTTCCGTTCATGGCAAGGAAGAACATCTTCTCCATGCAGAAACGGATCCGCATCGGATCAATGATCATCTCGGCATATTTGGTCATACGGTCAACGGACTTGACGATATCGTATTCCTGATCTCCCATCGCGCGGAGATGAAGATTGGTGGACATGGAACTGGTGTCATAGCGAACCTGTCCGGAAAAGATCATCATCGGGATCGAATCCACAAAACCTCCGGCAACGCCGTTCAGCGCGTTGATTCCTCCCGGTCCGGTCGTCACGCAGACTGCGGCAATTCTGTTGTGAATTCTCGCATACGCCTCTGCCGCCATCGCGCAGGCCTGTTCGTGATGGTTGTAGGTGCAGTGAAGCCCCTTCTGATGGCCAAGCGCATCGTTTAAGTGCATGGCACCGCCGCCGGTGATGGTAAAGCATTCGGTAATTCCCATCTCTGTCAGTTTCTGTGACAGGTAATTCGCAAGTTTGATTTTCATGAAATATCCTCCTCATATACAACCGGAATGGCGTATATGTTGCAATTCATGGTTCGTTTTTTGTCAGTATCGTCCTTATGCGTGATAGCGGGAATCGGTGACAAATTCCACCGTCATCCGGTCCGCGAGATCCGCCAGAACGGAATCCACATAGCGGTTGGTGCGCAGGGACTTCTCGATATCTCTCTTTTCACGCTCATTGCGGTAATCCATTCCCGCATTGAAATAGTTCTTTCCGTCTTCGCTGTAGCCGTCAAAGCCCGCGCAGAAAACTTTCTTCACGCCGCATTTCGCCAGAACGCGCAACAGCATGACAAAGGAGTTGTCGACGATCTCCGCCGAGCGGTCGATCCATGTCGAATAATTGAGTGTGTAATCGAAATGTCCGCTCATCTTCGTGACGTTGGAGGTCGCGATCACACGGAAATTCTCCTTGCTCTCCCGGTTTTCCTCCTGCATTTCCGCCAGTGAAGTGTTCAGCATCATGTACCGCTTGGAGTTGCTGATGAAGATGCAGTTTGCCTTCACATGAAGCGGCAGATAGTTGATGGAAATGATCTCCGGATGATGCTCGCTGACAAATGCGTCCACACGGTCTTTCTGGTTTTCCACATTCCGGCCAGGTCCGATGAGGAGAATGTCCCTGTCCTTCCAGTATTCCGTGAGTTCCGCCAGCGCCTGATCGTCGCTGCAGTCGTGGCCCTGATACTCCTGATAGAGATTCTCCATATAATCCTTGTCATAGAGAAGCTTCTTTTCGCCCTGAAGCATCTGCAGGAGCTCGTTGATCTGGCTCAGGGAGAGAGTCTGCTTCTCCATGAGCTGCTTGACGTAATTCGGGTGGCACTGATTGGAAGCCGCGATGTAGAAGAACAGCTTGTATCCCCATGGCGTCCGGTTGAAAAACGGCATGATATTCAGGTCGATGGTCTCCATCAGCTGGGACATGCCGTAATTCTTGCCCATGTTGGTATCCATGTACATGGCCATCAGCTCGATCGGAAGATTGCCCGCGCTCTTTCCCATGCCGTAGAGCGACGCGTCCACATTGACCGAATGGGACGCCGGCGCCTTCAGCACCTGAATGCTGTTGCTGTACGCCATCTGGAAATTGTTGTGCGAGTGATAGCCGATCATGATTCCCGGCTTCAGGTTGTAATCAATCAGCGAAAAATAATGCAGCACGTGATCTTCATGCATCAGTCCGTAAGTATCCACCATCGACATGGCATACGGCTCGATGTCATTGACCAGATCCACCAGGTCCAGAAGTTCCCGGTCGTTGTAGCTGGTGATGGAGACCGCATTGGCAAACACCTTATAACCCAGCGCTTTCAGCTTCGCGCAGAATTCGATCGCGCCCTTCATCTTCGCCTTCTTGAAAATGACGCGGATACCGTCAAGGCAGGTGTCCTTCTGCGGCTGGATCCGATCGATCGCGCAGGTGCCGTAGTCGATCATCGCAACCACCATGCTGTTTCCCGGATCGAGTTTGGAAAATGTCTTATTCAGGCTTTCCGTGTCCGGAAAGATCGTGCGGTTCGGGTCATAGACTCTCCGGTCGTCAAGAAAGCCGACCTCAATGATGTCCACGCCGGCACCGACAAGGCGTTCAAAAATGTTTACGATATTCTCTTTTCCGAATTCCCAGTCATTCACATATCCGCCGTCGCGGAGCGTGCAGTCCAGAAGCTTTCGTTCTCTCACTTTCAAATCCTTCTTTCGTCATTCCATACTGTCGGGACAAAGTCCGCAGGCGGACTTCGCTCCCACTTCCTCATCCCTGATGTGAGTCCGCGGACTTTGTCTCCATCTCCTCATCCCTGAGGGAAGATCGCGGACTTCGTCTCCATCTCCTCATCCCTGAGAAGAATTCCGCTTATCCCAGAAGATAATTCCGGATCTCGTCCGTGTCCTTCGCGCAGAAGACCGGCCCCGCGCTCTCCCATTCCTCGATGGTATCCGGTCCGAATCCGTAGAGGACGGCCAGAAAATCCGCTCCGGCCGCATGCGCGCCCTCCGCGTCATAAAGCGTATCGCCGATCTCCACGGCCTCCGCTGCCGGAATTCCGAACGCCTCCAGGCAGTTGCGGATCCGGGATTCCTTCGATCCCATTCCGGTTATGTCCGTACCGCAGATATGGTCGATCAACGGCGCAATGCCGCAGTTTCCGAGCACTCTTCTTGCCTGCTCATCCGGTTTCAGCGTCGCGACGCCGATCCGGATCCCCCGGTCGCGGAGAGCCCGGAGAAGATTCATCATTCCCGGATACTGGTCCGTCTTCAGTGCATCGCCGCCGATATAGGCTTCCTGGAAGAAATGATGTGCCCTCACGGCCTCATCATCGTCCACTCCCCAGACACGCCTGACCGAATCCCGAATTGGCGGTCCGATGAACGTCCGGAGAACGCCGGGATCCGGTTCCGGATATCCCATCTTCTCCGCCATATAGAGGACACTGGAGAATACGCCGCGGGACGTATTTAACAGTGTTCCGTCCAGATCAAAAATAACTGCCCGGTATTGTTTTGCCTTTATCATCTGATTATCCTGTTTCTGTATCTCAAACGGTATTGTCTGTACATCTCGGATGCCGTCTGAAGCCCGCATTCTCTTTTGGGCACAGTACGACACCATAAAGGATAGTTTATCACGTTCCATACCTTTTGTACAGAAACAAAGTCCGCACCAGAGCGGCGGCATAAGGACAGGCAGTCCCCGAAGGAACTGCCCGTCTGCTCAGAATATACATTTATAATATATATTTATACATTTTCCATTCAGCGCTTTTCCCCCAGCAAAAGACCGGGGCTGCTTTTCTGCATCCTCTGTCTCCGCCATGCGCCGCAATCGGGATTGCCGGAAGCTCAGCTCATTCTTCCGGTCTTTGCATAATTTTTCAAAATGACGTATTTCGGAACGCCGTCCTCATAACGGCACCGCTCCTCGCCCTGGATCAGCGGAAGAAGGTAATCGATCATCTCCTTCTTCACGCCGTTTCCGGCTTCATTGATCCACTTCTGCGGAACCTTCTTCTCACGGTTTGCCACCTCGGTGATCGGCGTTTCCGTGTAAATGACGCTGTACTCCTCTCCCGGCTCCCGCTTCAGGGACGACATCCGTCCCGATCCGCCCCGGAGTGCGATCTTCACGGCATTGCTGCCGAGTTTTCTGGACTCTTCAATGTCCGTTGCACTCAGAAGGTGACCCGCGCATCGCTGGAGAAGATTGAGTTCGATGGAACGGACCTTGCATCCGATGTGTTCCTTGACCGCCTCCTCAAGAACCTTTCCCGCACCGGAGGTAATGCTGTGTCCAAATGCATCCAGATACTGATGCTGGGTTCCGAGTTCGGAGATGAATTTCCCGTTCCCGTCGTGGATTCCCTCGCTGACCGCCACAATGATTCCCTGATTTGTCTCCAGCTTTTCGCGGATATCGCCGATCATCCGTTCAATCGAGAACGGTCTCTCCTCCAGATAGATCAGATACGGAACACCGCCGTTTCGACCTTCCGCCAGCGCCGCGGCCGCAGTCAGCCAGCCGGCATTGCGTCCCATCATCTCGACAATGATGACATACGGGGTATCATAAACCTGAATCTCCCGCTCCAGTTCCGCACAGGAAGTCGCAATGTATTTTGCCGCACTTCCGAAGCCCGGGCAGTGATCAATGCCGTAAAGGTCGTTGTCGATGGTCTTCGGAGCGCCGACCACCGTAATATCATCGACGCCGTGGGCCTTCATGTACGCGGAAAGTTTCCACACGGTATCCATGGAATCATTTCCGCCGATATATACAAAATATGCAATGGAAAACCGGTGGAAAATATCGATAATTTTCTGAAACTCGGAAGGATCCTCTTTCGGATCTTTCAGCTTGTAACGGCAGGAACCGAGTGCCGCACTCGGAGTCGTGCTCAGCTGATCGAGAATTTTCTCATTGCTTCCGATTTTGGTCAGGTCGATGAATTTCTCCTCCAGCACTCCCTGAATACCGTAATCGGCACCGAAGATCCGGTCGACCTTATCACTCCATACCGCCGCCTCGATAATACCGGCAAGGGTCGCATTGATGGCTGCCGTCGGGCCGCCGGACTGTGCTACAAGCAGATTTTTCATATATCGTATCCTCCTACAGCTGAACATAATGGAAAAAACCTGAAATGTCATGGGATTGTAAAAAGAAATTTCCATGACATAAAATAACACAAGAGAGAAAACCCTGTCAAAAGAACAAAGGGACAGAGAAAGGGACAGCGGCCGCAGCCCCTGTCCCCCCGCATAGAAAATACCGTGCATTGCCGGTCCGATTCCCATCAGATATTGGTCAGATTCCGGATGACCTTCAGCACCGAATTTACCTTTCGTGACGAGATCCGGATCTCGGTCTTGTCAATCAGACTCACGATATCCCCGGTGATCCGCTCGACATAATCTCCGTTGATCATCGTATTCCGGCTCACCTCCACAAAAATCTCCGTGTGAAGAAGTTCTCTCACGTATTTCAATGGACGCTTGATCCGGACATTGCGGTCAAAACAACGGATTGTCGTGTAATTTCCTTCCGTCTGAATCAGAAGAATATCATTCTCCGAGATGACATGCGTCACGCCTTCGGTATCCCGCACCGTAATCTTGACAAAATCACCGCGCTGACGCATCAGCTCCATCATGTAATTATACGTTTCCTGTCCGGCCGCGATCGGGAAAGACTCATCCCCGTGCAGCATATGATGTCCGTCCGAAACGTGAGCATGAAGCAGAAGAAAGGTATCGCCCCCGCGGATCCATACCAGCGTGCACCGCTTGTTTTCCCGAAGAATCTGATGGCTTTTCGGATCCGTGTGCGTCGTGTAATACGCCGCCACAATACAGGCATCTCTGTCATAATGCAGCATCTCATACCGATCGCTGCTGATGAAGATCTTCGGCATGGACCGGCTCATCTTCAGAGCCAGTTTCTTCAGTTCTTCTCTTCCGTTCACGTTTACGCCGTCCGCAGGCCCGATAAAAGACACTTCCGGATGAAGATGATTCAGATACAACTCCGGCTGGCCGCTCCAGAACGTCCGTATTACCTGTCTGGAAAGATCCAGTATCTTCTCTGCTTCTTCGTTCTTCATCTGTATTCACCCGCTTCAGTCAAAAAACATTCATCCCGCTTTTCATATTGTATAACAACTTTTGTTAATATAATCTAATCTTTACTTGTACCGCAAGATTTTGTTGTTATCATCGGTGATGAACCACAGTTTTCCGGGTGACGAATCACGGTCTCCCGTGTATGAAACAAACGCCGGCAAACCGGTCCGATTCCCGGTTCTCCCATAAACCAAGTCCGCAGGCGGAGTCCGGCTCCCGCATCCCCTGATTCCTGAAAGGGAGCCCCGCAGATTTTGCGCGCCGGCACTGCCCTCCTTTATTCCTGAGCGGGAGTCTGACAACGTTCCTCCGGTACGACAATCGTTCCGGCAGCCGCACAGGCCGCTGCCGTTCTCGGACTTGCCAGATAAATGTTGACCTTCGAGGTGCCCATCCGTCCGAGGAAGTTACGGTTATTGGTCGCCACCACGACCTCGCCGTCAGTCATGATTCCGCCCGCACGGCCGCAGCAGAGTCCGCAGCCCGCCGCCGTAACCATTGCTCCCGCCTCCACAAGGGCGCGGATATAACCTTTTTCCACCGCCTGCTCATAGATTTTCCGGCTGGCCGGCGTCACGATCAGCTTCACAAACGGCGCAATATGCTTTCCCTTCAGGACTTCCGCCGCCGTCCGAAGGTCTTCCAACCGTCCGTTGGTGCAGGAACCGATGAAGACCTGATCCACCGGAATTCCCGCAAGATCGGAAATATTCCGTATGTTGTCCACCTGAGACGGACATGCCGCAACCGGCACGAACTCTTCGGCACGGTAATTCAGGACCTGCACGTATTCCGCATCTTCATCCGCGCGGAGGGCCTTCTCTTTTTCGGAATACGGTATCTCACAATATTCGCAGGTCTTTTCGTCCGGGGCAAACAGACCGCACTTTGCGCCGGCCTCAACCGCCATGTTGCTCATGGTCATCCGGCTTGCCACCGACATATGATCAACGGTATCACCGCCGAATTCGAGTGACCGGTATGTCGCGCCGTCCGAGCGGATATCGCCCAGAATCCGCAGGATCACATCCTTGGAGGTGACATTGCCCGGAAGGGTTCCGGTGATGTTGACGCGGATTGTCTCCGGAACGCGGATCCAGAGTTTTCCGGTTCCGAGAACCGACGCCATCTCTGTATATCCGATTCCGGTGGAAAATGCCCCAACGCTGCCGTAGGTCGTGGTGTGGCTGTCGGTGCCGAAGACCACATTGCCCGGCTTCACATACCCCGCCTCGGTCATCAGCTGATGGCATACGCCGTCGGCGCGGTGAACATGTGTCAGACCGTATTTTTCCGCAAACGCATCCCCGATATGGAAATGTCTCGTGTCATCCTGCTGACTCGCCGGCACCAGATGATCGTAGATCAGGACCATTTTCTCCGGATCCCAGATCTTCCGGAATCCCATCTCCTCAAATTTCTCTTTGACGAAGGGAATGAATATGTCATGAACCATCAAGCGGTCCACGTTCACGGTCACGATATCGCCCGCTTTCACCGTTTCCCTGCCGGTGTTCGCCCGAAGAATTTTCTCAATTAACGTCTCGCCCATCTCACACCTCGATTCCGTTCAGCTTCTGCATCGCCCGGACCAGTCCGCCGGCTTCCAGAATATCCAGAAGATTCTGCGGCAGTTCCGTGATCGGATATTCCTTCCCTTCGCGGACGATTTTCTCGCCGACCGACACCGTGAGCGTATCGCCTTCCTTCACGTCGCTCTGAATCCCGTCATTTTCGATCAGAAGAAGGCCGTTGTTGATGGAATTCCGGAAGAAGATCCGCGCATAGGATTTTGCAATGATCGCGCGGATGCCGAGTGCCTTGATGACCTCCGGCGCCTGCTCGCGCGAAGAGCCGCAACCGAAATTCTTGCCTGCCACAATGATGTCCCCCGGGGCGATCTGACCGGCCAGTTCCGGGCGGAGCGGTGAGAATGCATACGGTTTCATATCGTCAATGGTCTTTAAAGCCAGATATTCCGTCGGCATGATGATATCGGTATCGATGTCGTCACCGAGGACCCACACTTTTCCTGTAAACTGTTCCATCATTTTCTCCTTTTTTACAGCTGATCTGCCGTGCAGATCTCCCCCTTCACCGCCGATGCCGTGACGGTCGCCGCCGATCCGAGATAGACGAACGAATCCTTGTCTCCCGCTCTTCCCTTAAAGTTGCGGGTTCCGGTGCTGATCAGCACCTCTCCTTTTCCGATGACGCCCTGACAGCTCCCCCAGCAGACGCTGCAGTTCGGATTCATAATGATCGCGCCCGCCTCGGAGAATACCGAAAGCAGTCCTTCTTCGAGTGCCTGAAGATAGACCTCCCGGCTCGCCGGAACCACCAGGAACCGGACGTTCGGGGAAACCTTCCGGCCGCGGAGAATGGATGCGCCAAGCCGAAGATCCTCGATCCGTCCGTTGTTGCAGGAGCCGAGAAATGCCTCGTTGATCGCCACGCCCTTCACTTCCCCCGCCGGTGCGATATTGTCCACAAAATGCGGTTTTGCCACTACCGGAACGATCTCGCCGAGCTCGATCTCATAGACTCCGGCGAAGACCGCGTCCGGATCGCTGGCAAATGCCGCAGCCGGCTTCCGGTCTCCGTGCTCTTTCAGATACTCGAGCGTGATCTCATCCGTCTCCATCAGCGCCGTCTTCGCACCGGCCTCCACGCAGAGATTGCAGATCGAGATGCGGTCGCTCATCGTCAGATTCTTCATGCCGTCGCCGGCAAACTCCATTGCCTTGTAATTTGCTCCGTTCGCACCGATTTTTCCGATGATCGTGAGGATCAGGTCGCGGGCGGTCACTCCGTCGCGAAGTCTACCGTGAAGATTGAACCGGAGCGTCTCCGGAACCATGATCCAGGACTGCCCCGTCACCATACCGTAGAGATAATCCGTGCACCCGACGCCGGTTCCAAAGGCTCCCACCGCACCGTATGCGCAGGTGTGGCTGTCCGCGCCGAAAACCAGCTGTCCCGGGCAGACATATTTTTCAATCATGATCTGATGGCAGATTCCCTCTCCCTCGTGGAAACGGATTCCGTTTTCTTTCGCGAAATCCCGCATCTTTTTCTGGGATGCCGCCGTCTTCGGACTGTCGCACGGAACATTGTGATCCACGATCCATACGAGCTTGTCCTTGTCCGCAATCCGCGGGTGCTTCAGTTTCCGGTACATATCGATGGTCAGATGCGTTGTTCCGTCATTGCTCATCAGATAATCCAGTTCCACCGTGTGGATCTCTCCGGCTTTTGTCTCCGATGTTTTCGCCGCTCTCGCCGCGATCTTCTCCGCTATCGTCATTCCCATAATGGTCACTCCTCGTGTGTTATCTGTTACAGCCTTTTATTCTTCATAACCCGGATTGCAAAATATGTGACACGCCTGCTTCGCAGCCGTTAACACATTCATGCGTCCTTATCCAAAGACGCGATCAGTCCGCCCTGGTTCAGAATATTCTGCAGATGCTCCGGAAGCTTTGTGCAGGCATAGGCCACTCCGCCGGCCGTCACGGTTCCCTTCGCCATATCCAGTTCGATCTCATCGCCGGTCTTTACATGATCACAGAGGTCCTGACAGACAATGGCCGGAAGTCCGATATTGATGCAGTTCCGGTAGAAAATGCGGGCAAATGACCGCGCAAACACCGCCCTGACGCCCAGCGCTTTCAGCACCGCCGGCGCCTGTTCCCTCGAGGAACCACAGCCAAAGTTATCGGTCGCCGCGACAAAATCCCCGGGCTTTACGTTCTTTGCAAATTCCGTATCCAGAGACTCAAATGTGTGCTCCTTCATCTCCTCAACCGTCGGATACAGCAGATACTGCGACGCGATGATCTGGTCCGTATCCACATCCTTTCCGAACAGAAATACTTTTCCCATGCTTGTCCTCCTTCGCCCAGTCTTCGCCGGATTCTCACCGTTTATACCGGGAATGAATTTATATATCTGATATTTATATTCTTCTTGTTTATTTATAACTCAGACTAATACTATTCACATCATACCCAACCGGTTCCGGAATGTAAAGAAAGATTCCCGCTGACGCAAAAATAAAATAAAAGGTATTCCCGCAGCTTATACCACTGCAGGAATACCCTGAATTATCCTTCATTTGCGCGCGCTTCTTCTTTCTTCCGGATTGCCTCTGCCAGATTCTTATGATATCCCGCGGAGACATAGAAAAATCCCATGACGAGCACGCCGGCGGAAAAGAACATCAGACCGGTCATGCACGCCAGAACCGTGAGCAGTCCTCCCTTTCCCCAATACCGTCGTACCAGAAGTCCGATGGCCGTCATGCCGAAGAGAATCAGATACATATACCCGACCATGCCGACAGACTGGATCATTCCCTGTAGCGGACCTTCCGCGAGCGGCTGGGAAAAGGACACCATGTATCCGAAGGACGCGGCAAGCGCGACATATCCGGTCCATTTCGGCGGATAGATATCCCGGATCGGCGTCGGCGCCGGAACCTGTATCCGAAGCCGGCGAAGCACGATCAGACTCAGACGGGATACGATGAATCCCTCCATCACGCCCATCATCGCCACGCCAAGGATCATCATCTGAAGAAGGAAATGCCCCTCCATCATATTCTCCGGCATCACCACGCCGGCCGACCCGAAGGTCTGATCCATCATGGACCGCATTTCCGTCACCTGCTGCCCGAGATCATACCCGGACACTGAACTGAGACACAGGGTTGCGGCCAGTTCCGAGATCGCCGCGATCGCCATCACGATCAGAAGCGCCTTCGTCATGTCCATCCTCCGGTGAATGCAGGCGCCGTACACGAGGCCGATGAAAGCGCCGGCGATCGCATAGAAGAAGGTGGTGAACGGGCTGATCAGAAATGCGGCAATCGCCATGCAGATAAACACCGGAACACTGCTCTTCAAACCGTACTTCGCGCCGTACGCCACCATCGGAATCGGAAGGACATACGTGAAAATTCCGGCCAGAAGGCCTCCTGTCTGCAGATTGATGACCAGAAAGACGCCAAAGATCGCGACGATCATAGCCCCGGTGGTCAGTTTCATGGTATCGGTTGTTCTGTTCATTTTTCTATCCTGTTTTCTGTCCTGTCCGGTCTGTAACAAAGTCCGCAAAGCGTTTTATATCATGGAAATGCCAGACGTTTCCCGTTGCTTTTCCATTGCGTCCGGCATTCCGCTCCCGAAGTCTCATTCCCAGAATTTCTGGAGCATTTCCATGCGTCCGTACGCGTTTTTGCGCGTAATCACATTAAATCCGACATCAATAAACGTTCTTCCGTCCACGATGTTCGAACTCTGGCGGATCGCTCTTCCGTTGAGTGCATTGACGGCCGCCTCCACCGCCATATAACCCATCTCGTACGGATTCTGCGCAACCGTGACATAGTTTTCATAATTGCTGTTTTCGAGCAGGCGCTCGCAGGCCGAACCGATCCCGTCAAATCCGAGGACCACCGTATTCCGGTATGCCGGAGCTTTCAGACATTCCGCCAGCGCGGCTGTCGCCATGTCATCGTTATTGCAGGCGATGATCGCAATCCCTTCCGGATGTCTCCTGATGATATCCCGCATGGCCGCCGCGGCTTTTTGGGGAGAAGATTCCGCGTAAACCGTCTCCTCCGACAGGAAGGTACCGCCTTCCGCCTCAATGCTTTCCCGGTATCCCTGCGCCCGGAGTTCACTGACCCGGTCGCCTTCCACACCGGCAATATTGACGGCACGGATTTCCTTCCATCCGCGCTCTTTCGCCATGTTCACCGCCTCCAGGGCACCGGCCCCGGAAGCCTTATGATTATCCGTGCCGCAGTAAGCCAGCACACGGTCAGAATCAATCGGTGTATCCAGTGCAATCACCGGCCGATCCGTCTTTTTCAGAAGTTCCGCGATCTCCGCAGGATTCAGCGGTGCGATGACATACGCGTCAAACCGGTCTTCCATGAGGTCCGTCCGCACGATGTTCTCCTGCTCTTCCATTGCGGTCTCGGCGGAAGCACCCTTTACCGAAATCGAAATCTCCGGATGCTCCTTTGCGTACGCCAGACAGCCGACCTGAACATACCCCCAGTATTCCGAGGAATTGGTCTTCAGCACCACATCGATCGAGAGCGGACGTGTTTTTTCCCCGCCCGGCGTCTGCATTTCCGCGGACGCGCCGGATTCCGCTCCGGTTCCGTCCCCCGCAGTCACCGCCGCCGGAGCACCGGTCCCGGCATTCTGTTCCGCCCCGGACGGTGCCGAACACCCGGCACCGGTCAGAAGCGCTGCCGCGCTGAAGAGGATAGCCGCCTTACATATCAATCTGGTTCTTTCCATTATGCTTCGCCTCATACAGCTTCTCGTCCGCCTCCTTCATCAGCCGTCTCAGAGCATCTCCGTTCTCCGCTTTTCCGACGCAGCATCCGGCGCTCAAGGTGATGTGAATCCCGCGCCCGTTCCGGTCGGTCAGATCCAGTTCCGTCCGGAATGAAGCGAGCTTTTCCTTCAGTTTTTCTCCGTTGTCCGACTTCTGCACCACAAGGAACTCGTCTCCGCCGTAGCGGTAGCAGTTTTTCGCCCCGAAAAACTCGCTGAGTTTTTCCGCGACCGCCTGCAGCGCCTGGTCTCCCGCCTCGTGTCCAAAGGTGTCATTGACCTCTTTGAAACGGTCGACATCGACAAACAGCACAAAAATATCCTTCTTTGTTCCGACATATTCCGGGAAATGAATCCGGAGCGAATACCGGTTGTTGATTCCGGTCAGTTCATCCTGCATGCTGATCTTCGCAAGCATCGCTCTTCTCGAATTGATGGACAGGAGAATCACGACACCGGCACCGACAAACAGAAACGCCAACGCCTGCTGAATCATCTCGGTTCTCGTGATCCAGCCGCCCTTCCACTCGCCTTCGAGTTTCCAGGTACCGTTCGGAACCTGGAAATAATACACCTCAGGCGACCGGAATTCCTCCTGCTTGGTCTCAATAAACGCCTGGTGCTCCTCCGAGCCTTCCACCGCGCCGCTGAGCTTAAAGTCAATATCCGTGCTCATCTTGTCCAGTGCAATGCCCTCCAGAATCTCCGGAATCCGCATCGCAATCAGGGTCACGCCCCAGAACTCTCTCTTTCCGAAATCGCCGTTCACATAAACCGGCGTCAGCACATACATACGGTATTGATCCGTCCCCTCGATCCGGGACATATGCGAAACGCTCTGGAGTCCGGTGAATTTCGAGCGAATGACGTAACCCTGCAGATCCGCATCGGTAAAGATGTCACGTTTCACCGGATAGGCAGAGTTCAGCGAATGGGTATAAACCACATGATTGGCCTGAGCAAGCGAGATACTCTCAATCCCCTTGATATCATAGTTCTTCAGGAGATGCTCCGTGGTTTTGGAGAAATGTTTTACTTCCCCTCCGTCCTGATCAATGATCGTCCCCCAGATCGTGCCGAAGAACAGATGCTTGTTCAGCTGGTCCGCAATCTGATAATTTGCGTAAATGCGGATCTGCTCGTTTACGATCTTCCGCCGGGACCGGATCAGAAGCAAATCGGTAATCAAAAGAATAAAAAGAATAATAATCAGGGGAAGGATTATCAGGGCAGTTTTCATCTCGAAACGTTTTTTCTTCTTTTCCGAGTCGATCGGTGTCACTCTCATAGTCTTCTCCATTATATTGAACGAATGGTCTCTTATATTGATATTTCGGAATCAGTGCATAACTGCACGATCGTTCACTTCTTTTTTCGTCCCTGTTTTTCGAAACATAAACAAGTATCAAAAAAATACCGGAGGATCCACTTCTATTTTAACTCTTTTTATGATTGAACGACACGGATTTTCTCCGAATCATCCCCCGATTCGGTAAAATGAATCCGGAATCCGGCATTTTTCAGCCACCGGGCATACCGGACCGCGTCCTCCGTGATTGTCTCTCCCGGAATCACAAACGGAATCCCCGGCGGATAAGCATACACATATTCCTGCGCCACCGCGCCTGCCGAGCGGACAAACTCGATTCCGGCGCAGCGGGATTCCGGGATGTCTACGGCCTCCCCGATGGTCAGGACTGCCTTTCCCGGTTCCGGAAATGCCGGCGGGTCCGGCATTCCGGTCTCATCGCAGTCCTTTCCCGCCTCGCTTTTGATCTCGCTTCCCTCCGGCTGCCGCGGTAAAGCGAACGTCTCCTCCGCCCACCGGTCGGTCTCCCGGAGCGCCGCCGCCAGTTTCCGGTAGGATTCTTCGGGATCCGTCATCCCGGTCATCGCAAGAACGTATGATCCCATGGACATTTCGGTCTCGATCCCATACTTTTCCCGAAGCCGGTCTGCCAGTTCCCGGCCCGTCAGCCCGGCGTTTCTTCCGTCAATCACAATTTTCCCCGGATCCAGGCCGAAGCAGGCTGCCCCGGATAGTTCCTCTGCTCCGGGAACCCTCAGAACCCGAAGGACCGCCGTGCTTTCGCGGAACTCCTCCAGGTGTTTGCGCCATTTTTTCAGAAGCTGATCGCCCTTTTCCCGCATCAGCCCGGAGGCCGCGTCGATGGATACCATCAGCGGATACGAGGGACTGGACGTCTCATACACGTCAAGCCAGCGTCCGATCGCCTGCGGGGATACAAGATTCCCCTTAAGATGAAGCACTGCCGTCTGCGTCAGGCTCGGAAGCGTCTTGTGAAAACTCTGCACAGTGACATCCGCGCCGCAGTGAACGCTGCTCTCCGGAAAGCCGTGTCCAAAGCCAAGATGCGCTCCGTGAGCCTCGTCCACCATCAGCGGAATTCCTTTTTCGTGACAGATCGCCGCAATCTGCCGAATATCCGACACAATCCCCTCATAAGTCGGGCTGGTCAGAACAACGGCCCTGGTATCCGGATGCGCTTTCAGAAGACGTCGGATGGTTTCCGGCTCCACCGATCCCTGCATTCCGTAATTCTTCTCCATCGCCGGCACCGCCCAGTGCACCGTCAGTTCCCGGAGCTGCGCCGCGTGAAAAACCGAGCGGTGACAGTTCCTTGCAAGAATCACTTCGCTTCCCTTCGGTGCGATTGCCGAAAGCCCCGCAAGATTTCCGGCCGTACTGCCACCGACCAGATACCAGGTCCGGTCCGCACCGCAAAGCTCCGCCGTCCGGTCCATCGCTTCCTTCAGAATTCCGTCCGCATCATGAAGATCATCCGTCCCCGGCACTTCCGTCACATCGATCCCGTACGGAAGGATGGAAGAATCCGTCTGCCGTTTATGTCCCGGCATATGGAACGGGAAGAGTCCCTGCGCTGTATATTGAGTTAATTGTTTGAACAGAGTCGAATATTCTACCGGATTGATCATTTTTCACGCCCACTTTCCGTTTTTCTGTCTTCAGTATAACACGGTTCCGGACTTCTGCGGGCTGCCCATCGTCCGCGGTTTCCCATACCTCTGTGAGATGCCCATCGTCCGCATCTCCCGGCATTCCGGAAAGAACCGGTTGCCCGAACGCTGCCTGCGGCCCCTGTTTCGCCGCAGAGAAAGAGGCCGCCGCACATTCGCACGGCAGCCCCAAAAATCCTGAACTGGAAAATGTTCTTCTTTATTCTTTTTCTGCTCTCATCTCCGCCTCGGCAACTTTCATCATCAACGCACATTCCATACGCTTGCGGAACAGTTTGCAGCCGTACTCGTATACTCCGTGAATGTCCCCGGTAGAGTGAAGCGCATTCGCGCTGCAGCCGCCGGCACAGTACATTCTCGCCCAGCAGTTCATGCACTCCGGTCGGGAGTAGACGTTACAGGACTTAAACTCATTTACCAGCCTGGTCTCGGTGACGCCGTCATAGACATTGCCCATCTTGTACTCCGGATCGTTGACAAACTGATGACACGGATAGAGATCGCCCCATGCAGTCACCGCCAGATACTCGGTGCCGGATCCGCATCCGGAAACACGCTTATATACACACGGTCCGTGCTCCAGATCGATCATATAGTGATAGAACGTGATCGGCTTTCCGTCTTTCTCTCTGCGAAGCATATCCTTTGCAAGGATCTCATACTGCTCGTAGAGAACCGGCAGATCTTCCTCGGTCAGGGCGCTTGGGCTGGACGGATCGGTCACAACCGGCTCCATGGAGAGTTCGGTAAAGCCGAGATCGTCCGCCATATGGAAAATGTCCTTTGTGAAATCCGTGTTGAAATGAGAGAATGTTCCTCTCATGTAATAATTCTGATCGCCTCTGGCCTTCGCAAACTTCTGGAAGTTCGGCACAATCCTGTCATAGGATCCGTTGCCCATCGCATCCACGCGGAAGCGGTCATTGACCTCTTTTCTTCCGTCCAGAGAAAGCACGACATTATAGCACTCTTTGTTGGCCCACTCGATGACCTCGTCCGTTACGTTGACGCCGTTGGTGGTCAGTGTGAAACGGAAATTCTTGTTGTGCTCCTTCTCGATCGAGCGCGCGTACTCGACAATCTTCTTACAGACATCAAAGTTCACGAGCGGCTCTCCGCCGAAGAAATCGACCTCCAGGTTTCTGCGCATGCCGGAATTCTTTACGAGAAAATCAATGGCTGCTTTTCCGGTTTCAAAACTCATGAGTCCCTGCTGACCGTGGAACTTACCCTGCGATGCAAAGCAGTAGGAACAGTTCAGATTGCAGGTGTGCGCAACCAGAAGGCAGAGCGCCTTGACGACGGTCCCCCTGTCTTTCAGGTAATTCGCTGCCGGGCGGAAGACATCTTTGGTGAAGAGCTTGTCGTTCTTTACCAGCTCCTCGATGTCCTCAAAGGTGTCGCGGATATCCTCCTCGGAGGCATCCGGATACATACGGCGGATTTCGCTTCTCACCTCATCCTCAGACTTTCCCTCGTCCAGAAGATGAATGGCATCGTAGGCCATATCATCCGTCACGTGAATACTTGCGCTATATACATCAAGAACGATGTTGTAACCGTTCATTTTATACTGGTGAATCATACTTTTTCTCCTTAACGCAGAACGACCGGGGCGTGATACCACGCCCCGGCCGGCGGAATGTTTCGAAACAATCGAGCAGGATAAAACCTGCTCGATTGCGCAAGCGAATATTTCGCACTTCGTGCTCCATGTTCTCATCGGCGCCGCATCTTCATGCGAAGCATTCCCCGTCGGGCGCCGCCTTCCGCCGGAGATAATATAATCTGTGTCTTATCGACCGAAATTATATCTTAGTTCTTCTTCTCGCACTGCTGATTTGCGATACCGCAGCTTGTCTTGCAAGCAGACTGGCAGGATGTCTGGCACTCGCCGCAGCCGCCGTTCTCCATGCTCTTGTTCATGTCACGTGTGTCTAATGTCATGATGTGCTTCATAGTCTATCCCCTCTCTGCTGTAACCCAGCGGAAATATATTTTATCTGAATAATGATACATCAAAGGGGAACGAGTGTCAATCGTTCCCCGGAAATACACAATTACACGCAATTACAGAAGATGCGCTCTCAGCTCTTCACCGCTCAGCTCGGAAAGATATGCCGGCGCGATATCCAGAACGGTCTTGCAGCCGGTCTGTCCTTCCTGATGCATACGATACGCCGCTCTCGCGTATGCGATGATGACGCTTGTGGTAAACTCCGGATTGGAATCGAGCTTCAGGCTGTACTCAATGATGTGGGAGTGCTCTTTGTTTGCGCCGGTCCTGCCGCTGCGGAATACAAAACCGCCGTGTGCCATTTCCGCGTGATTCTTCTTCAGCTCTTCCTCGGAGATGAAGTGAACGGTGGTATCATAATCGGCGAAGTAGTTCGGCATCTCCTTGATCTCTTTTTCCACCTTTGCCGCATCTGCGCCCTCTTTCAGAACAACAAAGCACTCTCTGAGATGCTTCTGTCTGGTGGTCAGCTCCGGCTGGGAGCCGCTTCTTACCGCCTCCAGTGCGCTCTCCACCGGAATCGTGTACTGCTTCGCGTCCTGAACGCCTTCAATGCGGCGGATCGCGTCGGAGTGTCCCTGAGAAATGCCCTTGCCCCAGAAGGTGTAATCCTTTCCGTCCGGGAGAATGGCGTTGGAGTATACTCTGGCCAGAGAGAACATACCCGGATCCCATCCGCAGGAGATCACTGCGATCTTTCCTGCCTTCTTCGCTGCCGCGTCAACATTGGCAAAATGCTCCGGGATTCTCGCGTGAGTATCAAAGCTGTCGATGACATTGAACATCTCTGCATACTGCGGAGTCATCACCGGAAGGTCGGTTGCGGATCCGCCGCAGAGAACCATCACGTCGATCCTGTCTTTCCAGTCTGCCGCCTCATTCACGCTCACAACCGGAACGCCTTCGGTGAGAATCTTAACGGTAGACGGATCTCTTCTGGTAAATACCGCAGCGATCTCCATATCGGATGCTTCCTTTGCGGCGATCTCGATTCCTCTGCCCAGGTTTCCGTATCCCATGATACCAATTCGAATGCTCATGCTTTTTCCTTTCTCTGATGTTCCGCTGCATGGTTATGACAGCGATCTGATTCATAACATTTTCATGCAAAGTATTATACCGCGGGATTGTCATCCCACAAAGTTTTTTTTATGTATTTTTTTTCAAAAACCGGCGGCTTGTCATACCGAATTCTCATTTTCAATAATCTTTCATTATAGTTTGATCTCTTTTCCGAGAGATTCTGCATAGATGTTCATTTCGTCCAGATACTTCTGGAGTGTCAGAATATTTGTCTGGACAGATGTCTTCAGCTGCTCCTGTGTCATATTCCGGATCATCCGGCTGGACAGGATTCCAAATGCAATACTCATAATGGAAATAATGATCACCGCACAGATCGTAACGATTGTCGGAATCTAAACTCTCAAACTGTTTTTTCTGCCGGAGCTGAAAAGGCCGTCACCGCTCTTTTTCCTGTTTCTGCGGAGTTTTTTTTCATGGGAATTTCGGAGAAATTTCCAATGAAACAAAATTGAGTAGGAGGGAGTGATTAGCTCCCGTCCTCTCACAGCACCGTACGTACCGTTCGGTATACGGCGCTTTCAATAGTTGACGTGCACAGACTGATAGGCTGTGGCTAAATCATAGAAGCCACTGTTTATCAGTCTTTCTTTTGTCATCGCCATGTTGACTGCGACTGTATGTGTGGTAAACCAATATCCACGCCGACTGTTGCCAGCCATATGCGCCAAGTCCTCGGGCACACCCATCTTAATCAGATTTCGCACCTTTGTCTTGGGCTTCTTCCATTGTTTCCATATACACATACGGATTCTGTGA